>JAAYJT010000079.1 GCA_012522795.1 Bacteroidales bacterium | reverse complement strand
TTTGTCCTCCGTTTATCAGAACAAGTTCGTATATTCCCGGAGTTGTTGGGGTGGTCAACATAAAAGAAGCAATAACACCGGAATTTCCAATAAAACTATCATTAGTAAGCGATAAAGCTAAACAACGCAATATATTGGTTTCGGGTAAAACATGGGCAGTGGTTGAATGGTCGGTTATTCGTTCAGGATTTAATTGCGCTGAGCCTTCAATAAATCCAAAACCATCGGGTAACAAAATATCAGCCTGAAATGTAATAAAAGAATCTTCATTATTTATTTCGAGCTCAACAAGAATATCGTCACCGGCAATAGCAGTAACATCGCGAATAATCATTGCAAAGCCGGAATTCTCGAGTGTTACCGTAATGGTTTCATTTTGATCTGTAATATTTACTACTCCCGTATAAGTATTAAATCCATATTTCTCGATAGTGTAATTATAAACACCCGGAGTAATATTGTGAAATACATAATTTCCTGCCGGATTTGTAATATCATCCAAAGTAATTAAAGCACCTGCAACAGGAACATTGTTTATATCCTGCACAATGAAATCTACTGTAACGCCGCTGATAAAATCGGAATCTGTAAAAGAGAAGTCGTTAATATATTTATAGTCAACAGGGCTTAAAGGATCGAAATCAGTAATTGTTTGATATACAAATGGTATGGTATAACTGTTTTGATTGCTGAAAACATAATGCGATGCAGTGCCATTAAAAGCTTCGAACCAGGCTTCAGAAGATTGGGTAACATTGGCAACATGAGTGAAACTCTGTTTCATGGCATCAAAACCCCAGCAATAAATATCGGGCATGGTATTATCAGATATTCCTTCAAAATCGGTATCAAGCCATGACACAAATATTTTGCTACCATCCTGTGTTACTGACACCTGTGTGCGGTTATCTTCAGAAAGTTCATTGTTAAAACCAAAATATCCCCTGAAAGTTTTGTTACGATTTACCAAATTGGCTTCAAAAGCCTGTGTTGTTGCGGATTTATAAAAATGGAAAGTGGCAGTATATCCATCATTGCCTCCGTAAATAATATATGGATTTGTATTTATCAGTCCGACTGTAACTCCGATATGAGGGTTGCCATTTACATCCACTGCTAATCCATGATCATAAGCGGTAGTAAAGATCAAGGAGTTACGATCCGGTATAGGTGACCCAAAAATATCTTCCAGCTCGTCATCGTTTAAATAGTTTTTTACTGCTGAAAAACCTTCTGAACCACCTATAATTATAGCTTCCGGTGAATCCCAGGTATTTCCGCCATCGGTAGTTTTAAAAAGAATAGGATAATAACCTTGTCCACCGGCATGGGTATCAAGCATGTTATCCCAAAGTACTGAAATATAGCCAACAAGCCCGTCAGGAGCAAAAGCAATTCTGATATCTACCGGCGCCTCCAGGTTGCCCTGGGGATGAGTAGGCAGCGGAATTAGCGTTTGGCTGTAATCAAAATCGTTGGTAGCAATGTTGAATACTCCTTTTGTGAGCACGAGATCACCTGAATAAACAAACTCGTCAGTACCTGCAGCAACTGAAAATGTATTTCCGCTAACCGGATTGATAATAAAATTAACAATTGCATCAGTAATTTCTCCTTCCCACAAGTTATGAGTAGGATTTAAAGGCACATTAAGGTTACATGTTCCTGATACATAATTGCCACTCGGCATTGAAGGCGAAAAATAAGTAAAACTGGCGATTTCGGGTAAAACATTGCCAGTGGGATTATAAATTACACCCTGAGGCCAGCGGGCATTATACTGCGAACTCAGGATCTGATTATTTATATTCCAGGTCAAACCACCATCTACCGAATAGCTAAATGCAATATTTCCGCTTCCCGGAGGATTGTTCATGCGATGAATAAAAGTGATAGTGTTCAACTGATTATCAGCCCATAAAATATTGCGTGCTGCGCCCGAAAGCCCAAAAGCATTTGCTGAACTTCCAATGGCAACCACGTTTACTGTTTTATTGTTTCCTGAACTTTGTTCAGGATTAATGAGATCATTGACAACCTGATTGGAAGATTGAGTTTTCTCTGAGATCAGGTTAAGTGCTTCCTTGTTTTGGCTAAAAGCCTGAACTGGCAAGCTATTTACAGCCATAAAAGCAAAAATTGTTGTTGCTAAAAGTACAATTTTTTTCATGTTGATGGGTTTTTGATTAATAACCCACAAATATATGAAAAACAATGCGATTGTCCAAATTTTCAGAAATTTTTAATTAGCAATCGTGGCTCCATCATATCCAGGATAGCATACTTTACACCTTCCCTTCCAAAACCGGAATCTTTTACTCCTCCATAGGGCATATTATCAACTCTGAAAGTAGGAACATCATTTATTATCACTCCGCCAACTTCAAGATGCTCAAATGCATAATTCATTTCATCAATTCTGTTTGTAAAAACTCCTGCCTGTAAGCCATAGCGCCCGTTATTTATCAGTTTTACCGCATCATGAAAGTTATTATATGACTCAATGACTACAAGCGGACCAAAAACTTCCATCTCACATACTTTCATTGAAGGCTCGGTATTAGTTAGTACGGTGGGTTCGTAAAATGAACCGGTTCTTTTGCCTCCTGTTAAAATTTGCGCACCATAACTAACAGCTTCATTTACCCATGTTTCTACTCTTATTGCGTTTGTTTCATCAATCATGGAGCTAATATCTGTTGATGGGTCAATAGGGTCACCGAATTTAAGCTTGCTGGCTTTTTCGACATAAAGTTTTGTGAATGAGCTAAATATGCTTTCATGAACATAAATTCTTTGTGTGTGAATGCATACTTGTCCGGCATATGAGAAACCACCTCCTATGCAACGGCGTATAGCCCAGTCAAAATCACAAGTTTCAGTAATTATAGCGCCGGCATTACCTCCAAGCTCAAGCACTACTTTTTTCTTTCCTGCCTGCTGTTTCATTTTCCATCCTACTTCTGGCGAACCGGTGAAAGACAATAGTTTGAACCTCTCATCAGTTACAAGCTGATTTCCTGTTTGCCGATCCATTGGTAAAATTGAAACAGCACCTTTGGGCAAATCGCTGTTGTCAATTATTTTGGCAAGCTCCAGCATTGAAAGTGGTGTAGATGTAGAAGGTTTAAGAATAATTGGGCAACCGGCAGCTATTGCAGGAGCTATTTTATGAACTGCAAGATTTATTGGGAAATTAAAAGGTGCAATTCCGGCAACAAGTCCTACCGGAAAATACTTAACAAGTCCTTCCTTATTTAACCCCGCTGATGTCCAGTCGAGGCTGATATATTCCCTTGGCAGCCGTTTACTTTCTTCGGCAGCAATCCTGAAAGTCTCAACAGCCCTGTCAATTTCAGCCGCAGCAAGCCTGATGGGTTTGGCAGCTTCGGCAGCAAGGATTTTTGAAAGGCGGTCTTTCTCATTATCAAGCTCATTACATATTTGCATTAGTATCTTATAACGCTGATATGATGGCAGTTTGCGAAATTCTGAAAATACTGCCTCAGCAGCAACAATGGCATCTTCAAGATCATTTTTTGAAGCAATGGAAACCAGACCAATTACTTCATTGTTAAAAGGATTCCTGACTTCTATTGAGTTCCTGGTTTCGCGAAATTCGCCGGCAAGGTAGAGTCTATATTGTTTCATGAGAAGGGAAGTTAAGAGTTAAAAGTTAAGAGTTAAAAGTTAAGAGTGAAAAGTTAAAAGTGAAAAATGAAAAGTGAAAAATGAAAAGTTAAAAGTTAAGAGTGAAAAGTTAAATGGAGTGGGGTTTGGGCTAATTAATAAAATTAGGTTAAGTATTTGATATTTAATTTAATGAGATATCAGGTTTAAGTATTTTCAGGTTTTCGTAATACCATTTTACAGCAATTTTTAGACCTTCTTTTAAATTAAACTGAGGATTATAACCAAGCAGCCTTTTTGCTTTATCAATTGAAGCAAGTGAATGAGGTATGTCACTCTGACGTTCAGGTCCATAAACAGGTTCAATTTTTACTATATCTTTATCATAGAGGCTCAGATATTCCTTGATATAATTAAATAACTGGTTCAGATCATTACGTTCGCTGGTTGCAGTATTAAAAACCTGCCCCAGTGCTTCTTTGTTTTGGGTAGTAGCTGCCAGATGGTTCATTTGCAACACATTATCAATAAAAGTGAAATCGCGGGAATTAGAACCGTCGCCATTTATTACGGGGCTTTTATGAGCCATCAGCAGCATGGTAAATTTGGGAATTACAGCAGCATAGGGTCCGTTCGGGTCCTGTCGTTTTCCAAATACATTAAAATACCTTAGTCCTATAATTTCCATACCATAATTGAGTGCGAAAACATGGGCATAAAGCTCGTTTGCATATTTTGTTACTGCATAGGGTGATAAAGGGTTGCCGATATTTTCCTCTATTTTGGGTAAATCAGCCAAATCTCCATAAACGGATGAACTCACAGCATACACAAAACGCTTGATTTTAGCATCGCGGGCAGCAATCAAAACATTTAAGAATCCATTAATATTTATATCGTTAGTTGTTAGAGGGTCATTTATTGAGCGAGGTACTGAGCCTAATGCTGCCTGATGCAGAACAAGGTCAGCTCCCTCACAAGCCCTCCGGCAATCTTCAATATTTCTAATATCACCTTCAATCAACTGAAAATTTGAATTAGTGAGAAAAGGTTCAATGTTTTTTCGAAAACCAGTTAAAAAATTATCGAAACAAATAACCTTATTGTTAAATTTTAGAAGATCTTCACAAATATTTGAACCTATAAAACCGGCACCGCCAGTAACAAGTACTCTCTTGTTCCGGATAACAGGATAAGGTTTTGAAGGCATTGAAGGCTGAGGTTCTGAAGTTTGCCTTATATCCATAATGGTTTGTAATTATTTATTTTCGTAAACAAAGTTTTGGAACCAATAGTTTCGTCCTTAAAAAAACACATGCAAATATATGATAGTTACATTAATTTCTGCATCTGAATTATAAATTGCTCAAACCGATTAAGTCCGGATTATAGTTTGATCATTACACATATACTTTTAGAACAGGTGTGAATCGTTTGACTTTTTGTTCAGCAATTTCAATACTTTTGCAGTTTTAATCGTTATAAACCTTTTTACTTTTTCTTTTCAGCACGAACAAAATTTATTGTCATGGATCAAAAACCATTATTGTTTGCTTTGATAGGGTCAGCGGGATATATCGCACCCCGACATATGAAAGCTGTGAAAGAAACCGGTAACAGGATAGTTTGCGCTCTTGACAGGTTTGATGTAATGGGCACTATTGATCAGTATTTTCCTGAAGCAGATTTTTTTACAGAACCCGAACGTTTTGATCGTCATCTTGATAAACAGCGCAGGCTTGGAGATAATAAAATAGATTATGTAAGTATCTGTTCGCCAAATTATTTACATGATGCTCATATAAGGCTGGCTCTACGAAATCAGGCACATGCAATCTGTGAGAAACCGTTGGTGCTTAATCCCTGGAATGTTGATGCATTACAGGTAATTGAAAAAGAAAGTGATTGTAAAATTTACAACATACTTCAATTGCGCCTGCACCCTGCAATTATAGCCTTGAAACAAAAAATTGATTCAGCTTCAAAATACAAAACATACGATATTGATCTGACATATATTACAAGCCGGGGACGTTGGTATTTTATCTCATGGAAAGGGCAAATCGAGAAATCAGGAGGTGTGGCTACCAATATTGGGATCCATTTTTTTGATATGTTGCTGTGGATCTTTGGCGGTGTGAAAGAAAACATTGTGCATTACAGCAGTGAAAATAAAGCAGCAGGTTTGCTAATCCTTGAAAAAGCGAGGGTTCGATGGTTTCTAAGTCTTGATTACAATGATATTCATGAAAAGGTAAAACAAAAAGGTTTACGCACTTATCGTTCCCTGCAGCTTGAAGGAGAAGAGATTGATTTCAGTGAGGGTTTTACAGAGTTACATACCAAAGCTTATAAGGAAATTTTGGCAGGTCGTGGTTTTGGACTTGATGATGCACGCCCAAGCATCAATATTGCCTATCAAATAAGAAATGCAGCTCCTATCGGAAAACAAGGAGACTACCATCCATTGTTAAAATGATCAGAAAATTTAAAAAAAAGAAGAAATAATTAAGTACAACTTTAATCCTAACTATTTATCATTGACTTATATATGATTGAAAAATTAATTAAAAAAGAAGCAAAACTAAGCGTGATCGGCTTGGGTTATGTGGGTTTGCCGATAGCTTTAGAATTTGCAAAAAAAATATCGGTAATAGGATTTGATATTCGTGAAGACAGGGTTGAAATGATGAAAAATCATATAGACCCGAGTAATGAATTGGAAAGTTCAGCTTTTGACAATACTGACATCCTGTTTACTGTAAATCCCGATGACCTTCGTAATGCCGATTTTCACATTATTGCCGTACCCACTCCCATTGATAAGCACAATATGCCTGATCTCAGACCTTTGTTTGCCGCTACACGAACTATTGGCAATGTTTTGAAAAAAGGTGATTATGTGGTGTATGAATCAACCGTGTATCCGGGTTGCACCGAGGACGATTGTGTTCCTATCCTTGAAGAACTTTCAGGTTTGAAGTATATTGAGGATTTTAAAGTGGGATTTTCACCTGAACGCATAAATCCGGGCGACAAACTACATACACTATCCACGATCATTAAAGTGGTTTCAGGTTGCGATAATGAATCACTTGAGGTTATTGCAGAACTCTATGAAATGGTGGTTAGAGCCGGTATTCACCGTGCTTCGTCAATAAAAGTGGCTGAAGCTGCAAAAATTATTGAGAATACCCAGCGCGATGTCAATATTGCGTTTATGAATGAATTATCAATTATTTTTAGCCGCATGGGCATAAATACTTATGAGGTGCTTGAAGCTGCCGGTACAAAATGGAATTTCCTGAAATTTTATCCGGGATTGGTCGGTGGGCATTGCATTGGCGTTGACCCTTATTATCTCACATATAAGGCAAAGGAACTTCGTTATCATCCGCAGATTATTAATGCCGGACGTTTTATAAATGACAGTATGGGCTTTTATGTGGCAAAGCAACTTGTTAAAAAACTCATAGCCGCTGATAAGCAAATTACAGATTCGAAAGTTTTGGTCATGGGAACCACGTTTAAGGAAAATGTCAGTGATATCCGTAATTCGCGGGTTCCTGATATAATCCGGGAGCTTGTTAGTTATGGTGTAAATGTTGATGCAGTTGATCCCTATGCAAGTACTGATGAATTTTATCATGAATACGGCATTAAGCTGATTGCTCCTGATAGATTGCATTCAGAAAAACAGTATGATGCTGTAATTGTGGCAGTTAGTCATGAACCATATACACAGCTAAGTAAAGATTTCTTTAAGAAACTGCTTACTGAAAAAGGGATCCTTGTTGATTTGAAAGGACTTTACAGGAGGTTTGCAAAGGATTTCTTGTATTGGAGTTTGTAATCAAAAAAAAATTCATGCATTATGGCTGATTGGTTTGCACTTTATACCCGTTCGCGTAATGAGAAAAAAGTCCATGCTGAACTGACAGTTAGAGGAATTGAATCATTTCTGCCTTTGCAAAAAACACTCAAACAATGGAGTGACAGAAAGAAATGGGTTGAGGAGCCATTGATCCGCTCATATGTTTTTGTAAGAATAACTGAAAAAGAATATTTTGATGTTTTAAATACTCCCGGGGCTGTACGTTTTGTTTTTTTTGAAGGCAAGGCTGCACGAATTCCTGATTGGCAGATCAAAGCCTTGCGCTATTTCATTGATACTGGTATGGAGGTAGAAGTAACTGATCAGAGGCTTGAAACCGGAGATAAAGTTCTAATTACCCGAGGTCCGTTTCGGGATATGCCTGCTGAATTGATTGAAATAAGAGGAAAACGTAAGGTAGTACTTCGCATTGAGAATATAGGGTATTCTATTTTGCTTACTATTTCGCCTGGTAATCTGAAAAAAATTTGATTTTTATGTGTTATAGTTACTGCTAAAGGGCAGGAATTAACAAATCTTAAACTTCTTTTCGATACATTGGCGATAGATTGAACTTTTCAGGATATAGAGCAGTAAAATCCTTGTAGAAATCATATATTTTAGCCAAATCGCTTTTGTAATTATCAGTCGGATAAAGCATTGCTGTAATGCCGGCAACTTTCTTTGCATAATCAAGATAACCCAGAAGTATAGGCACTTCAGCAATTGAAGCTATATAGTAAAACCCTTTTTTCCATTCTTTACGCAAACTGCGTGTTCCCTCAGGAGTTATCACTATAATCATTTGCTCAGCATTATTAAGTTTCAAAGCAATATCCCGGACTACATTATTGCTCTGAGACCTGTCAACCGGAACACCTCCCATTGCTTTGAGCAATGGTCCAAGAGGAAAGAAAAAAACTTCTTTTTTTATCAGAAAATTTGTTTTCAAACCTATTGACCATAATGCCAGCCTGCCTATCACAAAATCCCAGTTGCTTGTGTGAGGTGCCATAAGTAATACACAACGCTGATATTCAAGATGAGGCTCCATGATAGTTGTCCAGCCGCTTATCTTCAATATTAAACTACTGATCTTTCGTAGCATGGTACTGTTTTTGAACCTAAAAATCGAGTTCGAGACTTAATTTATTTTTTAGATTGTTGAGATTTGGATTCTTCTCGTTCATTTTCTGATATTTCTCTACTGACGTGTAAGGAATTGCCTCTTTAACCGCTTCTACCATCTCGGTTTGAATGCTTATCTGGGAATTTTTAAGATTTTCTTTCAAAAATGCAATAAGTTCAGGTCTGGCATTTGAGATTTCCTGTTGCTGAAGCTGACTATGAATGGCAAAAAGAATAATGCTGTTTGATTCATCAGCAATCCTTGGTGTGGATTGGGTCAGCGTAGCATGAAGATTGGGCGATCCTGCAGCTACACTCCTGGCAAAAACTTCCCATGTTTTTTCAAGTTCTTCAGCTGTGAAAGGATGATCTTCATTCATTTTGGTATCGCTCAGGTCTTTGGCTTCATCTTTTTCTGTTTCTGCCTGACCGTCAGCAGGCTTTTTTATTGAAACACCTGAAGTAGGGATAAAGGTACGCTTAACAACAGGCTTTTCAGGTGCCTTTTCTATTTCAGCTTCCGGTTCAGCAAGTGCTGCGGGAGCTTGTATGTCAGATTTATATGCCTGTGAACCAGATATTTCTTCTTTTTTAGGACTAGCTGGTGTTGTTGCAACCGGAACAGGAGCTGTTTCTGAAATGCCGGAGGCGTCAAGCTGAAGTTTGGAATGAAGATTATTGCCTATCTGCAGAACAGTAAGCTCAACAAGCATTCTTTTATTATTGCTCATGCGGTAATCAATGTCGCAACGGTTAATAAGCTCCAGAGCTTTTAATAACCATCCTGTATCGCAGGCAGCAGATTGGCGGTGATAACGTTCTTTCAAGCCCGCACTTACTTCAAGTAGTCTTACAGTAACACTGTCTTTACAAACCAGAAGATTACGAAGATGTTCGCCCAGTCCAATTATAAAATGTTGTCCGTCAAAACCATTATTGATTATCTCATCAATAAGCAGCATAGTTTGCGGAATATTATTACTGAGCAGATTATCAGTGATTTGAAAATAATATTCATAATCAAGCACATTAAGATTTTCAATCACATGCTTATATTCCAGAACATTACCTGAAAAGCTAACAAGCTGATCAAAAATTGAAAGTGCATCGCGCATTGCACCATCCGATTTTTGAGCTATTATGTGCAGAGCATCGGGATCGGCAGTTACATTCTCGCTTTTTGCAACAAATTCAAGCTGGCGAACTATATCTTCTACTGAAATCCGTTTGAAATCATAGATCTGACAACGTGATAAAATGGTAGGGATAATCTTGTGCTTTTCAGTAGTAGCAAGAATGAATTTAGCGTAAGGAGGAGGTTCTTCCAGAGTTTTTAAAAATGCATTGAAAGCAGCTGACGACAGCATATGCACTTCGTCAATTATATAAACTTTGTAGCGTCCGACCTGTGGTGGTATTCTAACCTGATCAATAAGGCTCCGGATGTCAGCTACTGAATTGTTTGAAGCACCGTCAAGCTCATGGATGTTGAACGATGCCGATGTATTGAACGACAGACAAGAATTACATTTATTACATGCTTCATCATCTTCAGTACGCTGTTCACAGTTTATAGTTTTTGCAAAAATGCGTGCACAGGTGGTTTTTCCAACACCCCGGGGCCCGCAGAACAGAAAAGCTTGTGCCAGTTGATTTTTACGGATCGCACTTTTTAGGGTATTGGTAATGGAATCCTGCCCTATTACTGACGAAAACGTGCCAGGTCTGTATTTTCGGGCTGATACAACAAAATTATCCATATAGAAAAAATAGAAATTTTTAAAGCCCAAACTTACAAGTTTATTGGGTTCCTACAATCATTATTTCTAACAAATCTGTTAAAAAAACGATTATAAATACATTTCTTATACTTTTGCAGTTGTAATAAATCGAAAATGATTATGGAAGAAAAAACAACTGATTTAAGTAAAATATTGTCAATTGTAGGAAAGCCCGGATTATACAAATCAATTGCGCAGGCAAAAAATGGAGTGATAGTTGAATCATTGTCAGATGGCAAACGATTTCAGGTTTTCTCGCATGACAAAGTCAGCTCTCTCACTGAAATAAGTGTGTTCACACAAAATGAGGACATGCCATTGCTGGATATATTGAAATCCATCAAGGAAAAAACCAATAATGGTCTTGCACCCGATCCTAAATCTGATAATCAAAAGCTTAAAGATTTTTTTGAAAGTGTCATTCCTGAGTACGATCGCGACAGGGTTTATGTATCGCACATGAAAAAGATTTGTGCCTGGTATAACCTTTTGCATGAGAAAGACATGCTTGAATTTCCTGAAAAAGAAGAAGATAAGGATGAGCAACAAGCTGATAGCAGTGAAAACAAAGAGGAAGAAAAGGATAACACCGGAGATGCTGTACATCAGACATAAAACAAGCCAAACCATAAACATAACAACTGCCCATGAAAAAGTTCATTCATGATTTCAAAGTCATAAAGAAATGGCTGCCGGGCAGCAATCATGTTATTCTTCATTTATTATGCTCTGAACCGCTTCCGCCAATTAAGGCAGGACAGTTTGCCGAAATATTGATTCCGGATGAGCCCGAGGTTTTCCTGCGGCGCCCTATTTCAATACATGATGTTGATACAAAGAATAATACCATTAGCTTGTTTGTTAAAATTGTTGGAAAAGGAACGTACAAGCTGTCCGAACTCAGGGTAGATGATACTTTGAATTTACTGTATCCTCTTGGGCAGGGCTTTGAATTTCCCGAACATGACAAAATCCTCCTGGTAGGCGGAGGATGCGGGGTTGCACCATTGCTGTTTCTGGCTCATAGCTTATCACAGCATAATTATCACCCTGATATTCTTATTGGAAGTCGTAATGCAGATGAAATACATGAAACCGGAGAATATGAAAAATATGGCAATCTCTATTTAATTACTGAAGATGGTTCTTTGGGAGAAAAAGGACTTGTAACTCATCATAGTATATTCAAAACAGATGAATTTAAGTATAAAATAGTTTATGCCTGTGGTCCTGAAGGAATGTTGAAAGCTGTTAATCAGAAATTAAAAGGTTTTGACACTGAGGTTTTTGTTTCTCTTGAAAACACTATGGCTTGTGGAATAGGTGCCTGCCTTAGCTGTGTGGTAAAAACTACAACAGGAAATCGTTGCGTATGTACTGAAGGCCCTGTTTTCAACACTAAAGAGCTTGCCGGCTGGTGATACAAAATAAAATGCTAAACTTCTGTATACATTGCCGGTGAAGAATACAGAAAACAAATAAGGCATAATGAAAACTATAGTCATAATCTTGTTTGTCGTAATTATTTCATTATTAGTGTTTTATTTCATATTTATAGGCAATCCGGATAAATATGAACCAGAGATCGTAAAATTAAACGAACCAATTAAACTTATTGGGATAGAAGTTCAGACAGATGATAAAAGCATATACAAGGATGCCGGGCGTATATCAAAAAGATTCAATGAAATAAAGAGTAGAAATCCTGTACCGGATCTAAAACAACCATGGGCGAGATTATATGTCAGTAAAGATTATAATGCCGAAGCCAGAACATTTAAATATATTGTAGGTGATGTTGTTACACAAATTGATTCAATTCCTGAAGGATTGAATTATTACGAAGTGCCTGCTTCAGTTTATGCGGTTTTTACAATTAAACCCAAAAGTAAATTAGCATGGGGAATAACAATGGGAAGAATGAAAAGATATATTTTTACCAAATGGCTGCCGGTATCAGGATATGAAGCTTCAGGGATTATTGATGATTTTGAATTACATGACGAAAGAAGCCTTGGAAAAATCCCACAGATTGATTTATATGTTGCCTTGAAGGAAGCCGGCGAATAATTTTTTAAAGAAAAGTAATATCGAAAGAAATAATGAAAGATTTGTCAGTTAAACTCCATTCTCTTGAATTGCGCAACCCTGTAATGACTGCTTCCGGAACTTTTGGATATGGCTGGGAGTATGAGGATTTTGTTGATCTGTCAAAATTGGGAGGCATAGTTGTAAAAGCCACTACCGGAAGTCATCGAGAGGGGAATCCATATCCACGTATGGCTGAAACCCCTCATGGAATGCTTAACGCAATAGGTTTGCAAAACAAAGGAGTTGATTATTTCATAAAGGCGATATATCCTGCAATTTCGGATTTTCCAACCAATGTCATTGTTAATGTCAGCGGTTCAACTGTTGAGGAATATGAGTCAGTTGCTGAAAAAATCAATGAACTGGAAAAAATACCTGCAATTGAACTAAATATTTCCTGCCCCAATGTAAAAGAAGGAGGAATGGCTTTTGGAACCTCATGTGCTTCAGCACAAGCAGTAACCAGAGCAGTGCGTAAAGTGTACAAAAAAACACTAATTGTTAAACTTTCGCCTAATGTAACCAGTATTGTTGAAATAGCCAAAGGAGTTGAAGACGAAGGAGCTGATAGCATTTCACTGATTAACACCTTATTGGGTATGGCCATTGATGTTGAAAAACGAAAGCCGGTATTGAGCACTATTACTGGCGGGCTATCAGGACCGGCAATTAAACCGGTGGCTTTACGTATGGTTTGGCAGGTAAGTCAGGAAGTTAAAATACCTGTGATAGGAATTGGAGGCATAAGTAATGCCAGCGATGCAATTAGTTTTTTACTTGCAGGTGCTTCAGCTATTCAGGTAGGAACCGCCAATTTCATTGATCCTTCGGTAACTATGAAAATTGTGGCTGGTATTGAAGATTACCTGGAACGTCACCGGATTGACTCAGTTAAGGATCTTGTAGGAGCTCTTGATGTAAGCTGATTCAAGTTCTGATTTTTGTCAGATCTTTTATAAACAGCCTGGAATCTCACTGCATAATTTTACAAAAATCAGCTTTGAAATTAATTAATGGTGCGCAGCCTTTCATTTTCTTTATTAAGTGAAATAACAAGCTCTCTCAGGTCCTGGTTTTCTTCTGAAATGGATTTAAGCTCCTTTATGAGTTGCTCAATGTTATTCTCAAGTTGTTTGTTCTGCTGCACCAGAATCTGACATTTTTGTCTGTGCTCCAGTTGTTGCGCAAGATTGATCGTGATTTTCCGCGCCAGGTTTTGATAGATATTTGTTTTGTGTTTCATAAAACCCTGATTTCTTATTCAGTTACAGGTGCTGTGATTTTAAGTTTTTGCCCTATTATTATTGAATTCGCATTTTTAATATTGTTGTCTTTCATAATCCGTTGATATTCATCTGAATTGCCGTAATATTTTTTTGCAATTCTCTGTAAACTTTCACCACGCTTAACTACATGAATAATTTCTTTGGGAGTTGGTTTAGGTTTTGATGTTTCAGCAACAACTTTTTGACTTTCAGCTTTTTTTAATTTTTCGGTAAGAACCTGAACTTCGTTTCGTAATTCAACCAAACTTGAAGTAAGCAATTGTTTTTCATTGTTCAGGTATTCGATCTCAATATGCTGTTTACTTATGGTAGTAGCGTCATCCTTGCCTTTTGAGAGATTGAAGTTCAGGAAATAATAATAAAATACAGCCGCAGCAACCACAAGAAAAATCAGTGAGAAAGCCAGAAGTGAAATTCTTTTGTTTTGCTTGTGTGCTTTCTTTTCAAGAGTTTCTATTATCCGGAAAATCTCAAGATCAGTAGAACATTCTGCACATTTCTTCTGCTCGGGATCAGTTGTTATGCTTTTACATACCGGACATTCCATAAAGGCTGAAAGCTTTTGTCTTTAATAATTTTAATAACTCGTTAAACAGCAGGTCAGCAAAGATACAATTTTACTTATGTTTGCATCAGTTTTATTTCAAGTCATTATGAATATTTTATTGCTTGGGTCAGGTGGGCGTGAGTGTGCTTTAGCCTGGAAATTATCACAAAGCAGCCATTTGCACAATCTCTGGATCGCTCCAGGTAATGCTGGTACCGCCCAATACGGCAGTAATGTGGCAATTCCTGAAAATGATTTTGAAGCTATCCGCCAGCTCGTAATTGACAATGATATTAATATGATCGTTGTAGGACCTGAGGCTCCGCTTGCTGCCGGGATTGTTGATTTTTTTAAAAAAGAACCTGCCATAAGTCATATAGGAATAATCGGACCTTCAGAACATGGTGCAATGCTTGAATCGAGCAAAGATTTTGCCAAAGGATTCATGCTGCGGAACAATATACCTACAGCCGGATATAAAACCTTTACTATTGCCGATATTCCTGCTGCCCATGATTTTATTGATTCTATGCATCCGCCTTATGTGCTCAAAGCTGACGGGCTTGCTCAGGGTAAAGGCGTGGTAATTTGCGATAATGCGGATGAGGCAAAACAAACGTTGGCTGAAATGCTTAAAAACAAGAAATTTGGCAAAGCCTCCGAACGTGTTGTCATTGAGGAATTCCTGCGTGGAATTGAACTTTCAATTTTTGTTCTTACTGATGGTGTGAATTATTTGTTACTACCTGCCGCCAAGGATTATAAACGCATTGGTGATGATGATACAGGCCTGAACACAGGAGGCATGGGGGCTGTTTCTCCTGTGAATTTCGCCGATGAGGTTTTTATGAAAAAAGTTGAGGAACGAATTTTAAAACCTACCATCCTCGGAATACAAAAAGAAAATATTGATTACAAAGGTTTTATTTTCTTTGGACTTATGAATTGTAACGGCGATCCTTATGTGATTGAATACAACGTCAGACTTGGTGATCCTGAAACTGAGGCAATAATTCCAAGAATTGAGAATGATTTTGTGGAAATGTTTCAAAAAACTCTTTCAGGTAAATTACATGAGGCTCGGATTGAAATCTCAGAAAAATATGCTGTGACAGTGATTCTTGCCTCCGGAGGTTACCCGGGTGACTATGAAAAAGGATTTGAGATCAATGGGTTTGAAAAGATAAAGGAAGCTTTGATATTTCATGCCGGAACCAAAAAGTCTGATGCAGGAAGCATACTTACCAATGGTGGCAGGGTGATGGCTGTTACAGCTTTGGGTGAGACTTTGGAATTGTGCCGGGAATATGTTTATAATGAAATTGAAAAAATACATTTTCAGGGTGTTTATTACAGAAAGGATATTGGAAAGGATCTTTTGCATTTTCAGCCGCTTGAATAATTTGTTTAGACTTTGTTTTTGACAATAGTATGTTTTTAAGAATTTTCCGATCGGGCTATTATACAGATGTTTTAATGTTTTTGCTTATTTCCGCACTTTTGTGGATACCGGCATTCATTCAGCCACCTTATGCTTATTTCCCTTCCGGCTTAGGTTTAGGTTCTGAATTTATCAGGGATAATCTACAGCTTCCGGCTATAATTGCTGTCATTTTAGCTTTTGTCGTTTTAATTGTTCAGGCTGTCGTTTTAAATTTTGTACTTGCAGGTAATCCTGCCTTTTCCAAATCTTTGTTTTTACCTGCAGTGATATATATAATTTCTATGAGCCATAACCCTGAACTGCTTACTCTTCACCCTTTATTGATCGCTAACTTTTTTCTGATTTTTTCTTTTAAAAACCTTTTTAATGCCTATGAAAAACCTCAGGCATTCAGAGAGGCATTTAATGCCAGTTTCTGGATCTCAGTGGCTTCCTTTTTCTATTATCCCGCAGCTTTTTATATTGTTTTCATCTGGGTTTCATTTTTTATTTTTCGGATAAACACATGGCGCGAATGGCTGATATCAATTATAGGTTTTTGCGCTCCCTATTTTTTCCTGGTTTTATTCCTGTTTCTCAGCGATCAGCTAAATATTTTTGAATCGTATTACATACAGGGTATCTCATGGTCGGGGCTGACTTTTAATTTTGGTTTTCATGATTATGTATTTTGGCCTGTGTTTTTGCTGGTTTTGATGGTGTCGCTTTTTAAATTCATTCATGAGCGAGTTGACAAGGTTATTAATATTCGTAAAAGTTTTTCGGTAGCTATTGCTTTTTTGATCATTAGTGGCATTATGTTGCTTTGCAATGGGTTTAATGCCACCTTACAGGAGTTTCTGATTTTTCCGTCTGCTGCAATAATTATTGGATTTTATTTTATTGAATCAGAAAAGAAATTTATATCCGAATTGTTTTTCATCCTTTTAATTGTTGCCGTTGCTGTTATTAAATTTTTATGAAACCAATAAAAAAGCCGCCACAACTATTAATATCCTATACTGAGCATTTGCTTGAAGCAGGCTGTGATGAAGCCGGACGCGGTTGCCTGGCAGGACCGGTATTTGCAGCGGCTGTGATAATTGGTTCAAATTTCCGGTGTTCAGGTTTGAATGACTCCAAGCAGCTTACACCTGAACAACGTAATGTAATGAGGAAATATATTGAAGAGAATGCTCTTGCCTGGGCAGTTGCAAGTGTTGATAACCAAACAATTGACAAGATCAATATTCTGCAGGCTTCGTATCTTGCCATGCATGAAGCTGTAAAGAAACTTAAATATAAGCCGGAATTATTATTGATTGATGGAAATCGCTTTCTACCCTTTCCCGGCATACTCCATCAATGTTTTGTAAAAGGAGATGCAAAATTTGTTTCGATAGCTGCTGCTTCAATTCTGGCAAAAACACATAGAGATGAGTTTATGGAACACATCCACAATGAGTTGCCGCAATATGGCTGGAACAAGAATAAAGCTTATCCCACTGCTGCACATATAAAAGCTATTGAGAAATATGGTTTCTCAAAATATCACAGAAAAAGTTTTAATATCAAAAACTTGAAGAGTGAAACAGGCAGGCATCAATCTGGTGATGCCAGGCAAACTGTTCTGATTCAGGGGTTGTAATGAAGTTATTAATTAAATATCTTTAATTGCCTGATGAGCTGTGTTTTAATGCCTAACTGAGTGTTGGCATTCTTGCAATTTATGGTAGGAACTATTCACATTTCAATACCCCGCTAATATTTATTGTATTTTTGGCCGGTATTTTATAAACTGATATTAAGGCTGATCATGATTGACGGAAAGAAATATTTTAAACCTACAAAATATACATTGAGATCGGTAGCAACGGGCAATGAATTTGCTGATACAGGCTGGATGCTGACTGCACCTGATGAAGAACATCTTACACTCATAAGAGCTGAATATGAAAGTAAGAAATTAGAGCTTTTTGATAAAGATCTGGGATTTTACAAATTTGCTTCATGGTTGCCGGTAAAGCGTTTGCTTCATGGCTCTTCGGCACCTGTAACCTATAAAAGCGAAGGCTTGGCAAAGGTTCTGGGCTTAAGTAATTTGTATATAACTTTCAGTGGTTACTGGCCTCAGCGCAATGCCAAGATGGCCACTTGTTCTTTTAAGGAAACTGAAGCTTATGCTGTATGCGGACGAATGGAACCTGACAATGGAAAGGTATTGGTAGTAGCTTCTGCCGGCAATACTGCCCGCTCGTTTGCCCGTGTTTGTTCTGATAATAATATTCCTCTGCTTCTTTGTATGCCCGAAGATAATATTGGTAGTTTATGGTTTGATGCTCCTGTACATGATTGTGTAAAACTGATTGTAACACGCAGTGGTAGCGATTATTATGATGCAATTCATTTATCTGATTTTGCAAGCAGTAACCCTCATTTTATTGCCGAAGGAGGTGCAAAAAATGTTGCAAGGCGTGATGGAATGGGTACTACTGTATTATCAGCAGTTTCTACTATTGGCGAAATACCTGAATATTATTTTCAGGCAATTGGTAGTGGAACCGGTGCAATTGCAGCATGGGAGGCTAATTTGCGCTTGATAGAGGATGGAGGTTATGGAGATCGTAAAATGAAACTTATGGTTTCGCAAAATGAGCCTTTTATTCCAATTTATGATGCGTGGAAAGCAGGCTCAAGACAACTATTTCCGCTGGACGATAATATTGCCCGAGAACAGGCTGCTCAAATCAGTGCAAAAGTTCTAAGCAATCGCAAACCTCCGTATAGTATTACGGGAGGTTTATTTGATGCCCTTGTTGACAGTGGTGGCGATGTGCTTAAAGCATCGAATCAGGAAGCTGAATATGCTGCTGATCTTTTTTTAAAAACCGAAGGTATTGACATTCATCCTGCTGCTGCTGTTGCCACAGCAACTCTTATCAAACAGATGCAGGACAGGAAAATTCCTGCTAATGCACTTATCATGTTAAATATCACGGGAGGAGGGGAGGAGTTATTCAAAAAGGATAAGGAATTATTTTACCTGAAACCTTCCATAGTTTTCGACCTTGATTTCAATAAGGAAGAGATCCATGCCAGGATCAATGAACTGTTCGGATTCTGATATTTTTGTAAATTATTTTTATTCTTCTTTGTATAGATGCTGAACAATCTTATTGACATCGGCGCAGTCTTTCATACATGCCAGGCCGCCCAAGCGCATAAGCTTTTTTAAAATCTTCGCAGGCACCATCTTCATCAGACCATACAAGTTTTATTCTGCCCCTGAAATCATAAGGTTCAGCATAGGTAGGATCAATCTCTATGGCTTTAGTATAATCATCGTGAGCACCTGTAAGATCACCTATATCAAATTTTGCACTTCCACGGTAGGTATATGCTTGTGCAAATTCAGGCAATAATCTAATGGCACGGGTAAACAAATCAATTGCCTCATTATGCCTGCCCTGTGCTACCATAATTGTACCTTCGTTGAGTAATTCCTGTGCTTTCTGTTCACGAGGTTTGCATGAAGTGAAAAACCCAGTAGTTATCAGTAAAAATAATAGTATAATGTTTCTGTTCATTCTAATAAAAGTTTTAAATCATTGATATCAGGTATTATTAAAAATATAACGGGTGGAATTTGAAATTCTTATTATTGTCGAATTCTAATGTTGGAAATGGTATTTTTATGAATCCTAAAAGCTCGAAAACAGAATTTATTACAGGTGAACGTGTTTTAATTCGGGTCAGATCAATGTCAAGTGATAATAAAAACTGTCTCCTCCGATCAAAATCAGGGATGGGATTACCCTGTTTATCATTACTGATGTTTCCCAAAGCTCCTGTCATTCCGTCAGCACTATATCCCAGAGCTATATTTAACCATTTGGGTATCTGTTTCCAGCCAAATGAATTGGGATTGATTGATAACCAGTAACTTATTCCATTATAATCCTTTATCATTTTTTCAGCAAGATTCGAACCCAAAACCTCTGGTCTGTAAGCAGCATATTTGGTATTGTGGTAGGAATATTTTAATAGTATACGCTGTTCATGCCAGGCAGCCTGCTGCGAGATAAAAATGGATGAACCCAGTAGATTAGCCAAAAAATCACTGACTGAAGCTCCGTATTCGGGAGAAAATCCATCAAAAATCTCAACAGTAAAAAGAAAAACTGAGCCTGTAAATCCCCCGAACCAGGTTGAATGCTTCTCATTAACTCCTGAAAACCGTAAAGCTTCATACCCAAGTTTTCCAATGTAATATGAGCTTACTATATGCCCGCCTTTATCCATCTGAAGCCATTGCCTGGCATCGTTATGAAAATGAAACGAAGTCATGGGTTTATCTCTATACCATGCATAGTATAACCCTCCCATTGATCCTGCATAAACAGAAGAAGCGCCAAGGATGGTATAGGTGAGTCTGGTTCGGTTAATTTCCTGCGGTATTGAGTTTGTTTGATAATCAGGTTCAAATTCCTGTGCATAAATATGCAGGTTGTTTATGCTTAAATGAATAACAATGAGTATGCTGATATAAAATTTGAACCTTGTTGTCATAGAAAACTATTTACCATTCATCAGTGCTCAAAATATTTAATTATAGTATGAACCTGCTCCAGATTTTCATTCAATATTTCCTGAGTTTCAGCCTCGGCAAGAAATCTGAGATAAGGTTCGGTATTGCTGGGTCTTACATTAAACCACCATTTTGGGAACTCAATACGGTATCCGTCAAAATCGTGAAATACAATTGGTTCCTCAATAGAAGTAAAATGGTTTTTTAATGCTTCCATAGCTTCTGCTTTTTGTTCAATCCTGAAATTTATCTCACCTGAATTCGCCCAGCTGCCATTTATCTCGTCCACCCATTCTGAGAGTTTTATTCCCTGCCTATGCTTTTTGCTTACTACGTCAAGAATTAACATTGTAGCCAGAAATGCAGAATCGCTAAAATAAAAATCTTTGAAATAATAATGTCCTGCAAGTTCACCTCCAAAAACTGCATCTAATTCTCTTAGCTTCAACGCTGCAAAAGCCCTTCCCACTTTCCACAAATGAGTTTCAAAACCTGATTTTTCAAGGTAAGCAGCAACAAGTTTTGATGAACGTATATCTATTACTACTTTTGCTTTAGTATAATGCTGTTTAAAGTAATCGCCCAGCAATGCAATCATAATATCAGGTCGTATAAAGCGCCCGCGATCATCAACGAACATAACCCTGTCAGCATCTCCATCGAAAATAATCCCGATATCACATTGTTTCTCAAGTACCAGCTTTTTTAGGTCTTCTACATTTTTTTCTTCCAGCGGATTTGGTTCATGGTTTGGGAAATTACCATCCGGCTGATCGTAAAGATAATGTGGCAGTTCTCCCATCAGCTTTTTGATGAATAATGATGCCATTCCGTTTGAGCAATCAACAGCAATATTTAGATCATTGAATTCGGTTTTATACTTCAATATGAAAGCCAGATATTCGTCAATGAAATTAAAAGGTATGATTTTACCGGATTGGGGTTTTACTATTACCTGTTCTGATTCTATCAGTTTTTCAAGCTGGTTCAGCCCGGTATCGTAACCCACCGGTAATGCTTCAGATCGTGAAATTTTCAGACCATTATATTCCTTGGAATTATGAGACGCCGTTATTTGAACCGAAGCTTCAAAACCATATTTTGCTGTTGCCCAGTAAACCATTGGCGTTGTAGTTAATCCGGCATTATATACATCAGCACCGGCATCGTTAATGCCTTTTGCCAGAGCAGTGAAAATATCATTGGATGATAATCTTACGTCACGACCAACAAGTACTTTACGGCTTTTTAACAATTGCGGAAGGAAATAACCTATTTTGTAAACATCATCCAGGTTAAAATCACGATTGAAAATCCCGCGTATATCGTATGCTTTAAAGGCTTTTTTCATTTTCAGATAATTGTTAAGGATTATTTAGTTAAACTAGGTTTCTGTGGAAGTTATCAGATTAGAATAAACCAATAAGGATAAAATTATCGGTATTGATTGATTGTTAGCGTATGTTGTTGTCATTAAGTGCTTTATGGAATCTTCTTGCATTCTCAAGATGTTGCTGGTAGGTTCTGGAAAAATTATGATATCCTGAAAAATCTTCTTTAGCGGCAAAATATATATAATCATGATTTTCGTAATTCAGAACCGCATCAACTGAAGCAATTGAAGGAAAAGAAATAGGCCCCGGTGGCAAACCGGCATACATATATGTGTTGTACGGGCTGTTAATCAATTTATGTTTATTAAGTACTCTCCGTAGTGAAAAGTCGCCATGAGCAAACACCAGGGTTGGGTCAGCCTGCAAGCGCATTCCAATACGAAGCCGGTTCATATAAACACCAGCAATCCTTGCCTTTTCATCATTCTTACGTGTTTCCATTTCAATGATTGATGCAAGCGTAACAGTTTCAGCCTGAGTTAATTTAATTTGACTCAATTTCTCCTGCCTTTGAGAGTTCCAGAAAGCCAGATATTCGCGGTGCATTCTTTCAATAAACCCATCAGCGCTGGTGTTCCAGAAAAACTCGTAGGTGTTTGGAATAAACATCACAGCTATTTGATGCAAAGGAATATTGAATTTTTGGTGATAAGTGCTGTCAAGGATAGCATTTAAAATTGGAAGTGAATCGGCTTCAATCTGGTGTGCAATGCGTCCGGCAAGCTGTTGTGGCGTTCTGATATTATTGAATACTACGTTCACAGGGTCTTGCCTCCCACTCTGAAGCATGTTCAGCATATCAAGATTGCTCATCCCGGATGTTATTTTGTATCTTCCGGGTTTTACCCGTTCCGGATATTTTTTATAAACTGCTATTTTTTCGAAAACCCTGGGGTACTTCAGAATATTTTGCTCTTTGAGCATTTGCATTACATCTTCAAAATCCCATCCTGTATGAATATAGATATGGCTCATTTCTTCATCAGGTGGAAGATTTAAAGCCTGCCTGTACAAGAGCCTATGCCCGGTAACTACTGCAGCGAGTGCAATAAGAATAATAACAAGGGCTGTTATGCTGAAAGCTATTTGTTTTCTGGAAAATTTCATTTGCAAAAAAGCTATTAATTTGAAACAAACTGAATCAGTCTTTTGGATTAATCAATTGAAGAAAATATTCATCAGCCCATGTGCCTTGCTTATTAGTCCATTGTTCTTTTTTACCTGTGATTTTGAAACCATGTTTTTGAAATAATTTCAAACTTGGCTCATTATAAACTCCTATACTGCAATAAAGTTGATGAAGGTTAAGAGTATTAAATCCATATTCAATGAGCAGCTCAAGCGCTTCAGAAGCATAACCCTTGTTTTGCCATTTTTTGTCAACAAGAATACCTATTCCTGCTCTCATATTAACGGGATCGAACTCAAAAAGATCAATCATTCCGACAGTTTCAACCTTTTGTCCAACATTTGTCGTGATCATAAGCCGCAACTGTTTAGCCGTATAAATATCAAGATGTGCATGCTTAAAATATTGCTCAAGCACAAAACGTGAAAACGGAGCAACAGTATTACTCAGATGCCACCATGAGGTATCGTTTTCCAGATCATACATCAGATCAATATCCGAAGGCTCAATAGCTCTAAGGCTTACTCTTTTTCCAATCATGAACTTATTTTTATTTTTCCTGAAAAAACAAACTGTGCAGGTCCGTGTAATATTATATTTGTGAATAATTTGCCGTCAAAATCAGCTTCCACTGATAAACTTCCTCCTTTAGTTCTGATCAAATGTTTTTTGTTTTTCGAACCGGTTTCAAGCATTGAAACAAGAGCAGCAGCAGTTACACCGGTGCCACAGGATAAAGTTTCGTTTTCAACTCCTTTTTCATAGGTTCGAACCTGTATTACATCATCGCTTAAAGAAATGAAATTTACATTAACCCCATCAGGCTTGAAACGATCATCGTATCTTATTCTGCTGCCATCAACATTGATATCATAAGAATCAGGGTAATGTCTGAATTGTACAAAATGAGGAGTTCCGGTATGAATATAATATCCGTCAGTGAGCTTTTTATATTCCTTTACATCGTTCATTGTAAGCGAAACGTAAAATAACCCGTTTTCCAGAACTTGTATCTTTGAATGGTGCCAGCCATCGCCGGCAAGAAAATCAAAACTGTTCTCGGTAATACCTGACATTACGGCAAATGAGGCAATACATCGCCCGCCGTTTCCGCACATTGTTGCTATCTTTCCATCCGAATTGTAGTAGCGCATGAAATAATTACCCTGGTCAGTTAATTCCAGCATGATCAAGCCATCTGCACCAATCCCGGTATGACGATTGCAAAGATTTTCAATCGTTTCGGAGCTTAAGCTGTATTGCCCACTTCGATTGTCAATAATTATGAAATCGTTTCCTGTGCCGTGAAATTTGCTGAAAGGAATTATCATAATGCTAAAAAAAATTCTTATATTACGAGGTCGTATTTTGAACAAAAGTAGGAAAAAAGGTCAAATTACACTGTGTGGCTTTGAAGTTAACCTTTTTTAACACACCTGAATATAACTTTATATTGTTAGTTTGCGTTCAGTAATCATTAATGATAAAATTAAAAACCATAACTGACAGTTTAAATAAAAGGAATGGTTTTTGTGCTTTAGGTAATTTGGGTTCATAAATTGATTATTAGATAGTTATACTGCTTTGAAAACAATATAGGCAAACAAAAATCCAATAAAAATGTTATACTTAATAATTAGGAGATATAGATATGAAAAAGTTTTTTAGTCTATTGCTGGTTGGAATAACAGGTGGCCTGATTGGAGCTGCTGTTTTATATTATTCAGGCGATCGTGGGCATCAGAAAATTGAGACCCTGCCTGTTTCTACTGAGAGATCATATGGTTTACCTTCGCATTATGCTAATTATACATCTTCAGCTGTTTCAGCAGATCTTATTCCTAATTTTACTGTTGCTGCTGAACTTACTGTTAATGCTGTGGTTCACATTCGCACTGAATATGTACGTAAAAGCAGTGTTTACGATCATTTTTTCTTTGATTTCTATGATTTTTTCGGTGATCGGGGCAGGCGTTCCGATCCAAGAAATACACCTATTGAAGCTACCGGAAGCGGGGTTATAATTTCATCTGATGGATATATTGTTACCAATAACCATGTGGTACAGGATGCTGACAAAGTGGAAGTAACATTGAACGATCGTCGGATTTTTGAGGCTCGTATTATTGGCACTGATCCTACCACTGACCTGGCGGTTATTAAAATTGAATCAAATGATCTTCCCTATATCATCTATGGCAATTCCGATGAGCTGAAGATAGGAGAGTGGGTGCTTGCGGTTGGAAATCCTTTTAACCTAACATCAACAGTTACAGCCGGAATTGTAAGTGCAAAAGCGCGTAACATCAATATACTGGTAAATCCTGAAGGTACTGCAATTGAGTCATTTATTCAGACTGACGCTGCTGTAAATCGTGGAAATTCAGGTGGTGCACTGGTGAACCTAAAAAGTGAACTTGTTGGTATTAATGCTGCAATAGCCAGTAATACTGGGTCTTATACCGGATATTCGTTTGCTATTCCGGTTAATATTGTGAAAAAGGTAGTTGAAGATTTTCTGCTTTATGGTACAATTCAGCGCGCTTTTATCGGAGTATCAGTCAGAGAAATTGATGGTAGTTTTGCCAGTGAAAAGGGAATTGAAGATATCAGAGGGGTTTATGTAGCAGGTGTTTCTGACAATGGAGCTGCTAAAAATGCTGGTATAACCGAAGGCGATGTTATTTTAAGTGTGAACGGCATAAGCGTTAACAGCACCAGTGAATTACTTGAAAATATTGGTGTTCACCGTCCGGGCGATGTGGTTCAGATCACTATAAAACGGAATAATAAGGAAAAAACTCTTTCGGTAACATTAAGAAACAGAGATGGTAGTACTACACTGGTTCAGAAAGAAGAACAAGAAGTTATGAAAGTTCTGGGCGCAGTTCTCGAAACTCCGTCATCTCAGTTAATGCTTGATTTGGGAATATCCAAAGGAGTCCAGGTGAAATCGCTGAGTAAGGGCATATTAAGCGAAGCCGGGGTTCGTGAAGGCTTTATTATTACAAAAATTGATAATAAAGAGGTAAGCTCTCCTCAAGATGTGCAGAAAATGCTGAAAAGCAAGAAAGGTGGTGTTCTTGTCGAAGGGATTTATCCGAACCGTATGAAAGCCTATTATGGCTTCGGAATGTAATTTGTTGACAATAAATATAATATTTGTTTTAGAGTTTGAGTTAATAATTTAGTATTTTGGTCAAAAGGTTGTAATTAAAACATTACTACCTGTTTGATTGTTATAGAATATGTTACAAAAAAATATAAAATAATGAGGCAGTTAAAAATCACGAAATCTATTACAAACCGGGAAACGGCCTCGCTTGATAAATATTTGCAGGAAATAGGCCGCGAAGAGCTTATTACTGCGGATCAGGAAGTGTTGCTTGCACAACGCATTAAGGTTGGCGATCATGAAGCTTTGGAGAAGCTTGTCAAAGCTAATCTTAGGTTTGTTGTGTCTGTTGCTAAACAGTACCAGAATCAGGGTCTTAGCCTTCCCGACTTGATTAATGAAGGTAATTTAGGACTTATTAAGGCTGCGCAAAGATTTGATGAAACACGAGGTTTTAAATTTATCTCTTATGCTGTATGGTGGATACGTCAGTCAATACTTCAGGCCCTTGCCGAGCAATCCAGGATCGTAAGACTTCCACTTAATCAGGTAGGATCATTAAGTAAAATTAGAAAGGAATCAAACCGCTTGGAGCAGCGGTTTGAACGTCCGCCTTCGGCTGAAGAAATTGCTGAAGCTATGGAAGTGCCGCAACAAAAAATTGATGCTGCTTTAAAGATCTCTACCCGTTATATTTCAATGGATGCTCCTCTTGCTGAAGATGAAGATACAAAATATATTGATGTATTTGTTAATGAAGATGCTGAAGGAACTGATAACACTCTTATAAAAGAATCTTTGCTGAAAGAAATACATCGTTCGTTATCAACTCTTTCAGAAAAGGAAAGACAGGTTCTGTATCTTTATTTTGGAATAGGTATGAATCATGGGCTTACCCTTGAAGAGATCGGAATTAAATTTGATCTGACCCGCGAAAGAGTCAGACAGATCAAGGAAAGAGCTATCAGGCGATTAAAACAATCATCAAGGAGTAAACTTCTAAAGTATTATCTTGGTTAATGATTTTTATGTTTTTAGGTTTTATTAAGACCGTTTCATTGTGAAACGGTCTTTTTTATATGCCAGGTATGATATTAAGCTGGCAGGATGAAAGTTCCTGCATGTGCCGAGTTGATAGGAAACATTAGCAATTGATAAGGGTGTCGTGGATGACTCGAACCTAAAATAAATCCTTAGCAAATCTGAAGTTCTTACTCATAGAAATCTGATATAAGACTCCTTTGAGGGGCAACCGACAATGGATTGGTAACACCTAAAATTCAACCATAACTCAAGTTGAGTAAATCAGGTAGAACGCAGAGAAATTTTAATATTTTATCCCGAGAGGTCTTGATGCGGTACCAACAGTGCGAGAAGTTCAGTGATGAACTTTATATTCATCAGGAAGTCAGCAGAAGACATAGTATTCTGTGCATTAACATCACAGAAGAAGGTCTGAATCTTTTAACTTAAGTAGCAGTTAGTTCAGCATTTGTTTTATGGCGTAACAGCAAGATATAATACCGATTGGCAAAATATAACAGACCAATTATCGCTTCGCTCAATTGTTCTTAATGTTTTAACCACCGGCATTAACGATTGTAATTTACAAAACAGCTTTAATTATTTTGTAAATACAATTCGTATAATCGCTTCGCTTAATTGTTCTGAATATTTAAACCATCGGCATTAACTAATGTAAATACAAATCGTATAACTTACTAAGCTGGCCTGTTTAGCCAGATAGGCAGCGCGTTTATTCGCACTTTTGTTCAGAGTGAAGCCGTAAGCGGAGCTCACTCAATAAAGGCGTTGCAGGTAAAAGAAGTAGGTGAACAAGAATGAGCCTTAACCTGAGATTTGATGGGAGTGATATTGTGTTACAGCAATATCACACAAGCATATGGACAGATAAAGCGGAACAAAGTCGTAGCTGGCTTAACTATTTTCACCATGCATGGTAGTGCGAGAGAGCGGGGGAGTAATCCCCCTACCTACTCGATATATAAAATTCCTGTTCATAATAAATTGCAAATATCAAAGAATTTCATTGTTAAGATAAATAATTTTATAACTTTGAAGCCACTTAAATCTTGTGTTCTGTAAATTAAAAACAACTATAAACTTTAACAAAAAGTGGTTATGAAACAAGCACGTGAAAACAATGAAAATTACCAGTCAACACTTGAAAACTGGATTGTTGATCAAAAGACTGCCAATGAATTCATTGATATTATTGGACAGCTATGGTATGATAAAGAAGTGGAACTCATTTTTCTCAGACGACAATTGCTCGACAGAGGTTCAAATTCAATTTTGCATAAACACTCCTATGCAGAGAATATTATTAATAAACCGCTGATAATTCAGGATTCCCTGAAGATTGCAAAAGCAATGCTTGAGTTGAACCTCGCACCTGCACGTATTGATATAGGACGCTTAAACCGGGAATGGACTGAAGAAAAAGAAAATTTTGATAATAATATGAAAGCATTTTTGCGTAGCAAGCTTTCCTATATTATTGATGTTGCACCACGCAGCCAAATTACAAAAGATGTTGTACTGTATGGTTTTGGAAGGATTGGCCGTTTGTTGGCTAGAGAAATAATTCAGGGTTCTGGTAAGGGAAATCAATTGAGATTAAGAGCAATAGTTACCCGTGGAAACTCACCTGAAGAAATAAGAAAACGTGCTTCTTTATTACGTAAAGATTCAGTTCATGGTGTTATGTATGGCGTTGTGGTTGAGGATGTTGACAATCAGGTGATATATATTAACGGGCACATGGTTAAAATGCTTGCAGCTTCTCAGCCTGATGAACTTAATTATGAAGAACATGGTATAAAAGATGCGTTGATAATAGATAATACTGGTGTTTATCGCGATAGGGCTAATCTTAGTCGCCATCTTAAATGCCCGGGAGCCGATATGGTTTTGTTGACAGCACCCGGAAAAGGTGACATACCAAACATTGTATATGGAGTAAATCAAGAAGTATGTAATCTGGGATCGAACGGTGAAAAGATTTTTTCAGCAGCATCATGTACAACCAATGCAGTAGTGCCGGTTTTGAAAGTTATAGAAGACAATATCGGTATTGTAAAAGGGCATCTTGAAACAGTACATTCATATACTAACGACCAGAATTTATTGGATAATTACCATAAAAAAACACGCCGCGGCCGTTCTGCTCCGCTTAATATGGTTATTACCGAAACAGGTGCTGCTTCTGCAGCTGTCAAAGCTATTCCGAGCCTTACCAATAAATTGACAGCCAATGCGGTACGTGTGCCTACTCCAAACATTTCATTGGCAATTCTTATGCTTGATGTTGCAAGAGACACCAGCCTTGAAGAAGTAAACGAAATAATGCGTAGCGCATCATTGAAAGGTCGTCTTATTGAACAGATCAGATTTTCAACTTCAAACGAACTTGTGTCAACTGATTGTATCGGCGATTCCTGCGCTTGTATCTACGATAGTATGGCAACAAAGGTTTCAAATGATAAGCGGAGTATTGTAATTTACGCCTGGTATGATAATGAATATGGATATACCTGCCAGGTGACAAGACTCGCTAAGCACATATCGCAGGTTAAAAGCTACAGATATTATTAATATTTTGGAATTTAATGAGCTGAGCGCTCGATGAAGGCATTAATATTAATGGCTGTTTTTCGTATTTAGAGATAATCTTTTGAATTTGTGGATTATCTGATAAACCAATGTTTTGTACCGGCTTGTTTTATGAATGTGTGATTTTTATGATGGTTTTATTGCTAAATAGCTATATAGTTGCCTGTTTTTGGAAATAAATATCTTATATACAATAGATTAGTGTGGCAATAGATAGATTTTTTGAAAAAGTGATTTCCTTTATATCTAAGTTCAAAAATGATAATTTTAAAATTATAAAAATATAGTATGTTTTTGATTATTAACAAAATACTTGAATTTAAAGAAGTGATCAGATTATGAACCGGGCTAAATATATTTTTGTAACCGGAGGGGTTGCTTCTTCATTGGGTAAGGGGATCATTTCTGCTTCCCTTGCCAAACTACTTCAATCGAGAGGATTTAGTGTTACCATCCAAAAACTTGACCCTTACATCAACGTAGATCCCGGCACTTTGAATCCATATGAGCATGGTGAGTGTTATGTGACTGACGATGGTGCTGAAACTGATCTTGATCTGGGACATTATGAACGTTTTCTTAATATTCCGACTTCGCAGGCTAATAATGTTACAACCGGCAGTATTTATCAGGCGGTTATAAGTAAAGAACGCCGCGGAGATTATCTTGGCGAAACTGTTCAGGTAATTCCCCATATTACTGATGAAATCAAGAGTAGAATAGTCTTTCTGGGAAATACCGGACAATATGATTTTGTAATTGTTGAAATAGGAGGTACCGTTGGCGATATTGAATCATTGCCATATATTGAATCAGTAAGACAGATGCGCTGGGAGATGGGGAATAATTGCCTGGTAATTCATCTTACGCTTGTTCCTTACCTTACAACAACTGGAGAACTTAAAACTAAGCCAACACAACACTCAGTTAAAACATTGCTTGAATATGGAGTTCAACCCGATATAATTGTTTGTCGTACAGAACGTCCATTAAATCAGGCAATTAAAAACAAAATAGCTTTATTCTGTAATGTGCTTCCAAATGCTGTAATTGAATCAATTGATGCAGATACAATTTATGACGTTCCTCTGCTGATGCGCAATGAAAAGCTTGATCAGGTGGTACTTGAGAAAATGCAGATAGGGTCTGGCAGTACTTTGAACCTTGAAAAATGGGAAGAATTTGTTTTTAAACTAAAGAACCCTGAAAATGAGGTGAATATTGGTCTGGTTGGAAAATATATTGAACTGAAGGATTCATACAAAAGTATAATTGAGTCGTTTATTCATGCCGGTGCAACCACAAAGACCAAAGTCAATTTAAGAATGATCAATGCAGAGGCTTTGAACGAAACTACTGTGGTTAGTGAGTTGAAAGGGTTAAAAGGCATTCTTGTAGCTTCAGGTTTTGGAGAACGTGGCTTTGAAGGCAAGGTAAAAGCAATTAATTATGCACGGGAGAATAAAATTCCGTTCTTTGGTATTTGCCTGGGCATGCAATGTGCAATAGTTGAATTTGCCCGTAATGTGCTTGGATATAAAGATGCAAATTCTACTGAAGTGGACCCTAAAACTCCTTTTCCAGTTATTGGTTTAATGAAGGATCAGAAAAATATTCGTGCTAAAGGTGGAACTATGCGACTTGGAGCATATACCTGTCGTTTGACTGAAGGGTCTAAGGTAAGAACTATTTACAATACTGAATTTATATCAGAAAGGCACAGACATAGAAATGAATTTAATAATGCTTACCTTTCTGATTATGAAAAAGCCGGAATGATTGCCGGAGGTATAAATCCAAATGAGAATTTTGTTGAAATTATTGAGCTGCTGGATCATCCCTGGTTTATTGGAGTACAGTTTCATCCAGAGTTTAAAAGTACGGTTGCAAAGCCTCATCCTTTATTTGTGAGTTTTGTGCAAGCCAGCCTTAAATATTCAGGAAAATAGCCCGATTGAAAGGAATCTCATATTTTTTATTTGTTTCCCCGAATATTTGCCAATATTTAGCTCATGTTTCTTCTGGTTCCAACACTTTGATCTATACAGCAATATATATTCATGTTTTTTCAAAATTCATCAATAGCCTGATGATTTGTTCAATTGTCCTATCTTTGCGCCCTTAAAACAGATCATTTAAAAATTAAATATCCGCCAATGTCAAGAGATAATTTAATTGGTTTGGTGCTTATAATGGCTCTGCTGCTTGCTTATTCAATATGGATGGCACCCTCAAAAGAAGAACTTGAAGAAAGAAAGCGGGTGCAGGATTCGTTGGCGCTGGTACATCAGCAGAAACTGGATGAAATGCGTCTTAAAGAGGCTGAACAAAAGGCACAAAGTCAGAAACAAGCTGATGATATTGAAATAACAGAAGAAGATACCGATATTGAAAAGCTGAAATTACTTGAGCGTTTTGGAAGCTTTGCAGGTGCAGCAAGTGGGGAGGAGCTTATCTATACTATTGAAAGTGATTTGCTTCGTCTTGGTATTTCTTCAAAAGGCGGACGAATAGTTTCTGCCGAACTGAAGGATTTTAAGTCGTGGGATACTCTTCCACTGCAGTTGATTTATAAAGATGCCTCAGACTTTAGTCTGTCTTTTTTTGCCAATAACCGTACTATTCAAACCAATTCTCTGTATTTTAAGCCTTTTTGGTATGATCCTGCTCTTACAGGTGAATTTAAAATGATGATTAAAGGTAGCGATGTCCTTGAGTTTGGAATGCGTGCCTACGCTAATGCAGGTGATTTTCAGGAGGAAACCGAAAATTATATTGAGTTTAAATACATTATAACAGGCAATGATTACATGACCGGACTGGATTTGAACTTTTCGGGCATGGATAATGTAATTGACGATAACACAAATTATCTTGAACTTGACTGGCATAATCAATTATCACAACAGGAAAAAAATATTAAAACTGAACGCAATGCAAGTACCATACACTATCGCTACACAAGTGAAGACATGGGTGAATTGTCATCAGCGAAAGATGCTTCAGAGTCTCTGAAAACCAGGGTCAAATGGATTGCTTTCAAACAACAGTTCTTTACCACTACCCTAATAGCAAAAGAGAATTTCCTTGGTGCCGACATTAGATCGTTTGTACAAACTGATATCACTGACAGCCGTTATCTGAAAACCATGAAAGCTGATATAAGCATCCCTTATACTGCTGGTCAGTCATATTCAGTGCCGCTTAATATTTATTTCGGTCCAACTAAATACAGCATCCTTAGGCAATACAAACTAAGACTGGAACGTCAGATTCCTTTAGGCTGGGGTTTCTTTCTTTTACAGGGCATAAACCGTTATGCCGTTATTAAGGTGTTCAATTTTCTTGAAGGGTTTAATTTAAATTATGGAATTATAATCCTCATACTTACCATTTTGTTGAAAATTGTTTTATCTCCTCTTACCTATAAAACTTATATCTCACAGGCAAGAATGCGTGTGCTAAAGCCCGAGATTGAGGAGATAAATAAAAAATATCCTAAAAAGGAAGATGCCATGAAAAAGCAGCAGGCTACTATGGCATTGTATAAAAAAGCGGGTGTGAATCCCATGTCGGGTTGCGTTCCCACTTTAATCCAGCTTCCGATACTAATAGCGTTCTTCAGATTCTTCCCCTCATCGATCGAACTGCGCCAGCAGTCATTCTTGTGGGCGCACGACTTATCAACCTATGATTCAATTCTTGATCTTCCATTTAATATTCCTTTCTATGGTGATCATGTGAGCCTTTTCACCTTGTTAATGGCTATTACAACTCTGATCTATACCTATGTGAATAATAAAATGATGGATACCGGTTCTACCCAGATGCCGGGTATGAAAATGATGACCTACATGATGCCCATAATGTTTCTAGGGTTCTTTAACAGCTATTCATCTGGTTTAAGCTATTATTATATGCTTACCAATCTGATAACTTTTGCACAGATGTTTCTGATACGTCGTGTGATTGATGAAGACAAGATACGCAAAAAAATAATGGAGAACAAAAAGAAACCGGTAAAGGTCTCCAGCTTTCAGAAACGAATTGAGGAGATGGCTAAACAACGTGGTTATAAACCATAAAAAGCCGGATAATCATAGTTTGTTAGTAAATCGTTGAGGATTGAAAATTAAATCCTGCGAAGAGCATGGGTATAAAAACATTTATTGTTTTGTTTCAATAAAATTTATGTCTGAAAATCCGGTTTAGGTCTGTAAAAAAATATCTATCTTTGCACCCATTTTTACAGAAAGTGTTTTGATTACATAATCCTCTGTAAGTTAGGTAATTAAATTAGTATTAACCCGGTTGCAATTGCAACCACAAAGTATTATTGAATGACTGAAGAAAAACAATTCAACGATGAATTGGAACAAAATCCATCAGAAGAACAAAAGGTAACAGACGAAAATCCTGCACATGCTGAAGATCAGCTTAGCGAAGAACCCGTTGATGTTGCCGAAACCCATGAAGAACCTCAGGAAACTATAGCTCAGGAAGTTGTTCCTGAAAAAACTGAAAGTCCTGTAGCTGAAGAACCCATCATTGAAGAACCCATCATTGAAGAACCTGCTATTGAAGAGCCGGTTTCTGAAGAAACCATTAATGAAGCACCCGCACCTGTTGTTGAAGCTGAAAAAACCCCGGAACTACCCGAATTTGATTGGGAACTCAGCAGTAAAAAACATGAATCATATACAAAAGCTGAACGTGAACGCCTTGAAGATATTTATGGAAAAACCCTTAGTTCTATCAATGAGCATGAAGTGATCTTAGGCACTGTTGTTGCCATAAGTAATCGTGAAGTGGTTGTTAATATAGGTTTTAAGAGCGATGGCATTATCCCTTTGAATGAAGTTCGTTATAATCCCGATCTTAAAATTGGTGATGAAATAGAAGTATACGTTGAAAGTCAGGAAGATACCACAGGGCAGTTGATACTGTCACATCGTAAGGCACGCATTCTACGTTCATGGGAGCGTGTTAATACTGCTTACGAAGCCGATGAAATAATCAATGGATATGTGAAAAGCCGGACCAAAGGTGGTTTGATAGTTGATGTTTTTGGTATAGAAGCTTTCTTACCCGGTTCGCAGATTGACGTAAAGCCTATTCGTGACTATGACATATATGTTGATAAGGTCATGGAATTCAAAGTTGTAAAGATCAATCATGAGTATAAGAACGTTGTTGTTTCACACAAAGCCCTTATTGAGGACGAACTTGAACAACAAAGAGCTGAAATTATTGCTAAGCTAGAAAAAGGTCAGGTACTCGAAGGTTTGGTAAAGAATATTACTTCGTACGGAGTGTTTGTTGATATGGGGGGAGTTGATGGGCTTGTTCATATAACCGATCTTTCATGGGGTCGCATAAATCATCCGAATGAAGTTGTAGAACTTGATCAGAAGATCAAAGTAGCTATCCTTGATTTTGATGAAAGCAAGAAACGTATTGCATTAGGGCTCAAACAGCTTACACCACATCCATGGGATTCGCTTGATCCTGACCTGAAGGTTGGCGATAAGGTTGAAGGAAGAGTTGTGGTACTGGCTGATTACGGTGCATTTGTTGAAATTGCCCCTGGTGTTGAAGGTCTGATCCATGTTTCTGAAATGTCATGGTCGCAGCATTTGCGCACAGCCCAGGATTTCATGAAAGTTGACGATAAGGTTGAAGCTGTTATCCTTACTCTGAGTCGCGAAGAGCGTAAAATGTCATTGGGCATTAAACAATTGATACCCGATCCATGGGAAAACATTCTTACTAAATATCCTATTAATTCAAAACATACCGCTCTGGTTCGCAACTTTACTAATTTTGGAATTTTTGTTGAACTCGAAGAAGGTGTTGATGGATTAATCCATATAAGTGATCTTTCATGGTCGAAGAAAATTAAGCACCCGGCTGAATTTACCAAAGTTGGTGAAGAAATGGAGGTAGTTGTTCTTGATGTTGACGTTGAAAACCGTCGCTTGAGCCTTGGCCATAAACAACTTGAAGAAAATCCATGGGATGTTTTTGAAACAGTATTTACCCCAGGTTCTATACATAAAGGAACTATTCAGACACAAGCTGATAAAGGTATGATCGTTACTTTGCCTTATGGTGTTGAAGGATTTGCACCGCTACGCCATCTTGCGAAAGAAGATAATACCACTGCAAAGGTTGATGAAACTCTGGATTTCAAGGTTATTGAGTTTTCAAAAGAAAACAAAAAGATCATTCTTTCACATAGTAGGGTTTATCAGGATGCTCAGGCAGCAGTGCGTACAAAGGAAAAGACCCAAGCTTTGACTGAAGAAGAAGCAACACGTCGTACCGTTCGTCGTTTACAGGATAATATTGAAAAAACCACTCTTGGCGATATCACAGCTTTGGCTAAGATGAAATCGGATCTTGAAAAATCTGAAAAAGCAGAACGTAAGTCAAAAGCTGCAAGTAAGAGCAAAAAAGATGAGGAAGAAGCTGAAAGCCAGGTAGAAGAAGGAACTGAGGCATAAACAGTTTGATTTTCAGTTATTGGTTTACCAATAATAATTTTATAGAGCCGCTTTAAATGACCAAAGCGGCTTTTTTTATTGTATTTACTTTCTATTCCCATTTCTATAGGAAACAATTCATCTTGTGAACTGATAAAAATAACTCAGTTCTTATTTCTAATAAAGGTATCACATTAACATCACTTTTTTAAAAAATAATCTGGTTTGTTTGGAAATTACTGATAAAGGCAATTTTTAGCCTAAATTTGTGAGTTCATAATATTTGCTATATCATAAATGACTTTTTCAGTAACTATCCTTGGAAGTAACTCAGCCACACCCGTAACGGGACGATTTCCTACTGCTCAGGTTATTAATCATTTGGATCGTATTTTCCTTGCTGATTGTGGAGAAGGAACACAAATTCAGCTAAATAAATATAATATACGCTTAGGAAAGATCAATCATATTTTTATCAGTCACCTTCATGGCGATCATTTTTATGGATTGATAGGACTGGTTACTACTTTTCATCTTTTTAGAAGGGAACAACCATTATTTATATACGGACCGGCAGGGATCCGCGAAATAATTGAAGTACAGTTAAAGGCATCGCAAACCACACTGGTTTATCCTTTGCATATTCATGTTGTGGATACTGAGAATGTTTCCAGTGTATATGAAGATGAATATCTTACTGTTTCAACCATCCCTATGAAGCACCGTATTCCTACCTGTGGTTATTTATTCAGGGAGAAACCCAGACCCAGAAAAATGAAACCGGAAATCATAGACAAGCTGAATATTCCCCTGGCATTGATCCCTAAGCTAAAAAGCGGACAGGATTTTACTGATGAAAACGGGGTTCTGTATAAGAATGAGCAGATTACAATTGATCCTGCTCCCCCGCGTACTTATGCTTTCTGTTCTGACACTGCATATCAGGTATCAACTGCTGATATTGTTGCTAATGCCGACCTGCTATATCATGAAGCTACTTTTATGAATGATCGTATTGATATGGCACATAAAAAATTTCATTCCACTACTGTTGAAGCTGCTACATTAGCAAAAGCAGCCAGAGTAAGAAAGCTGATCATTGGTCATTATTCAGCACGTTATGATGATCTTCAGCCTTTACTTGAAGAAGCAAAAACTGTTTTTCAGGAAACATATCTTGCTGTTGAAGGCGCTGTTTTTAATGTTTGAGGAGGTATAAGGGATTTACAAAATGCCGGAAAATGTTTTTTTGAATTTACAGATTAGTCTCCGGAGTAGATTTGTTGTCGGGCAATATTGCTTTAAGCTCTTTCACCATTTTCTTTAAGTCTAATGCAGTAAAGGTTATTTCTTTAAATGTGCTTTTCGATATCTTTTTAAACCAATAAGCCTGATAAATAAATACTGATAAATGTGACAGGGTGGTTGCAAGTCCCGCTCCAACTATACCTAATCCAGGTATTAAAATGAACCCTGAAATAATTACCACTGCAAATCCTATGGCTGATGATACTGTATTAAACCCCGGACGTCCTGTTCCACTGAAATAATGGCTTAAAATATTACAAGCAGCCAACGCAAGTATACCCGGACTTAGAATAAAAATAACTGATTTGACATTTGTAAAATCTGCACCAAATATCCAGGTAAATACTGATTGAGGCAGAGCCAATAAAACAGCAAGCATAATAAGAGTTCCTGATACAGTTAGTTTCAGGAATATAAGAGTTGTGTTTTTTGCATATTCAGGATTATCAGGTTCGTTTGATAGTCTGGCATATTGCACAAGCGCCACACTTTTTGCAAGTATCCAAATGCCTTCAGCAAGCTGTACACCGATAGCAAATTCCCCAAGCTCGGATTTACCGGAAAACTTTTCAAGAAGGTAATAACTCAAACGGTAATTGAAAAACTGTAATATATTGGCTAGCTGAATCAATCCGCCGTATTGCAGAATTGGTTTTATGGAATTTCCTATAGTGCTGATATCATTTATAATGATGTCGGTTCTTATAGAAATAAGACTTATTAAAAAAGTTGATAAATAGGCAATATAAAGCGCATAAATGTAGTAATCAATGGAGTTGTGTTTCAGGATAAATACAAAATAAAGAATGCTACAGAAGATCAACAGGGTTTGTAATACACTTAATATATTGTAAAGTTTTATTCTTTCCCGTCCCAGTATGATCATCATATTTATTGATGCCCAGCTTGATGTTAACGAAAGGAGCATGGTTTCGCGCTGGAATTCAGAGGGGATGAGCTTGAACAGAAACAATAGATTGGCACCAATAACTGCAACAATCAAAGCCCATACATACGAAAGCAGAAAAAGATGCCCAACTCTTTCACGCGGCACAAGGTAAACCAGTGCCGAACCTCCTACGAAATTATTAACAAGCTGTATGAATGTAATACCCAGGATGAGCAAAACAATAGTTCCATATCCTTCAGCTCCGAAAATCCTTGCTGCTATTGCTACTATTGCAAAGCTCAGCAAAGCGTTAAAAAATCTGGATAAAGCCGTAATAGCAATTTTGTTCAGCAAGGGTAATGAGTTTTATTTTGATAAAGTGTTGAAGGCTAAAAGCGATGTTGTTTCACAGCAAAAATACTGTAATTTTATACCAAACTCATATGCAAGATATTGTTTTAATATTTTAAGAAAAGAATAATTGTATCTTTATACTGCCAAACTTATAATTGGCTGGCGATAAATTTTTTAGAAGTATTTAGTCAGCCTATGCTTATTAAAAATCGAGAAATTACGTTCTTATTTATAAGATTACGATTTTAATTTTAATTGGATAATTCCCTGTAATTGTTCAATCTCCACCCTATCCTGTTTCATACTATCGCGTTCGCGGATAGTTACTGTATTGTCTTCAAGAGTCTGATGGTCAACAGTAATACAATAAGGTGTACCTATTGCATCCTGTCGGCGGTAGCGACGTCCTATCGAGTCTTTTTCTTCATAATAACAACGATATTCAAACTTGAGCTTATCCATTATTTCACGGGCTTTTTCCGGTAAGCCGTCTTTTGCTGTCAAAGGTAAAACAGCAGCTTTTACAGGTGCTAATGCCGGCTTAATATGAAGAACCACTCTTTCAGAACCGTCAGGAAGTTTTTCTTCGGTATAGGCATTGCTGAATACAGCAAAGAATGTGCGATCTAACCCTATGGAAGTTTCAACAACATATGGCACATAGCTTTCATTGAGTTCAGGATCGAAATACTGAATCTTCTTGCCCGAGAATTTCTGATGAGCGCCAAGGTCAAAATCAGTACGGGAATGTATGCCTTCAAGTTCTTTAAATCCTATTGGGAAATCAAATTCAATGTCGGTGGCAGCATTAGCGTAATGTGCTAATTTAATATGGTCGTGAAAACGGAATTTATTTTCCGGCAACCCAAGAGAAATATGCCATTTCATTCGCGCTTCCTTCCAGAAATTATACCATTCCATTTCAGTGCCGGGTTTCACAAAATACTGCATTTCCATTTGTTCAAACTCACGCATACGGAAAACAAACTGCCTGGCGACAATTTCGTTACGAAATGCTTTGCCGATTTGTGCAATCCCAAATGGAATTTTCATTCTGGCTGATTTTTGCACATTCAGATAGTTTACAAAAATTCCCTGAGCTGTTTCCGGTCTGAGATAAATAGTGTTAGCACCTTCGCTGAGCGAGCCTATCTGAGTGGCAAACATCAGGTTGAACTGACGGACATCAGTCCAGTTACGGCTTCCCGATACCGGACAAACAATTTCAAGATCTTCAATTAGTTTTTTAATTCCTTCCATATCTTCCTCATCCATGGAAGTATACAGTCGTTTTTTGATCTCTTCAATATTATTCCTGTACTCAGCTACACGCGGATTTGTTTCAATAAAAAGATCACGGTTAAAGCTTTCGCCAAATCTTTTAGCTGCCTTCTTAACCTCTTTATCAATTTTATCTTCGATTTTGGCCATATGCTCTTCTACAAGCATATCAGCACGATATCGTTTTTTCGAATCTTTATTGTCAAGCATGGGGTCGTTAAAAGCATCCACATGTCCGCTGGCTTTCCATATTGTCGGATGCATGAATATTGAAGAATCAAGTCCTACAATATTTTCGTGATGCTGAACCATGGATTTCCACCAATTATCGGCAATATTATTTTTCAATTCTACCCCAAAAGGGCCATAGTCATACACAGCGCTAAGGCCGTCGTATATTTCACTTGATTGAAAAACAAACCCATACTCTTTGGCATGGGCTATTATCTTTTTTAATGCGTCTTCGTTTTTTGTCATGCGGCAAAATTAGAAAAAATCCTTAATTCAAAGTAAGTTACGATTGATTAACAAGAATAATGTTATAAAGTTTGTACTCCGGATTGAAGTTGGTTTTAATTTAACAAACGGGCTAAAATCCGTTCCAATTCATTATTCATTTGTTATTAAACCCCGTAAGTGTCTACGACCCTACGGGATTTGGGGATGGAATTGGCTTAATTTTCTATAAATATACCATCCCGTAAGGGTCCTTACGGGATTATAAATCCTGGGCGCTGAGGCTCTCGAAGCGCCCTTTCAATTATTCCGCCCCTACGGGGCTTAGAGATTGAATTTTTAGATTTTCTACCAATATATCGCCCCTACGGGGCTGTTAATCCGGGGTGCTGAGGCTTTCTCAGTGTCCGGTTTTT
>JAAYJT010000078.1 GCA_012522795.1 Bacteroidales bacterium | reverse complement strand
TTAGGGGATAATTTTTTTATTTTATCTTTGTCCATAATGCGGGGGTTTTGGCACAACAAATATACTGTTATTCAATGTAATAGCAGTATATTTACCCGCATTTTTTCTGTTTTTATGAATAATTCAGTTAAGATTAAAATCTGAAACTGGTTTCTGAAACCCTATGAACCCTTATTTTAAAAGCTTGTTTGAAAGCCCGACGGGAGTTATAAAATGCTGTTGGGTTTTAACTATGTGTACTCAAGAACAAAATTCAGAAAGTCATAAAATATGCTGGATTATAAAATGCTTTTATCTTTGCCGTTTATTTTGCGAACTGAGTAAAACCGATAACATATTGTATTTCAAAGCATTTAAATAAATTAATTAAAAAATGAGCATATTAGTAAACAAACATTCCAAAGTAATTGTGCAGGGTTTTACTGGCACTGAAGGTACTTTTCATTCAGGGCAGATGATTGAATACGGAACTAATGTAGTTGGTGGGGTTACACCCGGCAAGGGCGGACAAACTCATCTCAACAGGCCGGTATTCAATACAGTTTCTGAGGCTGTTAAGCAAACTACAGCAAATGTATCAATAATCTTTGTTCCACCGGCTTTTGCTGCCGATGCCATTATGGAAGCTGCCGAAGCAGATATTAAAGTTATTGTATGTATAACCGAAGGCATACCTGTTCAGGACATGGTTCAAGTAAAAGAATATTTGAAAGATAAAGACTGCCGGCTTATTGGCCCAAACTGTCCGGGAATTATTACTCCCGGTGAAGCAAAAATAGGGATTATGCCCGATTTCATTCATCAAAAAGGAATAATCGGGGTTGTTTCCCGCTCTGGAACCCTGACTTACGAAGCCGTCGATCAGCTAACAAAAGTAGGACTTGGACAAACTACAGCCATAGGTATAGGAGGCGACCCAATTGTTGGAACCACAACGCGTGATGCTATTGAATTATTTATGAATGATCGCGAAACAAAAGGTATTGTAATGATTGGAGAAATTGGTGGCGGAATGGAAGCTGAAGCAGCTCAATGGTATAAAGAGCAAGGTACAAAACCTGTGGTAGCCTTCATAGCAGGGGCAACAGCTCCAAAAGGCCGTACTATGGGACATGCCGGAGCTATTATTGGAGGTCATAGCGACACTGCCGAAGCTAAAAAAGAAATTCTGAGATCGTGCGGAATACACGTGGTTGATTCACCTGCTAATATTGGGCAAACCATGTTATCACTGATCCAAAGATAAAAGATCAATACTCTGATTTTTACTTTTTCCTGTTGATATATTGCATAACCCTGTCTTCAAAAAGCCGCTGAAGCATGGGAATAAGCGGATGCTGCGAATTAAAATTCAAATCATCAATACAACAAACAGGAAGCACTCTGCGCGAAGTTCCTGATATAAATGCTGCATCCATTTTATTCAGTTCAGTTATATGAACCGGTTCTTCGATAAGTTCAATATCATTTTCTTTACAAAGCTGAATAATGTTTTTTCTGGTAACCCCTTCAAGTACAGTATGAACCGGTGGAGTTACAATCTTTTGGTTCTGAATGAAGAACACATTTGAGCGGCTTCCCTCAGTAATAAATTCCTGACCGTTTACTAACAGAACTTCATAAACATTCCTCTCAGTTTTTATCTGATCGGTGGCACTACGTAATGCAACATCCATTATCTTAGCATTTGGTTTCTCGCGCTCAGCATTAAACAAACGCGCTGCAACTCCTTTTGAGAACTGTTCTTTGGTGGGATACTGATGAGGCGTATAATAAAGCAGCCTGAGCATTTCCCCATGATTTGGCAATGTTATGAATATCTTTATGTTACCATCTCCGGAAGGATTAGCCTTTACAAGCATATGAATCTCTTTAAGGATATCCTTACGGCTAAAAGGAAGCACTACACCAGAAATCAAGGCTGTGTACCATAATCTGTCAAGATGATCTTCAATGAAAACGGGCATGGCTTCCTGAACACGGAAAACCTCATAAATATATTTTTCAGGATTACCAAAATAGTCTGAGAATTCTGAAATATCTTTCAGTTCATTATTTAATATAAAATATCGGCGCGTACACTCATCCATTGTATCCAGGGCATTTAAAACACGATTAATAACTATCAGCCAGAATAATTTAATTGAAAAGACAAAATTATCCGAATAAATGATTTTTTAGCACAATTTGGGTTAAGTTTTATTCTCAAAGATGGATTTAAACCCAATAACAGCTATCATGTTAGTTTTGATTTTAGCAAGGATTATCTGGTATTTCCGCATTTACATTTCTCAACAATTTTAAATAGTTTCTACAATTACAAGTGGTTTAAAAACTGGGTTTTTGTCCTGAATTAATAATTCCGGACAAAATACAACCACAGCATTGGTGCTGGGTATCAACAACATAAAAAAAATATGTCCGGATTTTGCAATTCAGGACATATCTATTTATATAATATTTGCACAAGGCTTCTTACAGTTATATCTTTGTACCATGTTTAACAAAATTTTACTTATTATGAAAAAATTATTTTCTATTCTAACATTGGTCAGTATCTGTATTATTCTTGCAGGTTCAATTCAGGCACAAACACTGCATAACCCAAGTGTTAAGCCAACAATTACAAAAGAGCAGATTATTGATATGGGCAAAAACCACCAGCAACATCGTGATGTAATTGTACTGGATTTTGAAGGACTTGGTAACTCACAGCCAATTCTTGATTATTACAATGGGGGTATGTCAGGTGGTGGATTTGGACCAGGACCAAACTATGGTATAACTTTTTCCGGTCCAACATTATCAATTATAGCTGAATATGCTGGTGGAACCGGAAATTTCCAAAATGAACCTTCCCCTTCAACTATCATGTTTTTCCTGGATGAAAACAGTGCAATAATGAACGTTGCAGCAGGTTTTGAAACCGGTTTTTCGTTTTATTATTCTAACATAAATAACAGTGGTTCTGTTGAAGTATATGATGGCTTAAATGCAACAGGAAACTTAATAGCAAGCATGATTCTTCCTGCATTGGGATCTTTACCTATTCCCGGAGGTCAGTATAATATTTGGGAACCTGTTGGAGTTGCATTTGATGGTGTTGCAAAGTCGGTTAAATTCATTGGCTCCGCAAATTATATCGGTTTTGATGACATAACCTTTGGAAGCGAAACACCCGGAGTACAACCACCTCCACAACCTGTTCCCCTTTCAAATTGGGCACTTTATGTGGGTATAGCTCTTATGTTAAGTTTTGTTGTTATCCGTTTCAGAAGAATATTTTAAGATAAGTTGAAGTAGTATCTAAGAAAGGCTGTCTCTAAAAGGCAGCCTTTTTTTGTTTCTTATAGAAAAGTACAGGTATTCACGTTTCTGCTTCATGAATATTATTCTTAACTCTTAACATATAATCTACTGGAGTTTAATCCGGTAATAATTTTTAAAACAAGCATAGAAAGCTGAGTGTGAACTAAATTCCGCAATTATCATCTGGTGAATGAAATTGGTATGCCTGCCCTGTTAATCTTGGCTATTATGTAATGTTTCCTAACCAATCATAAGCTTAAGCCGATTTAACTTAATCTATTGCATAAGCTGCAAATATCGCTTTACATATTTAATCCAGTCAGTTAATAAATACTTTTATCTTCTTAACAAAATACATGAACCAAGTATTTTGTCCTGAATTATTAATTCAAAATAAAATATAATCCACACTATACTGCTGTTTATCAGCGATTTAGAAACAAATATGTCCGGATTTCACAATTTCGAACATGTTTATACCTCATATTTTAGTTTGTTAATCATATCTTTGCAATATGTTTAACAAAATTTTATTTATTATGAAAACAAAATTATTAAAATTCTCACTTGCAGTGTTCTGCATGATTTCAACAATCTCATTATTTGCAGAAGGAAACAATGCCCCTGAAGGAGCAACTAATACCTTTGCAAAGTATTACGGGCAAGTTATTGGATCTTCACGAGGTGCTGCAGATGCACTTCTTTATATTGATTTAGAGCATTCTGATGGGAAAATACCTGAAGCACTGGTTCATCTTGGTTACACAGTTACTGTTGCAACAGACTGGTACGATTTTACCAATAAACTTAATACCGGCAATTTTGGTTTAGCCGTTGGCTTTAATCAAAATTATCAATGGGAGGCGTGGAAGCCTGGTTTGCTTACAGCTTTTGCAAATTATATTGCAAATGGCGGAGCTCTGGTTTTTAATGACTGGAGGATGGACAATGATTTTGCTATGTTTTTTAATGCTGAATATACTGGTGTATACAATCAAACGCCAATGCATCTGGATCCATCCATAGAATACAATGTAAGTAATCCAATGCCTTTGACTAACCCGGGATGGAATGTATTCAGTACAGGGGTAAATGCAACCGGTGATGCTGAAACCTTAGCTACTTTCCCCAATGGAAATGGTGCAATAATTCGTAGTAACAATGGGAAAGCTATAATAATAGGTTATCTCACTGATACACCTCTGGCTCAGGACCGACAGCAATTATTTGAAAATCTCTTTACCGCTGTTGCCCCTCCCCCAATACCTCCTACTCCAGTTCCCCTCTCAAACTGGGCACTTTATGTAGGTATAGCTCTTATGTTAACATTTGTTGTTATTCGCTTTAGGAGAATTTTTTAAACTAATTTGAAAGTAAAATTATAAAAAGGGCTGTCTCTAAAAGGCAGCCTTTTTTGTATAAATGAAAATAATACCAACATACAATTATGTTATAAAAATTGCATTATTCCTGTTAAAACTTATAATTCAATATAGTTACGGCAGTAGTAAAAATACTTTTTTTTTTATGATTGATTCAACAACTTTACAGTTTATCACTATAAAATAATGTCTGGAATTTACAAAAACAACAAAGCGCCAGCACTTTCTACAATACTGATAATGTGCTACTTAAAAACTCATATGTCCGGAATTTTTAAATTCATACATTTAAAATTTGACAGCACTTAAGAATAGACTTAACTTCGCGCAGTTTTTAATTTAGCGGAATTGTTTATTAACTAAAATTATTTATTATGAAAAAAGTATTCAATGTAATTATCGTAGCAATTATGTTTGTTGGCGTTTCGTATGGACAAAATCCATATTCGCCGGATTATCAGACTTTAAAAGAAAAGGGATTGATTGAGCAACCTGCACAGGTTCATTACAATGGTCCTATCACACCCATCCTTCCAGATGAATCTATACGTAATACTGGATTTTATGTACAGCTTGATGACTCGTTTATTTTAGCTATGCAACCAAATGATGACGGTTATACACAACAGTTGACTCTCCCTTTTACTTTTTGTTTATACGAAACGGACTATACTAAGTTCTATATAAACAATAATGGAAACGTTTCATTTGATCAGGCTTATTATACTTATACTCCAACAGGCTTCCCTATAAACGGATATGCTATGGTAGCTCCCTTCTGGGCTGACGTAGATACCCGTGGTGGTTTTGGTAGTGTACATTACAAAATGACTACCAATCCAAACCGCCTGGTAGTTATTTGGGATAAAGTTGGTTATTATAATATTCAAGGTGATAAACGTAATACATTTCAACTTATCATAACTGATGGTAATGATCCTCTTATTGGATTAGGTCATAACGTTGCATTTGCATATGAATCCATGGAGTGGACTACAGGTAGCGCTTCAGGTGGAGTCAATGGATTCGGAGGATCAGCTGCAACTGTTGGTATTAATAAAGGTAATGGAGTAGATTTTGCACTTGTAGGTCGTTTTAGATGGCCGGGAACAGATTTTATTGGAGTTAACAGTGTTGATAATCAGGTTGGCTGGCTTACAAACAAGCGTTTTGCATTTGATGCATGTGTAGAAGATCCAGTAATCCCTCAACCGCCAAGTGAAGTTCCCCTCTCAAACTGGGCACTTTACGTTGGTATAGCTCTTATGTTAAGTTTTATTGTTATCCGCTTCAGAAGGATATTTTAAGATAATCTAAAAACATAATTCAACAAAGGGCTGTCTCAAAAAGACAGCCCTTTGTTGTTTCTTATAGAAATATACAGGTATTCACATTTAAGTTTCCTGAATATTATTCTTAGCGCTTAACATATAAAAATTAGGAGCTTAATCCGGTAATCATTTTTAAATAAGCATAGAAAGCTGAGCGTAAATTAAATCCCGCAATTATAGTCTGGAAAATGAAATTGGTATACATGCCTTGTTAATCATGATTATTACGTAATGTTTTATAACCATTCATAAGCTTAAGCCGATTTAACTTAATCTATTGCATAAGCTGCAAATACCACTTTACATATTTATTCCATTCAGCTAATAAATACTTTTATCTTCTTAACAAAATACAAGAACCAGGTATTTTGTCCTGAATTACTAATTCAGGACAAAAAATCAACCTCAATCATAGTGCTGTTTATCAGCAATCTAGAAATAAATATGTCCTGAATTGCAAAATCCGGACATATTTACACATCTAAATATCTATATGTAGTTTTTGTTATTATACTTTTGCATCATGTTTAACTAAAATCAATTTAACATGAAAAAAGTTCTATTTTTATCAATTGCGATGGTGGCTTTTATAGCTACCTCCTACAGCCAGTCAAACACTTATGGTACCAATCCTGACCCCAAAAACAACAATAGTGTGGTACTGGCTAATGGTCTGTCTCAGATATATTCTATAACAGGTAAATACACTATCTCGGCCGATGGCGCGGGAAGCCTTAGTTCAAGTTATCCTATTAGAGTAGATAAACCAAATTCAGGATCTACAGTAGTAAAAGCAATTATAATGGGAGCCTCAACAGGATTTACATCTTATTCTATTCCTAACGGATGCATAACCGTAAATGGTACACCGGTTAATTGGGATTTCAGCACAACCAGTGGAATATCCAGTTATAATCATTATGCTGATATTACTTCTTTAGTTGCAGGAATAATTGACCTTGCACCAGCCGGGATAAATACACTGACAGTTGGTGAATGTAATTCTAATAACATTGATGGTACTGCACTTCTTGTAGTTTTTGCTGATCCACTAACATATGAAAAAACCATTGTTATAATGTTTGGTGCTTTAAGCACAACAGGTGATAACTTTTCTCTTGCCTTAGGGCAGCCAATTGACCCAAACGATCCGAGCTCAGTTCTTGATATGGGTTTGGGTATATCATTCTCAGCAAATGGACCCTGTTTGGGGCAAATATCAATAATTGATGTAAACGGTCAGCGGCTTACAAGTTCAGCAAATGGTTATGACGATGGTGTATTAGCTAATGGTGCATTAATCACGGTAGGTGGTATTGGAGATCTTAATACAAATCCTCCTGATCCTTACAGTAGTTCAAGCTGTGATATTCGCTATGACGATGAACTGTATAGTTTGCTGCCATTTATAGATAATACAACAACAAATATCCTTATTAGTACAATAAATCCTTCAAACGATGACAATATCTTTTTGTCATACTTCCAAATTTCAGGTGCTGCTATCATTGGTGAAGGTATCTTATTAACTCAAACAACGGTACAAGAAAACGTTGGCTCAAGCCATACCGTAAAAGCTCATATTCAAGACAATAATGGAAATCCGGTTGCGGGTAAGACTGTAAGTTTTAATGTATTATCAGGGCCTAACTCCGGAGTTGCAGGTACAGGAACAACAAATGCTGCAGGAGATGCATTCTTTTCCTACTTAGGGATAGGTGGACCAGGTGTTGATGAGATCCAGGCCTGCTTCCAAAACAGTCAGGGAGTCAATCAGTGCTCAAATATAATTACATTAGAATGGATACTGGGAGGGCCTCCGGTGCCCCTTTCAAACTGGGCACTTTATGTAGGTATAGCTCTTATGTTAAGTTTTGTAGTTATCCGTTTCAGAAGGATATTTTAAGATAATCTAAAAACATAATTCAACAAAGGCTGTCTCAAAAGGGCAGCCTTTGTTGTTTCTAATAAAAGAGTACAGTAACTTACATTTCAGTTTCCTCAATACTATTCTTAGCTCTTAACATATAAAAATTAGGAGCTTAATCCGGTAACCATTTTTAAATAAGCATAGAAAGCTGAGTGTGAACTAAATCCGACAATTATCATCTGGTCAATGAAATTGGTATGTATGCCCTGTTAATAATGGTTATTACATAATGTTGCCTAACCAATCATAAGCTTAAACCGATTTAACTTAATCTATTGTATAAGCTACAAATACCACTTTACATATTTATTCCATTCAGCTAATAAATACTTTTATCTTCTTAACAAAATACAAGAACCAGGTATTTTGTCCTGAATTATTAATTCAGGACAAAAAATCAACCTCAATCATAGTGCTGTTTATCAGCAATCTATAAATAAATATGTCCTGAATTGCAAAATCCAGACATATTTACACATCTAAATATCTATATGTAGTTTTTGTTATTATACTTTTGCATCATGTTTAACTAAAATAAATTTAACATGAAAAAATCAATTTTCTTTACAATTTTGCTATCTGTGGGTCTTTTCATGGGTAGCATTAGTCATGGTTTTGCCAGCGACTGGACACTCAACAAATCAACAGGCAATGTTGATTTCTATTACAAAATTGGCGAATGCAACGGACAGGATGCCATATTTCTTAAAATTGTTAACAAAAACAATTATGGGGTTAAAGTAACCTGGACTGACGTAGTAAATGATAATGTTTCTGGAATGAATGTAGAAGCACGTTACGGGCTTAAAGAACATATTGTTGCTCCAGGAGCATCACTTCAATCGGACTGCTCAGAAGCTGAAAGCTCGGATTTAATAGTTCTGGCTATCAAAATTATTCCTACGCACAAAGCTGATATTACGAGTTTTGAGTTTAAGAATATTAAGGTGATTACCAACTAGTGATTCGTAAGTTGAATCCAAAAAATAAAATTAGTCGAATCTTAAAAATAAAGAATTATGAAAAATACTTTAATCTCAATAAAGAACCTAGTGCTAATATTTATATTGGCAATCTCCGCAAATTTGAACCTGCAAGCACAAACCAGTCAAGGTACCGAATTCTGGCTTGCATTTCCTGCAAATTATGATGCTACAGGTGTAAGGCAATTATACATCACAGCAGAAAATAATTCAGTTGTTAATATAAACATAACAGACCCTGCTTTTTCAACAACTGTAAATATTACAGCCGGCACTCTGGAAACAATCACTCTTCCAATGGCAGTGGAGGTTACAGGAAATGGGTCAATACATAATAAAGGGATACATGTAACTTCAGATAATCCGGTGACAGTTTATGTTATGAGCCAAAGAGATTTTTCTACAGATGCTTATCTAGGGCTTCCGGTTGATGCACTTGGAAACGATTATTATGTTATGGCATATGAAAATAACAATCTTGGCATACAGCTTACTGTCGTAGCTACAGAAGACAACACCAATGTTTCGATTACTCCAACAGCCTCAAGCCCCGGCTGGTCTGCAGGAGTTACCGGAAATGTGGTTTTAAACACGGGACAAGTTTTTCAACTTAGGACGACCGCTTCAGGCAGTGATTACACCGGATCAAGAGTTGTGTCCGATAAACCGGTAGGCGTGTTTGGGTCAAATAATTGCGCTAATATTCCTGTTGGAGTAACTGCTTGTGATTACATAGTTCAACAGTTAACACCGGTAAATACATGGGGTCAGAGCTTTGTAACAGTTCCATTAGCAGAAAGAACTGCCGGAGATGTATTTAGAATAATGGCACAACAAAGCAACACTGAGGTAAGTATTAACGGATCTGTTGTTGCAACTTTAAATGCAGGTCAGTTTTACCAAACAGATTTATCCAGTACATCCTATAATAAAATTACAGCCAACAAACCTATTTTGGTTGGTCAATTTTGTAAAGGAGTATCGGCTGATAATACCACTGGCGACCCTTGTTTTTCCTTAATACCTCCTGACGAACAGGTTTTAAACAATTATGTAATCTCTGCTGGTACAAGCAACATAGCAATAAACTATTTAAACATTACTTCACCTACATCAAATACCGGAAATGTAAAGGTAGACGGTGCCAGCGTAGCCCCAAGTTCCTGGACTGCAATTCCGGGCACCACTTATTCTGGTGCACAAGTGTCTGTTCCCAATGGAATCCACACAGTTACAAGTAACTTACCTATAGGACTGCTTGTTTATGGATATACTGAAGCTGATTCATACGCCTATATTGGAGGACAGGCATTTGGCGAGGTTGCTACAGTAGTTTCACTAACAATAAGCCCGAAAACAGGCAGTTCACCGATAAATACCACCCGCTGCTGGCAAGCAACTTTGCTGAACAATTTTGGCGAGCCTGTGACTGGTGTCAGGGTTGACTTTAATATTACAGGACCTAACAGTGCGAGCACCGGCTTTGCATTTACAAACGAAAGCGGAATAGCTACATTCTGTTATGATGGTCCAAATCCGGGTACTGATAATATTATGGCCGTTGTTGGTGCACTCAACGATACAGCATCATTTACCTGGTCTGAATCAATTCAACCTATACCCCTCTCAAACTGGGCAGTTTACGTGGGTATTGCTTTTATGTTAAGTTTTGTTGTTATTCGCTTTAGGAGAATATTTTAAGATAAGTTGAAGTAGTATCTATGAAAGGCTGTCTCAAAAGGACAGCCTTTGTTGTTTCTTATAAAAGAGCACAGTAACTTATATTTCAGTTTCCTCAATATTATTCTTAGCTCTTAACATATAATCTTTAGGAGTCAATCCGGTAATCATTTTTAAAACATGCAGAGATAGCTGAGCGTTAACTAAATCCGACAATTATCATCTAGCCAATGAAACAAATATACATGTCCAGTTAATCATGATTACTACGTATTGTTGCCTAACCAATCATAAGCTTAAGCCGATTTAACTTAATCTTTTGCATAAGCTACAAATACCGTTTTACATATTTATTCCTTTCAGTTAATAAATACTTTTATCTTCTTAACAAAATACATGAACCAAGTATTTTGTCCTGAATTATTAATTCAGGACAAAAACCAACCTCAATCATAGTGCTGTTTATCAGCAATCTATAAATAAATATGTCCTGAATTGCAAAATCCGGACATATTTATACATCTAAATATTTATATTTATTTTTTGTTATTATACTTTTGCATCATGTTTAACTAAAATCAATTTATTATGAAAAATTTGAATCTTCTTTTAATCGCATTCTTGTTGATGGGAAGCGTATTTGCTCAACAAAACACAAATGTTGCACCTAGTGACTACACACCAACTTATCTTAAATCGGAAGTTTTTGCCAATCCTACCAGGAACGGTGAATGTAATTTTTTGGTCCTTAGAAACAATTTTCCCTGGGGTATAGATGTCACTGTCTCTTTTTTACAAGCTCAAGGCCATAATGTTACAACTGCTAATTCATCAGAATTCCCTTCAATGAATTTTGATGATTTTGATGTAATTATTGTAGAATCAGATCAAAACGCAGCTTTTCACACTGCATTTTCGGCAAATTTCTCTAAGTTTGTTAACTTTGTACAGAATGGTGGAAGATTGCAGGTTCATGCAGCAACTTATGGATGGAACTCACCACTTGTTCCCGTGGACCTGCCTGGTGGTGTTAGTACCGTAGTACACATTGAAGACTATAATATAGTTATTGATGCTTCACATCCAATTGTAGCCGGAGTTCCAAGTCCTTTTTATGGCAATTATGCCAGCCATGGATATTTTACAAATCTGTATCCTGGTACACTTATTATTACTGCCGAACAAAGCAGTGGTAAACCAACTACTATTCAATATACATTTGGCAATGGAACTGTAACAGCAACCACCTGTACATATGAATGGGGGTATGTAGAAGATCAAGGAGCCGGAATAATGTTTCAAAACAATCTTCAATATTCATGTGATTATCCTACAATTAATCCACCTACTCCAGTTCCCCTTTCACATTGGGCACTTTATGTGGGTATAGCTCTTATGTTAAGTTTTGTTGTTATTCGCTTTAGGAGAATATTTTAAACTAATTAGAAAGTAAGATTATAAAAGGGGCTGCCTCACAAGTTGGCAGCCCCTTTTTTGTTTTCTCATACTATTAGAGGAAGCACAGAAATATACAGGCATTCACGTTTCTGTTTCATGAATATTATTCTTAGCGCTTAACATATAATCTTTGGGAGTTAATCCGGTTATCTTTTTAAAACATGCATAAAACGTTGATCGTGAACTAAAGCCAGTAATATCAGCAATAGCATCAATGGTGTAATTCTGTTTATTGTCTTCTAACATGGATATAGCATCTTTTATCCGGTAATTATTTACCAAGCCATTGAAGTTAGTACCCATTGTATCGTTAATAACGGTTGTTAGGCGATGTTGCTTAATACCTGACTCAATGCTCAGATCATTTATAGTATATTTTTTTGAAAGATATGGCTTTTGCTCTTCCATTATCTCTTGTATTTTATTTATGATTCCGGCAGCTTCATCATCTACTATGTTTGATTCATTTTCAGCCTGACCTGATTCTTCATTCCTTAAACTAAAATTCCTTAATACTCCAACACCGGATATTTCCTGCAATAATACATCCTGTTTCATACCATAATATCCAACAAGACCTCCACTAATGAGCATTAAAATATTAGTGAATATTATAAAATAAAAATTGTTTGACCCCAAGGCAAAAATCTGTATTGAACTGACTATTAAAAAAATAATCAAATTACCGGAAATAATTTTTATCCATAAAAAACTTATGTGAGGTAAAAATTGGGGATCTGAATTCACTTTTTCTTGTTCAGACTTGACCAGATCTGTTATTCTGAGAGCTGATAAAGCAATTTGTGTGATTATAATTATCATGAAAGTAATTCGTAAAGTATCTGAAACAGGATTGCCACCTGCTTCAAGTTCATTAAAAGAATTACTAACATTCCCTAAATAAGTTGAATGTTTAATGGTTTCAGAAAAGCCAAAACCTGATAATTCAGCAATAAGCATTACGAAAGCAGGAATAAATAATATTAAGGCACTCCAGGTCTTGATCTGATCATTTTTATTAAACAATGAAAGTAAATACAAAAACTCAAAGGGCAATATCATTAAAATGAGTGGAGTTACAAGAAATTGAATAACATAAGGCTGGTATCCAAGATTTGACACTGCATTTATAACTAAAAACAGTGTCATAGCCAGCAATAACAATCCAAGAAACTTTCTTGACGGGTTTGACTTTTTAAATGATATTAACTGAACTGTAAAAAATAATTGCTGATAAACCGGCAATGAATACAAAATTACAATCAGGTTATTCTTGGTTAACATATACTTTACTTTAATAATGGCAAAAATATAGAATATTTTATCATTTGTGTTTATCTCTGAAAGAGAAAGAATGTTAAAATTTAAAAGCTCAGTTCGTAAAATTCCTGAGATGGTTTGCTCAAAAACGCTTAAAACAATGTACTTTCTTCCACTTTTGCCAGCTTAAATAAAACTAATGTCAATATTTTTCGTTATTGTTCAACAAACATAACTGTTTTAAAAATAATTGTAGCTTTGGAATCTCTTAATTTAAAACTATTATCATGAAACGCTTCTTAATTGTATCCATTTTGGCTCTTATAACTGTTAGTACTAATGCACAGGGAATCAGCCCCTATTCAATACGTAATATGAAATTTGGTTTTGAGCTTAACTCAGATATATGGCTGAATATGCCTGACACAGTGAAACTTAAAACCATAAACAGAGGTGTTAACCTTTATCTCATGTATCAGTATAAATTCAAAGAATCAAATTTTGGTATTTCAGCAGGTTTATCTGTTGCGACTCAAAACATGTATCTAAAGAATTCTTATTTGCATACCAGCAACGGAATTTCAGAGTTTCAAAAATTTCCGGCAGATAATACTTTTAAGAAAAACAAGCTGAATCTTAATTTCATTGAACTTCCACTCGAAATTAATTACACGACCAAAAGTCTGATAAATTTTGCCCTGGGTGGCAAAATTGGTTATCTTATTTCAGATAAAACCAAATACAAAGGAAAGGAATACACTGGTAATAATTCTACAGAAATCAAGAGAAAGGTTCACAACAATCAAAACATATCTGATTATCGCATTGGTGCCTATGCACTTGTTGGTTATAAATGGATGAACCTAACAGCTTATTACGGATTCACAGAATTATTTGAAAAAGATAAAGGTCCTGAAATATCACCATTGACAGTGGGCATTATAATCAGGCCTTACTAATGACTTTTTCAGGTTTACTAACTAATTACAGTTATAACCAGATTCCTTTTTCCTGCTCTGTTCCTGAATTCACACAGATAAATTCCCTGCCAGGTTCCCAGCTTCAGGCGCCCGTTTTTCACAGGGATATTTACTGACGAACCAAGCAGTGAAGCTTTTATATGAGCAGGCATATCGTCACTACCTTCAATAATATGACGATAATATGGTACATTTTCTGGAATCAATTTATTAAACACCGTCTCAAAATCCAGCAATACAGTTGAATCGGCATTTTCATTTATTGTAAGTGCTGCCGAAGTATGCTGAATAAAAACATGCATAACGCCTTTCTCAGGGAGCTGATCAACAGAATTAAGGATATGATCAGTAATGATATGAAATCCGCGGCTAAAGGCCGGCAATTGTATATGATATTGCTGAATCATGATATAAATATAGAAAAACAAGGTTTTAACACCTGAGTAATTAATAAAACAATGCGGAATTACAAAGTTGAGTTGTTTTTATTGCGCCTTTGCATTAGCTGCCATTTCTTCAAGCATGGCAGTTGTTACCGATTTAGGTCTTTCGAGCGGATAACCCAAAGCACGGTCCCAGACTAAATTTGCAGCAATTCCAAGTGATCTGCCAATAGCAAAAAGCACAGTATAAAAATCGTATTGTGTAACTCCGTAGTGCCAATGTATAACACCTGTCTGAGCATCGAGATTGGGCCATGGGTTTTTGGCTTTCCCCTGCTCCTGCAATATGGGAGGCACCACTTTATAAAGCTTGTTTACCAGTTTAAAGAGAGGGTCTTCGGGCATATGTTTCAAACAAAATTCTCTTTGAATAGTATAACGGGGATCAGTTTTACGAAGTACGGCATGTCCGTAACCAGGGATGACCTGCCCGCTATTAAGTGTATTCCACACATATTGTTTCAGTTCTTCTTCCGTTGACTCTTGTCCGTCAAGCATTTCCATAAGGTCTTGAAGCCAGCGCAATACTTCCTGATTAGCCAGGCCATGAAGAGGACCAGCAAGTCCGTTCACCATTGAAGATATGCTAAGATAAACATCGGCAAGAGTACTAGCAACAAGATGTCCTGTATGTGCGCTTACATTACCGCTTTCATGATCGGCATGAATAATAAAATGCAAACGGGCAACTTCATCGTAAGGATGAGCTATGCCCATCATGTGTGCAAAATTGGCACCATAGTCAAGGTTTGGATTTGACTGAATACGTTTGCCGTCTCTGTATAATTTAGCAAAAATATAAGTGGCTACTTCAGGTAATTTGGCTAAAAGATTAAGTGCATCTTCGTACATCGGGTCCCAATACTCAAGCTTACTGATACCTGCGTGGTATTTCTTTGCGAAAAATGATTCCCGCTGCATTGTCATAACGGCTGCAGAGAAGATGGTCATGGGATGACTACAACACGGAAAAGAATCAATCACCTCATAAACATAACGAGGCAGTATTCTGCGCTTGTTGAATTCATCAATCATTTCACTGGCTTCTTCCTCAGTTGGAATATCGCCGGTAAGCAATAAATAATACAGAGCCTCTACATAAGGCATTTCCGCACCTTTGGGTTTTGGCAGTTTCTCAAAAACCTCATGTAATGTATATCCCCTATACCTGATACCTTCCATTGGATCGAGATAAGAAATATCAGTAACCAGAGATTTAATTCCGCGCATACCGCCAATAATCTGACTAACAGTTACTTTATCAATGACAACATCGCCATATTCTTTCAGCAGTTTTTCAGTACGGGGGCGCCATTCTTCAATTTTTTGACGTAATTTATCCTTAATCCTCATAGTGGTTAATTATTGATTGTGAATCATTAATGAATAATTATTTTGAAACTTAAAAAATAAGATCTCTGGATTTTAGCCGAAAAACTTAATCACTAAAGATATTTCTTATCATTTCATCGGCAAATTGAGATGTTTTAAGCAATGTTGCACCTTCCATCAAGCGATGGAAATCGTAGGTAACAAGCTTTTGCTTAATTGTTTTTTCAAGTGCACTGATTATTTTGTCAGAAGCTTCGTTCCAGTTCAGGTATTCAAGCATCATAGCGCCACTTAAAATAACCGAGCCGGGATTAACCTGATCGAGGTTTGCATATTTAGGGGCAGTACCATGAGTAGCTTCAAAAACAGCATGTCCGGTCATATAATTTATGTTTGCACCCGGAGCTATCCCGATACCTCCAACCATGGCAGCAAGCGAATCGCTGATGTAGTCTCCGTTGAGGTTCATTGTTGCTATCACACTGTATTCAGAAGGACGCAATAAAATCTGTTGTAAAAAAGCATCAGCAATAACATCCTTGATCAACAGCTTACCCTGTTCCAATGCCTGTTTTTGTGCCTGATCAGCAGCTTTGATACCATTTTCCTGTGCTATGCGGTCGTACATTACCCATGTAAATACTTTATCACCAAATTCTTTTTCGGCAAGTTCATATCCCCATTGTTTAAACGCTCCTTCAGTAAATTTCATGATGTTTCCTTTGTGAACCAAGGTTACCGAAGGTAATTTTTTATCAAGTGCATATTTTATAGCAGCCCTTACAAGTCTTTCTGTGCCTTCAAGTGAAATAGGTTTTATACCAATAGAAGAGGTTAAAGGGAAACGCAATTTCTTAACTCCCATTTCCGACATCAAAAAACTCTTGATCTTTTCAGTTTCCGGGTTACCATGCATAAATTCAATACCAGCATAAATATCTTCGATATTTTCACGAAATATGTGCATATCAACTTTTGACGGATCCTTCAAAGGACTGGGTACTCCCTTGAACCACCTAACAGGTCGCAAGCAAACATAAAGATCGAGTTCCTGACGTAAAGCCACGTTTAACGAACGAATACCACCTCCAACAGGTGTAGTAAGCGGACCTTTAATTCCAACAAGATATTCCCGAAAAGCAGTAAGTGTTTCTTCCGGCAGCCAAGAACCTGTCTGGTTAAAGGCTTTTTCACCTGCCAGAACCTCTTTCCACATAAGTTTTCGTTTTCCGGAATACGCTTTTTCAACAGCAGCATCCAATACTCTTACCGATGCGCGCCAAATATCCGGACCTGTTCCGTCTCCTTCAATGAACGGTATTATTGGAAAATCAGGAACTTGAAGCTGTTCGCCTGAAATAGTAATCTTTTGAGCTTGAGCCATATCAAATATTGTTTTAAGTGGTTTTAATGAATACTTAAACTGATGAGCCTTACTTTTTTAATATTTAGTGTACTTCGTAAACAAGTACACAGAGAAATAGTTTTGACAAAATGCAAAAATCCAGGAAATTAGCTTTCTGTCATGTTTTTAATCAAAAATTTTTTCGTCTTCCTGTTCGATAATTTGTTGACAAATCGCCTGCTGATTTTGACATTAATGGTTCTTAGCTTCCCGAAATTCGATGATCGGAAAATTAGATTTCAAGTAATATATGATCCATAGCAAGTAAATTAATGTGTTTTTGTCTAATTTTGCCGGCTTAACTATAAGAAAATCCTCATGTTTTTACGAAAATCGCATTTTCTCTACCTTTATATACTGATAGTCCTGCTCTTTACTACAATCACTACTGTTGCACAATACGGCACAGTAAGGGGTTTTGTTTACGAAAAAGAAACAGGTGAACCTGTAATTTTTACCAACGTTTATTTTCAAGGAACTTCAATAGGAGCTGCTACCGACGTTAATGGCTATTTTGTGATCAGCCGTATTCCACCGGGCAGTTATATTCTGATGGTTACATCATTAGGGCATGATACATTAAAAATAGATATGACTTTAAAAGCTAATGATGTTGTTACTAAAAATCTTTATCTGACAACTAGTAATATTCAGCTTGAAGGAGTTCAGGTAACAGCCCAGCGAGAAGAAGCGCTAACTGAAACACGTACATCCGTTGTCAAGATCACTCCAAAACAAATAAAACAATTGCCTACATTTGGAGGTCAGTCCGATCTGGCACAATACCTTCAGGTATTACCCGGAGTGATTTTTACCGGTGATCAGGGGGGACAGCTTTATATTCGTGGAGGTCCGCCAATACAAAACAAGGTTTTGCTTGATGGAATGACTATTTACAATCCTTTTCACTCAATAGGGTTGTTTTCGGTTTTTGATACTGATCTGCTCCGAAATGTTGATGTTTTCACCGGTGGTTTCAACTCAGAATATGGCGGGAGGATCTCATCAGCAATGAACCTTACCACTCGTGATGGAAATCGCAGCCGTTTTTCAGGTAAGGCTGATGCTTCCACTCTGGGAGCCAAGCTTCTGCTTGAAGGTCCTTTGATCAAACAAAAAGAAGATCAAACTAATGATCTAAGTGCATCATTTATTCTATCTGTAAAAAACTCATATCTAAAACAGAGTGCCGACCTGTTTTATAATTACATTGACAGTAAAGGACTCCCCTATACTTTTCTTGACATTTATGGTAAGGCATCATTTAATGCCGGAAGCGGAAACAAGATCAGCTTTTTTGGATTCAGGTTTCAGGATGATGTGAATTATCGTCTTGTAAGCGAGTTTAACTGGAATAGTTACGGAGGTGGAATGAATTTTCTGGTAATACCCGGAAAATCGCCTGCCCTGCTTGAAGGTAATGCTTCCTATTCTCTTTATAGGATTGCTCTTAATGAAACTGATGGCAGACCCCGTACCAGTGAGATCAACGGGTTTAATGTCGGGTTGGCATTTACTTATTTCATGGGAAAAAACAGCTTTAAATACGGAATTGAATCTCTGGGATTTATGACTGATTTTACTCTGTACAATTCCCTTGGATGGCAGGTAAGACAAAAACAAAATACTACTGAACTGGCATTATTTGCCAAATATCTGCACAATACAGGTAAATTTCTTATTGAGCCGGGGCTTCGTGTGCAATGGTATGCATCATTGGCTGAATTATCACCCGAGCCGCGCCTGGCAGTTAAATATAATGCAACAACTTATTTTCGTCTGAAACTTGCTACAGGATTATATTCTCAAAATCTGCTCAGCGGAACCTCTGATCGTGATGTTGTAAACCTTTTTTATGGATTTTTATCCGGACCTGATAATCTTCCTAAAAAATTCGACGAAAAGGATGTAACTCACAGATTACAAAAAGCTTATCATTTTATTTTCGGAATTGAATATGATATAAACGAAAATCTGCTGGCAAACCTTGAAGGTTATATAAAGGATTATACCCAGCTTACAAATCTGAACCGCGACAAACTCTACGAAGATGTTGGAGAGAATTCTGACAAACCTGAAAGACTTCGTAAAGACTTCATTATAGAGACAGGTGTTGCCAAAGGTGTTGATCTCTCGTTGAAATACGACAGACGCAGATTATACGTGTGGGCTGTATATTCGTTAACCTATGTTGACCGCTACGATGAGCTGATGAGATATTTTCCGCATTTCGACCGCCGGCATAGTGCCAATATTGTTGTAAGCTATCAGCTTGGTGATAAGAAGAACTGGGAACTCAGCAGCCGTTTTAATTATGGCAGTGGTTTCCCATTTACCCAGTCACAAGGTTATTACGAACGCCTTCCTTTCATGGATGGTATTTTCTCTGATTATCTGCGGGAAAACGGAACAATTGGAATTATTTATGCAAATCTGAACGGAGGCCGCCTGTCAGATTATCACCGTCTGGATTTAAGTCTTAAGTATTTGGCCAAATTAGGCAAGAATTCAAAACTTGAAGCCACCGCAAGCGTCACAAATATTTATAGCCGTAAAAATGTATTTTATATGGATCGTCTTACCGGCGAACGTATTGACCAATTACCAATTATGCCTAGTTTAGGCGTAAGTATCAGTTTTTAAACCACTTAACAACAGTAAGCTATGAAAATCAAACCAACCATCTCAGCTTATTTTGCTCTTGTTTTATTGTTCCTTAATATTAATTTCAGCGTTCAGGCGTGGAATGAACACACTTTACTTGCTTATGCCGCTCTAAAGGATTTGCCTTTTTGGAAAACATCCGACTCAATAGCAGCCAAAAGCCTGAAAGTATTTTTATCAGACAACGAAAAGGAATTAGAGCTTTTTCTTGCCCAGCATGAAACATGGTCGCGTGATAATCTTCCTAATTATGCGCCTTGCCCTGATGCGCTGGCTTTCAAAGAAACCGGAAATCCTGATGATATTTTGTTGCGATTCTATTCTGCCATTCGGATTAATCAGAACCTGAAAGCACCATTATATCTGCAATTAATGCCGGGAGTAGTGGCTGGCGGCAGAACAATAGTTGACCCGCAAGATATCACCACACTTGAGGATTTAAGTCTGATACTTGACAATATTTATATTCTAATAAACGAAGGCGAACTTGTTTCTCCATTCGAAGTGTTGTGTACTGCCAATAACGAACCGGATTATGGTCTTGATCTGGGATTATTCGTAGACAATAGCACTGACTTTGGCAAAACCTATGGATTTGGTGTTCAGCCTTTTGGCAATCCAAATCTGGAATATAGCAGTCAGGCGCCATTTCACATGTGTTTTTTTCATGAAGCCGGCATTTTATACAAGTTTGGTCCGTTTCTGAAACGAACTTACGTGGATTACAGGCTTAATTTGTATAAAGCACTTTCAGAATTTGCGTTTGCACAAAATGAAGATTACTGGGGCTGGAGATTTATGGGCTGGGGCATGCACTATGTATCAGATCCTTCAATGCCATATCATAGCAAGCCGCTTCCAGGTGTTAGTGTTTTGCGAATGTTGTGGATTAATTTCAAAGCTATAATTGGATTCCCGGGAGCTAAAGACAGGGCTGTTCAGTTAGTTTCAAACAGACATACTGCTCTTGAAGAATTTCAGGTACAGATACTCCGTAAAGCTTTTGAACAACAGGATTGGGAACATCCTTTTTTGCAGGCTCTTACACATCCGCAGCCTCACACACCCTTTGATCAGAAATTTTTGATAGAGGTTGTATCGAAAGAAGCCTCTGAAAAATCGGTTTTCATGGATAAAACAATAAAGAAATATATGCCTTATAAAATGGTATCTGACCCAAAGGTTGAAGCAAGTGAGTTGCCTGATATTAAAAGGATAGTTGAAGTTATGAGAAATGAAAAAGGTCAGGAAGCTGTGGATGCAATGACTTTGGCAATTGCTGAACGTTTTAAATCATTCAGCATGATTACACGTAGTTTTATGGCATCAGTTGCAAAAGTGTGATTAATAAATGCAGATGTTTGGGTTTCAATGTCTTTTTGAAATAATGCCTTTACATCTTTAATTTTTAGTCATCCAAAAAACAAATAGCATGAAAGCTTTCAGAAAAATTCTTAGTGTCTTATTGGGTTTTATCAGAAACCGATGATAATGTATTATTGGCTCTTAATGCCTTACAGAATTAACAGGATCAGAGAAATGATAAATGCAAAAGATAAGCTTGGCACAGAGGATTTTAAAGAAATACTGTGCGATTTTCATTCAAGGTTGGCAGATCGTTATACAGATGAGCTGATAAAGATAATTTCAACAGCGAATGATCTTTCGGCAAACGGGCAAAAAGCACTGAGCTTGTTAAACTCGTGGGATAGAACACCTATAGCCGAAAGTACTGCCACCACGATTTTTGAAGAATTTTATGCCGCTTTTATCAAAAACTCACTTTCTGACGAATTAGGAGAAGACCTTTTCAAAGAACTGAGCAGCGTAATTATTCATAACAAGTTTGAATATCTTTGGAGAGATTCTTCATCGTCATGGATTGACTATGTTAACACTCAGCATTTTGAGACTTTTGATGAGATTGTTCTGTTAAGCTTCAAAGAAACAGTTGAATGGCTCGAAAAGAACGTGGATAAAGATCCTGCTAACTGGAAATGGGGCAATATTCATCAGTTAAACCTGAAGCATTTTCTTGGCTCGGTAAAAATACTAAATAAAATCTTCGGATTCAATAAGGGTACTTTCTCTGTTGACGGAAGCTTTCATACTGTAAACCCGATGGCTTACAGTTTTCATAATCCAGATTCAGTTGTGTATGGTACCTCGCAAAGGCATGTTTTCAATATGGCAAACCTTACTGAATCATATGTGGCAATTCCCACAGGAACATCGGGTATCCCTGCAAGCAAATATTATTGCAATCAAATTGAAATGTTTTTAAACAATGATTTTAGAAAAAGATCTTTGGCTTGAGCAGGGCATTGTTTCAAAAGCTGCGCATCAGACGGTTTTTATGCAAAAATACTTTTATTGTAATAATTTGTTTAACTATAAATCTAGTTTCCATGAAAAGAAAAAATTTAGCAGCAATTATCTTAGTAACTACATTATTTTTCAGTTCCTGTGATGTATTGCGACAGGTTGAGGAGATGGCAGCGCTTTCAAGCTGTAAATTCCGTATTCATACAGTTACGGATATTAGCCTTGCCGGAGTGAACGTTTCAAATATTCAAAGCTTTTCTGATATACGTCCGCTTGATGTTTTGCAGCTTACAAATGCCGTACTGAACAATCAGCTTCCGCTTAACTTCAACCTTAATCTTCAGGTAAACAATCCAAATAATCAGACTGCCTCCATAAATAAACTGGATTGGATTTTATTCATTGACGATTTGCAAATGCTCAATGGCAGTATTCAGGAAAGATTCACTACAGAACCTAACAGCACTGCAACGCTTCCTGTCAACATTGCTTTTAATCTTGCTGAAGTATTGCAGGGAAAACAAGGAGAAAAAATCATTGATTTTGCTTTAGGGCTTGCTGACGGGTCAGGTAAAACTAGCCGTGTGATGGTTAAGCTCAAGCCTTACATCATGGTAAGTGGGCGCAACCTCGATTATCCGGGATGGATTGAGGTTAGAAATGATTTTGTGGCAAAATAGAAAAACAGGGATCAAAATATTTTAAAGAACAAAGCAGATATTGGCTTTTTAGTTTTTGGCTAACTAAAATCAGTTATTATGATCATAATTTTACTTGCAGTTTTTTACATTTTCACCCCATTACTCATACTGCATCTTTGTCATCGTTTTCCCTTTGTGAACAAGCTGGGAGCGGTAATCATAGCTTATGCCGTTGGTCTGATACTTGGGAATATAGGTATTCTGCCTTCAATGGGAACTTACCTTAACGAATACCTTACCATAAATCCTAATGCAAACAATGAAGATATAAAAGCATTAATTGCAGATGATTTAATTACCAGAAAAGATCTTCTTGCCTTTAACATTTACAAACTTCGCGATACTCTTATGAGCATCACCATTTTACTGGCGATCCCGCTGATGCTATTTTCAGCCAATGTGAAGGAATGGAAAAAAATGGCAGGAAAAACCTTCATTTCTCTAATTGTAGGATTGTTTTCGGTTGTTACTGTGGTAGTAGCCGGTTATTTCATTTTCAGAGGAAAAGGCATGCCCAATCTTTGGAAAGTTTCCGGATTGCTTATCGGGGTGTATACAGGCGGAACACCTAACCTCGCTGCATTAAAAATGATGCTCGATGTTGACGCCAATACATATATCCTCACACACACCTATGATCTTATAATCGGTGCTTTTTATATTGCTTTTCTGATGACCGTTGGTCAAAAAGTGTTTCACCGCTTCCTGCCCAAATTCCCAATCCCGCTTGACGAGGTGAAGATCAAAGACCTTGACGGAAAAGACCCTTTCTGGGGTATTCTACGCCGTGAAAAATTCTATCCTTTGCTGAAAGCCTATCTTGTGGCAATTGGCATTTTTGCGATAGGCATAATTCTGAGCATGCTTACTCCTGGTAATTTAACAATGGTAGTTGTGATCCTTACCATTACTACTCTTGGCATACTTGCATCACTTATCCCTGTAATAAACCGCATTGACAAAACCTTTGAATCGGGTATGTATCTGATACTTATATTTAGCATTGTAGTTGCATCAATGGCTGATGTAAGAAATTTTGCAGGATTGACGCCAGGACTTTTTGCATATATCACAGTGGCGGTTTTTGGCTCACTTATCCTTAATGTTATCATCAATAAAATATTCAAAATTGATGCTGACACAACTATGATAACATCAGTAGGCTTAATTTGTTCCCCGCCGTTTGTTCCTGTAATTGCTGGTGCTATAGGCAACAGGCATATTATTGTACCGGGGATCACCGTTGGGATTATCGGATATGCTATAGGGAATTATCTGGGATTTTTGGTTGCAACATTGCTTCACGCTTTATAAACCCCGTATATTTTCTGTTATCGGCAAACAATTAGTTACCTTATTTTTTTGAAAACTTTTCTGACTTATACGAATTGTATTTACAAAATAGTCCAAGCTGTTTTGTAAATTACAATCGTTAATGCCGGTGGTTAAAATATTCAGAACAATTGAGCGGAGCGATAATTGGTCTGTTATATTTTGCCATCCGGTATAATTGGTCTGTTATATTTTTCCAATCGGTATTAAAGGTATTAAATCAAACCCTATAAGAGACAGAAAGCCAAAAAAGAACTAATTTTGCAGATTATTTTTATTAAACTCATTATATCATGAACTATCTGTTTACTTCTGAATCTGTTTCTGAAGGACATCCCGATAAAATTGCCGATCAGATCTCTGATGCACTGCTTGATGACTTTCTGCGGCATGACCCTGAAAGTAAAGTCGCCTGCGAAACATTGGTTACTACAGGACTGGTGGTTTGCAGCGGTGAGGTTAAGACCCGAAGCTATATTGATATACAGAACATTGCAAGAAATACAATTAAGAGGATTGGTTATACCAAAGGAGAATATGGGTTTGAATACAATTCATGCGGTGTGATCTCCACCATTCATGAACAAAGTCCTGATATTACCATGGGAGTTGAACGAAAAACTTCTGAAGAACAGGGTGCGGGCGATCAGGGAATGATGTTTGGCTATGCTACAAACGAAATGGAGAATTATATGCCTATGGCTCTTGAATTATCGCATGTTCTGCTTCAGCAGCTTGCAGCCATCAGACATGAAGGTAAAGAAATGCTGTATCTGCGACCCGATTCAAAATCAATGGTTACTATTGAATACGATGACCAAAATATTGCCCGGCGTATTGATTCTATAGTGATTTCAACCCAGCATGATCCTTTTGCCAGCGATCAGGAAATGCGCAGAATAATTGAAAAAGATGTAAAAGAAATACTTATTCCAAGGGTTAAGCAAAGCAGTACTCTTCCAGAAAAAGTAAAAAAGCTTTTCGATCATAATTTCACTTTACTAATTAATCCCACAGGAAAATTTGTAATCGGGGGACCTCATGGTGATACCGGATTAACAGGTCGTAAGATCATTGTTGACACTTACGGAGGCCGTGGTGCTCACGGAGGAGGAGCTTTCAGCGGTAAAGATTCATCAAAGGTTGACCGCTCGGCTGCTTATGCAACCAGGCATATTGCCAAAAACATGGTTGCAGCAGGAATTGCCGATGAAGTTCTTGTTCAGGTGGCTTATGCAATCGGAGTTGCCGAACCTGTTGGACTGTATGTTAATACATACGGCACAGCAAAAGTTAAGGATATCAATGGCAAAATACTTACTGACGGGGCTATTGGTGAAATCATCAAAGGAATATTTGATTTGCGTCCGTACGCTATTGTCAAAAGATTCGGGCTTAAAAATCCCATTTATCTGCCTACGGCAACTTACGGGCATTTTGGGCGCGATCCTTATACCGCCGAGATTGAAGTATGTTATGACCCTGACAGTGGTGAATCTACCGGAAATGGTGCGCATTGCCGGAAATTCAAGAAAACAGTTGAGTTTTTCGCATGGGAAAAACTTGATTGTGTTAAAACACTTCAGGACGAATTCGATATCAATAAGTAAGAAGTTTTTTCTTAAAAATCTGAACCGGAAATTTAGTTTACAATAATTTTCTGACGACCCAATTCTCCACTGTCTTCAGCAGCAGGAATTTCTTTGTTGATAAAGGATCTAACGCAATAAAAAAACCGCCTCCCTTGCGGAAGACGGTTCAAAAACTATGAAACAAAAAGCCTAATTAAATGATTCTACTGATTCACGAATGATACGCATTGCATCCATTAATTGTTCTTCGGTGATAATCAATGGTGGAGCAAAGCGTATAAAATGACGGTGGGTAGGTTTTGCAAGCAATCCATTTTCTGCCATTTTCAGGCAAACATCCCAGGCCTCCTTGCCGTTCTTTGGTTTTATGACAACAGCATTAAGCAAACCCTTGCCACGTACACCTTCGACCATATCAGAATTTATCTTCATAATTTCTTCACGGAAGATCTTTCCCAGTTTTTCTGATTTTTCAGCCAGCTTTTCTTCCTTTACAACAGTGAGAGCAGCTATTCCAACTTTTGCTGCAATAGGATTACCTCCAAATGTTGAGCCATGTTGTCCCGGTTTAATACAGAGCATAATTTCATCGTTGGCAAATACTCCACTAACGGGATAAACTCCTCCTGACAAAGCTTTACCAAGGATCAGAATATCTGGTTTTACATTCTCGTGGTCGCAGCATAATAAACGTCCGGTACGAGCAATGCCGGTCTGGATTTCATCAGCTATGAACAACACATTCTTTTGCTTGCATAACTCGCTGCTTTTAGCCATATATCCATCGTCAGGAACAAAAACACCTGCTTCACCCTGGATAGGTTCAACCAGGAATCCTGCAACATTCGGGTCTTCCAGCGCTTTTTCAAGTGCTTTCAGATCGTTGTAAGGTATTATTTCAAAACCGGGGGTATAAGGTCCAAAATTACCCCTTGCATCCGGATCGGTTGACAAGCTGATAATGGTTGTTGTACGTCCGTGAAAATTGTTTTGACAAACAATGATTTTTGCCTGATTTTCAGGAACACCTTTTTTCTCATAAGCCCATTTGCGGCAGAGTTTAATAGCTGTTTCAACTCCTTCGGCGCCGGTATTCATAGGCAATAATTTGTCGTATCCGAAGAATTCAGTGGCAAATTTTTCAAAAACACCAAGAGCATCATTATAGAAAGCCCTGGATGTCAATGTAAGTGTTTTTGCCTGTTCGATCATGGCATTAACGATGGCAGGATGGCAATGCCCCTGGTTTACAGCCGAGTATGCCGAAAGAAAATCATAATAACGCTTGCCGTCAACATCCCACATAAAAGGACCTTCACCTTTGGCAAGTACAACCGGTAATGGGTGATAATTATGGGCACCATAACGGTCTTCAAGTTCCATCGCTTGTTTAGCGGTGATAGTCTGTTTCATAAAGAAAAATATTTAGAAGTTTAATTAAGTACGCTCAACTTATAATTTGCAAAAATATACTTTTTCCGGGTTTTTAAGCCGGTTTGTGTTTCGATTAACAATGTTTTTGCAAAAACAACAGAGTTCATAAAGTCATGAACCACTACTATCAGCAGTACCACAAAGTGAAAAGGAGATGGAATGACCCGGATCCGGTCAGTGGAGAATATCTGACAGGAAGTTCTTATAAATGTTAGACCTGCATCAATCCTGCGATACTTTATCAAATTTTGTATCGTCGTATTCCTGTGGCAGTCCTTCTTCATTATATTTTGAAGGACATTTCAACAATAACTGTTTGGCATTGAATACTCCATCCTCAGCGCTGCCAATTATCACAACCTGTTCCGATTTCTCAAAATCCTGCGGTTTAGCTCCCCGATAAACCACTTTTGATTCTTTACCGTGCTGATCGAACATGTAAAAAGCAAAATAATTGTGATCAATATGACTATCGTATTCCAATGCTTTTTGGGTATTAAGCTTCCCGATTATATGAAAATCGCGTCCGGGATGGTTAAATGCCTCTTCAAAATGGCTATATGCTCCCGAACCCGAAAATGTTGTTATTATAATACCTGTTACTACAGCAACTACAAGAATTAAGATAATATGTCTGGTTTTCATAAACCTTTATTATTTCCCGGTTACTACTGTTGATCTGGTTTTAGGCTTATTTTCCCTATTATACTTTTTTTCAATCTTCCGAAGTTTTATATCAATAGTTATAAGATATAAAAACAAACCTAGAAGGATGATCAGCAATACACCGACTACAACATACATTTTATTTTCGTCAATCATATCTCATCGGAGTTTAATCTTTCATTTAAACGTTTAACCCTAATCTTAAGTTCAAGTATCCATACTGCAAGTAATATCCATCCAATAATTGAAGGATAAAATATGATACGCAGGGTTGAATCCAATTTAGCCACAGTCATAGGTCCTCCACCCTGTCCCGGATGCAGCGAATCTCCCCATAGTCTTGGTAAAATGCCAAGAAAAATTATCATCAGAATGAAAGCAAAAATATTATAAACCGCTGATATTCTCGCCCTCTTTTCTTCATCAGTTATTGATGATCTTAATATCAGGTATGCAAAATATACCAGAAGGCTCATTGCTGCGCCATTTAGTTTAGGATCACGAACCCATGGAGCTCCCCAGGTTTCATTTGCCCATAACATTCCGGTAAAAATCCCAAGCATTCCAAAAACCAGTCCTACCTGAGCTGCAGTTACAGCTATGCGATCATATTCAAGGTTAAAACCCTTTAAATATCTTAAACTGTAAACAAAGGATATCAGGAAGATTATGATCATGGTAAACCACATACTCACATGATAAAACAGATTACGAATACTCTCATGAATAACAGGCAAATCGAAGGGTATTTTAATTGTAAGCCCAGCTACAACAGCGTAAACCAGCAGTACAATACTTAATATTTTATAAATCCACCTCATAAAATTTACATATTTGGTCTGAACGCTTCAGTCTTTCCACAAATAGGGAAATAAAAGCAATGCCAGAACGATTATCAGTATTTGTAAAACGAATAATGAAGCGAATGGTTTAATTGCTTCTGACCAAATTCCACGTTCAATGGCATTTCGTGTAAGATTGATAAGGATCAGCAACTTGGGTAATGCAATAGGAAAGCTCAGAATTGCCATCAACGTGAAATTTTCTTCGGCTCGTGAAGCTATACCTGCCACCATTGTAAGCAATATTGCAAAACTGATGTTTCCCGCTATAGCTGCTAACATGAACATTACTCTGCTTTCAACTGGTATTCCAAGAAACAGTGAAAAAACTGAAAAACCCAGAAGTGCTACTATAACCAATAAAACAGCATTATAGCACATTTTGCCAAGAATTATTGCTGCCGGATTTGCTATTGAATAATAATACAGATGGCGTTTTGAAAACTCTTCTGAAAAACTTCGTCCTGCGGAATTAACAGATGCAAACAAAATAACGATCCAGTACAATACATTCCAGGTTTTTTCATCAATTATACCATCAAAGGCAAGGTAACAAATAAAAACAGTGGAAACTACATAAAGCAGCATACCATTAAGTAGATATGGCCGCTTAAGCTCAAGTAAAAAATCTTTTCCTGCAAGAGTAAATATATGTTTGATCATAAGACTGCAAAAGTATAAATGCTTTGAATATTCTGTTAATTTTTCATCATATTTATGAGTTTTGGATATAGTAATTCATAAAAAACTTAAAAAAAAACAGGGGATTTGTATCAATTAATACAATTTTTATTAATTTTGCTGAGTTAAACTTAATTAGTAACCTAAAAAGTAAGCAAATGAAAAAAACACTACTATTAACAATTTCACTCCTTGCAGTGATATCGCTTAGCGCACAGCGCTATCAGATGAAAGGCGATATTCATCCTGAATTTCGCACTGATCGGAATTTTAACGAAGTCCTCATTAACAATTCCACAGTTGTTAATGCTTTCAATGTACCGGAAAAACCTGTTGTAGATGCAGGTAATCGCGACATTGTTTCTATTATCCCCATAGGCGGGTCAGGCAATGCATATGGTCTATACAATGGTGGTCGTACAGCTCTTTGGGCTGACAACAACCTGAATACTGTTGCATTTGCACATCGTATGCTCATTCCCCCGGGAAGTGGATATTTGGCTTATGATTTATCCACCGATGGTGGCATGACTTTTACCAACAATATCCAGGTTTATGATCCTACCAGAGGTGATAATGCCAGATACCCACAGGGTGTTATCTATAATCCTACAGGTAATACCGATCCTGACAATGCATATTTCTCATATTTCGCACCAACTCTCGATGGTAGTAATGCAGGACCCGGTTCATGGGGCGGATATGCCGGTGGAGTTCATAAACTGGATCAGACTAGTGGTCCTACCCAAAATGACTGGGGTTCAAGACCTCCATTCCGTCAAAATGTACCTTCAGCGATGGCTATCAATCCAGTAAACGGTGACATCTGGGTTTACGAACCTGCTAAAATTGATGGCTTAGGCGATCAATACACTGACAGCCTGCTGTTTGTTAAAGGAACATTTGATCAGGCAAATAAGGATTATACTTATGACAGATGGGTTAAATATTTACCTGCATTTGAACCGGGCAATGCACCTGCTGATGAAAGAATTGCTTTTGCTCCCAACGGACAAATTGGATATATGAGCTTACTAGCTGACAATGGCGGCGACCCTTTTGCTGCAGGCTATGCTTATTACCCTGTTATTTACAAAACTGTTGACGGTGGTCAGACATGGTCAGATCCTATTGCAATTGTTCTTAGCGGACCTGACGGTTTTGATGAAGTCAAATATTATCTTACAGATGAACAGTGGGACAATCTTTGGGTAAACCCCGAACTGGTTCATCGTGATTCAGCTTTATATACCACTGCCTTCACCCACGACATGGTAGTTGACAAAAATGGAGACATCCATATTGCTGTTACCATTGGTGTATCCGGAGGTGCTGATAATCCATATTCCATTATTGCCAGCGGAGGCTATGGAGCTACTTTCCATATTTACTCAGTAAGTCAGGGAGCCTGCTTTGCTGCACAATTTGTTACACACAATAATACTTTCCGCGGTGAGTGGGGAGAAATTGCTGAAGACAGCCGTTCACAGGCTTCAGTTACCCAGGATGGAGAAAAGGTATTCCTATCATGGAATGATACCGATTTTGAAGGTGTAACTGATAATGTAATGCCCGACATCTGGTGCTGGGGATTTGATGTAACCACACGTAAATACACTGATGTTGAAAATGTTACTTACCTGTCGGAAGGCTGGCTAGAAGCTTATCAGGGTACTGCATCATATTATATTTTCTCAGATGGTGACACCTATACCATTCCTTTTGCATATCAATCATTTACCGGTGGTGACCCCGATCAACCAGTTCAATACAAATATATTCAGGATTTTACATTCACTGATGCTGATTTCACAAACGGACCACACGTTCCTCCAACATGTGGAACACCCGGTGATGCTAATGGCGATGGCGCTGTTAACGTGCTTGATGTTGTAGCAATTATAAATCACATTATGGGCCTTAACCCCACACCATTTATTTTCGAAAATGCTGATGTTAATGGTGATGGAATAATCAACGTACTTGATGCTGTTGAAACTGTTAATATTGTTCTTGGAGGCAAAGGTGAACCCAAAGGAACTTATGGATCAAACATTATGAAGATCAACGATGTTACTGCCGAACCCGGAAGTAATATAATTGTTGAAATGGAGATTATTAATGAAGACCAGTTTGTTGCATGGCAGTTTGATATTCCTTTACCTGAAGGATTTGACTATGTTGCCAATTCGGCTGCATTAACTGATAGAGCTGCAGGACATCAAATAAATGCCGTTGTATTACCTAATACAACTATTTTCAGATCACTTGCTTTTTCATTCACTAATGCATATTTCCTTGGGAACGAAGGTGTTATTGCAACATTTGAATTTATAACACCTAACACTGCAGGAACATTTGAATTTGTACTTGTTGATGCTATTATATCAAGTCTTCAGGCACAAGATATTATTTCCGGTACTGAAAATGGTACAATAACTCTTGGCGGAGCAACACCTGACGAATATACTGTAACTTTCAACGTTGCTGATCAAAATGGAGCTCCAATAACAGATGCTGTTGTTACACTTGGAACTGTTACAAATCCTGCAGGTCAGTATTTATTTACTGTAGAACCCGGAACTTATGCCTACACAGTTGTTAAAG
>JAAYJT010000077.1 GCA_012522795.1 Bacteroidales bacterium | reverse complement strand
GAGGTAGCTCCAATGTAATACTTATCAAGTGTAGATGAATGTAATATGTAGAAATAAGCCATAACAAAAAAAACCGCAGTACTGCGGTTTTAGGGTGGGAGCAACAGGATTCGAACCTGTGACCCTCTGCTTGTAAGGCAGATGCTCTGAACCAACTGAGCTATGCTCCCAATATTTCAATTCAGTTTTCCTGTGACCCTCCCGACCTAAAGTCGGGATGATATGAACCAACTGAGTTAGGCTCTCAATATTTCAATTCAGTTTTCCTGTGACCCTCCCGACCTAAAGTCGGGATGATATGAACCAACTGAGTTAGACTCCCAATTTCAAGGCGCAAAATTAAACATTTTTTGAATTCTATTACACAAAAACTAAAATATTTATAACACTTTAATATTCAATATTTTAAAGCCGTCCAAAACAACTAATTATTTCATTTACTATAAATTCAGCGGCTTTTCCATCCCCAAAAATATCAGGAAAATTGAATTTCCTGATATCATTTAATTGCGAAAACGCATTGATGATCCTTTTTTCATCGGCATCAACAAGAATAGCACAACCGCTTTCAACTATTTCAACCCATTCGGTTTCCTGACGTAAAATTATACAGGGTTTATTTAAGAAACAGGCTTCTTTCTGTACTCCTCCCGAATCGGTAATTATCATTGAAGATGCTTCTTCAAGTACAACCATCTCAAGGAATGAAACAGCCGGGATTAATTTTATTTTATCATTCTGACTAAGCTTTTCCTTTAAAGAAATATCCGGAATATACTGTATGATTTTTGAAGTCCGGGGATGTAACGGAATAACAATATTAATATCTTTTGTTTCTGCTAAACTTATAAGTGCCTTAAGAATACTCATTAGTCGCTTTATATCATCAGTATTTACAGGACGATGGATGGTTACTAACACAAATTTCCTATTTTCAATACCAAGTTGTTTTATTATTGTAGTATTTGTTTTGGCTGTTTTTGAAAAAAACAAAGTATTGTCCAGCATCACATCTCCACAATGAAAGACCCCGGGATTATCAGCAGTAAATGGAGGCTTATTGTTAACGTTAAAACCTTCTTTTATAAGATTGTTTATCCCGGTTTTTGTTGGCGAGAATAAAAGTGTGGAACAATGGTCACATATAATCCGATTAATTTCTTCTGGCATTGATTTATTAAATGATCGCATTCCTGCCTCTATATGTACCACCGGAACATGAAGCTTTGAAGCTGCTACGGCACCTGACAGCGTTGAATTAGTATCACCATACAAAATCACACAATCGGGTTTTTCAGCAATTAATATTCTCTCAATTCCTTCGATCATCTGAGCAGTTTGAACACCATGTGAAGACGAACCTACATTAAGATTGAAATCAGGACTTGGAATCTGTAATTCTTTAAAAAACACATCTGACATATTTTCATCGTAATGTTGCCCGGTGTGCAAAATCAATTCCCTGATCCTGTGAGAAAATGAATTTTTAATGGCGCGACTCAATGCGGCTGCTTTAATAAACTGGGGTCGCGCACCTATTATAGTCAGAGTTTTAATCATGTTATTTTATTACTTCGAATATTAATCATCGCCCATTCAACGAGTTCGGAACTAAAATCTATTGTCATCTTCAACACAAAATTAAGGCGAGGCACAAAAATACGGATAATCAATATATTGCAAACATTTTGTCATTATTACAATTAAGACCAAGACTCAGGAGTAGGGTAAAATAATGTTTGGTAAAGATCCTGCACTGACTAAATACGATTATGCTCTGCCACATGATGAAGCAAAGCTTGTAGCAATTGAGAATGATTGCAATAAGAAAACCAGTATTAATAAAACTCTCAATATTGATCTAACAGGAATAAATGATACAGAACCTGGAGAGATAACAACTGTTTATCCCAATCCGGCCGGAAACACTCTTTCTTTATTTAAAAACAGAATCGGCTGCTAAACTATTTTTGATTTACAATGCCAGAGGAGAAAATATGATTACCGGATTGCTGAAAAACACGAGGAAGGATCATACAATAAATATCAGTGATCTTAAAAATGGTATTTATAATCTTAAAATAACCACAGAAACTAATCATTCGTACAGCATTAAGTTTCTTAAGGAATAACTATAAAGCCGGTTCAGAAAACCAACGAAGGATTTTTGCTTTTATGAATGTATCAGCAATAAAAAATAGGTGTTCACAGGAATACCAGAAACAGATTAAGGTAAGGTTTACAAAACACCTTTATCAGCAAAGCTATAATAGTCGTTCTCGCCGGCAATTATATGATCAATGACTCTAATGTCAAGAGCTTCACCGGCTTGCTTCATTTTTCTTGTCACTTTTATATCTTCTTCACTGGGATTAAGATTCCCTGAAGGGTGATTATGAGCAAGAATGATAAAGCTCGCATTATGCTCGAGGGCAAGTTTATAAATCCGTTTGGGATCGGCAACTGTGCCTGCTATCCCGCCCTGACTTATACATTCAGAACGTATAAGCTTATTTGCACGATTTAACAACAAAACCCAAAATTGTTCGTAATTACTGTCGCCAACAAGACTTTGAATAATTTCGTAAGCATCTTTGCTTGAGCGTATTCCAGGTTTTTGGAGAGGCTCTGCAGCTCTTCTGCGACGGCCAAGTTCAAGGGCTGCAATTATTGTTAAAGCTTTAGCTTGCCCGATACCTTTGAATTTCAACAAGCCTTCAATGTCAGTTTTCGATAATTCTATAAGGTTATTATTTACTGATTTAAGTATGCGCTTACTCAGATCAACAGCAGACTCTTTTTTATTTCCTGAACCTATAAGTATAGCCAGCAATTCTGCATCGCTCAATGCCATTTTACCTTTGAGCGCAAGTTTTTCACGCGGACGTTCATCTTCTGCCCAAAAACGTATGGATGACTTTTTTTCATAAGGCTCCATAATACTTTAAAATTAAATGAGAAAAAGGGTCTTTATAAATAAATAAAGACCCCAAAACAAACCATGGAAAAAGAATTACTTATAGAGCATTAACCTTCATAGTCAGCTTTGACTTAAGGTTAGCAGCTTTATTTTTATGAATAATACCTCTTTTTAATGTCTTATCAATCATTGATATCATACCGGGAAGCTTTGTAGTAGCTTCTTCCTTTTCGGTAAGCAAACGAAATGATTTAATAGCGTTACGCATAGTTTTGGCGTAATACCTGTTATAAAGCCTTTTTTTTTCGTTTGCTCTAATTCTTTTAAGAGCTGATTTATGATTTGCCATTAATTCAAAATTATGTTCTTTGTAGCCCGTAGGGGAATCGAACCCCTGTTACCAGAATGAAAACCTGGCGTCCTAACCCCTAGACGAACGGGCCATTATATTTTTGGAGTGCAAAAGTAGTATTTTTTTTAATATTACAAGTGTTGAGGCAATCTTTTTTATTCAAAAGTCAATGAAAGAGTAAATATTTTGCTTCTGAGCCTATCAATTCCCTCGGTATAAATAGTGCCTTCCTTCTTAATAAGGTTATTTAAACCATAGGACATTTTTATTTCAACCCCCAATTTAAAATATTCATTATAAAAATCAAAACCGGCTCCTAAATCCAGGTATAAGTCATTACGATGTAACTTTACAATTTCAGCCCCACCTGCTTTTTCCTTACGACGGGCATCTGATATAAGGTCAAGAGAGTATTTTGCACCTCCAATCAGATATGCTCTTGTATTGTTCATTCGTTTTGATTTATATTTTATATAGAATGGAAACTCTACAAATGTTGATTGAAGAGGTTTTCGGATTAAAACTGTATCATGTGCAGTATAGAAAGTAGTAGCTGCTGTATATGTTAAATCGCGTTCGCCAAACGAAAGAGAAGGAATAAACCTAAGATCAAAATACTGTCCAAGCCTCAGGTTTGAAACAATACCAATAGTGAAACCAAAATTCGAATTTGATTCCACTGATTGCAAAGAGGCAGAATCAGCAGGAGTGATATCGTTAATTGCCGTACCTGAATATACACTGTCATTATACAAAGGCATATGATTAATAGTGAAAAGCATTTGGTTCAAACCAAGAGTAAAACCAAAATTATAGGGGTTATGGTCGTACTGTATCAAATTAAGAGGTCTGCTTTTTTGAGCCTGAAGATTTGATATCAACAGTAAAATAAAAAATGCGGCTATTAAATACGGATGCTTTTTCAGAATCATTTGCTTCTGGTAAGTGACTTATCATAAACGGAAGCAGCATGATTTTATTTTTATAGTTTCCTTGCAAGATAAATACTTGCTATTCCAAAGGTAAGCCGGTATATCTGCGGATCGGCAAAACCTGCTTTGGTAAGTTCAGCAATAAAAGCCTTTCCTTGTGGAAAAGCTTCAACCGATTCGGGAAGATAGGAATATGCACCAGAATCTTTTGAAACCCAGCGACCTATAAGAGGAAGCAAAGAATGAAAATAAAATTTATACAATTGTTTTACAGGAAAATATCTGGGCATGGTAAATTCAAGAACAGCAATATTTCCATTTGGTCGTAACACCCTTTTAATCTCCATTAATCCTTTATCGAGGTTCTCAAAATTTCTTACACCAAAAGCAACCGATACCAAATCAAACGAACGATCGCTGAAAGGCAGCTTTTCAGCATCGCTTTGTTTTAACACTATTATCTGATCTAAACCAAGTTTATTTATTTTCTCTTGTCCTATCTTTAACATATTTTCTGATATGTCAATACCGGTGATCTTTTTTGGTTTAGTCTTTGCAAATTCAATGGCAAGATCAGCAGTACCGGTGGCAACATCAAGAATATGCTTCGGTTTTGACCCAGAAGCGAGTTTTACGAGTTTTTTTCGCCACAATCGGTCAATACCCAGAGAAAGAAAATGATTAAGAAAATCGTAACGATGAGCAATGCTGTTAAACATGCTCCTTATTTTTTCTTTATGCTTTTCAGGAGGCGGTTTGCTGCTATTTATCTTATTCATTCGGTATCAGAATTTGCCAAAGCCTTTGATTCGCGAATAAGGCGTTCCCTGTCAACCGGAACCACTCCAACATATTCACAAACTATGCCTCCGGCAAGATTAGATAAAAAAGAAATGGTTTGAACATCACAATCAAGAACCAAACAAAGGGCTGCTACACTAATTACAGTATCGCCGGCTCCGGAAACATCAGAAATGGTTCTTACATGCGCTGCCTGAGAATAAAAATGCCGTTGTCCATCCTTCATATATCCTATCACCATGCCCTTATCGCCCAAAGTCACCATTATTATTTCATGCATTTGCTTATCCTGAAACAATGCTATACTGTCATACAAAGCCTGCTGGTCAGAAGTCGGGAAATCGGTTTTCAACCCTTCTTTAAGCTCTTTTAAATTAGGTTTGAACAGCTTAACACCTTTATATGCATCAAAATTCTTCTTTTTGGGATCTACTACAACCGGAATATGTTTTTCATCAGCCAGTTTAATAACACTTTCAATTACTCTTTTTGTCAGCACACCTTTATTATAATCCTGAAGGATAATAACGTGGATATTTTTCTGATTGATTGTGCGGCTGATATTTTCAAGTAATAAGTCTTCGGTTTCAGTATCAAGATCGGTTATGATCTCTTCGTCAACCCTCAGCATCTGGTTTTTATTCCCAATTATTCTGAATTTTGTTGTTGTAATACGTCCGGTACTCTGAATAATTCCTTCTGTATACATATTTTCCTTTTCAAGCAGTTCAAGGAATTCGCTACCTTTAAGATCGGTTCCTATAACTGAAAAAAGTAAAGGAACAGCACCGAGGGCTTTAACATTCAAAGCCACGTTGGCAGCGCCTCCAAGCATATTTATACGCTTAGTAAGAGATACAACCGGAACTGGTGCTTCAGGTGAAATTCGTTCGACATCGCCATACAAATAGGCATCAATCATGACATCGCCTATTACCATAACATTAACATCGCGAAATCTACCAAATAATAAGTCTATTTGCTTGTGTGATATCAAGTTGTGAAATAATAAAAAACTTAAACTAAATTTGTTTATTTAAGGTTCTCCAGTGCTTTCTGAATACGTTCAATCGCTTCAATCAACAAATCCTCAGAAGTAGCATATGATAATCTGATGCAATTATTGTTTCCAAACGCCGAACCCGCCACTAAAGCAACATGAACCTCGTTAAGCAGATAATCACAGAGTTCTGTGCTATTTTCTATTTTCCCCGAACCAAAAGATTTACCGAAATATGCACTTACATCAGGAAAAACGTAAAAAGCTCCTGCCGGTTTATTCACAGTTATATCAGGAATCTGACCAAGAAGATCGAGTACCAGATCACGACGTTTAAGAAAAGCACGCTGCATATTGATAAGGTCTTCTGATTTGGCCGGATCGGCAAGCAAGGCAGCAATTGAAGCACGTTGCGAAATAGTACAGATACCGGAGGTTACCTGTCCCTGTAACTTATCACATGCCTGAACAATTGATTTTGTTGCAGCCATATAACCAAGTCTCCAGCCGGTCATGCTGAATCCTTTTGAAACTCCGTTTATAACTATCACCTGATCCCTGATTTCAGGAAAAGAAGCGAGACTGTAGTGTTTGCCTGTAAAATTAATGTGTTCGTAAATCTCATCAGAGATCACATGTACACGCGGATACTTTTTCAATACAGCAGCAATAGCCTTCAACTCTTCGTTTGTGTACACTGAGCCTGAAGGATTACACGGACTGCTATATATCATCAGCTTGGTACGGGGAGTAATTGCAGCTTCAAGCTGTTGGGCAGTGATTTTAAAATCCTGTTCGATAGGAGCCTGAATAAACACTGGTTTCCCTTCGGCAAGCTTAACTAGTTCTTTATACGAAACCCAGTAAGGAACCGGAATCAGAACTTCATCTCCCGGATCAACCAAAGCAAGAATTACATTAGCTATGGAATGCTTAGCACCGGCTGAAACCACAATCTGATCGGGTGGAAAATCAAGATCATTATCGCGCTTGAGTTTCTGGCTGATAGCTTCACGAAGCTCAGGATAACCTGACACCGGCGGATAATGGGTAAAATTCTGATCAATTGCTTCCTTTCCAGCTTCCTTGATAAATTCAGGGGTGTTAAAGTCGGGTTCTCCAATGCTGAGATTAATAACTTTATGACCCTGAGCCTTTAACTCGCGGCTCTTTTTCGACATGGCAAGGGTCTCCGATTCTGATAAATTCTGTATTCGTTTCGAAATCCAGTTCATTTCTGTAGTTTTAATGAGTAAATATGCTGGCAAAGATACATGAAGATTTTAATTGGCAGCTTTGTCTTTTCACGAATATGAAGAAAATAAGGTTTTTATGGTTTAGCCCAATAAAATATTGCAAAAGTCAACTGCTCTATTGCATCATTTATCTTTAGTACTGTACCAGGATTTCAATCTTCAGTTATTCGGTTCGAACAAATAATGACTCTCTTAATAAAGCAGTATAAATACATCTTAGCGTACAGTCTTCACTGCTTCAGCAGCAGCCTGCAGAGTAGGCTGAATTGATAACTCCATTCCAACTGCCTGACGCATCCATTCCTGAGGGATTATGCTGCCAAGCAGGTATATTCGCTGTATTTCAGTGGCAAAATTCTTACCTTTTATGTATTGTTCTATCTGAAAATCAATTAAATGTCCCAGAGGATAATTTGAAAGATATAACGGGCTTGCAATCATATGCGAATAAACAGCAAGAATAGGCTCATCATTAACTCCAAAAACAGGTGCATAATATTCGTTCCAGATTTCTTTGGCAATTGATATAACGGCATTCTTTAACTGAGCGGGATTTGCATTTGGGTTTGCATACATCCATTCCCAAACCTTGATATCAACCAGTGATACTCCCATAATCTCATAACACGACCAGAAATTTGACAATGCTTCCATATGTTCTTTCAATGGGTCTTTTTCTTCCAGACCAAGTAAAGCCATATCTCGTTTCTGGAAAATAAATGCCAGTGCTTCAGTGAAGGCTGTATTGGGAACTCCGCTTAAAGTATAATAATCAATATCGTGCAAGGTGATAACCTGCTCAACATTATGCCCGAATTCATGTACTGCAATATTATACCCTTTATAATCCATTCCGCTTGCTCCTATTCTTGTACGAAGCAATGCGTTATCAGTTTTTATGAGCGAACCATAGGCATGACCTGCGCCTCGTGAGCCTTCTACCTTGATATTCGAGGTCAGATGCACAACTTTTTCCTTGGTGAAGCCAAGTTTCAGCAATAATTGTTCAAGTCCTTTCTGAAAAGCTTGAACATCGGGATATTTCTGTCCCACAATTTTATCAAGCTGTTCTTCAGTATAAGTTCCGCGGGGCTTGAAACCATTATACCAGATATCAAATGGCTCCAATGGTCTTCCCAGACGCTGGCTTATAAGCTCAGCAACTTCTTTGACCTGTGCACTGGAAATAAATTCAGTAAAAAGTTTCCATACATCTTCCTGAGGAATTTCCATATTTGATTCAAACTGACGACGAAGGTAAGTCGGATAATTTGGATAATACGGATCGAGTTTCTTGTTTGAAATGAAATTATTCAGCAAATGCTCATATCGTGTATCAGGTTCTGATCTGAAAGTAATGCTCTGATTGTCTTTATACAAGGTATTGCTGAACGGGTTCCAAGTATATTCATTGTTATTGATGACCTGTTGAGGGATGCTTTGATCAATGATGCGTTTCATTACTTCATAAACCATTTTTTGCTTTTCCAGTCCGTTCTCATCGCTGTAATTTGATTTCAGTTCATCGCGCAATCCCCAATGGGTTATTAACCGAAGATCTTCGGGAAATAAGGTTTCACCCTGGTCGTTTACCAGCTTTCCCATATAAATATTATATTCAGCAATATAATTATCGGATTGTGTTTCGACCGCTGATGCTTCCTGGATCAAAGCTGCCGGCACCCTTGATGTATAATAGTCGCCTACTCTTGCCTTAGCCCATTTTTTTCTTGTCCATTCTGAACCGAATTCATTTTTTTCAGCCAGCGAATAAAACGGGAAATTTAAGGCAATATAAAAAGCTATTTTGTTCTCAAAGAAATCTTCGCGCATATGGGCACCGGGTTCATAACTGCCAAACATAACATCAATATCATGCATGGGTCCCATATCGAGATGCAGAGGCCTCATCAGGTCTTTTTTGATCCTAAGCATATTACCTCTAAGGATCTCAAAATTGACCATGAGTTTATCAAATACATTGTTTAATTCTGCTTCGTCAGCGATAAAGTTATCTGTACAGAATTCAGTGAACTCTTCTGTAGTTCCGTCGCTATTGCGCCAAAGCTGTGCAACCTGGTTCACACCGCGCTCAATTCTGAACTTCTGTTGTTGTCCGTATTTGTCAATCAGAACATTCATCGTTTTTTCCACAACCGGTTTAGTTACGGGCATTTCTTTTGTTTCATTGTTTTTCATTTGCTGCCCTCCGCAGCCTGCTATAAGCAAAGGCATAATTAATAAAATAATAAGCTTTCTCATGATAAAATAAATTTAGTGGGATTATTATTCGCAAATATATAAAATCTATTGATATGTAAGTTTATGTTAAAAACCGTTTAACTTCATTGTTACAGTGGGTATAAGCAGAAGGAATCCCAAAACAATAAGCGTCAGAAGCATTGGTAAGACCCATTTTACCCATTTTTCGTATGGAACGCGTGCAACTCCCAGCACTCCTATCAGCACTCCTGATGTAGGTGTGATCATATTGGTAAAACCATCGCCAAACTGAAATGCCATTACAGTAGCTTGTCGTGAAATACCAATGAGGTCGGAAAAAGGAGTCATTATTGGCATGGTGATAGCTGCTTTTGCCGAACCTGATGGTATAACAATATTTATAACTGTTTGAATAAGATACATAATTCCTATCGAAGCAATCTCGCCAAAATCTGACATTGATCTTGAGAGTTTGTATAAAATGGTGTCAATAACGCCTCCATCATCAAAGATTACAATAATTCCACCGGCAAGACCAACTATAACAGCAGCTCCAAGAATATCTTTTGCCCCTTCAAGAAAAAGACGCGCAATTCTATCGGCTGAATGAGACATTGCAAGTCCTGAAGCTATACCCATAGCCATGAACAATGTTGCAATTTCCATAACATACCATCCATAACCCATTACTCCTACAATAAGGTAAAGGATAGTGAAAGCCAGTATATGAAGAATGAAAAAATGAACTGATCTGCGCAATGTTATAACTCCGCCAACTGCAAATAATACAGCAGTTATAGGTATAATGCTGAAAGTAACAGAAGAATTGCCAATATTAAGGGTTGAAACAGGATAAATAAATGCAAATATTGTTAAAACCAGTTGAATTGCTACAAATACAAACCAGGCAGCTTTAGGAGTATAATATTCAATATGTTCAATATCGCTTTCACCTTTCTCGCGCCAGTAGGCATCCTCAGTAAAAACAGGGGATAATTCCGGATTCTTTTTTACTTTACGGGCATAATGTAAAATGAATGCGAAGCCAACAATATTAATCACTACCCAGCAAAAAACACGATATTCAATACCTGAAAACAGTGGTATTTCAGCAAGACCTTGCGCAATGCCAATTGTAAAAGGATTTAATACAGCACCTGCAAATCCAATATGTGCTGCCACATATACAAGACAAACTCCAATAATTGAATCGTAACCCATACGTATGGCAAGAGGTACTAAAATAATTACAAAAGCAATAGTTTCTTCACTCATTCCGAAAATTGCACCAAACAAGCTGAACATCAGCATAATAAGCACCATCACAATGTTGTTTATCCCGATTTTTTTAATCAGGCTGAAACGTTCAAGCCGGCGGGTAAACTGCAAAAATGCCAGAATACCTACATCTATTGCCCTGCTTTGATTCATGATCCAAAAGGCACCCCCTATCATAATGATGAAAATAATGATATTGGATTGTTTTACAAATCCCTTAAAAAGTGCTGCAAATACCTGCCAGGTTTGTTTTTCGCCTCCGCTGCCAAGTGTTGACCTATCTTCTTCAGGAAGTGAATGATCATACCTGAAAACCATTATTGTTTGCTCTTTTCCGTTGATTACCTGTTTCCCGGCTGTGTATTTACCCGGAGGGATTATCCATGTAAGTATGGCTGAAAAAAGAATAATAAAAAAGACGATTGCAAAGGTGTGAGGTATTTTTTTGAATTTAATCATAGCAGTTTCAAAACAGGAAAAATGAGTTGTAAGAATTTGAAATTCATCTTTTTATGGAAGCCGAAATTTTCGGGATAAGTTCATGATCTTTTTCAATTGCGTTTCCAATTACAATAATATCAGCACCGGCTGCACATGCACCTGCAGCTTTTTCAGGAGTATTAATACCACCACCTATTACCAGAGGAATATTCACTGACTTTGCAACCATTTCTATCATGGGTTCAGGAACAGGATTTGTTGCACCACTACCGGCATCCATAAAAATCAGCTTCATTCCAAGCATCTCGCCTGCAATAGCAGTACATGCTGCTATGTCGTTTTTATCGGCAGGAATGGGAGCTGAATTGCTCATGTATGAAACTGTTGTTGGTTTTCCACTTTCAATAAGCATGTATCCCGTACTTATCACTTCTAATGAACTTAACTTAAGATAAGGTGCAGCAATAACATGCCTTCCTATGAGCATTTCGGCATTTCTTCCTGAGATCAATGACAGAAACAGAATTGCATCTGCTTTGCTGCTCATCTGCAGAGTATTGCCCGGAAACAAAACAACAGGAATATCGCAATTTTCTTTTAACACTTTTATACAACTGTCCAGAGAATTCTGAATAAGCAGGCTACCTCCAACAAAAAACCAGTCAACACCGGATTTTTGGGCAAGCCTTGCTGTTTTTAGTATTTTTTTATGATCAACCTTGTCAGGATCAAACAATATTGCAAATTGTTTTTCTCCGGCTTGTTTTTTATTGATCATTGCTGAATATAATTCCATGACGATCAGAGCAATTTTATTTTAATCGAATTTTTTGCGAAAATACATAATCTCTCTCTTAAGTTTCATTTTTTTATTTTTCTATGATACTGCCTTCACTTCATTGATTATCTTTGCTTGAAATGAAAGTGGTATTGCTAAATCGTTCTTCGGCTTTCGAGCTATTATATTCCTAACCTGTTAAATGACCATTTTATGAAGTCAATAATCTACATAGTTTCTGATGGTACAGGGCGAACTGCTACTCAGGCATTAAGAGCAGCTCTTCTTCAGTTCCCTTCTCATGAAGTTGAAATTGAAACCAAAAAAGAAGTGAGACATAAGCATGAAATTGAAGAGGCTGTAAAAGAAGCTGCCGACAATAATGCTTTCATTGTGCATACGATTGTTACTCATGATTTACGAAATTTCATGATTACAGCCGGCAGAAATCATAATGTTGAAACCATTGACCTGATGGGACCTCTTCTTGCAAGGCTTTCTGAAAAATTAATGCACTCGCCAACAGAGGAACCGGGGCTTTTTAACAAAATAAATGCTGAATATTTTAAACGCATTGATGCCATGCAATTTGCTTTTCAGCACGACGACGGACAACGACCCGATGAGCTATATAAAGCTGAAATTATATTACTGGGTGTTTCAAGAACCTTTAAAACCCCTTTAAGTATTTATTTTGCTTTTAAAGGCTGGCTTGTGGCAAATGTTCCGATTATACTGAATATTGATCCTCCCGAACAATTATTTAATATATCTCCCGAAAAAGTTTTCTGTCTCACTAATTACGCATATAATCTTTCCTCGCTTCGGCAGGCAAGGCAGCATCATCTGGGTATTGATCCTGAAAATTATGCCGGGCTCGATTATGTTAAAAGAGAACTAAACTATGCCAACTCTTTTTTTCAGCGACAGCCATTATGGCCAATTATAAAGGTTACAAATAAACCCATTGAAGAAATTGCAAGTGAAATTATGGCTATAATGCATGCTAATCAAATTTCAGGATAATCATCCAAAAAGTCGGTGCAGTTCAGCGTTAATGTGATTAACAATAGCTCCCAATCCTTCAGTGTATTCAATGAAATTAATTTCCTGACTTGTCCGCTTTATTAAAGCACCCAAAATATTACATTGATATTCAATTAGTTGTCGGATAAAAAATTCAAATCTGTCGCACTAAGATGGACAGGTTAAGTAGTACAGTATTTCCGGGATAAACACCTATTTTTTAAAATACTGAAATAACAGACTAATCTTAAAACCTGTTTTGTTAATAAAGTATATTGAAAAGTAAAATTACCTCCTAAAAATCGGGGCTATTTTGATTGCTTCTCAATTTTTTGTATTATCTTAGTAACCCAAATTTTAACCTATGTTACGCAGTTACGCAAATACGCAAGTACGTTGGCACACAGGCACGATCACACATTATTTCCTACTATTTAAAAATAATTTTGCTATTTATTTATTTGATGTTATAGGGTATGATAAAATCTATCCGCCATAAAATAAAATGAATTGCCCGTACCCAACTTTTTTATCATTATTATTCTTAAATCTTATAAATAAAATTTTTATGAAAAAAAATATCCAAATCCCAAAAACAATTCTGTTTGCACTGTTATTGATCCCTTTTACGGGTAAAGCTCAGCTTCCTGAAACTAACATCCTGAAAATTCATGATGCTGTTGGGTTGCCACAGTCAACTGTGGTTATTGATGTTGAAATGCAAATTAAAGAACCTATAACTGCCTTTCTGTTAGATGTTCCGTTACCATCCGGTTTTTCATATATTGCCGGTTCAGCCGTACTTAATCCCTTACGACAGGTAGATCATATTGTTGGATCCAATACAATACCAGGTACTAACATATTCGAAGTTGTTGCTGTAAGTGAAACAGGGGCAGCATTTTTAGGAAATATCGGTATAGTGGTGTCGTTTAAGCTTAATACACCATCTCAGACCGGTAATTATATGTTAGAACCTGTATATTGTAGTATGGCAGGCTCGTATCGTTCAGATCCCCTTGAGGACTGTATTCATGGCATAGTTTCAATAATTGAATCCATGCCTCTTACAAGCGGGGATTCAAATTGTAATGGAAGCGTTAATGTCATGGATGTAATAACAACAGTTAAATATATGCTTGGCGACAACCCACAGCCTTTCTGTTTTGAAAACGCCGATGTTAATGGTGATGGAATTATCAATGTATTAGATGTGGTGGATACAATTGATATTATTTTGAATTGAAGCAGAAATCTTCCTTATGTCCGCTACTTTTTGTCCCTCAGTTATCGCCTGCCCAAATGCGCAAACTGTTGGATTAATGATAGATGCGGTGAAAATTTAATGATACTTTTTTAGTACAGAAAATCCTTAAATGATAAAAATAATTCAACACATAACTTTTTATTCATTAACTTTATGACCATAATATAAACATGATTAAACAAAAACAACGATTTATTTCATATGCGAGCCGGCGAATTGTCATTGTATTCTTGCTTGTTCTTTTATTTCCACCCGTTGGATTTGGTAACGAGAATGAAACCATTATCCGTGATTCAGAAGTGTGGGACTTGCCCCGCGCACAAACCAAAAACATCAGGATGAATCCTGGCACCGTACTAACCATCACCTCCACGCTTTACATGGATGCCGGTACCAAAATAACCGTTGAACCTGGTGGCAAACTTGTGGTTGACGGCGGAACCATAACTACTGAATGTCTTGATCCATGGCTCGGTATTGAAGTTCTCGGAAATCCTGACCTTAACCAGTCCCCAACATCTAACCAGGGGTGGGTGCAGGTGATTAACGGAGGAACAATCGCAAATGCTGAAACTGCTATTCGTGCTGGAATTAAAACATTTTCAGAAGAGAGGTTCAATTATACACAAACCGGTGGTATTGTTCAGGTTGAAAATGCCATTTTCAGCAATAACCAAACTGCCATTGAAATGCTGCCTTATAACAATACTAATATAAGCTATATCAGACACAGCACTTTCGAAACCAAAGCTACGGTTCTTAATACTGTTGTTCCTGACTATTTTATAAAGCTCATTACTAACAATATTCAGGACATCAGCGGTTGTACTTTTAAAAACTACCGCAATGTTCTTGAACCTAACTCTTTAGCCCGCGGTAACGGAATCTATGTGTTTAATTCAAATCTTAAAAACAAATGCTCTTCACTGATAACTCCCTGCCCGCCTACTGAATACTACCCAAACAAATTCACAAACCTTTACTACGGCATTTATGTGCTGAGTGCAGGGCAAAACAGCTATATATCGGTTATTAAGAATGAATTTGAGAACAACTACCGCAGCCTTTATTTAAGTGGAGTTACAAATGCACGGGTTACCTCAAATGATTTTATTATCAACACTCCGTTTGAAGAAAACGGCGGCTACGGCATGTACCTTGACGGCTGTACCGGATACTGGGTAGAGGACAACGAGTTCAGACATAATGGAACAAGTGCCACAGGTATAGGGCTGATTGTAAATAATTCAGGAACTAACCCCAACGAGGTTTATCGCAACCGCTTTATCAGGCTGGAGCAGGGTATCTCGGCGCAGGGAACCAATAAAGATTACAACACAAATATTGGCTTACAGCTACTTTGCAACGATTTTACTGATACCTGGGCTGATATCCTGATTCCTAAATCTGAATCTGACCGCAGGCTTGGCATAGCCGCCTGGCAGGGCGATAGCACCTTTATGGCAGGCAATCTTTTCCACCATCATACCGGAGTGCCATACAATGATATCAATAATGAAGGGGAACATATCACCTATTTTGTACCTTATAATTACGATCAGGTATTTCAAAGAGTTATCCCGCAAAGTTTCACTGCCAACACAGTAACTATTACATCTGTTTTATTAAATTTTCCATGGTCTTTTTCCGAAGGTTGTCCCTGTAAACTATCAATCGGTGGTGGAGGAAACGAGGAAGAACTAATGCAGCAGATGGCAGAGAGCAGTCAACAGGAAGAGGAGATCCGTGGTATGCTTGCCTTGATGGTTGACGGAGGGAATACCAATGAACTTAGTTGGGATGTGTACATGAGCACATCACCCGAAGCCATGGAATTATATGACGAATTGATGGCAATATCGCCCTGGCTAAGTGATACTGTAGTAAGCAATGCAATATACAAAGAAGATGTATTAATAAATGCCATGATTCGTGATATTATGGTTGCAAATCCTCAAACGGCCAAATCAGCAAAATTGATGGACGAACTTAATCAACGCTGGACTCCTTTGCCGGATTATATGAAAGCACAGATTTTGCAGGGGAAGAACTTTATTTCATTAAGGGAAAAAATAGAATCAAAACTGGCACGCCATCTACTTGATAAGGCGATTGCGGTAAGCTCACTGGCAAGAATCTTTCAAAATGATAACGACAGCCTTATATGGTTATGGGAAAACGACAATAGTTTGGCGTCTAAGTATAATCTGGCTTTCATGTACCTTGAAATGGGGCAGTCTGTCCAGGGAACTGCGGTTTTAAACAATATTCCTTCACAGATAAACCTAAGTAACTTACAGCAATCAGAATACCAGCAAATACAGATATTATATGACATACTGGCAAGTTTAGCTCAGGAAGGAAAGGGAATCCAGAATGCCGAAAGCCAGCATATTTCCATGCTGCTGGACATCGAAAGCGAATCAACAGGACCTGCCGCTGTTTATGCCAGGAACGCCTTGTTGGCATTGCAAGCGCTTACCTACAACGAACCCATTCTACTGCCCGATTTACTGAAATCAAGGGCAATGGAAACAACATACCAAACAATGCTTGAAAACCTGCCCACGAAAAGCCTGAATGTATATCCGCTTCCGGCACGCGATTTTCTGATTGTGGAATACGTTATGGATGCCGAAGCCAAAGGTCGGCTTGAGTTTACGGATGATACCGGCAGGTTGGTTCACACCATGGAGGTAAGCGGACCTGTAAACCAGCAAATAATTAATACTCGTGACTGGAAATCCGGCTGGTATGTCGCCAGCCTGAAAATCCAAACAAAAACAATGGAAAGTGTTAAATTTATAATTACTGACTGATAACGTCAGGGTTGCTTCGCTGATGATATATCACTAAGCGGTGCATCATTGGCGAAGCAATTTTTTAAACTTTTGTTGAAATGAAAAACATTCAATTTATATTAATAAGCTTTTTTCTTGTTTTAACAAGCTATGCTCAACATACACCTAATGGAATTTATTTTGGATTACCCGGTAAAAATGTTATGATTGAGGGATTAATTGAATACTATGATAAAGGATATTTCATGGAGGGTTCTCATTATATAAATCCGAATCAGAATTTTGGACTAGGAAGTTGGAGTGCCAAGACTGGAATAAACCTTGAACTATTGAGACAAAATTATATTATATATAATTCAGGATATATTGAGACATATGCAGTTGCTTCAGATAATGAAGGGAACCGATATACCGGTGGTGTTTTATACAAAGCAGGCTCCGATAGTCCAATTATTTCAAAATATAATGCTTGTGGTGAAACTGAGTGGTGCAGAATTTTAAAGAAAGGTGAATATAATCAAGGTATAGTCGTTGACATTCTGATAACTGATGAGAGGGATGAAATAATTGTTTTGCTTCAGTATCTTTATCCTGTTTTACCAGAAATTAAGGATAGAATTTATCTTGCAGCATTAAGTAATAACGGTGAATTACTGTGGGAAAAAGTGTTCGCATCGCCAGATAAATATCCATTGCTTCATGATCCTATGGCAGTTAAAATAACATATTACAAAGGTGAATATTATATCTCAGGTCGTTGTTATTATGCTTATCCAAGCAACCCATCAATTTTTTATCACAGGGCATTTTATGTTGGAATTGATTCAAATTTCGAGGAAAAATGGATTCTGCCTTTTGGTACTCGACAAAATATTATTGGCGATGCATGGAATATTCTACCAATTAATGATAGACTGCTTATGGGTGTTGGAAGCCGCTGGCTTCCAACACCCCATTGGTATAATTCTTTGATAATGTTTTTTGATGTTGATGGAAATGAAATAAGTTATACTGAAATTCAGAGTTCTTCAATAAATCCAGATATTGACTATAATGCTATCCGGACGATGTATCAAATTAACGATACAACGTTTTTATCTCTTCTTCATCTTGGTATTGGTGGTGTAAATATGTTTGGCGATATGGTTTTTGATATTTCGGGCAATATTTATGATTATACTGTCAGAGGTAGCCGTGAGTGGGTGCCGAAAATAACTATAAGCTATGATTCTAATTACGTTATAGGAGTTCCAGTAATGGGGTCAGACGGTTTTCTAAAGGCATTTCTTTACAAAATAGACCAAAACCTCCAGTATGTTCCTTTTGATTCTACAACCTACGTTTATGATAGTCTTTGTCCATACCCTATTCAATCAGGCACCATAGATTTGAGTGATTGTATGGTATTAACATCTACAGACTGGATACCTACTCCTAAAGAGTATTATGCACGCATAAGCGCAATTCCAATTACAATTTACCCCAACCCCGCAAAAGACCAGATAACCTTTACCTTTGAAAACACGGAGCATCATAAAAACATTGAGCTAAAGTGTTTTAATCTGCTTGGTGTATTGCAGCATCAAATAAAAGTGCATAGGGGGCAGCAGCAATATAGTGCTAACATAAAAAACTGGGCACCGGGAATATATATTGCCGTGGTTTACAGCGATGGCAATCCAGTGGGAAGGGGGAAGTTTGTGGTACAATAATTTCAATCAGAAATAATGATAATGCCGGTTGATTTTTATTACATGATATTTATAAAAACATAGTTCGCAAATTAGTTCACTGCTTTTAAAACAACAATTTGACAAAAAAGCTTTATTTTACGATGATCTTTGATTAGGTTTACTGAAATTTAACGCTAATTTGATTATTAACCGCCAAAAAATAAATACAATGAAAAAAATTACCCAAATCCCAAAATTGCTTCTGTTTGCACTGTTATTGATCCCTTTTGCGGGTAAAGCTCAGCTTCCAGAACTTAACATCCTGGAAATTCATGATGCTGTTGGGTTGCCACAGTCAACTGTAGTTATTGATGTTGAAATGCAAATTAACGACATTATGAACTCTTTTCAGCTTGATATTCCGTTACCATCCGGGTTTTCTTATATTGACGGTTCAGTCGTACTTAATCCGATGCGACGTGTTGATCATAATGTTTATGCCAATACATTACCAGATACCAACATTCTCAGGGCTTTAGTTTATAGTTTAACTAATGCAACATTTTTAGGATATACCGGTATAGTGATATCGTTTAAGCTTACTACACCTACTCAGACCGGTAATTATATGTTAGAACCTGAAAATTGTATTATGGGATGCCCGCACTGTGTAAATGGCATTGAGGACTGTATTCATGGTATGGTTTCAATTATTGAATCCATACCCCTTACAAGCGGAGATTCAAATTGTAATGGAAGTGTTAATGTCATGGATGTAATAACAACAGTTAAATATATGCTTGGCGACAACCCACAGCCTTTCTGTTTTGAAAACGCCGATGTTAATGGTGATGGAAACATAGACATTACTGATGTAATTAGTACGGTAAATATTATTATGAACATGAGATAAAAAGTCTGATTCCAGGCAACTTTTGCAAATCTCCTGACTTGTCCACTTTATTAAAGCACCAAAGTCATTACATTGATATTAAATTAGTTGTTGAACGAATACTCTAAACCTGTCGCACTAAAATGGACAGGTGGGAATGAAATCATGGCTATAATGCAGGCTAATCAAATTTTAGGATGATCAGCCAAAAAGTCCGTGCAGTTCAGCGTTGATACGATTAATGATAGTTCCCAATCCTTCAGGATCTTCAATGAAATTGATCTTATCCACATCCACTATCAGCAATTTACCAATATTATATGATTCAATCCATTGCTCATATCTTTCGTTCAGGGATTTTAAATAATCCAGACGAATAGCATTTTCATAATCCCTGCCTCTTTTCTGGATCTGATGTACCAAAGTAGGAACGCTTGCTTTCAGATAAATTAAAAGATCAGGTGGTTTCAAAAACGAACCCATCAGCTCGAAAAGAGAGCTATAATTATCGAAATCGCGTGTTGACATAAGATTCATTGCATGAAGATTAGGTGCAAAAATATGGGCATCTTCATAAATTGTTCTGTCCTGAATAACTGTTTTACCACTGTTACGAATATTTATAACCTGCCTGAAACGGCTATTCAGAAAATAAATCTGCAAATTGAACGACCAGCGCTGCATGTCGTCATAAAAACTATGTAAATAAGGATTGGATTCTACATCCTCATAATGAGCTTCCCATCCGAAATGCTTTGATAATAACTGTGTAAGGGAAGTTTTCCCCGAACCTATGTTTCCGGCAATAGCTATGTGATGCATGTTAATCTTGTTTTAATTGCAACAATTATGTTTTCAGTATGTGTTTAACTTTCAGTTCTCTTGTTCGTAATATTGGCTATCTCATCAAGGATATTGCGATTATTTGATAATCGCGGAACCTTATTCTGACCTCCGAGCTTACCTTTACTTTTGAGCCATAAGTAAAACGTTCCTTCCGGAGCTGAGTGTATTACCGGTTTGCGAAGTATCATATTATTATATCGCTTGGCTTCATAATCAGAATTAAGTTTTTTAAGCTCAGTATCAAGTATTTGGCTAAAGCTTTTCATGTTAACAGGTTCTTTTTCAAACTCAATAATCCATTCGTGGGCTGCATTTTCATTTTCCTGAAAATAAACCGGGGCAGCAGTAAACTCTGACAAAACAGCACCTGTTCTTTCGCATGCAATACTTAAGGCTTTCTCGGCATTATCAATCATTAGCTCTTCTCCTACCGCATTGATAAAATTTTTTGTCCGTCCTGCTATTTTTATCCTGTACGGAGCTATTTCAGTAAACCGGACAGTATCGCCAATAAGATACCGCCACAATCCGGCATTGGTAGAAATTACCAAGGCATACACTATATCTTTCTGAACCTCGTCAAGTGTCAAAGATCCTGGATACTCATTGTTCAGTTCATCCAAAGGAACAAATTCGTAATAGATACCATGATCAAGAAAAAGCAGAAGATCTTCATACTGAGGGCGGTCCTGCACAGCAAAAAACCCTTCTGATGCATTATATGCATCCATATAATGCATGTTTGCCGGAGTAATATTTTCAAACTGCCTGCGGTATGGTTCAAAGTTCATACCTCCATGAATAAAAAGCTCAAGCCGTGGCCACACTTCCGATAAATTGGCTTTCCCAGAAATTCCCAACACCTTTTTCATCATCAGCAGCATCCATGAAGGAGCGCCTGTTATATTTCTGACATCTTCGTTGATTACGGCTTTTGAAACTTTTTCAATTTTCAATTCCCAATCTTCCAACAAAGCCAGTGATTGATGCGGAACCCGGTTTTTACTTATCCATACAGGCAGGTTTTTAAGTAAAACGGCAGAAATATCACCGTTAAATGAGTCATTGCCATTTTTTCCTACCGGCAATAATGACCCTGACAAACCAAGTATCTTCCCGCCAAGAAGCTGAGCATCCGGATTATTGTTGTAATAAATTGACAATAAGTCTTTTCCGCCTTTGAAATGGCAATCAGTAATTGCTTCACGACTTACAGGAATGAATTTGCTTTTATTGGCAGTGGTTCCCGATGATTTTGCAAACCATCGTATTTTAGAAGGCCATAGCAGGTTTTGCTCCCCTTTTTGTAAACGCTCAATATAGTGTTTAAATACCTCGTAATTGCTAACAGGAACTCTTTGCCTGTATTCCTCCGGTGTATTTATTGAAGAATATTCGTATTTCCTGCCCCACTCTGTATTTGCAGCTTTGTCAATAAGGTTATGAAACAACTTTAACTGCACCTCACAAGGGTTGTTCATAAACTCCTCAATCTGGCTGATTCGTCTTTTTATATACCACGAAACAGATGATTTGATTATTGGCATTTTCAATAAATTCTGATTAACTGTTGCAAATTGGGGTATTAAATACAATACAACTGCAAAGGCTCAAAAGTACAACGAAATTTAAGAATACAAAACAGAATTTTTCAACAATCTGCTTTCAGATATCATTAAATGGCTGATTTCAGCATTTTTTTAACGAAAAACCATAAAATGAAGTAAATAATTTTAGTCAGGTTGTTAAGAATTCTTCTATGTATTAATGTATTGGCATATATTTTGAGGTTTTAATACGATTTCTTCTGTATGTTTCAGATAAACACCCCAGGACGATGAATGCTTATTTCTCAGAAAAATCAAGGTTGCCTCATATATTGCTCATAGTAGTTCTGTTATTGTTTTCATTCAATTTATATTCACAGAATTTCGGGCAAAACAAACCAAGTTACAGGCGGTTTGATTTCAATGTATATCAAACCCCAAATTTTGAAATTTACCATTATCTGACAAATGATTCAATAGTATCGCTACTGGGTAACCTAAGCGAAAAATGGTATAAAAGGCATCAAAAAATATTTAACGACACTATACCATTCCATAATCCGGTAATTGTGTATGAGTCGCATCCTGAATTTCAGCAGACTACAGCAATAAGCGGCTCTATTTCTATTGGAACGCAAGGGGTTACCGAAGCATTAAAAAACAGGGTTGTAATGCCGATTCTTGAAACCAATGCACAGACCAACCATGTGTTAGGTCATGAACTGGTTCATGCATTCCAGTTTAATGTACTTATGAACAACGATTCACTATCGTTGAGGAATATTGAAAACCTGCCATTATGGATGGTGGAAGGTATGGCTGAATATTTATCAATTGGCAGTACAGATGTATATACTGCAATGATCATGCGTGATGCTTTGGCGAATGATGATTTTCCCACTATTAAGCAAATGACCCGTCAATACAAATATAACCCATACCGGTTCGGACATGCATTCTGGTCGTTTGTGGCAGGAACCTGGGGCGATACCATTATAAAACCATTGTTTTTTCGCACAGCAATGATGGGATATGAAGCAGCTTTTAAAATGGTTCTGAAAAAGACTGAAGAAGAAGTATCGGAAATGTGGAAAGAATCATTTAAGAAGCATTATTCTTCATTCCAGGGCGACTCTTTGAGGCAATATTCCGGAAAACAACTGATATTTGAAAAGAATGCGGGAGAAATGAATATATCACCTTCATACAGTCCTGATGGAAAATATATTGCATTTTTTTCTGAAAAACGCTTGTTCAGCCTCGATCTTTACATAGCCGATGCCTCAACAGGGCGAATAAAACAACGACTTACGAGCAATTCGCGTAATCAGGATATTGATGGTTTTAATTTTTTTGAATCAGTTGGAAGCTGGTCGCCCGACAGTAAATATTTTGCTTACGTGGTGGTAAGTAAAGGGAAGAATAAACTTGCCATAAAACAGGTGAAAAATCTGAAAAAGCCAACACTTGTTGAGTTTGAGAATATTTCTTCTATCAATAACCCCGCCTGGTCGCCCGATGGTAAAAAAATTGCATTTACCGGTCAGCAAAACGGGCGTTCTGACCTTTATGTGTATTACCCCGAAACAGGTAAACTCACTAATTTAACTGATGATTATTATTCCTATGTTCATCCGGCATGGGCACCCGACAGTAAACATCTGATCTTTTCAACTGACCGCAAACAACCGGGTGACAGCAGCAAGGAGGTAAATTACAATTTCAATATTGGATATCTGAATATTGACAAACCTCATGATATCAAAGTAGTTCAGGTTTTTAAAGGTGCCAATAATCTCAATCCGGTTTTTTCAGCTGATGGAAAGACCATTTATTTTCTTTCAAACCGTGACGGATTACGAAACCTGTATGAATATAACACAGATTCAGAAAAAGTATATCAACTTACCAATTATTCAACAGGTATCAGTGGAATTACTGAATTATCACCGGCAATAAGTATTTCATGGAAAAATAATACAATCGCATATTCATTTTTTGAAAAAGGCAGCTTTACTATTTTTTCTGCCGGGATTAATGAATTTAATCATCGCGAAGTTGACCGTGACTCAATAGATTTTACGGCTGCAATTTTACCACCTCTGCAGCGCAGCACTGATTCGTTCATTGACCATGATCTGCACCAAAATTACAGCGCCCCTGTTTTCCCTCCCGATTCTTTCTCAATTCGTCCTTATCGTCCGCAATTCAAACTGGATTATATCGGGAATACCGGAGTGGGAGTTTCAGCAAGTGCTTACGGTACCGGCATGGCTGGTAGTGTATATATGATTTTTGGCGACATATTGGGAAATCAGCAGCTATTCACCATGCTTGCCTTAAACGGGGAATTTTATGATTTTGGAGCTCAGGTTTCTTATGCAAATCAAAAACGAAAAATAAAATGGGGTGGTGGAATTTCACATATTCCCTATCAACTGTCATATCTTTCGTATGGTGTAGAAAATATTGGTACCCCCAAAGAACCCATATTTGCTGAAACCCTTGAACTGAGAAAACTCAGAACCTTTGAGGATCAGGTGTCTTTGTTTGCATGGCTTCCTTTATCAACTACGCGCAGATTTGAAGCTTCGGCTTCTACATCGCTTTATTATTACAGAATTGATGCCTTTACAAATTATTATCAGGGTGGCTATTTAATCGGGCATAAACGTAAACGGCTAAAAGATTATGAGCCTGACGGTTTTAACCTTCAAAAAATATCAACTGCCTACGTCAGCGATAATTCATTTTTTGGGCTGGCTTCTCCAATGATGGGACACAGAATGAGATTGCAAGCCGATCAGTATTTTGGCACCATGCAACTGTTTTCTGCCTATGCCGATTACAGACAATACTACTATGTAAAACCTTTTTCTTTTGCTTTCAGGCTTATGCATTATGGTCGTTATGCAGATAATTCTGAAAGAGAGCTATTTTATCCTTTGTTTTTAGGTTATCCGGGTTTTGTAAGAGGTTATACATCAGGGAGTTTAAACAAGCATGAAATGTTCTTAGAGAATGATTCATTAACTCATATGCTTATTGGCAAACGCATTGCATTGACCTCTGCCGAGATCCGTCTGCCGTTCACAGGTCCAAAGCGCCTTGCTTTAATTACTTCTGGAATTTTTTTTACTGAATTAACATTGTTTTTTGATGCAGGTCTGGCATGGGATAAAGTTGATGATATTTCGTTCAATTCAGGTAAAATAGCCGATAATAAAAGATTTCCGGTATTCAGCACAGGTATGAGTATGCGTATAAATCTTTTTGGTGCTATGGTTCTTGAACCTTATTATGCTTTTCCATTCATACACAAGGGATTAAGTCAGGGTTTTTGGGGATTGAATTTTCTGCCCGGATGGTAAAAGATTTATATATCTTTGCTCTTCGCTTAAACCAAACATTAGACCCTTAATGAATAATACACGAATTGCAGGAACCATTGCCGGAGTGATCATTACCGGTTTTTTACTGTGGTACTTTTCCAATATTGTAACATATTTTCTGGTTGCAATTGTATTGTCAATGATAGGAGCACCTATAGTAAGATTTTTATCCAGCTTGCATATAGGCAGGTTCCATCTTCCAAGAACTTTGAGCTGTATTCTTGCTTTGTTGATAATTATAGCGACTTTCGGGCTTTTTATCATTGTTTTTATTCCTTTAGTTTCAAAACAGGCTGCCCTTATCTCACAAATTGATACCGAAAGCCTGAGTGCAAATTTGCGTGAATTACTTGCACGTCTGGAAGTTATCCTGTATAATACAGGATTTTTGAAACGCGATCAAACATTGATAGCCTTTTTAAATGAAAGCGTCAGTAATTTTGCCAATACAAAAAGGATCTTCAATTTTTTAAACGACATGCTATCGTTTACAGGTTCATTTTTTGTTGGTGTTTTTTCAATATTTTTCATAACATTTTTCTTGTTAAAGGAAGAGGGTCTGATTTCCGGTCTCGTATTGCTGATGGTTCCGGAACGCTACAGTAAAGAAACAATTACCGTGTTCTCAGAGAGCAAGCGTTTATTATCACGATATTTTATTGGTATTTTTATTGAAGTAGCCAGCATGATCACGCTTATAAGTGCAGGCACATCAATTCTTGGAATTAAAAATGCCCTGCTGATTGGTTTTATAGGGGGTATTATGAATGTTATACCTTATCTTGGACCGCTTATAGGAGCTTCAATAGGTGTGGTACTGGGGATTACCTCTGTGCTCGGCGAAGGTGTATACGATCAGCTTATTCCTGTAATAATTATTATTGTATCTACTTTTCTGGTAGCCAATCTGATTGACAATATACTTTTACAACCCTTTATCTATTCCAGCAGTGTAAAAGCCCATCCTCTCGAAATTTTCATTGTATTGCTAATGGGAGGAAGTATGGCCGGAGTGATTGGAATGGTGCTGGCAATTCCTGCATATACTGTTATCCGCGTGATAGCAAGCCAGTTTCTGAATCGTTTCAGGATCGTACAAAAGCTTACTGAACGAATACGTGGAACATGAAAATACTTTCATTTAAAGGGTTATGTAATTTATTATCGTATTATCGCCGGATTCTGTCAACACTTTCTTTCAGGCGTATTGGAAACATTCTGAAATTAAAGGCAAGCTATTGGATTTCAGCACTTTTAGGCAAGAATATTCATCGGGGCAAGCCTCTTTCTGTTTCCATAGAGCCTGTTAATCATTGCAATCTGCATTGTCCGGAATGTCCGGTGGGTTCGGGAAAGCTAACCCGCAAACCGGGAAGAATGGATATTGAAAATTTCAAAACCATACTTAAAAAACTACCCCCGGAAACTTTGTACCTAACTCTATATTTTCAGGGTGAACCTTATCTGAACACCCTGATCTTTGAAATGATAAAGCAGGCAAAAAAACAAAAGCTTTTTGTAAGCACTTCTACAAACGGACACTTCCTTGATCCTGAAAATGCTGAAAAAACTGTTGTTTCGGGCATTGATGAGGTCATTATTTCTCTGGATGCAAGCACACCGGAGTCTTATCTTAAATACCGCATTGGAGGTGATTTTAACAAGTTAATTCAGGGCATACAAAATCTCGTTGATGCCAGAAATTCGCTTAAGTCTGCTACTCCTCTGATCAGATTGCAGTTCATAGTGTTCAGCCATAATCAGAATGATTTAAAACATGCTGTTTCTTTAAGCAAAAAATTAAAAGCAGATATTCTGGAATTCAAATCAGCACAACATTACGATTTTGAAGATGGAAATCCTTTCATGACCAGCCTTGACAAATATTCGAGGTACAGGAAAACAAAAGACGGAAAATACATTATTAAGAATGCCTTGCGTAACCGTTGTTACCGCATGTGGAGTTCATGTGTTATAACCTGGGACGGGAATATTATTCCCTGCTGCTACGACAAAGATGCACAGTACAGTTATGGGAATCTGCTGTATAACGATTTTAGTACAATATGGAACGGCGAAAAGTCAGATGCTTTTCGTAAAAAAATACTAACTGCAAGAAAGGATCAGGAAATTTGCAGGAACTGTACTGAATAGTGAAATTATACTGTCATCACTTCCTTTTCTTTAGCTTCCATCATCTGGTCAATTAAAGCTATATTCTTATCAGTAATAACCTGAATATCTTTTTCAAGTAGTTTAACTACATCTTCGGGAGCACCCATTTTTTCAAGCTTTTTGGCTGCTTCATTTGAGCTGCGGCGAATATTGCGTACAGCAATTCTGGCATTTTCAGCTTCGTTTTTAACAATTTTCACCAATTCACGACGTCGTTCTTCAGTAGGTTGCGGCACCTGAATACGAAGAACTTCACCATTATTCTGTGGATTAAAACCCAGATTAGCAGCCATAATTGCTTTTTCGATCACCGGCAACATACTTTTATCCCATGGCTGAACTATGATTTGTCGTGGATCGGGTGTGTTTATATTCGATACCTGATCAATAGGAGTAAGGGTGCCGTAATAATCAACCATCACCCTTTCAAGCATTTGAGGACTTGCTTTTCCTGCTCTTATTTTTTGGAGTTCACGTTCAAAATGTTTTAAAGCATTTTGCATGCTTTCTGCAGTTTCGTCAAGTACGAACTGAATTTCTTCGTTCATGGCGTTTAGAATTTTGGTTCAGACGGCAAAAATAGTGTAATTACGCTTAATATGCTCAGGTTTTATCAGAAAATCAGTGTGCCAACCTGTTCTCCTTCTACAATCCTTTTCACATTACCTTTTTGGTTCACATTAAAAACAATGATAGGCAAATTATTTTCGCGGCAAAGAGTAAAAGCTGTCTGATCCATTATCCTGAGCTGTTTTTCAAGTGCTTCGCTAAAGCTCACTTTATCATATTTTACTGCATTGGGATCTTTCTCAGGATCGGCACTATAAACGCCATCCACTCTGGTACCTTTTAAAATAGCATCGGCTTTTATTTCTACAGCACGCAAGGCAGCAGCTGAATCAGTTGTAAAAAATGGATTTCCGGTACCTCCGCTGATGATCAGCACCCTACCTGTTTCAAGTTCCCTGAATGCCCGCTCACGGCTGATCTTTTCACATAAAGGATCAATAGCAATTCCACCCATTACTACCGAAGGTATATTCATGTTTTTAAGAACCGCTTGCAAGCCAAGACTATTGATAACCGTAGCAAGCATTCCCATATAATCGCCCTGAACACGGTCAATTTTGGTGGTATTGTTCTGAAAACCCCTGAAAATATTTCCTCCGCCCAGTACAATGGCAATCTGAGTACCCAACTTATAAACTGATGCTATTTCTTTGGCATAATCTTCAAGTCTTTCAACTTCAATACCGTATTGCAGGCTGCCTGCCAACGACTCACCACTAAGTTTTAAAAGTATTCTTTTATATTTCATTTTATTGTGCATTATTGATCTCAGTTATTATTAAATGCTGTATTGAAACGTAAACAATTCAGAATATTGGCTCTGAAACATGGTTCAAAGCTAAAAAATATTATCAATTCATTGATCTTTGTTTATCTTAATTCCAGAACAACATCCACTTGTCCATCATCAGCTTTTACGTTAAGCTCTCTTTTTTTTAATGTCTTTTTCTTATATGGATCATAAATATTATACACCAGAGTTTAAAAATGTTGTCAAGATTGTGAGTATTCATATTTGAGAGATTAGCAGTAGCTTTTTAAAGTGAAGCAAAATTATGACTTTTTCTGACTTTAATCCATCCACATCGCCAATAGTGAGAAAGTACTGGAAATTCACAGGTTTAAAACAGCTTATGATTTATCTGGTTCAGGAATCATAATAAAAATTTATAACCTGACTATGGAATTATTGGTCGCTTTTCTGAAATCGGATCCTGTTCATCAGATCGGGGTTCACCCGTAAATGGAATTACAATATCGGAAAGCAGGAAATAATTATTGTAGCAACTAAAAACTGTGTTTTTTGATTTTTTGTCTGCATCACAGCAGTTTCCGAACCGTCATTTGTTCCTTTTCATCAGTCGCATGCCAAAATTGCGAAAAACTTCCTTTTTGTGCTGATTAGCCTGTACCTTTTCAAGAACCGTAAGGGCTGCCTCATAATACTGTTCTATCATTTCTTCAGCATAGGTTCTTACTTTCAGTTTTTCAAATATTCCAAGTACCTCTTCAATTTTTTCAGCTTCGCTAGCGGCAGGAACAGAAAACAAATGCCTGAGACGTCCGGAAGTTTCAGGGTCAGAAATTTCCAGAGCTTTAAGGTAAAGAAAGGTTTTTTTATTTGTTGCTATATCACCACCTTTTTTCTTTCCTACTTCCTTTTCTGAACCAAAAGCATCAAGAATATCATCCTGGAGCTGGAATGCAATACCAAGCTTTTCGCCATAATCATACAGCAAATCAATCTGTTGCTGAGATGCGTCTCCAATTATAGCACCAATCTGCATACATCCTCCGAAAAACACAGCCGTTTTCAGACGTATCATTTCAATATATTCTTCAATGCTCACATCGTAGCTATCTTCAAAATTCATATCCATTTGCTGCCCTTCACAAATCTGGATTGCAATACGGTTAAAAGCATGAAGAATCTGGGGTAACATCTTAGGGTCAGTTTTAATCAAAAAATCATATGCCATCGCAAAAAGCGTATCTCCTGAAAGTATGGCTATATCAGTATTCCATTTACGATACACTGTTTCTTTGCCCCTCCGCAAAGGAGCCTGATCCATTATATCATCATGGATAAGTGTGAAATTATGTAATAATTCAAGGCTTACTGCCGGATACAAGGCTTCGTTACAATCGCCATTTACCAGATCGCAGGCGAGCATTGAAGCAACAGGCCTGAAACGTTTGCCGGCATTGGAAAGAGTGTAGCGTATGGGAGCATAAAGCTCAGAAGGATAATCGGGATAGTTAATACTTTGGATAACCTCTTCAATTTTTTCGAGATATAAATTGTGATCCATAATAAATACGATCAGTTTTTAAATTGTAGTTTTTCCCTGATTGAAAATTCACAAAACAAAATAGTTCAATAAAATCAAGCTTTCAGGATTTCGAGAAGATACTGTCCATATCCGCTTTTAAGCAGTGGCTGTGCTAATTCTTCAAGACGGGCTGCATCAATGAATCCCATTCTGTAGGCTACCTCTTCTATACAGCCTATTTTCAAACCCTGTCGTTCTTCAATAACCTGAACAAATTGCGAAGCCTGTATCAGCGATGCAAAAGTGCCGGTATCCAGCCAGGCTGTTCCCCTGCCAAGTAAACCAACTTTCAGTTTTCCCATTTTCAGAAATTCCCTGTTCACATCAGTGATCTCATACTCGCCACGGGCGCTGGGTTTAAGGTTTTTAGCAATTTCAACTACCGAATTATCATAAAAATACAAACCCGGAACTGCATAATTTGATTTTGGGTTCTGAGGTTTTTCTTCTATTGATATAGCACGCATCTTCTTATCAAATTCAACTACTCCGTAACGTTGCGGGTCAGAAACATGGTAAGCAAAGATTACTCCTCCATCGGGATCATTATTTCTTTGTAATAGCTTAGGAAGGCCTGTGCTGTAAAAAATATTATCGCCTAAAACAAGAGCTGCCTTATCTTTTCCGATAAAATTTTCACCAATTACAAAAGCCTGTGCCAAACCATTGGGAATTTCCTGTTTAGCGTATGAGAACGAACATCCAATCTGTTTCCCGTCACCCAGCAGATGCTCAAAATGAGGCAAATCATGTGGTGTGGAAATAATCAGGATTTCACGAATTCCTGCCATCATAAGAACTGACAGCGGATAATAAACCATAGGTTTATCATAAACAGGCATAAGTTGTTTACTAATAGCCATTGTTAACGGATGCAGGCGTGTTCCGGCTCCGCCTGCCAAAATAATTCCTTTCATGTTTTTTTATTATTTTGCTTGTAAAAATAGGTAATTATCAAATTAAAACGACAGTGTATCAGGCTTTATTTGTTTCAGCTAACTTTTGAGTATTCTCCCTGCCCTTAAATTCATATTCAGCATCAAATATCTCAATAATAGGTTCTTCAAACTTTTTGGTTGTTATTCTTTTATCAAAACTCAGCAATAACGAAGGCAATACAAACAGGTTTGAAAGTACTGCAATAAGAAGGGTAAAAGAAATAAGGAAACCCATGGCTTCGGTTCCGCCAAAAGTTGATAGGGTAAATATGGCAAAGCCGAAGAAAAGCACAATAGATGAATAAATCATGCTGAATCCGGTTTCACGAAGTGCAGCAATTACCGAGTCATGAATATTCCAGTTGGTTTGTTTTAATATCAACCTGTAGCGCGACAGGTAATGAATGGCATTATCAACTGAAATACCCAATGCTACACTGAATATTAAAATAGTAGAAGGCTTGATTGATATTGCCAGAAAACCCATCATTGCTGCGGTAAGAATTTGCGGTAGCAGGTTGGGAGCCATTGAAATAGCAACTACTTTAAAAGATGTAAACAACATCAGCATCATCAGTGATATGGCAATGATAGCAAAAATGAGGCTAGTTATTAAATTTTTAACCAGATAATCTGTTCCTTTCAGAAATACCACACTGGTACCGGTAAGTATCACCTTGTATTGATCAGGAGGGAAAACACTATTTATCGTAGGTGTAATTTCATCAGTAATGCGTTTTATTTCATGTGTTCCCAAATTTGCCATCTGAACACTAATACGGGTTATCTGCATGTCTTTATCCATAATGGAATTCATAAGGCTCCGACGTTGGTCTTCCATTCCCGGAACATAACGCAAAATAAAACCCTGCTCGTTAGGAGTGGGTAAATCATACATTGCCATATTACCATTATAAAAAGCCTGTCTAAGAAACTTTGTGATCTCAGCTATCGATAAAGGTCGTGAAAACTCAGAATAAAGGGCCAGCGAATCCTGTAACTGATTGATCTTACGAATGGTTGTCAATTGTGTTACTCCTCGCTTCTTTCCGGTATCAATTTGAATTTCAAAAGGAAGTACTCCATTAAATTCGCGTTCAAAAAATAAAAGATCCTGATATAATTTATCTTTTTGAGGAATGTCGTCCACAACATTCCCTGAAGTTTTAAGCCGGGTAACACCAACGATCCCAATTAGGGTAATAACTATAGCAGTTACATATACCTTTTGTCTGTGATTAAGTACTATGTATACAATCTTATCAAGAAGTCTGATTGTAAAATTATTATCAAGATGGCGTACATGCTTTTGGCTTGGAGGATCGAGATAAGAGAAAAATATTGGAATGAGTACGATGGTAAGCAGGTAAATAACCATAATATTAATTGACGCAATAGTGCCAAACTCAACCAGTATTTTATTTCCTGTAAGGATAAAAGTTGCAAATCCTGTAGCAGTGGTAAGGTTTGTAAGAAATGCAGCATTCCCGACCCTGTGCAGCATCCTCGACAATGCTTTTACCTTGTTTCCGTGTGCGCGGTATTCCTGATGAAATTTATTAAGTAGGAAAATACAATTTTCAACTCCGATCACAATAAGCAAAGGTGGAAATACCCCTGTAAGAATAGTGATCTTATAATCGAACAGCACCATCATACCCATTGCTATTACCACAGTAATACCAACAATTATCATTGGGAAGATCACTGCTTTGAAAGAGCGGAAAAAGATAAACAATGCCACTGAGGCAATTAGAACAGCCAGAAACATGAACAGCTTTAGTTCTGACTGGATTTTTTTCATAACGCTGGTACGGATAAATGGCAGACCTGATAAATGATGCTCAATTCCCGATTCTTTATTAAAATATTCCACTGCATCAGTTACTTCCTTTACAATAGGTAATCTTCCTTTGGTGTTAAGAATGGCATTATCAAGGGTAACTGCCATGAGTGTGGCACCGCTTTCCAGATTAAAAAGCAGTCCATCGTAAAAAGGAAGGCTAAGAATTTTATTTTTCAATGAATCAAGTTCCAGCTGAGAATCCGGAAAATTCTTAAAAACAGGTACAAAGTCATACCGCTGAAGGCTGTCATTCTTAACAACCTCAAAAATATGGGCTAACGAGACAACTTCCTGGACTCCGTCAATGGATTTGATTTTATGAGTTAAATCATACCATGTACGAAATTTTTCGATCTCAAAAATATCCTTATCCTTTATCCCTACGAACAGTACACTTCCGTCTTCTCCAAATATTTCCTTAAACTGCCGGTATGCTATCTGGCTTGAATCAGAATCAGGGAGTATCTGAGCCATTTCGTACGACAGTTTTATTTTTGTCGTCTGAAAAGCCATAAAAACCGTAATAAGCCCAATTACAATAAGATGGGTAAGACGATATTTTAAAATAATCCGAATGAAAAAATGTGTCATTTAACAGATTTGATTTCTGTAAAAAGAATTATAAAATTGCTGTGGCAAAATTAAAAGTTTGGCAAAATTAAACCTTTCAGGCAGAAATTAAGGAAATTTGCACAATTTTACTAACTAAGTTCTTAATTACATATGATGAATTTATCTGATCCGGAAATACTTTTTATTGACAGCACTCATCCTTTACTACCTGAATCACTTGAGCAGGCGGGTTTTATTTGTGAACAGTATCCGGGATATAAATACAACGATTTTTTGAAAATAATTGGAAAATATTCCGGTATAATAATCAGAAGTGGTATCAGCCCCGACAGGCAATTCCTTGAAAAAGCAGTAAATCTGAAATTTATAGCCCGTGTTGGAGCCGGCATGGAAAATATTGATGAGGAATTTGCAAGATCCAGAGGGATAATTTGTTTTAATGCTCCTGAAGGCAACCGCGATGCAGTGGCAGAACATACTCTTGGCATGTTGCTGGTTCTGATGAATAACCTGTTACGTGCCGACACTCAGGTGAGAAAAGGACAATGGTTACGTGAGGAGAACCGTGGTGAAGAAATAATGGGAAAAACTATAGGTATAATTGGTTATGGGAATATGGGGAGTGCTTTTGCACAAAGACTTTCAGGCTTCGGAGCCAGAGTGATTGCATATGATAAATACAAAACAGGTTATTCTAGCAATTTTGTGGAAGAATGTGATATGCATACTGTTTTCAATGAAACGGATATCCTCAGTCTGCATGTTCCGTTAACTGCCGAAACTGATTATCTGGTAAATAACGAATATCTTGCTAATTTTTCAAAACCCATCCGGCTGATCAATACTTCACGTGGCAGGGTTGTGAAAACTTCTGATCTGATCAAAAAAATAGAGGAAGGGAAAGTTGCAGGAGCTGCCCTTGATGTTATTGAATACGAAAAGAAAACTCTTGAAAACCTGGAAAACATCCCCGCTGATTTTCAATTTCTTGCTCAAAGTGATAAAGTAGTTCTTTCACCTCATATTGCCGGCTGGACCAAAGAATCATCTGCAAAACTGGCTGAGGTTCTGGTGAAAAAGATCCTGGAAAACTTCCGGGCTAAATAAAATGATGACTGTTTTAAGTCTTAAACTTAGATTATTGAACCTAAGCTGATTACTACCAGTTCAATATTTTCATAAAATCAAATTCAGCAGGATTAGCAACATATTTTCCTGCCAACTCATAATCGCTTTTAGTAATGAACTGAAGTCCGTTTTCAAATACCAGTTTTACTTTAGCGCCATCCATATTTACCAGACGTGGCATTACTTTTCCCTTTTCATTGGTGACATCTTTCAAAAACAGCGGTCTTATTTCTCCGGTATGGTCAGAAGTAACCATGCAGGCAGTATGCCCCTGATCAAACAATTTTTTAACTCCCAGACCAAGCAAAGCACAATAAAGCAGGTCAAACGCAATGGGTCTCACACAACGAATTTCATATCCCAGCTCAACAGGGCGGCTTTTAACATTCAATTTTAAAGCTTTAAGCTTTTGCTGAAGTAAAACATTGAAAATATGAGCCTTACTAACATTACCAAGTTCAGGATGGCCGTGATCATCGTAAGTAAACTGGATCCCTGAATTCTTTATTTCCTCATCAGTCATAAAATGAAATACGCCTTCGCTCACAATGGCTACACCGTATGATATGCCCAGTATCTGGCGTTTAAGGATTGAAGAAATAATAAGATTGATAATACGGTTGTAAGTTATTTCAACTTTATTAAACATCTCAGGGATAATTATCATAGGATAATGACACGACGCACCAATTCCAAAAGCCAGATGTCCTGCTTCGCGCCCCATAGCTGATACTATAAACCAATTGCCACTGGTTCTTGCATCTTCATAAACGGTACTGGCAATTTTAACACCTTCTTCCTTAGCACTCTGATAACCAAACGTTGGCTGACCTTCAGGCAAAGGTAAATCGTTATCAATGGTTTTGGGAACATGAATATTCCGGATATTAATATTTTGTTTTCCAAGAAACTGGGCTATGCGGTTAGCTGTTGAAGCAGTATCGTCTCCACCAATGGTAACAAGCAGTTTGACATTGTTTTTCACAAAGAAATCAACATTAAATTCGGTGTCAGCCGGTTTGTAGCGACTCATTTCCAGGGCTGACCCACCCTGATTATAAATTTTATCTGCCATCGGAAAATCAATTTCCTGAATTTTTGGAGCAGGTGTAAAAAGCATTTTAAAGCCACTATGTAAACCTAAAACACGATAACCATTTTTTAGAAAAACTTTGGCAACGGTTCCTATAACTGTATTAATTCCGGGAGCAGGACCTCCGCCACATAAAATTGCAATGCTTTCTATCATAATTTCTATTGGTTTTAAAGTTAAGGCAAAAATATAAAAATTGAACGAACGAGAGCTTTTTCACAGTCGTGTTACATTAAGAACAGCATATATTTTAAAAACCTTTATTTTTGCTGTTCAACCTATTAAGCTTTTGTAAATGAACCATATCACAAGAATCCTGATTTTTATCTTTCTTTTCCTGAATTTTCAGAACCCAGTCTCAGCCCTGTCTGACAGTTTGATAAGTCGCGAAGCACTGATGCATACTGTTGAGATTCTCACTTCAGCCGAAATGGCAGGTAGATTGCCCGGTCATGCCGGTTTTACAAGGGCTGCATTATATATGACTGAACAATTTCAGAACCTGGGTCTTATTCCGGCAGGCGATGATGGATATTATCAGCATATGAAGGTTGAATACAATGCTATTCCTGAGCCTTGTGGTTTTGAACTGCATCTCAGAAGTCAGATTATCATGCCACGGCATGGAATTGATTATACTTTTAGGGGTTTTACCGGTAGCGGCGATTTATTTGCTCCGGTTGTCTTTGCCGGATTTGGTATCAGCATGCCTGAATATGGTTATGATGATTTTGCTGGACTTGATCTGAAAGGAAAGATTGTGATGGTTTTCAAAAATAATCCGGACTGGAAATTACCTGAAACTTCCTGGCCTGGTGCATTACCGCGCGAAAAAGCCAATGCCGCCCGTGAACATGGTGCCGGAGCTATCATTTTTGTATCAGCACCATTTGAAAGGATCGGAATACCCGAAGTAATAGGCAGTGTGCTGCATGGCCCAGGTGATCATCCGGCAGATTTTCTACAACTGATGATAAGTCGGGAACTAGCTGACAAAATACTTGCCGAATCGGGCAATGACCTTGAAACGCTGTATAATGAACTGAAAAACAAGCAGCAGCCCATATCATTTGAAACCGGTACCAAGGCTCATATAAGTGTAAGAACCGAATATAACCCCGAAGCTTCTACATTTAACATTATAGGAATGATTGAAGGTAATGATGCTAAAAGGAAAAATGAATTTATTGTTATCGGAGCGCATCTTGACCATGTTGGAAGCCAGTGCGGAACTATTTATCCGGGAGCTAATGATAATGCCTCAGGCTCTGCTGCAGTGCTTGAAATTGCAAGAGCTTTCAGCTTATCAGAAATAAAACCTTCACGATCGCTGATATTTGTATTATTTACGTCCGAAGAACAAGGGCTTCTCGGTGCTGGACATTTTGTAGAAAATTTCCCTGAACCTCATAAAAACATCATTGCCATGTTAAATTTCGATTGTATTGCACATGGCGACAGTATTCAGATCGGTAATGGAAAAAGTTCACCGGAATTATGGGAACTTGCCCGAAAATCAGATAATGAGAAATTAGTCGTCGACAGGTCCTGGGGTGGTGGAGGAGCTGATCTTACACCATTTTTCAATGCCGGAATACCTGGGCTTTATATGGTCAGTACCAATAGTTATACATACCTGCACACACCTGAAGACAAACCTGAAACACTTAACCCCGGGCTTTTTGAAGCTATTGTAAGATTAGGGTTCAGAATTACACGAAAGCTTGCTGAATAATAGAGCATTGCATCCTATAAAACAAGATAGGAACACTCAATTATGTACATTCCCAATAAAGATTAAAAAGTACCCGGATCATAAAAAAACTGTTCACTGAAATGTAGGTTTTATATTTCCTTACGGGGGGCAAGAAATTTATTATACAATATAAGTCCGATAATAGTAGCCACCCCTATCAGGCTGAAAATGAACCATAACAATCCCGGACGGTTTAATCCGTCAACAAAATATACATACATGGTTGCGCCAAGAATACCTCCTATTGCACTACCAATCACTCCATATAAAAACGAATAGCCAAGATACAGGGCTTTTTTATCGGCAGGAGCAATTAAACCCACATAAGAAATAAATTTTGGATGAGCTGTCATCTCGCCGATTGAGAAAATAATTATCCCCGCCATAAATACCCAGGCATGGGTTGAAATGGCAAGAATTCCCATTCCTATGGTTCCCAGTGCAATACCTGCTATCATTGTAGGCAAGGCGCGGGTATTTTTTACTATATTAGAAATTATAAGCTGAAGCAGGATTATTGTTCCGGCATTGATAACTGTTACATGTTCGGCATCGAATTTCCAGGAAGGCTCATTCACAAAAATTCCAAGAAAACTATTTACAACTTTATTTACCGGCGACATATCAATATGCTCTTTCAGATACCATAGAACAGTGTCGAACATCTGAAAATAAAGTATCCAAAACATTGAATATATCACTATCATAATAACAAAACGATAGTCCTTAAGTACCAGCACCACACCCTTAAGCACTTCTACGATGGATTTTGTGCTCTCGGGGCGGGGAGGCTCCTTATAAACAAAAACATTCAGAATTAAGAGCCATCCGGTTCCTACTGCTGCCATTATAAAAATATACGACCATGAAATTCCTTTCAGATATGGAACCAGTATGAGAGGAAAAATAAAAGCACCAAGATTTATAGTCCAGTAAAAAATCCCGAAACCAAGAGTACTGTTGCTTTCATCAGTTTCGCGGGCAATGGTTCCTGAAATTATTGGTTTGAAAAAACCCGCACCAACAGCCATAAGAGTAAGGCTCAGAAAAACAAGGGAATAGCTTGTAACTGTACTGGTAAGGAAATAACCCAGGCTCATTATCACAAAAGCAAACATCAGAACTTTGCGGTAACCAAACCTGTCGGCAATAGCACCCGATAAAATCGGAAGGAGATAAAGCAAAGGTGTGATAGTGCTTTTGATAACTCCTACACTCTCTTTTGAAAATCCAAGCCCGCCATCGTTAACATTCATAACCAGATATACTGACAGCACCGACATAACACCATAATATGACCCGCGTTCAAAAAACTCCATAATGATGACTGTCCAGAAATTTCTCGGGAAAGATCTGAGACTTGATTTTGATTTTTCTTTACTTCCCATATTCAATATTTGTTAAGTATCAGTTATTCAATAAGATTCGTTAGATTTCAGGTATTAGGTTCAAATAAAGCTATCCTTGTAAATAATTATCATTTTCAGAAGCTGTAACAAGCTGAACGGTTGCTCTGCTTCTTTGTTCAAGTAGTATAACACGTTTGTTAACCACATTTTCAATACTTAGCTCATTATAGTTGCGAATTGTTATCAGCTCAAGTCCGCGATTATATTTTACCATGTAATTTTTCTGTAATGCTGTGATAAACAATTCAAAATCAGCCTTATCGTCAATACATACCGAGAAACTGATCGCTGAATTCTGCATCAGATTGATATGAACACGGTGTTTTGTAAAAATTCCGAAAATGTCGAACAGATTTTCTTCATTGATAAATGAAAAATCGCGAGGAGTTAAACTTATCAGTATTTGGTTGAATTTAAAAATGTACTGTGGGACCGTTTCATACCTTTCTTCGCTTTCGCTGATATAAGTTCCGGTATCAGTATGATTCTCAAATGATTTAACAATTAACGGTATATCCTTGTTTTGCAATGGTTTTATAGTTTTCGGATGAATGATCTTGGCGCCGTAGTATGCAAGCTCAATGGCATCGCTGTACGAGAGTTTATCAATTTTAACTGACTCCGGAAAAATTTTAGGGTCTGCATTCATAAGTCCCGGCACATCTTTCCATATTACAACCTCGTCAGCATTAAGGGCAAAGGCAAGAATAGCAGCAGTATAATCAGAGCCTTCACGTCCGAGCGTAGTGGAATGACCATCGGGGTCAGAACCGATAAAACCCTGGCTAAGAACAAAATGATAAGGCTGATTATTACCTGAGATAAGAGGAAGAATTTTTTGATTTACCGATGTAATGGTATCTTCCCATTTCACCCCGGCATTTCTGTAGTTATTATCAGTATGGATAAATGTACGTGCATCGGCAAGGGTATGCTCAAAACCACTTTTTTTCAGACAGGCTGACGTAATTGAAGTAGAAAGAAGTTCGCCGTAAGGAACAAGCAAATCGTAAAATGAATCAAAGCTACCTTTCTCTTTTAATGTTGTAATACCAGCAATTTCTTCAAAAAGAAGATCAACCTTTTTGAATATGGCGTGGCTTGTATCCTGAAACAATTCATTTAAAATGTTCAGATGAAAATCCTTTATCCTTTTCAATTGTTCATCAGCTTCTTTCATGCGGTTCGCAAAAGCGTTGTCAGCAAGTAGTTCAAAGGCATTGGTCATTTTATCCATTGCCGAGATCACCACTACCAGAGGTTCGTACAAATTATCCCTTAAAATATTTGCCACGTTTTTAACTGAAACAGCATCCTTAATTGAAGCTCCGCCAAATTTGAATACTTTCAAAGTTTGAAAATTTAATAAGACGCAAAATTAGATTTTTTAATCATGAACCTGTACTTTAAGCCTGTGGATTTTCCTAGTTGGAATAAAATCACATTCTTATCATTTCTGGCGCTTTTTGTTAAAACATGACCGGCATAAAGGTTCGTAAATATCTTTTTCGCCAAGTACAACAAGGCTTTTATCATCAACAGTACGATGAGAATGCTGGGCAAGATTGCCACATTCAATACATACAGCATGTACTTTGGTAACATATTCTGCTGTTGCCATTAATGCCGGAATAGGACCAAAAGGGTTCCCCTGAAAATCCATGTCAAGTCCTGCGACAATGACTCTTATTCCACTGTTAGCCAGACTATTACACACATCGGAGAGTTGATTGTCAAAGAATTGAGCTTCGTCAATACCAATTACATCTGCATCGTTAACATAAAGCAGAATTTGCGATGAAGACTGGACAGCAGTGCTCGGAACAACATTTTCATCATGCGAAACAACATTGCTTTCATGATAACGATAATCAACAACAGGCTTAAATATCTCCACTTTTTGCTTTGCTATTTTTGCCCGTTTCAATCGTCTGATAAGTTCTTCGGTTTTACCCGAAAACATTGAGCCAACAATAACTTCAATCCAGCCACGGCGGTTTTGACGATTATATGGATGTTCAAGAAACATATCTGATATTCAGGATCAATTATGAGTTTAATGAAATGCCAAAAATAAAAAGAAAAACGGCATAAGCGGTATCAGAAAATAAGCTTTTAAAAAAATCATTACCGAAAAAGATGTCTTGTATTTCAAAGAAATATATATTTTTGCAGTGTTATTCAATCACTTAAACTAAAATTCTTTAGTATTGGACGCTATAGATCCTGAGCCTTATATACGGGCATTTCAAGTAATTCCAAATATTTTGGTGCAGCCTTTTTCATTTCAGCTCCTAATGCTTTTTTTGGCTATGGGCTTGCTGCTACTGTTATCGGCTTTGATATCAGGCTCTGAAGTTGCTTTTTTTTCTTTAACTCCTGCTCAGTTAAAGAATATTAAAAGTCATTCGGGTCGGACTAACCAAAGAATACTTACTTTGCTTGAGTCACCTAAAAAACTTTTGGCAACCATACTTATAGCCAATAATTTTGTTAATGTTTCAATTATTGTCATTTCCACCCTTATCACCACCAGGCTATTTGTTTTCAATGGTTCACCCATTCTGGCATTCATAATTCAAGTGATTCTAGTTACTGCTCTTATCCTGTTGTTTGGTGAGATCTTACCCAAAATGTTTGCCTCGCATTATGCATTAAGGTATGTTCAAAGTATTTCAGGGTTTATGAGATCATTAACGGTGTTCTTTCATCCTTTGAGCACTCTGCTTATTAACTCTACCTCGTTTATTGACAAACATATAAAGCGAAAAGGGCACGATGTGTCGCTTACCGAGCTTGAAGCCGCAATAGAGATAACATCTGACAGCTCTACTCCAGAAGAAGACAAAAAAATACTAAAAAGCATCGTTAAATTCGGTGAAATTGAAGTAAAGGAAATCATGAGCCCGCGTATTGATGTTACCTCAGTAGATCTAAAAACGTCTTTTAATGATCTGATGAAGGTCATTTTAGATTCAGGTTACTCAAGAATACCGGTTTATGAAGAAACCTTTGATAATGTAAAGGGGGTTTTATATATCAAGGACCTGCTTCCTCACCTTAAAAAGCCCGATGCCATTAATTGGTCTGATTTGATGCGACCTGCATTTTTTGTACCCGAAAACAAACATATCAACGATCTGTTACAGGAATTCAGAACAAAAAAAATTCATCTTGCCATAGTGGTTGATGAATATGGCGGTACATCCGGAATAGTAACTCTTGAAGATATTATTGAAGAAATTATTGGAGAGATTAATGATGAACTGGACGAAGAAGACGCTGAGGTAACTTTCTCAAAACTGGATGACTCAAATTATATTTTTGAAGGTAAGACACGACTGAATGACTTTTGTAAAATCGTGGGCATTGAAGATAAGATATTTGCAAAAGTTAAAGGTGATTCCGATTCACTTGCCGGTCTTTTACTTGAAATATTAGGAAGAATACCTGTTAAAGACGAAAGCCTTGAATTTGAAAATATTGTTTTCAGAGTTAAAGCAGTGGATAAAAGAAGGATAAAGCGTATTTATGTTACGCTGAAGAGTGCTGAAGATGAATAAAACGCCCTATATTCCTTGTTCACATCCTTATTTCCTCAACCTTTTCATGAAATTATCTTTATTAACAATAAAGCGCTGGTGAGTTCCCTCTCCTATTTTTCCTTCTTCGTCCCAGGCTTGTACTTCAAAGCTTAGTTTTCGTCCGTCAATATCAATAAGAACCGATTCGCACCAGACTTTTTTACCCACTGGTGTGGCTTTCAGATGCCTGATACTGACTTCAGTACCCACACTTACATAAGAATCCGGCAAAAATTGCTGAACACTTTCCTGACAGGTTTTTTCCATTAGAGCCACCATTGCAGGTGTTGCAAAAACCTCAACAAGACCTGAACCATAGCTTGCTGCAGTATTTTTATACTCAACAAGTATTTCCAATCTACCTTTAACACCTTTGTTTATATTGAATTCCATATTATCAGTGTGTGAAATTTAATTTTACTGTTTGTTTTACATCCGGATGTAAGCTAAGAGCCACAGGACAGGTATCAGCACAATGCTGTAATATCTTTTTATGTTTTTCAGTGTATTCTCCTTCAGGAAAATCTATTTCTATTTTAACTTCTTCAATGCGCCGGGGCTCAGAATGCATTATTTTGGTGATTTTCAATCTGGTACCTTCAAGATTTAATCCATGACTCCGGGCTGCAATACCCATGATGGTCATCATACAACTTCCTAATGCGGTTGCAACCAGATCAGTTGGCGAAAATGCCTCGCCCTTACCCTGATTATCGGTAGGAGCATCGGTAATGATTTCAGTACCTGACTGTAAGTGAACGGCATGGGTTCTTAAGTCGCCGGTATAAATTATACCGGTTGGAAAAATATAACAGACCAATTATCGCTCCGCTCAATTGTTCTGAATATTTTAACCACCGGCATTAACGATTGTAATTTACAAAACAGCTTGGACTATTTTGTAAATACAATTCGTATTATATGTGCTGTTTCCATTTTTGATTTTATTACCTGTTTAATTCACAAACATACAATTAACTTTAAAATTACTTCATTTCACTCTCCTAAATTCTGGATTTAGTCCCGGATATGACTGAAATCAAGGTTAATCCCAAATCTTAATTTTTTAGATAATCGATGTTTTCATCTGATTAAGTAATATTTTGGTTGACTTGTTCATTTCTGAAAATACGAACTCTCCCGGAGCAAATCTGATTTGCTTGATCGACTTCATATGTTCTATTGCATCGTTTATCGAATATTTGTGTATCAGCATTTGCTTCTTGTTCAGAGGAATGGTTTTCAGTATGCGGAATAGCCTGTATATGATTTGCATGCTTATGTGGTTTATGAACATCCACCCCTCAAGCGATTCTTCCCTTTGCATGTGGGAACATGCAGCATCTATAGTATTCTTGAAATGATCGAAGTATTGTTCTATTTCATCCCTGTTCTTGT
>JAAYJT010000076.1 GCA_012522795.1 Bacteroidales bacterium | reverse complement strand
TAAGCATGTTCCCATACATCTAATCCCATAATTGGAATACCTGAATGTTCTGCAACATCCATCAGCGGATTATCCTGATTGGGAGTAGAAAATACGACCAACGATTTATTTTTTTTCACAATCAGCCATGCCCAACCGCTTCCAAAACGGTTTGCAGCAGCATCACTGAATAATTCCTTGAATTTATCAAACGAACCAAAAGCCTTATTAATTGCTTCAGCAAGTTCACCATCAGGTGCTCCGCCTGCATTTGCCGACATTATATTCCAGAAAAGATCATGATTATAAAAACCTCCTCCGTTATTTCTTACGGCTGCAGGAACTTTTGAAACATTGTCAAAAATTTCTTCAAGTGTTTTTTCTTCTGACTCTGTACCCTTAATTGCTGCCATAAACTTATCGTAATAAGCTTTGTGATGCTTATTATAATGTATGTCCATAGTCATTTTATCGATGTATGGCTCCAAAGCATCATAACTATATGGCAAAGCAGGAAAATTCAATTCTTTTGATTTTGGTTTTAACAACATAAACAAAAACTAATTAATAAAGTTCAACATTAGTGAGCTAATTTATACTCATTCTAAATAACAAGCCTGGTTGTGGTTTGTTCAAAAAAAGAATCACAATCATGTATTTTTTTATTATTTAGCCTACACACCCCTGATATACAAGTCAATAACGGAGTGTAAAATTTTTAAGTTTTAAAACTGGCAGCAAAAAAAGTTATTTATTTGAAAGCTTTTTCGAGTAATCCATCACCTTTTAAATTCATTCTATCAAAATAAGAAGGAACATCTTTTCCGGTCAGCTTATCAACATAAAGCTTTGCAAGATACTGCCCCAGCATAAATCCTTGTCCGCGTAAGCCAATTAACAGACCGGCATCTACGTCGAGCACCATTCTGGGTTCCACATAATAACCTGCCCACACTGCCTGAAAACCAACAGAAGAAAGATTTGGAACCCAATTAGTAAACACCTCGGCAATTATCTCAATAAATTCTCTGGAATTGATTTTCAGGTTTTTATCAGTTTCCATTGGTTCAATTTCTGGTGAGGCGCAGCCGATTACCTGTCCGGTTTCGGCAAGCTGCTGTCCGTAAACCGCAGTAAAGCCTTTGTAGTTCCGGCGATCAATAAGCATTGGCAGAGGGGTATTGTTCACACCCATAAAAGGAAGACGGCGAGTTATAAAAGCCTGATGTTTTACGGGATACAAACCGGTTTCATATCCAAGCTTTCTAGCAAAAACATCGCCTTCAGGTCCAAGCGCATTTACAAAGTGAGGGGTATGAAATTCGATATATTCTTTTTCATGATTCTGAACCAGAGCTATATAGGTTTGACCATTCTTTGTAATATCTATAAGACGGCAGTCTTCAAGAATCTCACCACCGTTGTCAATTCCTATACGCCGGATTAGATCAATAACCCGCCCTGGTGTTGCCTGCCAGCAATCCTCTGTTACCAGTGCTGCAATATATGTATTAAGTGAAGTATTTATATAAGGAGTAATCTCTTTTTTAAACTGCCCCGGCTTTATCATTTTGGCATTTGACCATGCCATTGAAGCTTCAAGAGCATTATACATTACTTCGTCGTGAGCAAAAGTAACATAACGGATAGGTAGAAAATCAATATTACTGATTTTTTGTAGTTCTCTAAATATTTCAAGGTTATGCCTTGCAATATCAGAAAGTTCAGGAAGGCTGAAATTTGGTCTGCCACCTGCAATATTACGCCATGAAGCACCACGTCCGAAATTGATAAGAGTAGGTTTTAGCCCTGCTTCAGCCATATATCTGAATAAAGCGCTACCAGCAATCCCACCGCCGGCTATCAAAGTTTGAACTTTTATTTTTCTGGGACTTCTTCCGGTTATATTGGTAATAATTTTATCCTGAACCGTACGGGGATAAAGTTCACCTAGTGAAACCTGATTTGATAAGGGTCCACGCGGGGTTGGTTCGCCAACTATAGAAATACCAGTACCTGCAAGAGTTTGTTTTAAACGTTTTATACAACGCTTACCGCGGCATGCACCCATTCCAAGACGTGTTGTATGCTTGACTTCATCCACCGAAATAAATTTGCGATTACCTATTACATCAAGTATTTCATCTATTGTAACATCATCGCAATGACATACATAGGTATCCTCTTCCTTGCGATAGGTAGTTTTCTTCATTTTCAAAGGTTCGGGGTAATCTTTCTTAGCAATAAAACCCCTTACATTGTTTAATGATTCACCATGAATATCAAGAGACAAGACACGGGCAATATGTGTCTTATTTGGTTTTTTCAGGATTTTCTCAACAATGCCGTTGCCAAGGATCTTTCCATTATTATCTACCAGATACACCTCAGTTTTTTCATCAACAAAATATTCGATAGGTAGGAAAAGCCAGTTTTTCTTTGGATTATAACCAAAAATGGCAAGACCCGGACATTGATAAACACAATCCATACAACCAATACATTTATCAAAATCAATATAGGGAACTGTGCTGGTACTCGTCTTTGTTATAGCACCCTGAGGACAGGCAAACTCACACGGGTTGCATGCAAAACCATAAAGACAATCAATTAATACATAAGGCTTTCCATTCATTCTCTCCGGCTCAGGATGATAAGGTCCTTTTATTATCCTTAACGGATGTTGCTGTGAATCAATATATTCTTTTGACACTGCAAGATATGCATCATAATCGAAACGTTCATTCATTTCCTGAAGTATCTCATAAGCCACCTGTTTACCACGCAATACCGCCGATGTGCCTTCGCCAATGCGGATGGCATCTCCGGCTCCAAAGCATTTTCGTCCAAAAATATCATTGCCTTTAATCAAAAGCTGATCATCAGGTACAAGACCGGTGCATATATTAATAGCATCAATCCCCTCAATTATTTTTTCAGTATCGGGAACTGGCATAAAGTTTTTACATTCTGCAACAACGGCACCGGTTATTCCATCACGATTTTTATTGGGAATGGCTTTGAGTAAAATATGGGAAAGCAGGATGGGAATACCAAGCCGCCTTACTCTGTTTGCCTGAACCGGGAAACCACCTTCAAACGGCTGAGCTTCAATAATCGCCTTTACTTTTGCTCCTGCCTGCATCAATTGGTATGAAGTAAGATATCCAATATTTCCTGCTCCAACAGTCAAAATATTTTTTCCAAGTAGTGTAAACTCATTATTCATCATTTTTTGAACGACGGCAGCAGTATATACACCCGGGAGGTCATCGTTCTCAAAAGTAGGCATAAAAGGAACTGCACCTGATGCAACTACCAGATAATCAGCATCAATATAATAAATTTCATCAGTTTTGATGTTTTTCACAGCCAGTCGCTTACCTTCAAGAATATCCCAGACTGTAGAATTCAGGAAAATTCCTTCAAGACTTTCGCCCGCAAGAGTTTTCGCAATATCAAATCCACGCATGCCTCCAAACTTTTTCTCTTTCTCAAAAAAGAAAAATTGGTGGGTTTGCATTAAAAACTGGCCTCCAATCTTATCATTGTTATCAATGATGATATTTTCAATGCCATGATTGTTAAGTTCCTCACGAACAGCAAGTCCGGCAGGTCCTGCTCCAATAATTGCCACCTGGGTTTTATATACCCAAAACGGAATATCTTGTCTGTAAATAGTTACAGAAGGTGAATAATCCCTAGGAATTTCCTGAACTTCTTTAATTCCATCAACCTTAGTGATGCAAATTCTTTTAATTTGCCCATCAACCAGCATTTCGCAAGCTCCGCATTTTCCAATACCACATTCAAGGCTTCGTTCACGATTTTTCAAACTATGGCTATGAACCGGAAAGCCTGCCTGATGTAATGCTGCTGCAATGGTAAAACCTTTTTCGCTCTCAATGATTTGATCGTTAAACCTGAAACTATGTTTTTCGTTAGCAGGAATTTCAAGGATTGGGTGTTTTTCAATCTTACGCATATTTTTATGATAGTTGTTTTTAAGTGATTTAAGTCAGACAAAAGTTAAGATAAGATATGCCTGTCAAATGATGCCGCTAAATTAACTGAAATTATTATTTTAAATCATTTTGTTTGAAAATTTGATTTAATATTTTGAATATCAATATTTATGACAAAATTTGGTCTATAAAGAAAATTTTTTTAATATCTTTGCAAAAACACATATATAAGATATTTAAAAAAAATGGAAAAAGTCAAAGTTCTTTATGTTTCGTACGACATCACTCCTTTTATGCAAGAAAGCCAAATTGGTCTGATCTCAAGACATCTACCGCAGGGTGTACAGGAGCGAGGGCGTGAGATCAGAACCTTCATGCCGCGTTTTGGTAATATTAATGAGCGCAGGAATCATTTGCATGAAGTTATTCGTTTGTCGGGTATGAATTTAATCATCAATGATAATGACCACCCTCTTATCATTAAAGTTGCTTCAATACAATTAGCTCGCATGCAGGTATATTTTATTGACAACGAAGATTATTTTGACCGGAAATTTGTTTTCAGAGATAAATCAGGAAAATTTTTCAAGGATAATGACGAAAGAGCAATTTTCTTTTCCCGTGGTGTTCTGGAAACAGTTAAAAAACTTGGCTGGCCTCCTGATATAATACATTGCCACGGATGGATGAGCAGTATGGTGCCATTGTATGTAAAAACTGCTTATCGCGACAACCCGATATTTTCTGATGCAAAAATAATTTTTTCTTTTTATGATGATGGCTTTGAAGAAATACTAAATAAAGATATTGCAACAAAAATCAAACTTCCGGGAATAACTCTCAGGCATCTTAAACACTATAAGAAACCTTCGTACGTTAATTTGATGAAAGCTGCTATTGATTTTTCAGATGCGATGATAATGGGAAGCGAGCAAGTGCATCCTGAAGTTTATCAATATATGCTTAAATCAGATAAACCTATTCTTCCTTTTCAAACTGGCGATGACTATATTGATGTTTATAATGAATTTTACAACGAGCTCCTTGTTGAGGAAGAAGCGGAGGAAGCCTCTGGTCGCAACAATAAAAAAATCTAAAAATCCTTTTCATTGAAAAACATGATAAAACTAAGCATACAAGCATTTGTAATGCTTATTGCTATTGCAATATTCAGTGCTTCATGTACTGATAATAACGATTTAATAGGTTTAAACATTCAACCTCCGGGCGAAGAGTTGAAATATTTTGTTACTGATACTTTTTCGGTTTTTGCATATTCTGTCAGAGAAGATTCAGTTAAAACTGATAAACTGGGATTAAGTTTATTGGGAAGCATGTTTGATCCGGTTTTTGGAAAAACTACTGCCAGCATTTATACCGAATTAAGATTAACTTCTTTACAACTGAATTTTGGAGAAGGCGCTGTTATTGACTCCATAATTCTTAAAATGGCTTACGTAGGCGTATATGGCGATTCATCAACAATGCAGACTTTCAGAGTTTACGAAATGACTGAGAATATTGATATTGACAGCTCATATTACTCAAACAAGATAACTGCCTATGGTTCACAAATCGGATTTGAACAGATTATACCTCCTGTTGACAGCATACCTGTTGATACTATTAAAATAGCCCCTTCTCTTAGAATCCCGCTTAATGACGGAGGCATTCTGGCAGAAAAATTATTATCGGGTACCAGCGATGATTATTCGTCAAATGAAAAGTTCCGGGAATTTTTCAAAGGTATTTATATTACAGCCGATCCGGTGGATGAAGTAGGAAAAGGCGCTCTGCTTACTTATAACCTGATTAGCGATGCTACAACAATTACAGTTTATTATCACAATTTTGAGAAAGACTCATTAAAGTATAATTTCACTATCAGTAATGCCAGCGGACGTTACGGACATTATTACCATTACGGATATGCTGATGCTGAAGAATCATTACGCCAGCAAATCATTTCGGGCGATACTACTTTGGGCAGCAATAAAATTTATCTTCAACCTCTTGGGGGAGTAAAAACCTATCTGCGTTTTCCCACAATTACTTCATTAGGAACGGATATTTCAATAAACGAAGCTAAATTAATTCTTACAGACAATGACCCTTCTGCCGGGTTTACTCAACCACCAAGGCTATCTATTGGTAAGCTGACTGATGATAAGGGAAAAACTACCATATTAGACGACCAGTTTGAAGGTGAAACTTATTTTGGAGGTTATTATAAAGATTCAGAATACACTTTCCGCCTGAGTCGCTATGTTCAGGATCGCATTTTAAATAAGGATGCGGAAGATTTTGGTCTGACCTTGTTAGTTCCTGCGGCATCATCAGTTCCTCACAGAGTTGTATTAAATGGCACTAATACCGATGCCGGAAAAATCAGGCTTGTAATTACTTATACCAAGCTTTGATCACGCAATTATCATTAGGAACCACCTCTTTTATCAAACTGTTACAAATATTTTAACCCATGGTAATTATCAAAACACCAAGGAAAATGGACATGTTATAATAATTTCTTACAGAAATTAAAACCCGAATTGTTTCTTTAATTCTGTAAACCGGTTTGTTGTTGTGTGAAGATAAGAGGCTGAGACTCTGTTGGTAAAAGTATTGAATCAAGTTCTTTCAGAGTTTCCTTAGCTTTTAAATATACTTTATCGCTTTCAAAATAAATAGGATAAAACCCAGCATCATCAAAGATATTCCTGGCTATAAAAGCCTTAAGCATATGTTGGATCCTCTGTTTCGAACCTTGTACAGAAGCATTTGAGCTTTTAACATCCTGTGTTGAGACAAACATTACAAAATCGTTGAAAATCTTGTCAGTGATCTTAAAATTCTGAACATAATCATCAATATTTTTAAATTGATTTAATTTATCACGCTGAGCATCAGTGTAATCAAAAGCAAACTGATAAATCAATCCCTGGTTCGAAACTATATTGAAAAAACGCAGGTTCTCATCATTTTCAATTGTTACATATACGTCGGGCATTATCCCACCTCCGCCATAAACCGTTCTACCTCCGGGAGTAACAAATTTTAATGAATCGTCAAATTTAATATTTGCCGGATCATCAAGTTCTCCATTGGCATAGCGTTCATAAAAATCATGAAAATAATCTTCAGCATTTTTATCATAGGGTTTTTGAATACTTCTTCCTGTAGGAGTGTAATATCTTGCCACAGTAAGTCTTATTGCCGAACCATCAGTAAGGTTCAACTGCTCCTGAACTAGACCCTTACCGAAAGAGCGTCTGCCAACAATCAATCCGCGATCATTGTCCTGAATGGCACCGGCTATAATTTCGCTTGCAGATGCCGAACCTTCATCAATAATAATTACAATTGGCAGTTCTTTAAATAAACCTTGTCCGTCAGCTTTTGCAACCTGACGAGGGCGGTTATGGCCTTCGGTATAAACAATAACCTGATCTTTCTCAAGAAATTCGTCGGCAAGCTTAATGGCAGACTGAAGGAAACCTCCTGAATTACCCCTCAAATCCAATAAAAGCTTTTGCATTCCCTTAAATTTCAATTGGTTTACTGCATTAAGTATTTCTCTGTGAGTTGTGGCCGAAAACTTGCTCAACTTTATATATCCAATTGAATTATCAGCCATAAAAGCCACATCAACGCTATAAGTTGGTATTACATCCCGTGTTATTATAAAATCAAGAACTCCATCAGCTTTCCTACGAAAAACACCAATTTTCACTTTCGAACCTTTTTCACCTTTCAGCATACGAACCAGATTGCGGTCGTTAATACCTACACCTGCCACAAGGCTATCATCAACCCTGACTATTCGGTCGCCTGCCATTAACCCGGCTTTTTCAGAAGGACCACCAACAATGGTATGAATTACAGTACAGGTGTCTTTCTCTAACCTGAATTGAATACCTATACCTTCAAAAGCTCCTAATAAAGGATCATTGACTTCGGCAAAATCTTCAGCACGTATGAATTGAGAATGTGGATCAAGATTTTTAAGCATCCCTTCGATAGCATCGTTTTGTAACGATTCTCGATTAACCTGATCAACATAATCCTGAAAAATAAAGCGCATCACATCGTTTATCTTATCATATCTGGTAAGCTGGATCAACGATATAGGAGTTTTACGATCCTGAGAAATACCAACCATTTTAAATCCAAGATAAACACCTGAAATAACAGCCAAAGCAATAATAATGGGCAAATAAATAAAATATCGTGATGAGGGTGCTTTCATATTTAAAAATCTGATTTAAACTAAAATACAGATATAAAACGAGATACTGTAAGGTTTATTTAATGAAACAAAAAAAGCTTTCGATAGTTGAAAGCTTTTTATTTAGTACCCGGAGCCGGAATCGAACCGGCACGGGAATTACCCCATTGGTTTTTGAGACCAACGCGTCTACCTATTCCGCCATCCGGGCTTTTTAAGAACAATTGTTTTTAAAGTGGTGCAAAGATATAAAATTCCTGAACTCACAATTAAAAATAAAAAGAATCAGAAAAAGAATATTAACTTTTAATGAAGCTCCATAAATCAGAGTATCAAGATGTTAGCCCTTCTTTGTTTTTCATTTAATAATTTATATTAGTAAACAAAATAAAAATTTGTAACTTTGCAGCATAAACCTGGCAGCAATATCTTCCCCAAAACCAATCATTATGTTACCTACAGTTAATATATTTTCCGGAAGGGCTTCGCTGTACCTCGCAAAAAAAATAGCTTACAGTTATGGACAAAAACTTGGGGAAATAACTGTTACCGAATTCAGCGACAAGGAATTTCAGCCTTCTTTTGAGGAAAATATACGGGGTCATGAAATCTTTATAGTGCAATCAACTTTTGCGCCAACTGATAATCTTTTTGAGTTACTCATGTTGATTGACGCAGCCAAACGTGCTTCGGCAAAGAATATAGTTGCAGTGATCCCATATTTCGGATATGCCAGGCAGGATCGTAAAGACCAACCCAGGGTGTCAATTGCAAGTAAGTTGGTTGCAAATCTTTTAACAGCAGCCGGAGTGCACAGGATCATAACTATTGATCTTCATGCCGATCAGATTCAGGGCTTTTTTGATGTGCCGGTTGATCATCTCTATGCATCGTCAATTTTTGTTCCTTATATCAAAAATTTAAATTTACCCAATCTGGTCATGGCTTCACCTGACACAGGAGGTACTCGCAGGGCAGCAGCTTATGCAAAAATGCTTAATTGCGGATTTGTAATCTGTTATAAGCAACGGATCAAACCCAACGAAATAGATTATATGGGACTTATTGGAGATGTAAAAGGTAAGGATGTGATTCTGGTTGACGATATTCTTGATACCGGAAACACAATTACCAGAGCTGCAGCTTTAATAGTGGAAGAGGGAGCCAAAAGTGTAAGAGGCTTTTGTACACATCCTCTTTTTACACGTCAAGCATACGAAAAAATTGAAAATTCAGCGTTCACTGAAGTAGTTGTTACAGATACCATACCACTTCGTAAACAAAGTGCCAAAATTAAGGTTCTTACTACAGCACATTTATTAGCTGAAGTGATTTCAAGAGTACATAATTTTGAATCAATAAGTTCGTTATTTAAATTCTAATTTTTTTAATTTAAAATTTTTTATCAAATGAAAACAGTATCATTGAGCGGTTCCCTGAGAGGGAACGTAGGGAAAAAAGATGCTAAAAAGGCCAGAAGGAAAGGGTTGGTACCTTGCGTACTTTATGGCGGAAAAGAACAAATACCTTTTGTTCTTGAAGAAAAGGCGTTCAAACCAATTCTCTTCACTCCTGATGCATATATTATTAATCTCAACATTAACGAAAAAACACATCAGGCAATATTACAGGATGTTCAGTATCATCCTGTTACAGACTCATTGCTTCATGCCGATTTTTATGAAATCACACCCGGTAAGCCTGTAAAAGTGGCTATCCCACTCAGATTTGTTGGAACTTCTGACGGAGTTTTACGTGGTGGCAGACTGGTGAGAAAATTCAACAAGCTTCTGGTAAAGGGATTGACTGAACATATTCCGGAATTTATTGAAATTGATATTACTCCACTTGATATAGGAGATTCAATAAAAATTGAAAACCTTAAAGTTCCTGATATTGAATTCCTTGAACCTAAGAGATCAATGGTTGTAACTGTCCGGACTTCGAGAGTGATGACTACTTCAGCTGATGAAGAAGCCGAAGGAGAAGCTACAGAAGAAGCTGCTGACGAAGCACCAAAGGAAGGTGAAGCAAACGAATAAATAAATTCTTGAAAAAATCCTGGTGGATCCCACCCTGTATTTATCTGACTAAGTACATGTTTTACTTGAAAGTCAAAACATGAACTTCAAAAAATCAATTAAGTGAAATTTCTAATTACAGGATTAGGCAATATTGGCAATGAATACGCTGAAACACGCCATAATATTGGATTTGTAATACTCGATGCGCTCGCTTACAGCCTCGGTGCTACTTTTACATCAATAAGGTATGCTGCAGTTGCCAAAGCTAAATACAAAGGAAGAACACTTGTAATGATAAAACCATCCATTTATATGAATTTAAGTGGGAAGGCTGTCAGATACTGGCTTGAAACCGAAAATATTCCAATTGAGAAATCATTAGTCATTAGTGACGATATCGATCTTGAGCCAGGGCAATTGCGAATGAAACCAGGAGGAAGTGGTGGTTCCCACAACGGATTAAATCATATAATAGAAATTCTGGGAACTACCAGTTTTCCGCGTTTACGTTTTGGCATTGGAAGTGATTTTGCAAAAGGATTTCAGGTAGAATATGTACTCGGACGATGGACAAGTTCAGAAGTTGAATTACTTAAGCCCAGAGTACTCGTGGCTGTGGATATGATAAAAAGTTTTGTAACTATTGGTCTTGACAGAACTATGAGTTCATACAACAATAAGTGAGATTTTATGACCCGAAAAAAAATAGAGATAATATCGCCAGTAGGTTCTTACGAGAGCCTGATGGCAGCTATTGCTGGCGGAGCCGATGCTGTTTATTTTGGCATTGGAACCCTGAATATGCGGGCACGCTCATCAATGAATTTTAGTTTTGACGATCTGGTCAAGATTACTGATATTTGCCGGGAAAGTAACATACGAAGCTACCTGACTTTAAATACAGTGATTTACGACGAGGAAATGGAGTACATGCAAAAAATGATAGATGTTGCTGTCGGAAACGGGATCAGTGCTGTCATAGCTTCCGATATTGCTGTTATGGAATACGCACTTAGCCGGGGAATGGAAATTCATATTTCAACACAATGCAATATCAGTAATTTTGAAGCTGTACGTTTTTATTCCCGCTATGCTGATGCAATGGTGCTTGCCCGTGAATTAAGCCTTGATCAGATCAAAAATATCATACAAAAAATAAAACAAGAAAACATTACAGGTCCTTCAGGTAAAATCGTTGATATTGAACTTTTTATTCATGGCGCAATGTGTATGGCTGTTTCAGGAAAATGCTATCTGAGCCAGGATATGTTCAATAAATCGGCAAACCGTGGTGCATGTTATCAGCCATGCCGCCGTGAGTACAGAATACGCGATTATGATGATGAAGTAGATCTGATTATTGACAATCATTTCATTCTTTCACCAAAAGATATGAAAACCATTGATTTTCTTGATCAGCTGGTAAGCGCAGGAGTAAGTATTCTAAAAATTGAAGGTCGTGGACGCGCGCCAGAATATGTAAAAACCGTTACCAATTGTTATCGTGAAGCTGTTGATGCAATTGAAGAAGGAACCTTTGAACCTGAAAAATTGAAAATATGGAACGAAAGGCTTGCTCAGGTTTATAATCGTGGTTACTGGGAAGGCTACTATCTGGGAAAAACCTTGCCTGAATGGACTGATGCATACGGGTCGAAAGCTACCCAACGAAAGGCATACGTTGGGAAGGTAACCAATTATTTCTCAAAAGCAGGAGTGGCTGAAATAACTATGGAGAGCGGAGCTCTTAGTGTAGGTGATAAATTTCTGATACTTGGCCCTACTACCGGTGTAGCCGAAGGTGTTGTTAGCGAAATAAGAGTTCATGAATTACCTGTAAACAAGTCAGTTAAAGGAGAAATTTGCTCAATACCTGTAAATGAAACGGTTCGTCGCTCTGATAAACTCTATATTATTACTGAACGAAAATGAAATGGATAAGTCACCACACTCATAGTATATTTTGCGATGGCAGCCATGATCCCGTTGAATATGTAAAAACTGCCATTGATAAAAATTTTTCCACCCTTGCCTTTTCAAGTCATGCTCCCTTACCATTTAAAAACAGTTTTGCACTTCATAAAGATAAAGTTGATGAATACTGCAGCACCATTCGCTCGTTAAGTTACGAGTATGCCGGACGTATTGAGATTTACCTTTCAATGGAAATTGATTTTATTCCTGAGTTATCAGATGATTTTGAATTCTGGAAAAAACGTGCAGGATTAGATTTCGTTATTGGCGGCGTTCATCTTCTGCCTTCTCCGTCAGGCAATGGATTATGGTTTATTGACGGACCAATACGCAATACTTTTGATGAAGGTTTCTTTAACCTGTTTGGCGGTGATGCCAGGCTTGCAGTTCGAACCTATTTTGAACAGATAAATATGATGGCTGAAACTCAGGCACCTGATATTATTGCCCATTTCGATAAAATAAAAATGCATAACCAGGAACGATTCTTCAGTGTGGAGGATGACTGGTACTTGTCATTGCTTAGGGAATCTCTTGAAGTAATAGCAAAAAAAGGCTGTATTGTTGAAATTAACACACGCGGAATTTATAAAGCTCGTTGCAATGAATTGTTCCCAAACCTTAAAGCCCTGAAAATAATAAAAGAGTTGAATATTCCTGTTACTCTCAGCTCTGATGCCCATGCTCCTGAAGATTTGGACAAGGAATATCCTTTAGCCCTTGAAGTGATCAGGGCTGCAGGTATCAAAGAATTAATGGTTTTTAGTTTTGGAAAATGGAAAGCAATGGGTATTTAGGCACTTTCAGAAAATAGAATAATTTCTACTTTTTGGGATTAAAAACAGCTTTCAACAATCTCTCTTTGGATAAAAATACCCAAAGGAAGATTTTTTTTTATCCTAGAAATCATGAGTGGAAGAATTTTTTTCGAAAAAAAGTTTGTTTTGGCAGGTTGCAGCCATTGTGGTTCTAGCTCTTGAATACTTAAAAGCTGTTTCATCTCAATGTTTTCTGTTCTTTAAGCTGCTATTTGCTTCTGCCCGAGCATCTTTCTGCCTATCTCAATGGCATTGGAAGTTTGAATGCCAAAAAATATCCAAAGCTATTCATTGGCCTATGTACGGGCTTTTATCTTAAGTAGATG
>JAAYJT010000075.1 GCA_012522795.1 Bacteroidales bacterium | reverse complement strand
TCTTCATCTCGCTTTTTTTGAGAAACCCCGATTTTGAGACTTTATGCTCGTTTTCGGGGTTTTGTTTCCGCAAAGATACAACTTAATTATTTATAAATCAAATATTTAAGCCTTTTCTGAAAGTGCCGAAATAAGGTTTATTCGCACATCAGCAGTCTTAACAGGTTCAAAATTATTCTTTAGTTTAGCATTTATTGTAATGAATTTTTCTATTCTTCCTGCATGAACGGATAACGGAAATCGGTAGGAGGAATCAAAGTTTCCTTAATTGTACGAGGGCTTATCCATCGCAGCAGGTTCAGATAGCTTCCTGCCTTATCGTTAGTACCCGATTGACGTGCTCCACCAAAAGGCTGTTGTCCTACAACTGCACCTGTTGGTTTATCATTGTAATAAAGATTACCTGCTGAATACCGCAACGCACGGCAAGCTTTAACAAGTTCATTTCTGTCCTGTGCAAAAATTGACCCCGTTAATCCATAAGGCGAGGTGTTATCAACCAGTTCAAGGGTTTTGTCAAAATCCTTATCTTTATATACAAACACACTTAAAACAGGTCCGAATATTTCCTCTTCCATTGTAACAAAATGAGGATCAGTCACCTGTATAACAGTAGGTTCGATAAAATAGCCAACTGATTTATCTCCATTTCCTCCGTGAAGGATTTTTGCATCTGTTGAAGTTTTAGCTTTATTAATATATCCCATGATATTGTTAAAAGCATTTTCGTCAATTACTGCGTTCATAAAGTTTGAGAACTGCTTTACATCTCCAACAGTTATATGCGAAAGTTTTTCCAACATTCTTTCTTTGATCGCAGGCCACAACGATTCAGGAATATAAGCCCGTGAAGCCGCAGAGCATTTTTGACCCTGAAATTCAAAGGAACCTCGAACCAATGCTGTAGCCACCTCATCAACTCCGGCAGAATTATGAACCAAAACAAAATCCTTTCCGCCCGTTTCTCCAACAATCTTGGGATAAGTACGATATTTGGGCAAATTGGCTGAACTTGCCTGCCATAATTGATTAAATGTGCGATTTGAACCGGTGAAATGCAATCCGGCAAAATCAGGATCACTCATCACGATATTACCTATTAAAGAACCCTGACCCGGAATAAAATTGATAACACCATCAGGTAAACCGGCTTCCATAAAGATCTTCATAAGGTAATAATTCGATAAAATAGCAGTAGTAGCCGGTTTCCAGACAAGAGTATTACCCATTACCGCCGGCGACATATTCAGATTAGATGCAATAGAGGTAAAATTAAACGGAGAAACTGCAAAAATAAAGCCTTCAATAGGACGATATTCAATGCGGTTTAGGATACCCGGCTCTGAATGTGGCTGATTTTCATAAATTCTTGAAATATAATGTGCATTAAAATTCAGAAAATCAATGGTTTCACAAGCTGCATCAATTTCTGCCTGCATAACATTCTTGCTTTGGCCAAGCATACTGGCAGCATTAATAAGCGCACGGTATTTATTTCTCAATAACTCAGCAACCTTTAACGTTATTGAAATCCTTTCGATCCATGAAATCTCAGCCCATGCCTTATGTGCCTTCAAAGCAGCTTCTACAGCCATTTTTATTTCCTTTTCGCCTGCTTTATGATATACTGCAAGTTTGTGCTGGTGGTTATGAGGCATTACAACATTACCTGTATCACCAGTACGAATTTCCTTACCTCCGATAATTAACGGAATATCAATAACCTCCGAACTAATCCTGTCAAGCTCATCTAAAATAGTCTTACGCTCGGGTGTACCGGGTGCATACGATTTAACCGGCTCATTCGCAGGATTATCAAAATGAAAAATAGCATTGTTCATAATATTATATTTAATTTATTAATTGATTTACTTATTGATACAAACAAGCATACTTAATATTTTGTTTGCAAAACTGATAATACAATCCGCCTGAATGTAATGAGCGGAGACTGCCTATTCTCAGAGATATAAACATATCAATAATAAAGAACTTAAAACCAAAAGGATCGTTTTATAATTCAATATTTGAAAATTTCAGGTAAAATATGATAAAAAGCTGTAATTGAGGCTTGTTACATCAGATGCTCTTTTCTCAACAGGTCGTTAATAACTTTAACAGGATTAAAAGTAATAATTGGTGTTTCAACAAAAATTGTAATCCAGTCAGCCATAGCTCCATTCCATAATCCGGGAAGTTCCTGTGCTTTTAATTTACGGCCATCTTTTGATTTTTCAGCAATAAAACCGGTGGAAGGATCAACAAAATCGGGTAAATTAAAATTGTGCCCCCTATAATTCTTTAGTCCGCAAACCAGATCAACAGGATTAAAATGAGTGGAAGCCTGCATTATTTTTAGTTGCGATTCGTCAGCAAGATTTATCTGAGACGACTCTACTATTTGTAATAAAATCTTTCCTTCGACATCCTTTACCCAGAAAGGTCCTCCTCCGGGTTCTCCCTCATTTTTCACCATTCCACAGATACGTATAGGACGGTTCAAAACTTTTTTTAAAATTTCAATCTGCTCTTCATCCTTTAATTGCTTAAAATTATCCGGCAATCTGATATTTAGCATTTCATTGCAGAACACTGAAAAGTCATAGATCCTTTCCTTTCTGATATCAGGATTTTCAAGAGCCTGAAGCATACCAAACACTTCGGTCTGTAGTTCTACAAGCATTGAAACAATGGCTTTTTTATAAAGATAGGTTGTTTCTTTCAGGCGGTCGGGTACAATATTGTCAATGTTTTTTATGAATACAATATCCGCATTTAAATCGTTCAGATTTTCAATCAAAGCACCATGACCTCCGGGTCTAAACAACAAACTTCCATCAGTTTCCCTAAACGGATTATTGTTTAAGTCAACAGCAATTGTATCAGTAGAAGGTTTCTGAATTGAATACTCAATTTCATAACGTACTCCAAACCGTTCTTCATAAACTGCCTGAACCTTATCAACTAGTTTTTTAAAGTCATCAACATGTTCGGGCGAAACAGTGAAATGAACGCTTGCCATACCCTGGTCATTACAGGCATAATTAGCTGCTTCTACAAGGTGTTCTTCAAGAGCTGTGCGCCCTGACTCGTCACTGTAGCGGTGAAACCTGAGCAAAGCCTTGGGAAGATTGGCATAGTTCAATCCATCACTATCAAGAAGTTTCTTTAATACTTCTAAAAATTTACCTGACATCACCAATTCATCAAGCTGAAGCCCATCTTTTTCCAATGCTTCCTTAAGTTCTTCATAGAAGGCAAATTCCTTGATATTGTCAAAAAAATAAGCTGGTGAGTTAAAGCCTTTGTCTTTCAGCAAATCAACATCCTTAGGCGAAGCTGAAATTTCATCAATAAATTCAAAAAGAGATTTAAACATACGGCTTGCAGCACCCGAGGCAGGAACAAATTTTAGTACTTCTCTACCTTTAATAATACTTTCATAATTCTGAGAATATGCATTCACCTCATCTTCAGTCAACCTGCGTATTCCATGCTGAATTGTGGCAGGAGCTAATAGCTGCATAAACGGGAACCCATTTTTGAAATTTTCAATCTGTTTTTCAACCACTAAAGGATTTATACCCTTCAACTTAATTAAAGCAATGTCATTGGTACTGAACATATTATTAAGATTTAAAATTTATTCTGAATAATTGCCAAAAATATTAAAATAATCCCAACTTTATGAGTCAGAACAGTAAAATTGGATTAGTTTGGACTCTTTTCCCTTATAATTCATAGTATTAAACACAAGATCCAGAGTTTTTCACGGAATAAAAGTTCAAATGAAAAAATCTTTATCATAGATATTGGAATATTGTAAAAAAGAGTATTTTTGCAGCCCCAAACTCAAATACGGGATTTGTTCTTTAACAAACATTAATAAATACATTTGCCCAGGTGGTGAAATTGGTAGACACGCCAGCTTGAGGGGCTGGTATCCGTACGGATGTGCAAGTTCGAGTCTTGTCCTGGGCACCGAAGTTTAAACACAAAAAAATCAACAATTAAAACAAGTTGTTGATTTTTTTCTTTCATGCCCGGATGGCGGAATTGGTAGACGCGCTAGTTTCAGGGACTAGTATTCGCAAGGATGTGCAGGTTCAAGTCCTGTTCCGGGCACAAGCAAAAAACCATTCATGATTTGCTGATTCCCGCAAACCTTTCTTAACCTCTCACTTGCCCTCAAAAATATTACGGTAGCTTTTCACAGATCTAACCTGGTATTCCCGTTAAAGCCAGGATTACATCTCAGCTATTAATTCATCCGTGATTTCAAGGTTATGGAATACGTTCTGAACATCGTCGTCATCCTCGAAAATATCAATAAGTTTCATCACTTTTCGTGCCGATTCCAAATCAAGTGTAATGGTTTCTTTAGGGATACGCTGAAGTGAAGCATTTTCAGGTTCTACGCCTAACTCTTCAAGCTTTTTCATCATTGAGCCAAAGTCTTCCATAGCAGTGGTAACTGTAAAAAACCCTTCTTCAAGTTCAATTTCTTCAGCACCTGCATCAATAAGTTCCATTTCAAAAGTATCCTGGTCAATATCAGCTTTGGGAACAGTGAAAACACCTTTGCGATCAAAAAGAAAACTCAATGAACCATTAGTACCAAGGTTTCCGCCAAATTTATTAAAATATGATCTGACATTAGCAACTGTTCGCTGGAGATTATCGGTAGTACACTCAATATATAAGGCTATACCGTTAGGTGCATAACCTTCGTAGGTGGTTTCAACAAAGCTTTCTGAATCTTTATCAGAAGCTTTATTTATTGCCCTGCTAACATTATCTTTAGGCATGTTAACTCCTTTAGCATTAGCAATTGCCAGCCGGAGTCGTGGATTGCTATCCGGGTCAGGGCCACTTTCTTTAACGGCAATACTTATTTCCTTAATAATCTTTGAAAACATCTTTGAGCGTCTGGCATCCATAGCTCCTTTTTTCCTTTTAATTGTTGACCATTTACTGTGACCTGCCATAAAATAAAATTTTTAAATATTCAGGTTGTAAAATTACAAAAATACTTTGAAACCTAAACAAAAAAGGCTGCTAAAAATGGCAGCCATAAGCAAAAATTCGTCAAACTATTAAAACGATAAGACTGTGATCCCAACTGAAAATGGGTATAATTCAGGTCCTCTGTTTTCACGGAAAAGTGGCAGCAACGAATAATTACCATATAAATTCAGTTTTCCCCATCCAACTCTGAGCATAATATCAAGGCTCAGAGGATTAAGATAAAAATCATCTCTTTGTTTTTCCTTACGGCGACCTCCGTTCTCATGTACATTCTTTGAATGTGAGCCTATTCTTACACCACCCATAACACCAGCAGAGATATGAAAGCTATTAATATTGTTTTTTGAATTTGTCTGGTATTCAAAAAATAATGGGACATTCAGGTGCTGTACAGTAAGCTTACTTTTGGTTGATTTTATGCCTTCCTGTGGAATATAGGCAATTTTATCCTTTGATATGTCTAATTTTACATCATTGTAAAACCTGTAATTATTCCATTCCAAACCCAAACCTGTAACCAGTCCGAATTTATTGCCGGCCAGCGCAAAATTTTGTTCAAATACATTGATCTGCACATTGATTGCTTTTTCGTAACGCAAATCGAGGAAAGAATATTCATTTGGTACACTAAGCTTGCCTCCGGGTGTGATATATCCATTGATTCCCATGTCAAAACCAGCCCAGTGTCCATTGAATTTTGATTTCTTTTCTCCCTTTTTAAATGCAACTTTTCCTGATTCATCAACTTCGAGCTGAGCATTGCCAATTCTTACCCGTGTATTATCTCCGTCATAAACTTCAATCTCAAGGTTACCTATTCTAACATGAACCGAATCTCTGTATTCTGACGATCGAACATCAACATAGTTAAGAGAATCAATATTGATATCCTCGTCAACATATATGCTGTATTTTCCGATCTTCCCTGCACTCACAACAGATTTACCGTTAAAATACTCAAGTCTAGCTGCTCCGCTTATATCGCAATCAATCTTATCAGAAGCAGTAACTTTTGCTTTGGCAGCACCACTCACCTTTGCTTTTGTAACCGAAGTAAGGAGGTTAACAGCGTTAAGTCCTGATGCGCCACTTACTTCAGTATTGTGCAAATTAGCCTTACCTTTGATTTTAACAGTGGAAGCACCCGAGATATTAGAATCAAGCTGCTCAACATCAAATTCGGTATTGGCTTGTGCTGCACCTGAAACAGAGAGTGAAAATTGATCGGCTACAATGGGTCCTGAGCTTTTTAAAGTGGCAGCACTGCTAATATCAGCCGAAACAAGACTTGTATAAAAAACATATGCATTAAGTGCACTGGGATTTGAGATTCCTGTCGAACCTATTATAAGTATTCCATTATCAACTACAACTGTAATCTGGTTTTGTAAATTTTCGTCTGTTTCAATTTTAACAAGCGGGGAATCATATTTCTCAACAATGACATTAAATGCAGAGCTAACCTTGATAGCTGAAAAATTATTAACCTCATGGTCAACTTTAATAACATTCTTGTTGCCTTTGCCAGACTTCTGCGCACTGGCTACAGTAGCAAAAATAAGTCCGGGAAGCAGGAATAAGAAAAAAGCGGTTTGTTTAAAAAATGTTTTCATGAGCAAAAATTTTTAATAAGTTTCTTTTAACATCATTATGACGGAAATACTCAATCTTTTGTTACAGGAAGTTTTTAATGAAAATGTTAATAATTAATACTGAAGGGAGTATTAATTATTTTTATTCAGATTCTGGTTGATCCGAAACGACTGGCTTTCAAAAGCATATGATATGATATTGCCATTTTCATCCTTTTCTTTACGCAATTCTATATCAGCACCTGTTAACCAAGCAAATCCCTGAATCCCAATATTAGCAATCTTCAATAATTCATTCTTGCCGGGCATGAGATTACGTTCTTTTCCTTCGGGTTTGAACACTTCATTAATAACTGCCGAACCTTGAGCTAAAAGACGACCAGCATTAAAATCTTTCTCTGGAGCATCGGCATGGCGTATTTGTTGAGCAATAGCTAAATCGTTAAAATTTTCAGAGAAATAATAACTGTGATTTGCAACTATTCTATTATTCTCAATATTGATTATTGCTGACAATGTACTCATGGTGCCAATATTTTCCACTTTTACAGGAAGCTGTGCATTAGCCTGGGATTTAGAAAAAGGTTCATCCTCACTTTTTTCTGCTTTTTTAACTTCAGCTAGTAAGGTCTTTTTGCCGGGATCATGAAGTTTTTCAGTTTTTATTTCAGGTTCCTGAATAAGAGGGATGTCCTTTGGGGTTTCTATAACTTTATTTTCAACAGGATTTTCAGTAAATAAATTATTCTCTTTGTCTGGTGCTGAAGGAATAAAAATGAATTTTAAAGCTAAAAGCAGCAGGAGTATTGCTGCAGCGGCAACTCCATAATAAAACAACCTCGATGCAAATGGTACTATCAGAGTTTTCTTTAAACTCTCCTTATCTGGATATACAATACTGGTATCAGGCGATAAACGGCTTTTCCCAATAAGGTTGAATTCTTTTCTCAAAGCCGGGTTTTTATCTAGAAACTGGTTAAGTTCAAGGCTTTGTATTTCAGAAAGATCCTTCTCAAAAGCAGCTACAAAAACTTCCTCATAATTTTGCTCATTCATGTTGCCTACAGATATTACAGACTGCTTTTTAAGCATTTCTTTTCCTTTAAAACTTATTGATTCATCAGGTATAAGCTTCACAAATTCAAGGCTCTTGAACTCATCTTTTAACTCAGGGTGTGAATCAACAAACGCTATGAGTTTATCAATCTGCCGTTGGCTTAGCCTTCCTTCAAGATAATCGAGGAAAAAAGCCTCGTAATTATTATAATTGATTTCTGTCATTTTCAAATTACATTATGCAAACTACCAATATAATTCTTTAAAAAAACTCTTGCCCTATAGATATAAACCTTGACCTGCGATTCGTTCAAACCAGTTATCTGCCCGATCTCCTTATAACTGTAGCCTTCGTAATCTCTTAGCATTACAACTGATTTTTGTATTTCAGGAAGTTTATCAACGGCTTCATTCAATACAGCTTTGAGATCAATTGCAGAAGACTCAAAAATCATTTCTGATATATGATAATCTTCAAGTCTGGTTTGCCTTTTTTCTTTTCTTATTGTATCAATCATTGTATGATAGGCTGTAGTAAACAGGTACGATTTCGCTTTTTCACTCTTTACATCCTTTCGCCTTTCCCACAACCGTGTAAACGATTCTTGAACAACATCTCGGGCCAGTTCCTCATCATCAAGGCTTTTGAGGATGAAACGATACACTCCGTCGGCAAAACTATCAACACATGAATTGTATTCTGCTATTGTCATTTGCGCAATATGTCTTCTTATTTTTTTATGTATGACGTATTTTAATGATAAAAGTTACTTTTTCAAAAGATTATTTCAGAATTTCAGAGCAAAAAGTGTTAATAAATAAGTAGTGTATAGTTTTGCTGAAGTGACAATTAATTCTGAAAAGCTTTACCATTGGCTCTAAAGAACAATATACGCCCGGCAGGTGTAAAGGTACAATTAAATAGCCTGTTTTATTGTTTTATCACGATAAAATCCGTTATCGTCCGTTAGTTATTTATAACAAAAACAGATTTTTAAAAATTCAAACTAATAATTGACACTTGGTCTGGCAATAAATTATTCTTTTTTAGCAAGTTATAAACAAATCAATAAAATTTCTGTTTATTTATGATTACAAAGATAATTACATTACTTTTGCAGCTATTTTTATAATTTCCCCAAATGACAGAGAAGCGTATTTTTGACCTATTCGAAAGGTTCAAGGCAAACCCCGAAACAATTGGAAAATTCAGAATTGGATATAAGCAATCCGGCAAATGGGTTGAATATTCAGTAGATCAGTATATAGACATTTCCAACAATATCAGTTATGGACTATTATCGCTGGGAATCAGGAAGGGAGATAAAATAGCAACCATAACAAATAATCGTCCGGAATGGAACTTCATGAATATGGGCATGGCTCAGATAGGTGCTGTTCATGTGCCTATACATTCAACACTAACGACTGAAGAGCTATTGTATATTCTTAATCACTCTGACACCAAAATAATTATAGTTTCTGACAAATCGCTGTACAAAAGGCTTATTGAGGTCAGGGATAAATTACCTTTGGTTCAAAAAATATATACATTTAATAATGTAGAAGGGGCAAAAAACTGGTCGGAGATAGCAGAACTTGGGAAATTGAATTCAGCAAAGATAAGCAAGAAACTCGAAGAAATAAAAGCAGCTATTTCAGAAGAAGCTCTGCTATCAATTATTTACACATCAGGCACTACTGACAACCCTAAAGGCGTGATGCTCAGCCATAAGAACCTTATGAGCAATGCTATTGCCTCCTCAAAACTGAATCATCTTAACTACAACCATAAAGTAGTTAGTTTTTTGCCGCTATCCCATGTTTTTGAACATATGGTGAACTACCAGTACCATTATCTGGGTGTTAGTATTTTTTATGCTGAAAGTCTTAGTAGCATAGCATCTGATATAAAAGACTTACAGGTTGACGGTTTTATTACTGTTCCACGCTTACTGGAATCAGTTTACGAAAAAATAGTTTCAAAGGCAAAGACTTTAAGTCCAATAAAACGAACAATTTTTGCATGGGCATTACGGATTGCAGGTAAATATGTTCCTTACGAAAAACAAAATATTTTATATAAAGCTCAATTAGCAGTTGCAGATAAATTAGTATTCAGCAAATGGAGAGATGCCTTAAGTCCTAATATAACTTTCATTGGTTGTGGCGGTGCTGCTCTCCAACCGCGTTTAACACGTATTTTCTGGGCTGCACGACTGCCTGTTTTTGAAGGTTATGGTTTAACCGAAACATCGCCTATTCTCAGTGTGAATTATTCACAACCAGGGCAGGTCATGGTTGGAACCGTGGGTCCTATTCTTGAAGGAGTTGAAATAAGAATAGATGAAGATGGTGAAATACTTGCAAAAGGACCTAATATTATGAAGGGATATTATAAGGATCCGGTTCAAACCAGTGAAGTAATTGATGAAGATGGCTGGTTCCACACAGGGGATATCGGTGAGATTGAAAACGGAAGATTTCTAAAGATCACTGATCGTAAAAAAGAAATATTTAAACTGTCGAATGGTAAGTATATAGCGCCACAGCAAATTGAAAACAAATTGAAAGAAAGCTATTATATTCAACAAACAATGGTTGTGGGTGAGAACCAAAAATATGCCGGTGCTTTGATAATTCCTAATTTCAGCAATCTGGTTGAATGGGCAAAAAAACAAAAGATTAATTTTCAGAATCAGTCTGATCTGATCAAGAATTCTGAAACTATCAGGCATTTTGAAGCAGAGATAAAATCATTAAATAAAAAGCTTAGCAGCAATGAGCAGATCAAAAAAATTGCCTTGCTTGCCGATGAATGGACGCAAAATACCGGAGAATTAACGTCAACCCTAAAATTGCGCAGAAAAAAGATCGTTGAAAAATATAATGACGTCATTGCTTCGCTTTTTAAAACCGTTATTGCATTACAACCTGAAACTGTTAAAGCAAAACCTAAAAAACATTTAAAACGTAGGGTTTAATCCCAATATCAAACTTTTTTTAATTAAAGCCATATCAGAAGCCATTTTTTATAATGGCTTTTTTTTATATTTTTGCTGAAATTATTAAATTATTCCCGTAATATTAAAATGAGTCAGAAACCTATAAAAATTCTTGTTGCTGAGGATGATCCTAATCTCAGTCTGCTTTTATGTGATTATCTTAAATTGCTTGGGTATGATACTGTACACGCAGGCGATGGAAAAGAAGGCTGGATTGCATTTTTACAAGGCAATATTGACATGTGTATCCTGGATGTAATGATGCCCAAAATGGACGGTTTTACGCTTGCCGAAAACATCAGGAAAAAAAACCCTTCAATTCCTATTATTTTTCTCACTGCCCGCGGACTGAATGAAGACAGAATAAAAGGATTCAAGGCCGGATGCGACGATTATGTTACAAAACCTTTCAACAGCGAAGAACTTGGACTTCGTATTGAAGCCATTTTAAAAAGATGTGGACTGACAAAAGAAGAAGAAATCTATAATATTGGAATTTATACATTTGATGCTATCAATATGAGGTTAATATCACCTGATGGTCAGCAAACCCTCACACCCAAAGAAAACAATATCCTGCGCTTGCTTTGCCAAAATCAAAATCAACTGCTAAGCCGCGAAAAAGCGCTAAAAGAAATATGGGGCGACGAAAATTACTTTGTACGTCGAAGCATGGATGTATTCATTGCACGCATTCGTAAATATCTTAAGAATGACCCGAAAGTTTCCATTGTTACCATTCACGGTACAGGATTTCAGCTTGAAGTGGCTGAATAGTCGTAAAATCATGTCTTCTAACGGTATAGTACGCTGAGATTGAATTTGTAATTACTCTAATAAAACAACTATTTCAGCAACATTAACATAAGCTGCTAATTTACAAACCATTATCATATTACTATGCTAACAATAACAGGAGCGCAACAATTGGTGGATAAATGGATAAACACCACCGGAGTTAGATATTTCAACGAACTTACCAATACTGTATTACTAATGGAAGAAGTGGGTGAAGTTGCACGTATTATAGCCCGGAAATTCGGAGAACAATCATTTAAAGCTGGTGAGAGCGATATTAATCTTGCTGATGAATTTGCTGACGTGCTTTTTGTTTTAATATGCCTTGCAAACCAAACAGGCGTTAATCTTGAAGAAGCCATTATCAGAAATCTTGAAAAGAAAAACACCCGCGATGCCAACAGACACCGAAATAATGAAAAGCTAACTGAAGTGTAAAAGAGCCACTTTGCTTCGAATCATTCGATTAATAATGGTCTGGACACAAGTAAGCACAGATGATTTTAGATTAGATCAGGTTCATACAACAGTTTTGACAAAAAATGTCATGGTAATCACTTGATAATGAGAGCAAAAGGACTAAAAAATCATCTGTGCCGGCATTTAAAATCCCCAAGTAAAATATTAGTGGCTATAATTGCAGCCTGTTTTACTTTACTGTCAGCCACTGTTTATTCCCAACCTTATACGATCTCAGGGCAGGTCTTTGATTCAGAAACCAGACAGGCTCTGGCTTTTGTAAACATAGTTATTAATCAAAGTAATATTGGCGGTGTAAGCGATATTGACGGACGTTTTATTCTAAGCTCAAAAGAACCTGTTGAATTTCTGAGGTTCAGCTTCGTGGGCTATTCCCAACAAATTTATTATGTGGAAGATCCTGAATTTGAGCCGAAAATCATGATGAAAAGGATAGCTGTAAGCCTTCCTGAAATAATAGTAATAGCCGGAGAGAACCCTGCTCACCGGATCATTAACAATGCAGTAAACAACCGCGATATCAATAATTATGAGAAATTGCCAGCATTTTCATATACTTCTTACGATAAAATGATCTTCACTGTTGATGCTGACAGCCTGATGAAAGCTGACACGATCACAGCCGATTCCTCGCTTATTCGTTTAAAAAACATTCTTGATGAACAACACCTGTTTATCATGGAAACAGTAGCTCAACGCAAGTTCTTGTATCCGGGTCATAATCATCAGAAAATAATAGCAAACAGGGTTTCAGGATTAAAAGATCCATTTTTCATTTTTATTCTTTCACATATTCAGTCTACATCGTTTTATGATGATGTCATAAGTATCTCTGATAAAAATTATCTGAACCCTATAAGCAAAGGAAGCATTTCCCGGTACTCATTCATAATTGAAGACACTTTACTGATGAGCGGTTCAAATGATACTACCTTCATTATATCGTACGAGCCAAAACCAAATCTGAATTTCGACGGGTTAAAGGGTTTGCTTTACATTAATTCGAACCGCTGGGCTATCCAGAATGTTATTGCTGAACCGGCTTTACAGGAAAAAGGCATGTCAGTAAAGATACAACAGATGTACCAGATGATTGACGGTATGTATTGGTTTCCTGTTCAACTGAACACAGATATAATTTTCAAAACTGCCAAAGTAAACACTTTTTATCCTGTTGGCCAGGGCAGAAGCTATATAACTGATATTGAGCTTAATCCGAATATTGTAAAAAAGATGTTTAGCGAGGTCAGTATAGAACTTGACCATAAAGCAACTCACCGTAGTGCGGAGAAATGGGAAATGCTAAGGTCTAAAGGTCTTACTGAAAAAGATATTCGAACTTATCATGTTCTCGACAGCTTGGGGCAGGCTCATAATTTTGATCGTATTGCTCTTTTAACTGAAACTTTAATAAACGGAAATATCCCGTTAGGGAAATTCAATATTCCAATGCATCGCTTGATGCGGCTGAACAGATATGAAAAATTCTATTTGGGTTTTGGGCTGTCAAGCAGTCAGCAAATCAGCAAAGTTTTTGGTGCGGGAGCTTATATCGGATATGGTTTTGGGGATGACAAATTCAAATATGGCGGGGATATTAGCCTGACTTTTAATCACTTCAAGGATTCCAGATGGTTCCTAAGCTACGAAAACGATCTGAATGAAGCTAGAAAGATTGAATCTTTCATCCAGAATTCCGGTCTTATACATCAGAACGCATACAGAAACTGGCTAATAAACCAGATGGACAATACAAAAACAGTTGTTACAGGAATTCAGCACAGATTCATGTCTTATCTACTCTCCACTCTTGAATTTCAAAGGGTTAACAATATGCCACAATATAAGTATACATATTTTAAACAAGAAGGAGATCCGTATTCAGCACCATTTATTTTCACTGAGTTAAGAGCCAGGTTTCGATTTCAGTGGCGGGAAAAATTTGTTCAGACTACACGTTCACGACTATCACTTGGAAGTGATTATCCGATAATCTTTTTTCAATACACTAAGGGATTAAAAGGCGTGCCTGACAGCGATTTTCCTTACAGCAGATATGAGCTTAAAATTGAACATACATTTTATAAAAAGCTGATAGGTAAAACTTCGGTGCAGATAAATGCAGGACTTATTGACAGTAATGTACCTTATCAGAAACTATTTTCAGGTTTCAGCAGCTATAGCCGTGTTGCAATCCATTCTCCCGGAAGTTTTGCCACCATGCGTCTTAATGAATTCAGTGCCGACAGATATCTCAATATTTTTCTAACACATAATTTTGGTAAATTACTTATTAGAACCAGGAAGTTTGAACCTGAATTTCAAATTGCCACCCATGCAGGTTTTGGTAAACTTCAAAAGCAAGATCAGCAATACCACAGCATTGTTCTGGATGATTACGGAAAAGGGTTTATCGAATCGGGCTTATTTGTCAATAACCTGCTAAATATGCAATTTTACAATATCGGAGCAGGAATATTTTACCGCTATGGCTATTATTCTCTTAAAAGTTTCAAAGAAAATATCACATTGCAGTTTAACCTAAATTTTCCTTTTTAGGCAGTTAGTAAATCATGGATATTTAAAGAAAAAACATAACAATACACTTAATTACAGAGAGATATGTCTATATGAATTATTTAGCTGAGTTGTTTTTCATATCGGTAGTATCAGCCTTTTTCTCAATAATCACATAAACATCTTCATCATCTTTTTTCATCAGATATTCTTCACGAGCAAAACGGATAAGTGTAGCGGTATCTGACGACAGTATATGCATGGTAATACTGTCTTTCTCAATCTCGCTGATATAGAAGTCTCTGACCTCTTCAAGTTCAGTAATGGTTTTATTATACTTTTTCTTCTGCATCAGGCTATTGCGATCGAAAAAAAACATCCATACCACAAATAATAATGATGCTATCAGATATTTATTTTTCAGGAATGCCGGTATTTTGTTCCACATGGCTGAAATAGGTTTGTTGTATGTTTTCTAATGGTTTCCTTATAAAAACATAGTTTAAAGGTGTTTATTATTTCACTCTATAATCCGATGTCATCAGCTATACCAACCATAGCCTTTAGTGCAACTTCAACAAAATCAGAAAGTGGCATGCCAATTTTCTCACATTCCATGATAGTTTCACGGTTCACCGAAGCTGCAAAAGCTTTTTCTTTCATTCGTTTTACTACTGATTTAGGTTTTACCGAAGCCACTTTTTTATCAGGATAAACCAATGCAGTAGCAGTTATAAGTCCGGTAATTGTTTCGCCTGCAGCAAGTGCATGGTGAAATGCCGTACTACGTTCTCCGCTCCCATTTATTTCATTATGGCGGGCAATTGCATCTAATAAATCTCCATCAAGACTATAGTCAGCAAGAATACGAACTGTTTCCAATCCGTGCTTTTCCATATTTTCCTGTGTATGCTCTACATCCAAATCATGGAGTAATCCGGCTAAAGCCCATTTCTCTTCATCTTCTCCAAGATATTTTGCAACAGCCCCAAGTACTGCCTCTGATGCCAGACAATGAGCAATAGTTCGCTGATTTTTAATGTGTTCATGCAATAATTCAAGTGCTTTATCTCTTTTCATAATTCACTTCGCCATAAATAACAATTAATATCTGATTTTCAAATAATCATGAAGCATTAAATCTAAATTCCATAGCTTCATTTCTTCAATGATTCCAGGTTCTAATGAATATCAAGGCTATGAATCATATATATTAAATGTCTGAGATTCTTAAAAATCTCATCAGTATATTCATCAACAGCTTTTACGCTTCCCGGCATATTGAAAACCAGAGTTTTGCCCATTAATCCTGCTACTGCTCTACTAAGCAATGCTCCCGGCTTTACCTGTCCGAATTTCAGTCTTATATGTTCCATAATCCCGGGTATTTCCTTATCAAGCAACGATAATGTTACTTCAGGAGTTATGTCCCTGAAGCCAATTCCGGTGCCTCCTGTAGTGAAAACGACATCATAATCATTGTCACGACACTCAATGAGTTTATGACGTAATTGCTTCTCATCATCCGGAATTATTTCCCGGGAGATCTCACAACCATATGCCTGACTCTTGAAATACTCTTCTGTCAAAGCAGCAGCACGAGGTCCGCTACGATCCTGATATTCACCATAATAAGCCCTATCGCTAATTGTAAGTATGAATACCTTCATTATTCTTGGATAATATTTCACTATATCACCGGGACGGATCATACCTTTTTTGGTAGTACGGCAGAAAATTCCTTCTTTTGGCATTACACATTTTCCAACTTCACGGTAGATAGCGCAGCCATCGCCATGACAACTTTTACCTATCTGAGTTACTTCCATCTCCACTTCCCCTATAACAAACCTGTCGAGAGGACGAGCATCATACAAAGTGAATCCCTCAGTAGTGATGTTTTCAGCAAATTCACCAGGTTTAAACTCTCTACCTGAATCTTTTGAGAATTTTTTAATACTCTCCATTCCAAGCAAACTTATTTGCCTGTTCCAGTTGCCTGCATGAGCATCGCCAATAATTCCCTTATCAGAAATTTTAATAAATTCAACAGGTTTTTTAATTGTTCCCTTTTCTACAGAAATATTTACCGAAACAACTTTAGTATCCATTTCGCTCACTCTATTTTGTTCTAAAATAATGCCTTAATTAAAGCTTCGCAATGAAATCAGAATGCAAAGATACCAATCTTAAAAGAAAATATTTGCGAAATCAGATATATGATTAATTTTCATGACCATTCCCGAAAAACATATACAAAGTTTATCAAGAGCTTGTATAAAGATTATTTTCGTTCAATTATAAAAAATATTAATAATAAGCCCCTAAATATCAATGCTTTGAGATTGATACAAGTTTCAAATAAAGGTTTGGAGTAACAAAATGCGCGTTTATGCTTTATATTTGCAAAAAACTCTCTTTAATATAAGTATTTGATACCAACACAAGTATGAAAGATTTTATACTAAACAATCTATCGAATAAGTTTCTTTCACGATGGGTTGTTCTTAGCTACGATATATTAATAACCAGCATATCCTACGTGTTTGCTGTATTCATCCGTCATGAATTCGAATACCTAACTATTAATCCTGAACTAATTGCAAGTCAGTTCATTATTGTCTTTTTAATTTATGGTTTTTTTTATCTTCGAACAAAATCATACACAGGAGTTATAAGGCAAACAGGTTTAACTGATGCGATGCATATACTCAGAGCGTGTTCATATGCTTTTCTGGTTTTAGTGATCATCAACACCCTTAATCGTTTTGGAATTATAAGCAGTAAATATATTCCTCCATTGTCGGTGATTATGATCCATTTTATGTTACTTGCCTTTTTACTAATAGGTAATCGCCTGCTCATCAAGGCAGTTTATTCTGAAATAATCAGTAAAAAAGACAGAGAAAGGATGCGCGTATTGATTTATGGTGCAGGTTCAACCGGGCTTCTTACTTTAAACGCTTTGAGGCATGACCAGACTTTCCAGTATACAATAGTAGCATTTGTTGATGATAATCCAAGTATTGTAAATAAAATGCTTGACGGAGTTCTTGTTGTAGCACCTGAAAAAGCATTGAATACTAATTATATTCAAAAAAACAGTATTTCGGATATAATTATTGCAATCCCAAATCTTGACACAAATCATAAAAGAGAAATCATTGAAAAAGGGCTTGAATATAATCTTCAGGTAAAGGTAGTACCACCTATTGATAATTGGATAAATGGAGAACTAAGCAGTACTCAGTTACGTGAAGTGCATATTGAGGAATTACTTGGCAGGGAGCCAATAAAGCTTGATAATAAAAATATTGCTGACGATATCAGAAACAATATAATCATGGTAACTGGTGCTGCCGGTTCAATTGGAAGTGAAATTGTAAGGCAACTACTGTATTACAATCCAGCTAAGGTAATACTTGTTGATCAGGCAGAATCGGCAATTTTTGATTTACAGTTTGAGATAAATAATACTCCGGATTACAAAGATATTACTGACAGAGTGGTTTATCAGATTGCCAATATTAAAGATCAGTTCAGAATGGAAGGGCTTTTCAGGGAATATCAGCCCCAGATTATTTATCATGCTGCTGCATACAAGCATGTGCCTTTAATGGAAGAAAATCCTTATGAAGCATTGATGGTTAATGTGTTTGGATCCAAGATAATTGCAGATCTGGCAATAAAATATCGAACCAAAAAGGTTGTAATCGTTTCAACCGATAAAGCTGTAAACCCCACAAATGTTATGGGTGCCAGTAAAAGAATTGCTGAGATTTATATACAGTCGGTTGCCGATGATACCACACGGTTTATAACTACACGATTTGGTAATGTACTGGGTTCCAATGGTTCAGTGATTCCAATATTCCGAAAACAAATTGAAAGCGGGGGTCCTGTTACTGTTACTCATAAAGAAATAACCCGTTATTTCATGACCATTCCTGAGGCCTGTAATCTGGTTATGGAAGCCGGTGCAATGGGAAAAGGCGGTGAGATATTTGTTTTCGATATGGGCAAATCGGTTAAAATTTATGAATTAGCCCGCCGGATGATACAGCTTTCAGGTCTTGTGCCTGATAAAGACATCAAAATCGTAGAAATAGGCTTGCGCCCCGGTGAGAAATTATATGAAGAACTGCTGCTGCTTGGCGAAAATCTACTGCCCACACATCACCCCAAGATTATGAAAGCAAAGGTAAGGGCCTATACACGTGAAGAAGCCGAAACATACCTTAATCAGCTTTCGGAAATAATTGTTGAAAATGATATTTATGCTCTGGTAAAAAAGATGAAGGAAATAGTACCGGAATATCTTAGCAACAACTCGGTGTTTTCTACCCTCGATCAGCTAAAAGAAGAATCAAAAAACAGTTGATCTCTGTAATTTACAAATAGCAAATTACCAACTATTAACAAACAGGCTTTTATTTATTCTATCTACCTTTACAGATATTCTTAAGCTCATGACTCGTATTAAAACTATTATACAAACTCTTCTTTTTCTATGTTTCCCGTTATTTACGATTGCGCAGAGCACCGGGGTTATCTTTGGAGGAACTGCGGAAAAGCTTTATCAGCGATATACTATTAAAGCTGGTAAGACTGCAGACATGCACTTTTCTACTGATTCAAGGCCTTTTGAGCGCTTAGATATGGGTCAGATAGGCAAAATGCTTGACACACTTGACATTAACCTTTCTTTTGTTGATAAATTCAATCTGGAGTATCTTAAATCCGATAATTTGCCTTTTAGCAGTAGTAATATATATGATAGCAAAAAGCCTGTTTTACGATATTTCTATAGAAGCAAGGCAAATTTTCTTCAGATAAACGAAAAAGACTTTAATCTGTTTATAAATCCCGGATTATACTTGAGTAGCGGATATTCAAGTTATGAAAAAGAAACTTTGTACACCAACACGCGTACTGTTGAGATAAGAGGTGATATTGATAGGAAAATTGGGTTTTATACATTCATAGCTGAAAACCAGATGAAACCACCTCACCATGAAAGAGGATTTATTAATAAGTACGGTTCTTATCCGGGTGCTCACCTTACAAAAAAATTTAAAACTTCAGGTTTTGATTTTTTTCATGCCAGAGGGTATATAACATTCAGCCCTATAAAACAAATCAATGTAAAATTCGGGCAGGACAGGAATTTTATCGGGCACGGAATACGATCGCTACTTCTCTCAGATTTCGCAACTGATTATTTATTTCTGAAAATTACAACCAGAGTATGGCGGTTCAATTATACAAATCTATACACCCGCTTTACCGATCGTTATGGATTTATAACAGGAACGAACAGATCAAGCCCGTATCCTGCCAAATATATGGCTATGCATTATTTGAGCACACAGTTGTTTGATAATCTTGATATCGGGCTATACGAATCTGTTATCTTTCATGATAATGAGGGAACAGGACGGGGATTTGATCTGCATTATCTTAATCCTGTAATATTTTACCGCTCTGTTGAGCACCAGCTCGGCGACCCTGATAAAATGCTGGTAGGTATCAATGCAGGTTTTATTCCGTTTAAAGACATTAAACTATATGGACAATTTATGCTTAATGAATTCAGACTCAATGATCTAAGAGCAGGAAATGGACATGCTGCCAATAAGTTTGGCTATCAGGCGGGAATAAAATACATTGATGTTGCCAATATATCAAACCTTGACATTCAGGTAGAATATAACAGGGTAAGGCCTTATTCCTATACCCATTATACAATTAACGGTACCTATCCCGTTAACTCATACTCACATTATAATCAAGCTCTTGCACATCCCCTTGGTGCAAATTTCAGCGAACTGATAATAAATATTGATGCCCAACCATTTCCAAGAATAAATACAGGATTATACCTGGTAAGTGCGTTTTATGGTGCCGATACCAACAACAGCAACTGGGGCAGTAATATATTTCTGGATTACAACACTTACGAAAGAGAGCTTGGAAACAAGGTGGGGCAAGGTGTCAGGACTGATTTATTCATTGCAGAAGCCTGGGTAAGCTATCAGCTCCGGCATAATCTTTTTATGGATCTGGATTTTAGGTATCGCATAAAAAGCAATGACATCATTACTGAAGAAAAAGACATGTTCATTGGCGCTGCACTAAGACTTAACCTGCCAAGAAGGAACTGGTTGTTTTAATAAACCATAAAAACAAGCAAATAAAAAAACGGGCTTCTGGCCCGTTCTTTCATTTTCTAAAAACATTCTTATCATTTCAAACCCACAAATGAGATTTTCAGCGAGATTTCGTCATGAATAAAATTGTCTTTTAGGTTATCAAAAAATTTCCTTGAACCATATTTAACATTCCATTCAGAGCGGTCAATAATAAAATTATCAGTAACAGCTTTTACAGCTCCATCCCTGATTTCGATATTTGCTGGAAAAGCAACGTTGCGGGTTGCATCTTTCATTGTCAGGTTGCCGGATACAAAATGGGTAAAAGCATTTTCACCTGTTTTTGCTCCTTCATTTTCTGAAACCGATGTAAGTTCAAAACGGGCTTCGGGATAAATTTCAACATCAAAAAAATCAGGAGAAAGCAAATGGCCTACTAATTTAGCATTTGTTTCGGGGTCAGTAAGGTCGTGATTAACAATTGAACTCATATCAATTATCATTTCGCCACCGGTTATGTTTCCATTCTCCACTGATACATAACCTTTTGCAAGGCTGATAACACCATTATGTTGTCCGGTAGGTTTGGTACCAATCCATTCAATCATAGTATTTTCAACATCAGCCAGAAATGAATCGCCTTTAGCTTCCATTGCTGTTTTCTCATCGCTTGTAACAGCTTTTTCGCCCTGAGGTCCACCACATGACACAACAAAAAGTGTTACTAAAAACATTACAGATAATGCAAGTTTTGTCTTCATAAATTCACAAAGTTGTTTAATTAATAATTATTTGAACAAAATATTTTTTTTGACAGTATGCCAATAACAACCTTCATATTGGTAATGTTCAATTATGGGTTTACACTCTTGACAATTTTGCTCTTAGATAATGATCACATAAAACGAGTGCAGTCATAGCTTCTACAATTGGTACAGCGCGTGGAACAACACAAACATCATGTCTACCCCTGCTTTTCAGAGTTATTTGTTGCCCTGTATTATCAATAGTTTGCTGATCTTTCATTAGGGTAGAAACAGGTTTAAAAGCAACTCTGAAATAAATATCCTGCCCGTTTGTAATACCACCTTGTATTCCGCCGGAATAATTTGTCTTTGTTTTCAGAAAAGTATTACCTGCCTCATTGGTATAAATACCTTCAGGGATATCATTATGTTCTGAACCCTTCATAGCAGCGCCAGAAAATCCACTACCATATTCAAAACCCTTTACCGCATTTATGCTAAGCATTGCTTTGGCAAGATCAGCTTGTAATTTATCAAACACAGGTTCGCCTAGTCCGGCAGGTACATTTTTAATATTACAGTTAATTATTCCACCGGTAGTATCACCACTCTCTTTCAGTTCTTTAAGATATTCGATCATTTGCATAGCAGCATTTGAGTCAGGACATCGTACTTCGTTTGAGTAAATATCGGATTGCGAAATATCGGTAAGTGATTTGCTAATACTAACATTACCAATGACTGACACCCATGCAGTTATTTCCATCCCTGCAGGTTTAAGCACATGCATGGCAATAGCTCCAGCTGCAACTCTAATCGCAGTTTCGCGTGCTGACGATCTTCCACCACCTCTGTAATCGCGGGTCCCGTATTTAATATCCCATGAGAAATCTGCATGAGAAGGTCTGAAAGCATTTTTCAGATGTTCATAATCTTCAGGTCTCTGATCTTTGTTTTTAATTAAAAAAGCAATAGGAGCCCCGGTTGTTTTATCTTCAAAAACTCCGGAAATAATTTCTATCAGATCTGATTCCTGTCTTGGCGAGGTTGTTACCGATTGTCCGGGCTTACGCCGGTTAAGAAAATCCTGAATAAGTTCAGTGCTGATAACAACGCCTGCAGGGCATCCGTCAATAACACCACCAATTGCAGCACCATGAGATTCGCCAAAAGTAGTCAGACGAAACACATTTCCAATGGTATTACCAGCCATAACTATTGCATTTCTTTCAGGTAACGCAGTTTAGCTTCCATAAGCGCTAATTCCTGCTTAGCCTGATCAATTTTTTTCTGGAACTCTTCCTTTACAATATTAGCGTTCTTTGATACAGCCAGAAATCCGATGTTATTTTCCCATAACTTGACATCTTCCTGCAATTTGGCTATCTTCAGCTGTAGGGAATTTCTTTCACGGTAAAGCATTTTTCCTGCATCAGGCATTTCTTTTATAGATTCAATACGGTTCTTATAATTCATAGCCGTAATCTCTGATGCATCAATCTTCAGTTTATCAAAATGCTTATTTATAACGGTACGGAATTTATTTTGCAGCTTATCTTTTTCTTTTATAGGAACATGTCCTACTTCAAGCCATTCACGCTGGAAATTCTTCAGCGCCTCAAGATTTTCAGCCCTATTTGCCGTAAAATTGAATTCCTCCAGGCGTTTTATTATTTCTTCCTTTTTCTTCATATTTTCTTCTTCAACCTGAGCTATGTTAGAGAAGAAATCAGTTTTACGCTGGAAAAACTCATCGCAGGCTGAACGGAAACGTTTCCATATTTTATCAGAGTGTTTGCGGGGCACTGCACCAATTGTTTTCCATTCCTGCTGCAGCTGTATAAGTTCCTGGGTAGTTTTACGCCAATCGCTGCTATTTTTAAGTGCTTCAGCCTGAGCACACAAATCAAGTTTAAGATTGTAATTATTGAGTTGTTGTTCCTTTAATTTTTCTAGATATTCCTTATAGCTTGTGAAATGTGTGTCGAGGCTGGTCTTGAAACGGCTCCATATTTCATTATTTTGTTTTCTTGGAGCTGGTCCAATAGTTTTCCAAATATTCATTAACTCGTTTATATCATTTGTACGTCTTTGCCACTGCCTGAGTGTAGTAGGATTATTCGAAATAAGTTTTTCAGCTTTTTCACATAATGCTGTTTTTGCAAGAAGATTATTTTCAAACTCATTTTGTTTTTCACTGTAATATTCCCGGCGGCGTTCGTTTATCTGATCCGAAGCTGTTTTGAACCGTTCCCAGATCTCATCTCTCTTATCCTGAGGAACCGGACCTACCTCCTTCCATTCTTCATGATACTGCTGAAGTTGTTTGAATGATTTAATTATTGATGTTTCAAGAAGTAACTCCTCAGCTTTTTCACAGATCTCAATTTTCCGTTCGAGGTTTTTCTTCAGATCCAGATCTTTGAGTTCCTTATTTATCTTTACCTTATCAAAGAATTTCTCAACAAGGAAATGATAGTTTTGCCATAGCTGATTTATTTCACTCTTAGGAACCATACCAATCTGTCTCCATTGTTCCTGAAGGGCTTTAAACTCATCATAAGTTTTTTTCAGGGTTTCTTCCGAGCTTATAAGTGCTTTCAGTTTCTCAAGAATTCTTTTCTTTTCCTCAAGATTTACAAGTTTTTGATTTTCCATCTCTTCGTTATACCGCTGGCGTTTCTCGCGATATATTCTGTTCGCATTATAAAAGCGTTGGCTAAGCTCATCCTGTCCTGGGGCATAATCCTCGGGTATGCCTCCTTCTGCCAGAAAGCTATCGTAATTTGCCTGTAATTCTTCCTTTTCTTTTTGCAGATATACTACTTTTATAAGTGCTAATTTCGATTTGATTGAAAGGATATCCGGTTCCTGTACCAATGCCTCAAGTTGCTCAACCAGCTCAGCTCTCGACAAATTTCGGTATAGTTCCTCACTTATTTCCTCTTCATCGTCTTCATCGTCAGAATCATCAAGATCATCATCAGGATCCTCTTCTTTTTCTGAAGTCTTCTGTGCTTCATCAGGCAACGCAGCAGCTACATCCTGTTTTTCAGGACTTTCTGCCGGCTTATCTGCAATTTCATCTTTATCTATTTCTGCGCTGACTTCCACTTTTTCAGTTTGCGTTTCATCAACTTCAGCAGGTGTTTTAACCTCCGTTACTGATTCCTTTTCTGGAATCGAAGTTTCAACTAATTCTTTTTCCATTAAAGGTATTTCCTTAACATCCGGTAAATCTTCGGTTTTCTCAGAAATTGCCTCGATAATGGGCTCAGATTGTTCAACTTGTTCAATAATTGAACTAGTTTCATCAACGTGCGTCTGAGTCTCCGACATTAATGGCGCTTCGCTGATATGCTCTGCTTCAGTTTTAGAGGTTGTCGCTGATAATTCCTTGTCGCCAGCTGATTCAACAGCATCAGGTTCTGACAAATCCGGAGTTTCCGGGGTTACGCTTGCAGGAGTTGCAGTGCTCTCTTCCTTTTCAGGAGTCTGATTAGATAAATCTTTGGTTTCCATACTATTGAATTTAATGATTTTCCGGTATGGCTTTCAGTTATAATACTTTAATAAAACAGCATCTCTCAAAAGCCTTTCCGAGGAGAGATTAATAAAATAATTAAATGTAGATAAAAGTAATTTGATTTTGATTTTTAAAAAGGATTGCAAAAATAACAATATTTCTTAATGCCGTTAATCCAAGCTTTAAAAGGTGTAAGAATATCTTGTTAAAATTGGGTTATAATTCGGCTTTTCGCATCTTTATAAAAACACTCCAGGCACACAACACTGAAATACAACGTCTTTATCAACGACTCAGTTAATCCAGCACTCTTTTATTAAAAATAATATATCCCAGGTTGAACAACAGATTTGCAGGATCTTCATTTTTATTGAAATAATCAACAGTAAAGCTGATAGGACCTATAGGACTATGCAGAATTATACCTGCCGATGCAGCAAAATTGAATACTGAATATTTATCACCATACCCGGCAGTATAATCATCTTCCCTTATTATTGGTCTATAGGGCATAAACGTATAACCTTCGAGCCTTATATCAAGATTGCGACGAACAATGAAGATATTCTTTAATCCCGCCGAAGCATAACTATGTGCCCTGTAATCAGGTGAAAACCACGTTTTGCTGATAGGAACCGGATAAAATGCCGGTGCATTTAAAACAGTAGCAGTATAGTTATTGAACATTTTTTGGTTTGAAAGTACTATTTCAGTTAACAACCCCAGACGGTATGGTTTTGATATGGAAAATATTTTCTCATATGACATTTTCAATTGCCACCATTTCTGAATTTTCTCAGAGCTTATTAATCTTCGGGAGGTAGAACCCGGAACATGTGTTTCCTTACCATAAAATGCACGTGCAGTGAAATTAAAAAAACTACCGCTATTTGCAAACTGCTTATGGTTCAGTGTATTCTTTTCGTAATTTATGTAAGGGTTAAGCCCTTTGAACGAGGTTTGGTCGGCAGTATCGGCTCTTGTAAAATAATTGGTCTGATAATAATCGTTTCTAAGCCTGAATGATGAAAATCCTCCAACTACTTTGCTGTTGCTGCCAACAGGGAAGCCCAGGTTAAACATCCAGCTTATCTCATTTTGTTTTAAAAAAGAAGGTACAATGTCCTCAACAAAATATTTTTTTGAAGTAAAATAATCCCATTGACTAAGCGTAATCACCGGTTCGAAATAAAACGGAATTACTGATGAAAAATCCAAACGGGCTGCACCCTGTACTGAACTGTAAAATCTCCCGATATATGAATTCAATGAAATTGCCAGTGCATGAGTACCTAACATATTATATCTTATACCTACAAAAGCTGAATTAATTGACGAAGAGGATACATTTCCTCCGATATCCACTACGATATCATTTTTTCGGTTTACATCAAGATACAGATCATAAAAACCGGTGGCTTTATTATATTGTAGACGGGGAAATATGTGGTCTATCTTACCATCAACAATAAGTTTAAAATATTCGGGTTTAATTTTTTCAAGAGGCAGGGTATCTTCTCCTAATCTTAGTATTCGGTTTATATAAGTGCTTTTTCTATCGTCCAGCCCTTGTATATAGATTTTATTTACAATCAACGGAGGATTCTTTTCAAGGAACTTTTGTCTTCTTTTGTCAACTACTTCTTTTGGAACGGTATCATAAACAAAAGAACGGATTTCAGGGATCATTCTTCTTGCGGCAACATATCCGCTATCAATAAATGCATGGCTGTGTTTAAAATCAACAAGATTCACATTTTTCAACTGAGGCTGAATAAGAACACCATTATCGCACGGAACTTCGTAATCGGTGGTAGTGGTAAGCATTGCAGCAAGTTGCGAACCTAGGTTATCTTCACTGAGAATATCAAAATCACTTGCTACCCGGCTTCCTATTATAATCTCAGGAAAAAACTCGTCATACATTACATCAACAGGGAAATTATTATACATACCACCATCAAACAGCAAACGATCGTTAATAGTTATGGGTTTGAAATAAAACGGGAAAGTCATTGATGCTCGGATGGCATGACCAAGATCACCCTCTTTTAGTGCTAAAGCCCTATTTTCAAGCACATCAGCAGCCATGCAGCGAAAAGGTACAAAAAGACTATCAAAATTATAATCGGCGGCTGCAGCTGCTGAAGAATAAGTCTCCATAATTACATAATCCATAACTACCGGAGAAATAAGGTTTACCGGCATTTTATAACGTAATACTGAATCGAGGCTGAAATTAAAACTAACCCACGAAGCATCAAGTTCAGGCATCTTAAAGTAAAACTTATATTCATTGTCAATTTCTCCATCAACCCAATGTTTAAACTCTTCTGACAATATTACTTTTTCCATTTGACCGGTAGTCCATCCTATGGCGTATAATCCTCCTATTATTGCACCTATCGAAGTCCCTGCAATATAATCAATAGGAATGCCGTCTTCTTCCAAAGCCTTTATCACACCAATATGCGCAGCTCCTTTTGCTCCTCCGCCACTTAATACCAGACCCACTTTCTGACTATAAGAAAAATAAGGCAGCATAAAAGCAAGTACAAGTACCAGAAATCTGCTTTCTTTTAATAATCTTCTTATTGATGCCAGCCAAAGTCCTTCCATAAATTATTATTCTTTTACAACCTATTATTTATCATATTGTTATCCCGGCTCCATTCCTTATACAAAACAAGCAGGAAGATACCGTTTGTGCAAAGTTAAGAAATGAAAATAGTAAAAATAAACAATTATTACATTTACTGTTTAAACCATAGCCAAGGCCTGATCGAGATCGTCGATTAAATCCTCAACATCCTCAATACCAACAGCATAACGAACCAAGCCATCAGTAATTCCGGCTTTAAGTTTAGCTTCAGCCGAAACTTTGGAGTGAGTCATTGAAGCCGGATGCTGGATCAATGATTCAACACCTCCCAGCGAAACAGCCAGTAAAGCAACTTTTACATTATCCATAAGGCGTTTGCCAGCCTCAAGTCCTCCTTTGAGTTCGAACGAAAGCATACTTCCTGAACCTAACATTTGCGATCTGGCTAATTCATACTGAGGATGCGATTTCAAGCCAGGATATTTTATCCATTCAATCTTGGGGTGTTTCTCAAGATAATCTGCAATTTTTATAGCATTTTGCTGAGCCCTTTCAATTCTGATACCCAGAGTTTTCAAACCCCTGATTACCATATATGCCTGATGAGGATCCATGTTACAGCCAAGATTTGTCATCATTGATCTAAGCTTTTTATATAATCCTTCTTCCTTTGCAATCACCATTCCGGCAACTATATCGGCATGACCATTCAGAAATTTTGTCATTGAATGAAAAACTATATCAGCACCTAGATCAAGAGGTTTTTGCAAGTATGGGCTACAAAATGTATTGTCAACCACCAGATAAAGATTGTTCTCCCTTGCAATTTTAGCACAAGCTTTAAGATCAGTTATATCCATTGTAGGATTAGCAGGAGTTTCAATAAAGATCATGCGTGTGTTTGGCTTTAAAGCTTTTAATATAGCCTCGGTATCAGCAGTATTTACATAAGTTGACTCTACTCCAAAACGTGAATAATGCTGTTCCATAACCACTCTCGAAGGCCCGTAAACAGCCGCTGAGCTTACAATATGATCGCCCTGATTCAGCAATCCGAAATAAATTGTATTAACAGCAGCCATACCCGAACCAACTGCAATACCACCATAACCATTTTCCAGTTCGGCTACCAGATTTTCAAGAGCGCCAATAGTAGGATTCCCGATGCGAGTGTAAATATAACCTGCCTCTTCGCCAGAGAAACAAGCAGCGCCGTGATCGGCATTCTTAAATGCAAAAGTTGAAGTTTGATAAATAGGAACAGTAGCGCTTCCAAGTGGATCTTCATAGCCACCGCCATGAATGAGTTTGGAGTTAAATCCAAGATTTTTACTTTTCATTTTTGATATATTTTGTAGTTTAATAAAATTAGTCGGTTAGAGTAACGGCAAAATTAATGTTTTCATAATTAATCAGGATGAATGTTTGAGTTTAAATTAGCTGAGGTTGAAAATACTTTTTTTCGCTACAGGTCTGCCCTGACTTTATATTTTCAGTTTTGTGCTGTAAAACATTTCAGCACAAAACACTCATTGCATAACATAAAAGTACTAATTTGGCAACTCTGGTGAAATTAGTAAATTAGCCCTTTATTTTTAAAACAGGGTGTACAATCCAGAATGTTCTGTTTTAATGACCTGGGATTTTAAATAAAATATCGGACAATGAATATTGCAGATAAAAATCAGGAGCTCATTATTGAACTTGAGCAAATAGCCGAAGTAGCTGGTTTTCTGTGGCAACGTAACTGGGCAGAAGCTAATGGAGGTAATATTTCGGTAAATCTCACAGAAAAGTATAGAACAGAAACTTTTACAGGGTTTGAAAGTGTGTTTACAATTAATATATCTGAAGATATTTCATCAATTGATGGCAATATTTTTTTTGTAACGGGTGCAGGAAAGCGAATGCGCGATATTGCAAGATCACCTTTGAATAATGGGCTGCTTATCAGGGTTTCAAATGAAAAGCAACAAGTAGAAATAATTGATGGAAAAGCATTAACACCAACTTCTGAACTCCCTTCACATCTGATTATTCAAAACTTTCTGAAAAGGAACGGTATTAATAACGGTGTTGTACTCCATACCCACCCTACTGAGCTTATTGCCTTTTCGCACTGCGACATTTTTCTTGACTCATCGCATCTTACTCATACGCTTTGGTCAATGATCCCCGAAGCCCGTGTTCTGGTTCCTAAAGGTATAGGAATAGTACCTTATGCCCTCACGGGGACAGATATTTTGGCACAGGCTACACTCAAAGAGCTTGAAAAGCATGATGTGCTGATATGGGAAAAGCACGGGGTTCTTTCTGTTGGCAAGGATATTATGGAATGTTTTGACATTATTGATGTTCTAAGTAAAGCAGCACAGATCTATCTTTTTTCACGTTCCTTGGGTTGCGAACCAAAAGGATTGAGCAAAGAACAGCTAAAGGAACTGGCTGCAGCATTTAAATTACCGGATACTACATAATTAATTCAGGTTCAGAAGCTGATAAATAATATCCCAAGCTGTAAACTTTTACAGCCTTTGTTTTTATCTGCATTGGCTTACCTTTGCAAACACATTTTTATTCCAATGAATAATGAACATAGTATCGGTTGAGAATCTTACTAAATCTTTCGGAGAAAAATTACTGTTCGAAAACATTAGCTTTGGGATTGAAGCCGGACAGAAAATAGCGCTGATATCAAGGAATGGAGCCGGAAAAAGCAGTCTGATCAAAATAATAACCGGTGAAGAAGCTCCAGATTCTGGTAAGGTAACCATAGGAAATAATGTAAGGATTTCATATTTACCGCAAAATCCGGTAATGGATCATAATTCCACAATACTCGACTATCTTTTTGATGCTGATGACGAGTTAACAAAGCTGGTTCGTGAATATGAACATTATGCAGGTTCATCACAATCAAACAAACATGTTCCGGTTGACATAATCAGCCGTATGGACGAGCTGCAAGCCTGGAATTTTGAAGCATCAATAAGAGAGATTCTGGGTAAATTCGATATCAATGATCTGGATCAGACCATTGAAACCCTTTCGGGCGGAATGAGGAAAAAGGTAGCTCTTGCAAAAGCGTTGATTGGTGAGGCAAACCTAATTATACTCGATGAGCCTACTAACCATCTTGATATTGCTATGATCGAATGGCTTGAAAATTTTCTTGACCGACAAAATCTAAGTATTTTCGTTGTAACTCACGACAGGTATTTTCTTGATAAAGTCTGTAATATCATTCTTGAACTTGATAATCAGACAATATACAGATACAAAGGTAATTATGCCCATTTCCTTGAGAAAAAAGCTGAGATGGCAGAAATAGGAAAAACCGAATGGGAAAAAGCCAGATCGCTTTATATTTCAGAACTTGAATGGATGAAACGTCAGCCTCAGGCACGTGCCACCAAAGCAAAAGCCCGTGAACAGGCATTTTATTCACTTGAAGAAAAAGTAAAAGGAAAACGTGCAGATGACAAACCCCGTGAGTTTATTGTACAAATGCAAAGACTGGGTGGAAAGATCCTGGAATTAAATTATATATCAAAGCAATACGATGATAATAAACTAATTGAGGATTTCACCTATACATTTAAACGAGGTGACAGGATTGGAGTGGTGGGAAAAAACGGAACAGGTAAATCAACGCTGTTAAAAATCATTATTGGAGAGATTAAGCCAGACCGGGGGAAAGTCGTAAAAGGACAAACGTTGAAAATTGGTTATTTTCAACAGGATGGCATGCCTATTACCGGCGACAAACGTATTATTGACATCGTTAAGGAAATTGCCGAACAAATTGTAATAAGAAAAGGTAGCATGTCGCCAACACAGTTTCTGAGTTATTTTAATTTTCATACCGATATACATTATAATTACTTTTCGAGCCTTAGCGGTGGCGAAAAACGCAAACTTTATCTTTTGACTGTTTTATTGCAAAACCCAAATTTTCTCATTCTTGATGAGCCTACAAATGATCTCGATATAGAAACCCTGAACAAACTCGAAGAATTTCTCCAAAACTACGAAGGCTGCCTGATGATAGTGTCGCACGATCGTTATTTCATGGATCGAATGGTAGACCATATCTTTGCTTTTGAAGGAAATGGAAAAGTAAAAGACTATTATGGGAACTATTCAGAATATTACCAAACAAAACAAAAGCAGGAAAAGGCATTAAAAGCAAAACGGGCTTCGGCAGAAAAACCAATCAATAAAGTAAAGAAAGAATCAAACAAACCAACTTACAGGCAAATAAAAGAATATGAAACGCTGACCACAGAAATTGAGTTGCTTGAGAAACAAAAGGAGGATATTCTAAGTAAACTCAATAGTGGCACCGGCACAGTTGAGGAATTGCAGGAATGGTCAAACGATGTAGGTGAAATAATGAAAAAAATTGATGAATTAACTGATCTTTGGCTGGAATTGAGTGAAATCATTGAAGGAAGCTAAATAAGTAAGCTTGGCAAACTCAATCAAGATAAAAAGCTTAAATCCAACAGCGAAAAAAAACAGGCTGTAAAATCTCATCTACAGCCTGTTTTTACAACATTCCAGATATATTTTTATTTTTTCAGCAAATCTCTGATTTCCGTCAGAAGTTCCTGATCTTTTGTAGGAGCTTCAGGAGCTTCGGGTGCAGGTACTTCTTTCTTTTTAGCTGAATTAATAGCTTTGATTATCATAAAGATTGCAAATGCAATTATCAGAAAATCAACAATATTCTGAACAAACATTCCATAATTAATTGTAACAGGTGCAATATCACCTACACCTCTTTTAATTGTTATCAGAAGATCTTCGAAATTCATACCTCCAAGTAATAAACCAAGAGGAGGCATAAGAATATCGCTTACAAAAGAAGCAACGATTTTCCCGAAAGCACCGCCAATAACAACTGCAACAGCAAGATCGACAACATTGCCACGCATGGCAAATTCTTTAAATTCTTTAACAAGACTCATAATTAATAAATTTTGATTATAAAAATATTTAAAAAAATAGTTATTAAACTAAAAACGAGTAATTATTTTAGTAAGAATCCAATAATTACCGCTTCAAAATTATACAAATATTTATCGTAATTCATTGTATTATATCTTATATGAAAGTCCGACTCCAAGAATTTGTTTAAACTGAACTTTAGATACTCCTTCTCCATCGTCTTTAAATGCTGTAATAATATCTGCATCGTTGATCAGATGTGTTGAGAAACTGACAGTTATGAGCTTTCCAAGTTTCATCAGCAGCAGTGTTTCCCAGCTTATATCAATATTCTGCGGTTTGCTAAGATAATTTGAGAAAAAGTCTGCCTTGGTTTGAAAAGCAATACTATTTGTAATATCAGTCTTATAGGCAGCACGGATATAACCACCAAATTCGCTTAGTGTTTTCTTACCCTTATCCACTCCATAAGCACCCAAAGCAGATAATCTGTCGTCATTAACCACAGTGATCTTTCCGGTAACAGGAGCAATGAATACTGATAATTTCTCACCTGGTTTGTAATCCATCCCCAAAGCGCCAAGTATATAACCCGGAGCCATGAATTTTGAAATTGTTACAGAATCATTAGGATAATTATAGCCATCGGTCATTTGAGTTTTCAAACTAAGCAATCCTGAATAAAACCAGTTTTTTGAAGCCTGTCGTCCAGCTTTAGAAACAAAGTCAAGTTTATCATCAGTTTTAAAAACCTTATCCTCGCCTTGTTTCATCAAACCATAACCTAAGTCCAGGCTATTGTTCCAAATAAAAGTTTTCTTTTTATAATCTGCAAACAGACTAATCATTCCTGCACCTGAGAGCGAATTCTGTCCTCCGGCTGCCCAGTTAGTAAGAGAAACCTGAGTAAAACTCACAGAAAACAACCCACCTTTTCCCCAGCCATCTGGTATGTCACTTTTCAATTTCTTAACTGATTCTTCAGCTTCAGTAGTTTGAGAGAATGCTGAAAAAACTCCAAAAAACATTAATACAAGCAAAATAAATGATTTTTTCATACTTTAATAGTTTTAATTAGTCTTAAAATAAGTTTTAAAATTGGCGTGCAAAATTACAATAATTTAAATTATCAGTATAATGTTCATAATAATACAAAAAAATATGATCAATTGCTTAGTATAAATATTGTTAAAAGCTCACAAATAACTCCTTGCTTTATCATATTATATTATTGTATATATCAGAAATGATTTATATCAAAAATTATTTGTGCAAATTAAAATAGAAAGGGCACGGTCTCGCATTTATTAGAAACCGTGCCCTTGTATAAACCACAATTAAGCTTTATTGTTTGATGATTCTTTCAAAACCTGAATCTTCAGTAGTAAATACTCTGATAATGTATACTCCTCTGGCCTGTTTAGTCAGGTTGAATTCATATTTCTTAGCTCCTGATAATTGTTTTATTATTATTCTATCGCCAAGTAAATCATAAACTTCAACTGTAATTGCTTCATCATAATCAATCATATCCAGAGTAAAATTATCCAATGTTGGATTAGGATACACTTTAAACAGCAGATTATCTTCAATTAATTCTGTTATAGTTTCAGGCAATGTTGATTCACTGTCTTTAGCTACTACCAGAGGTGTCGGGTTAGCACAATAGGTATCGCTGATATATGCATGCAGATATCCTCCTTCTTCTACTGTGAAGCCTGGCAATAATTTAATTGACTGACCTGCTATCAATGTCAGATCTCCTCCATCCTTTACAACTACATCTGATACTGTAAGAACCTCGCTGGCACCAAAGCACATTACATCATCAATTTCAACAGTGATGTTCTCAAGTGTAAGAGTTGTCGGTACTTCACTACCGTTATAATGTACTTCACATTCAACATAATTTCCGCAGGAATTCTCAATCTTGAATGTATAGTAGAAATTCCAGACAGTAACAAGACCTAATTCTGACTGATGATCTTTTTCTGTACGGATATGTGTTGCCGTAATATCATCGCCACAAACATCCTTGTACAGTGCAGCTACATCTCCTTCAAGTACTGCTGGGTCAAATTGTTCCGCATAACCCAATGTCCAGGTTAAACCGGTCTGATCCAGGCTTGAACAGCTAACAAGTTCATCTTTAAGAACAGGTGTTGTGGTTGGCAGTATTTCGTACCTGAATACCCAGCTCATTTCAATAGCGGGGTTACAAGGATCTTTATATTTAAAGGTATAACGCTTGTAACCACCATTACACATTTCTCCTTGGCTGTATCCCATTGTAGTTATGTTTACCGGCGGCGTGTAGTCAAGTATATTACCACATGCATCAACCACAACAGGTAATTGCTCAGGCCATACTGCATCTTCAAGACAAGCAACTGTCTTGGTTGCAGGAACAGGTCCGCCAACCTGATGAGGGGGAGTTGTACGCTCAACAGTATAATTATATGTCCAATCACTGTATAAGCCGCATTCATCAGTAAATCTGTAAGTATAAATTATATTGCCTTCACATGTAAATGCCGGTGGTATCTCCTGAACACTTAACAAGGAATATGTAAGTGTGTCGCCACATGCAGCTGTTACTACAGGCAAGATATCTGGTTCAACAACCTGTGATTTACAATTTACTGCTACATTAATAGCATCAGGTACTATCGGAGGTGTTTGATTGCTGCCTGAGTATGTAATAATAATCTGATCAGCGGCATTACCACACTCATCAGTTATATCATATACATAAGTTACTGACCAGTTGCAGTTGTCACCTGTTGGAGTACCCGATTTTACTACTGTGACTTCACTACAATTATCCGTAAACAGTGCCTTAATCTCATCAGCGCCAGGTCCTTCAGGAATATCAGCAAAACAGAGGTTCATACCGGTTTTGCCCTGTGGTAGATCTCCAATAAGAACAGGAGCTTCTGTATCACCGCCAGTATAGAACACCTGACAACTAACTGACTCGCCTACCTCGCCTTTTATATCAAATGTATAAATAGCAAGCCAGTTACAATCATCTCCACTTACGTCAGAATCTACAAGAGTAGCTGTTACCGGTTCACCAAAATATGTATAAAGTGATGCGACATCAGACTCAAGTGTAGTACCATCAAAAGCTTCCACATATGCAAAACACTGATTAATATTTTGCTGACTCAGGCTTGAGCAGTCTTCCAGAGGATCAATAAGTGTAGGTCCTCCAACAAAACCACCTGAATACATAACCTGACAAATCTGGAAATTATCACATCTGTCAAATATCTTATAAGTATAGATACCTGTCCAGCTTAAATCATTACCAGTATATGTAGTATTTATCAGGTTTGCATCCACATCGCCACAACTTGCCATATATAGTGCTGCAACAGAAGCTTCAAGTGAGGCAGGATCAAACAATTGAGCCTCAGCTAAAGAAATTTGTATTCCATCCTGATTTAATATATTGCAACCTGCTAACTGGTCAATAAGTTCCGGACCGGTTTGAGGCAATACAGTATACATGAACACCCAGCTCATTTCAATAGAAGGATTACAGGGATCTTTATATTTAAAGGTATAACGTTTATAACCTCCATCACACATTACTCCGTTATTATATCCCATTGTAGTGATATTTACAGGAGGTGTGTAATCAAGAACATTGCCACATGCATCAACAACTACTGGCATCTGTGTTGGCCATACTGCATCTTCAAGACAAGTTACAGTTGCCTTATTTGGAGCCGGCACCTGAACATGTGGCGGTGTGTAACGACTAATTGTGTAGGTAAACATCCAATAAGAAATATTACCGGCACAATCTTGGAACTCATATTTATATATTCTTGTGCCACTGCAAACTATGTCTTGCGGTTCAGTCACAATTTCAACCAGCTCGGGAGTAAGAACATTTCCACAAGCATCTGTTATTTCAGGTATTTGTGGTGGTACGGCATCACTGATACAATTCACTGTTGCATTTCCATTAGCCGGTACCTCTGGACTAGTTGTCAATTCAATATAATAGGTAAGCTGCCAGTCAGAACTGTTACCTGCACAGTCAGTATACTTATATGTATATACTCTTGAACCTTCACATGCATACATATCAGGATCATCAATCACACTTATTAATTCAGCAGTGATTATATTTCCGCAATGATCATATACTTCAGGAAGTATGGGTTCTGAAGCATCAGCAAAACAGTTAACTGTTGCTTCACCATTATCAGGTACAACTGGAGCAGTTTGCAGATCAATAGTGTAAGTGTAATTCCAGGCTAATTCTAAGCCTGCACAGTCTTTAAACGTATAAGTGTAAGTAACCGTACCTTCACAGTTATCATAATTACTCTCAACTTCTGGTGAACTAACTGTTGGAGAAAGAACATTACCACATGCATCAACAACTGTCGGCAATTCAGGTTCTGTAATATCTGCATAACATTCCACTATTGAAGAAACCGGTGCAGGTTTACTCATTACTGGACCAGTTGAATGTTCAATTGTATAGGTATAAGTCCAGACAAATGGTAAATCAGCACAATCCTTATAAGTATATGTATATACTACTGTACCTTCACAGCCGTCATAGGTTCCTGAAATTACAGGTGAGCCGTCAACCGGATTTAACACATTATCACAAACATCAATAACAACAGGAAGTTCAGGAGGAACAACACTACTGTAACACTCAACAACTGATGACGTAGGTACAGCAGATCCGGCAGCAATTACCGGTGGAGTACTGCGTTCAACATTATAGGTGTATGTCCATGTAAATCTATTTTGTGCACAATCTTCATAAGTATAGATATATACTCTAGAACCTTCACACACAAGAGGATCAGGATCATCAATAAATACATATGTAGAAGTTACCAAACCACCGCATACAACATCAACAACTTCAGGAGCTACAGGTGGAATTGCATGACTCAGACATTCCACTACAGTTGAATCTGGTGGAACGGGAACAAGTACTGTAATCGTAACAATAGCATCACTACAATTATCAGGACAGAGATTTTCACAAATTCTGTATTTAATTGTATAGATTCCCGGATTAGTAGCAATATCAACAGTTACCTGACCTGTATTAATATCCAGATTAACACCAGTTGAAGAAGCAGGCTCAATTACTGTTAATGTAACATTGGTAAAGTCAACAACTGCCTGACCATTAAGCAGATCATTTGTCAGAACATTTAGTACTGCTATGCCACCTGTATATCCATTAACAGGTGTCCCCACATCATCAACTGCCTGAATATCAGCCGGTGCCTGGATTGTCAGTATCATTGTGCTAATAGCAATTGGGCAATGAACCGAACCATAAGCTTTAAGTTTTAATTGAACACTTCCATTAATAATATCTGTTTGTGATGGTGTATAAACAGGGTTCAATGCTGTAACATCGCTAAACGAACCTGTTCCGCTGGTACTCCATTCAAGACTATTATATCCTGAAGCCGTTGCATCATTAATTTCGTAAGAATAATTCTGGCAAATAACAGTGTCAACGCCGGCAAAGGCAACAGGTGGTTCATAAACTGTTACACTTACAAAATCACAAATTGTATCACAGGCAGGGCCATTGAAATTAGCATATTTGAAAGTATAAACACCAGGCACAAGTCCAGTTACAAGGGTCTGATAATTATCAGGTGTCTGAATTACTGCAGTTGATGGTCCATTAACCTGTGACCACAATAAATCTCCAACCAGAGGTAGGGTTCCGGTTAATATAACTTCATCATCATCGCATATAATCAGGTCAGAGCCTGCACTAATACAGCAAACCGGAGGTTGCCAGTTGGTAATGACAACTTCATCAGTTGAAACACAACTACCAATTGTTACTGTATAACTAAAAGTATATGTACCATTTATGATTCCAAATGCCAAAGCATTATTGGTATTTGCATTAAATAAAAATGCCTGATTAGGACCCCCAACCTGACTCCACTCCACTATAGCATCCGGAACAAAATTACCGTTCAATAATGCATAACTTTCCCCACACAGGTCAGTGTTAACGCCGGCATCAGCTTCAGGCGATGGAGCTATTGTAATGGTCATAACATCTGTTACTGAACCGCAGGTACCATAACCTTCGACTGTTAATTCAAGCGTAACAATTCCTGTTTCGCCAGATGCAGACTGATAAACAGGAGTTAATGTATTTGAACCCAAGAGTGTACCTAAGCCATTATGTGTCCATGACAATCCGGTATAATGATCTGCCGATGCTGTAACTATCTGATAAGAATCACCTAAGCAAATGACCGCATCTATTCCAGCATTGGCAACTGGTGGCGGGAATATTGTCAGAACCATCTGATCACTTACAGTTGAACATGGACCGGTAGCAGTTAAAGTAATAGTGACCTGAACATCAAGAATATCACCATAGCTTGGAGTATAAACAGGATTAAGTGCATTTGGATTGTCGAATGAACCTGTACCACTTGTACTCCATTCAAAAGTCATTGTATTTGTTACACTACCATTTAACTGATAGGACTGACCTGCACATATTCCCATATCAGAGCCGGCATCAACGGTTACGGGCACTTCAAGAATCTGCACCTCCTGCAGACAGAATGTAGTATTGCCGAACTCGTCTTCTACCTTCCACTCTACCTGACTGATACCCAAACCGAAGGTATAGATATTGGAAGCACTACCATACCATGGACTCAGACTATGATCCGGATTGAAGACAC
>JAAYJT010000074.1 GCA_012522795.1 Bacteroidales bacterium | reverse complement strand
TTGATTGAAATTGACACAGAAACGTTAATGGAAAAATTACTCTCTGATAATCAAAGTTTTATAAAATTGTCAAATTACAAAGCCCTATTGCAGGCAGGGTAAACAGAGCTTGCGAAAGTTAAATAATATAATATACTATGAAGTTGTTGTTCAGAATACTTATTACGGCAGTATCAGCTATAATTGCTGCATATATCCTGCCAGGAGTTCATCTGGCTGATTTTTCAACCGCCATTATTGTGGCGTTTGTTCTGGCAGTACTAAACTCAATTCTTAAGCCTATTCTTGTGGTCCTTACAATTCCTGTAACGGTTTTTACATTTGGATTGTTTTTACTGGCAATTAATGCAGGTATTATCATGCTTGCTGATTATTTTGTAAGTGGATTTGATGTAAATGGGTTTTGGAATGCATTGTTATTTAGTATTGTATTGTCAATTATTTCATCGCTTCTTGGGATTGATAATACCAGATAAGAATTAAAAGAAATTTAAAACTAATATTTATAGTAATATTTATGAAAAGCAGAAATATTTCGTTGGTTGCTGCTATGGAAGATATTATTGCCCGTTGTTCATATTGCAGCATGGGTATGGTAGATAAGGATAATAAACCTTACGTCCTGCATATGAATTTTGGCTATGAGGATGGTGTTCTATACCTGCATTCAGCACCAAAAGGAAAGAAAATTGATGTTTTGCAAAACAATAATAATGTGTGTCTGGCTTTCAGCACTGATCACGTACTAGAACATCAAAATGCTGATGTTGCCTGTTCATACAGTATGAAATACCGTAGTGTATTGGTTTTTGGGAAAACTGAATTTATTGATGACCTGTCGGAAAAGCGCCAGATACTTAATCTTATCATGAAACAATATACCGGGCGATGTGATTATGAGTACAGTGATCCGGCTGCAAAAAGTGTAACTGTTTACAAAGTTATTATCGAGAAGATGGAAGGACGGGCTTACGGTTATTAATTATTTGATATGTGAAGCTTATTGCATGGAATACTAAATAGTAAAGAACTGCCATAAAGATTCCAGGCAATAGGGCTTTATGTTTCTTTCCATATTTTTGTTTTTAACCACAACCATAATCTGTAAACAATAAAAGCTTCAATTGAACCAGCAATTGCACCACAGATAATATCAGCAGGATAGTGAACTCCAAGATATATTCTGCTGTACGAAACCAAAGCAGCCCATACTATCATCACTATCGAAAATATACGCATTTTATCCCATAGTAATAATGCCATAAAAACTGCAATTGCAAAACTGTTGCTGGCATGAGAAGAAATAAAGCTATATTTTCCTCCACATCGTCCTAGAGTATAAACCATACCTTCAAGACTGGGTTCATGGCAGGGTCTTAAGCGTTGAAAAACATTCTTAAAACAATGAACCGAAACCTGGTCGCTGATCGTGATAAGCAGTGCTACCATAACAAGCAGCAGCAAAGCTTTCTTGCCATAAAACCTGAAAAGCAAATAAAGCAGAAATACATACAAAGGAATCCAGATGAATTTATGACTTAACCAATACATGATGAAATCGCCGGCAGCGCTGTGAATACCATTGAAAAACAAAAACAACTTTAAGTCAAGCTCTTTCATCAATTCAATCATAATGCAAATTGAATTATTATTGGTTCAGTAATACCCATAACATATCTTTAAGTCGCTGTATGCCTAATCCACTTATTGATGAAATAAACACGTGGGGAATATCATGAGGAAGCTCTTTTTTCATTTCCTTAATTAACTCACTGTCAATCATATCAGATTTGGTAAGAGCCAGTAATCGATTTTTACTCAACAGTTCGGGATTGTATTGTTTAAGTTCGTTTAAAAGAATTGCATATTCCTTTTTTATATCGTCAGAATCAACAGGTACCATAAATAAAAGCACTGAATTTCTTTCTATATGCCTTAGAAACCGGGTTCCCAATCCTTTACCTTTATGAGCTCCTTCAATAATACCGGGGATATCGGCAAGTACAAATGAACGTCCATTCCTGTACGAAACTATTCCAAGATTGGGAGTAAGAGTAGTAAACGGATAATCGGCTATTTCAGGCTTAGCTGCTGAAACCACTGAGAGCAGGGTTGACTTTCCGGCATTTGGAAATCCTACCAGACCAACATCAGCAAGAATTTTTAATTCAAGGATCACCCAGCTTTCTCTACCTTCTTCACCTGGTTGTGCATAACGCGGTGTACGGTTAGTTGAAGATTTGAAATGGTCGTTACCCAAACCACCGCGCCCACCTTCAAATAAAATTTTTGTTTCTTCGTGCTGGGTTATTTCCAGCAAAAGTTCTCCTGTATCAGTATCTTTTACAACAGTTCCCAAAGGAACTTCAATTACAACGTCCTCACCCGAGGCTCCTGTTTTAAGTTGCCCGCCTCCATTTTGCCCATGAGGGGCATAAATATGCTTTGTGTATTTAAGATGTAAAAGAGTCCATAACTGATCATTACCACGCAAAATAATATGCCCGCCACGTCCGCCGTCTCCACCGTCAGGTCCGCCTCTAGCAGTATGGCGGTTACGTATAAAATGAACAGAACCGGCACCACCATTACCAGATCGGAAAAGGATCTTTACATAGTCAACAAAATTCTGATTACTCATTATTTGATTTAGCGAATATTTCTATATGCATATTCAACAGCAGCAACAAGCCGGTCAAATACTTCACTTTCAGAACCTATGCCATCCACCTCTGCATGTTTACCCTGCTTGATATAGAAATCTGAAACATGTGCTGCTTTGGCTTCATGTTCTTCAAGTCGATTTACAATTAAGTCGGTAGTTTCATCGTACGATCGAGCTGAATCAGTTTTGGATCTTGCTGATAACCTCTTTATTAACTCTAGGGTAGGAACTTGAATTTCAACAGCATATGAAACACTGGAGCCAAGTCGTCTTAATAAACCATCAAGTATATAAACCTGAACTATGCTGCGGGGGAATCCTTTAAAAATATAGCCATTTACATCCTGATGCAATTTTATTTCTCTCTCAATTAACGGAATAGCAATATCGTCAGGTACAATTTCTCCTTTTTCAAGAAAAGGTCTGGCTCGTCTTCCAATTTCAGTATCATCACTTATTTCGTTGCGTAACAATGAGCCTGTAGAAATATAATATAGGTTGAATTTTTCTGCTAATAATTTACCCTGTGTTCCTTTGCCTGCTCCCGGAGGACCAGAAATAACCAGATTGAACCATACTTTCTCAAGAGTTTTGTCAATGGCTTGGGTGAGACGCATGAAAACATCATCGATAGTTCCTACTCCATTGATGGGAAAGTATTTGTCTTTTTCTTTATAAAACTCTGCTACAGGAATGGTTTTGGCATCATATTCTCTGAAACGATTTTCGATCACTTCTTTAGTATCGTCAGAACGACCTTCAATTCTCCCTCTTTCCAGCATGCGATGCATCAGTTCCTCGCGAGGTACTTCAAGGCTTAACATACAGGTGAGCGATACTCCCAGTTTAAAAAGCAAACCTTCAAGAATGTATGCCTGAACAACAGTACGTGGAAATCCATCAAACAAAATACCATTTGTATGAAGGTTCTTACTTATATTATTCTCAATTATTTGCACAATAATTTCGTCAGAAACCAAACCACCCTTTTCTATTATTGATCTAGCCTGCCGCCCAAGCTCGCTATTTTCGTTGATTTCACGACGAAGTATATCACCGGTAGAAATATAGGTAAGGTTGTATTTCTTGATCAATAATTTTGACTGGGTTCCTTTACCAGCACCCGGAGGGCCAAACAACGCAATATTAAGCATAACTCAAATTTTAAGAATTTTATAAATCAGGAATTACTTTATAAATATCAGGAAGATTTCGTCCAAACCCATCATAATCAAGTCCATACCCAACTATGAAATCGTTGGGTATCTCCATGCCGACATAGTGAATTTTTAAATCTTTTCGTAAGGCTGCAGGCTTTAGTAAAAATGTAGCAATTTTTACTTCAGCAACTTCCAGGTTCTTTAACTTATGTATCATATCATCCATAGTATGACCAGTATCAATTATATCTTCAACCACAACAACTGTACGGTCTTTCAAAACTTCATTCAAGCCAAGTAGCTCTCTGATTTTCTCAGTTGATTGAGTTCCAGAATAAGAGGCCAGTCTTACAAAGGTTATATCGCAATCCACCTTTATTTTTCTCAACAAATCGGCAGCAAAAACAAAAGCACCACTTAAAATTACCAGAAACAAGGGCGTTTTACCTGCCATGTCATTATTGATCTTGCTAGCCATTTTAGTAACTGCTTTTTCTATTTCATCAGAAGTGATAAATAAGATAAACTCTCTGTCTTTTAATCTGATTTTATTCATAAAAACCTGTCGTCTGATAATTTTAAAATTTATACTGTTCCCAAAAGTCTGTTTGTATTTTGGCTTTTAATTTATGAGCATGCAAACCTATAAGAATTTTTGGAAACTATTACAAGCCATCGAGATATTATTGGTTTTTCCGGGACAATATTATTTAACAAAACGATTTGAGAAATTTCCTTAAACGATCATTGCTTAATTACATCTCAATATTATATTGTTGTAAATATGAGAAGATCAAATGTTTAGCTCTTAGTTTGTTATTTGTTTTTCTTTTGAGTAAGAATAATTGTGATAAATGCTTCAGGTATTAGAATGCCAAATAGCGAACATTTTCCTCTTCATGAACTTTAGATTATATCTTTGCATAAAATAAAATTTTATAAAAGAAAATGAAACCGATAGTAACTATCATTATGGGCAGCACTTCCGATTGGCCAGTTATGGAAGATGCAGCAAAGTTTTTAAATGACATGGAAATTCCGTTTGAGATAATGGCTTTATCTGCCCATCGCACACCGGAATTAGTTGAAGAATTTGCTAAAAATGCTTTTACACGAGGCATAAGAGTAATAATTGCAGCAGCAGGCATGGCTGCTCATTTGCCCGGCGTAATTGCTTCATTAACTCCGGTTCCGGTAATTGGTGTTCCAATTAAATCAAGTCTTGAAGGATTGGATTCCATTTTATCAATCCTACAGATGCCTCCGGGAATTCCTGTTGCTACTGTAGCCCTGAACGGCGCTAGAAATGCTGCAATTCTTGCCACTCAGATACTTGCTACTACCGATAAGTCATTAATGAATAAAATAATTCATTTTAAGGAGGACCTTAAAGATAAAGTTGAAAAAGCCAATAACGAGCTGGCTAAACATAGTTACAGGTTTAGGGTTTATTAACTTAGGTGTTTAATTTGCATATGTTAGTATATTGTTGAAAAAATTGTTGCTTTTCAAGAATTCAATTCAGGATTTTTAAGACAGGTGTTTTGTTTTAATTCATATTTTTGAACTTTTATAAACATAATGATTTTTAGTTTGTTGTATAATTAGCTGTTTATCAGGAAGTAAGGTTTTGTTTGCTCACCCCGTTTAAAAATAAGACATACTGATTCTGATAATAGAACAAGCAGACTATTCTAAAATTCATTAAGGAGGACAATGCAAAGTATAGTATTTATTACTGGTGCTACAAGTGGTATTGGCGAAGCATGTGCCAATATTTTTGCCCGTAATGGTTTTGATTTGATCATTACTGGGCGCAGACGCGAAAGGCTGGATGTACTTGCTGCCCGGCTTAGGAGTGAATTCAATTCAAAGGTTTTAGTTCTGAATTTTGATGTCAGGGATAGAAATGAAACGATTAAAAATATTGAATCTCTGCCTGCGGAATGGCAAAAAATTGACGTTTTAATCAATAATGCAGGATTGTCACTTGGCTTGAATTCGATCCACGAAGGAGATATTGATGACTGGGAAACAATGATTGATACCAATCTAAAGGGATTGCTCTATGTTACCCGATTGATTACTCCCGGTATGGTAAGCCGGACTAGTGGCCATATAATTAATATAGGTTCAATAGCAGGAAAAGATGTTTATTTAAAAGGCAACGTTTATTGTGCCACCAAGTTCGCTGTGGATGCGCTCACCAAAGCTATGCGAATGGACCTGTTAAATCATGGAATAAAAGTTACTCAGGTAGCCCCGGGAGCTGTAAATACTGAATTCTCGACCGTACGTTTTCATGGTGATACGGAGCGCGCAAATAATGTTTATAAAGGTTTTGAACCACTATTAGCCGAAGATGTGGCTGATGTAGTTTGGTTTGCAGCATCACGTCCAAAACATGTAAATATAAATGACATCCTTCTAATGCCTTCAGCTCAGGCAAATGCTTCACAATTTTTCAGAAAAACAGAATAAATAATTATTAGTAATTAATCAAAAATCACCTCATGAATACTGATGTTACCCGGCTTTTTGACATCCTGGATAGACTGAAAGAGAATTATCCGGACAACACCTCAATTCTTTCAGGTAAGGAAGATGGAAACTGGCTTTTTTACTCTGTGGATCAGTATATTGAAAAATCACATCAGATAGCTTATGCTCTTTATAATCTTGGGATAAAAGCAGGAGATAAGATTGCAACCATAACCAATAACCGCCCTGAATGGAATTTTCTTGATATGGGTATTATGATGGCTGGTGCAGTTCATGTTCCGGTTTATCCTACTATTAGTGAATCTGATTATAAATATATTCTTTCACATGCTGAAGTAAAACTGGTTTTTATTGCAGGTAAGGAATTGTTTAAGAAAATTGAGCGTATTATTCCTGAGATCCCTTCACTGAAAGGGGTTTATACCTTCAAAAAACTTAATGAACATCCGCATTTCAGTGAATTCATTGATCTGGGAATTAAAAATCCGGTTTCAGGAGAAATAGAAGCTATTAAAGCTAAAATTGTTGCTGAAGATGTAGCAACTATTATCTATACATCAGGAACAACTGGAAATCCCAAGGGTGTAATGCTTACACACAGCAACATTATAAGTAATGTTATGGCAGTAAGGCATATACCTCCATTGAGCGGAAACGACAAAGCTTTGAGTTATCTTCCGCTTTGCCATGTGTACGAACGTATGATAAATTATGTATGGCAATATCTTGGTGTTAGTATATATTATGCTGAAAATATGGGCACTATTGCCGATAATATGCGTGAGATAAAACCTCAGTTGATGACAACAGTTCCCCGTTTTCTTGAAAAGATATTCGATCGTATCATGACAACAGGCAGGAAGTTAAAAGGAATAAAGAGAATGTTCTTTTTCTGGGCTGTTAATCTTGGATATCGCTTTGAAATGGATAGAGCTAACGGATGGTTTTATCATTTGCAATTAAAGATTGTGGATAAGCTAGTATTTAAGAAATGGAGAGAAGCAATAGGAGGTAATCTGAATGTGATGGTTTCAGGTGGAGCTGCATTGCAACCTCGACTGGCAAGAGTGTTTTGGGCTGCAGGAATACCTGTTCTTGAAGGCTACGGACTTACTGAAACATCACCGGTAATTGCTGTTTCACATTTTGGAAAAAATGGATTTAAATTTGGTACAGTGGGACCCCCGCTTGAAGGTGTTCAGGTGAAAATAGCGCCTGATGGTGAGATCCTTTGCAAAGGACCAAATATAATGGCAGGTTATTATAAAGAACCTGAAATGACCAAAGCAGTTATAAAAGATGATGGTTGGTTCCACACAGGAGATGCCGGGTTGATTGAACCAGAAGGACAATTGAGGATCACCGGGCGGAAAAAGGCAATTTTTAAGACTTCAATGGGTAAATACATCAATCCGGAACTTATGGAGAATGTATTTAAAGAATCTCCTTTTATTGACAGCATCATGGTAGTTGGAGAAAATCAGAAATATGCGGCAGCACTTATTGTTCCTGATTTTACTTTCCTGAAATCATACTGTAAAGTCAAAGACATCACTTATACTACAGATGAGGAAATGGTAAACAACCTGGTACTTCGTAGACGTTTCCAGGTTGAAATAGATAAATACAACATGCAGTTTGGTTCCTATGAGCAAATCAAACAGTTTGAACTGCTTGGAAGCGAATGGACTGTAGATGGTGGTGAACTAACAGCTTCGTTGAAAATGCGCCGATCATTCATCTGTGATAAATACAGACCTGTTCTCAATAAAATGTTCAGAATTGAGGGATAACCCCGGTTATTACCAGATAAAATTCAGGTTCGGAAAAGGAATTATTCCTTTAGGATCAGATTCTGGTTTTTTAAAACAATATGATTATCTGATCAAATTCTTATACGATTTGTATTTACAAAATAGTCCAAACTGTTTTGTAAATCTACAAACGTAAATGCCGATGATTTAAATATATAGAACAATCGAGCAGAGCGAAAATTGGTCTATTATATTTTTCCAATCGGTATTATTTCTTTCCAGCTTCATCTTTTGATTTATCAGCAGCGCCAGGGTCTGAAATAGAGTCCCTCATTTTTGTATCTGACTGAATGTTCTGAAGCCTATAGTAATCCATAATACCCAGATTCCCACTTCGGAATGATTCAGCAATTGCAAGAGGAATTTCAGCTTCGGCAAGAATAACTTTGGCACGTGCTTCCTGTGCTTTGGCTTTCATTTCCTGCTCCTGAGCTATAGCCATTGCACGACGCTCTTCCGCCTTTGCCTGAGCAATATTCTTATCGGCATTAGCCTGATCCATCTGAAGATTAGCACCTATGTTTTTGCCAACATCAATATCAGCAATATCTATTGAAAGAATCTCAAATGCAGTACCGCTATCAAGTCCTTTGGCAAGAACAACCTTTGAAATTACATCGGGATTTTCCAATACGTTTTTATGTGAATCGGCTGAACCAATTGCACTTACAACACCTTCTCCAACACGTGCAAGTATGGTTTCTTCACCGGCACCACCAACAAGCCGCTTAATATTTGCCCTTACAGTAACTCTAGCTGTGGCAATCAATTGAATACCATCTTTAGCCACTGCTGTAATTTGTTTGGTAGTAATGACTTTGGGATTTACTGACATTTGCACTGCTTCCAGCACATCTCGACCGGCAAGGTCAATAGCCGTAGCCATTTTAAAGTCAAGTGCAATATTTGCCTTATCAGCAGAAATCAAGGCATTGATTACCGGTTTAAGATGTCCTCCTGCCAGAAAGTGAGCCTCAAGGTCATCACGATAAACCGTTAGTCCTGCTTTTGTAGCAGCAATCATACTATTAACGATAATAGATGGTGGTATCTTTCTCCAACGCATAAGTACAAGTTGTAGCAGGGAAACACGCACCCCTGACACAAGTGCTGAAAACCACAAGCCAATTGGAATAAAATAAAGAATGAGCCATAAGCCAAACAGGGCAGCAACTCCGATAATAATTAGAACAAATCCTGATTCCATTTTTAATTAGTTTTTTAGTTTAACAATTATTTTGCTGAACTCAACCTGAATAACAACTATATCAGACTGAGGTTCAATATATTCACCTAATGAATGAACTTCATAGTAATCGCCATTTATATAGGCTTTACCTGCAGGTGCCAGCCTTGAAATGGTTTTACCTTCATCTCCGGGTTTTACTTTTTCAGGCTCAACAACATTTACCTTTGATTTTACTTCTGAATCAAGCATTGCTTTTTTCCAGGTTTTTGATTTTAGTGCGAAAGCCAATAATACAACCGTAAATATAATAGCACCTATTAAAAAGTAATGTCCTTCAGGGGTGCCATGGCCTGCATAAGCCTGCCATATACTAACAGCTAGTGCCCCAAATCCTAAAAGTCCAAATACTGTTGCACCCGGTATTATTAGCATTTCTATAAGCAAAAGTACCAGCCCTATTAGAAAAAATAAAATAATTAATGTCCAGCTCATAATAAAACCTCTGATTTGCGGGTATAAGTTGTATTGTTTTTATTAATAATATATATAAATAGCTTGTTATCAGATGGTAAGCGGTAGTTTATTTACGAGACCTATAATATTTCATAGCTTCAGGCAAAAAATCTCTGATAGCTTTGACTCTGGCTTCGCCGCTAGGATGAGTGCTTAATAAAGCTATTTGTCCTGGGGCTTCCATCCTTGACATCTCCTGCCAGAAACTTAGAGCACGTTCGGGATTATAGCCAGCCATAGCCATTAGGACCATTCCCAGTTTATCAGCTTCATACTCATGTTTGCGCGAATACGCCAGCATTCCTAAATTACCGCCAACACCGTATGCCATTAAAAAAATATCTTTTGTTTCCTGTGGCTTCTCATGCAAAGCAACATCAAGAGTAATACCACCGAGTATTAATGCCATTTGTTGGCTCATTCTTTCATTTCCATGATTTGCCAGAGCGTGCGCTATTTCGTGCCCCATTACCACAGCTATGCCTTCAGCATCTTTGGCAATTGGTAAAATACCGGTATAAAAAACAACCTTTCCTCCAGGCATGCACCAGGCATTAACCTGATTATTCTCAACAACATTAAATTCAAAATTAAAAGATTTGTTTTTTATTTTGTTTTCCTCCATGTAACTAAAAACTGCACCGGCAATTTTATTACCAACTTCTGATACCATTTTTGCATTGGGGTTGCTGGAGGGAACAACTTTATTAGTTGATAAAAACTCATTATATGAAGCAAGACTCATATTCATAAGCATGCTTTCGGGCAATAATTTAAGCTGCCTTCGGCCTGTGATCGGCACTTTTGCACATGAACTCAATAAGAGTGTAAATAAGAATACGAATATTAATTTCCTGTTAGTCATAAATGCAAAGAGTTTAATTTAATGTAATTGTTAATCCAAGTAATAGTAGTTTTTCGTATTGTAGTTTTAAGACTTCATAATCGCCTTCATTAATTTTACATTTTCCTTTGTAATGAGTAATAAGGGTACATTGCTCTGCCTGTTCAGGTGTATGACCGCATACCGATATAAGGCTTTCAATAACAAAATCGAAAGTATTGTGATCATCGTTATGCAAGATAAGAGCATTACCCCCGGTAATATTTTCTTTCTTCTGACTTGAATTTTGAAATTTCTCTAATGACATTTCGGAATAAACTATTTCAAGCCGTAAAAATACATATTTTACTTGAGGTATAATCAGAATAATAATATTTCAGAAAAATTATTCTTCGTCAACACGTGGAATTACAAGCACCGGACAATTGGATCTGGAAACAACGCCCTCGCTGGTGCTACCCATAAATGTCCTATAAAAAAAACCATGACTTTCTTTACCTATAATAATCATAAAAGCAGCTATCTCTTCTGCTTTATCAAGGATTGATGTTACAGGCACACCCATTAAGAGTTGGTTTTCAATTTCCACATCTTTTTCAGAAACTACTTTGGCAATAGCTTGAAGCTCATTGCGTTTACGGTCAAGTTCCTCTTCACGTTGTATCTGGAACATTTGAGGTTCTAATTCACTTCCAATAAAAAATGGATTAGGATCAGCTACATGGACAAGAAAGATTTTTGCTTTAAATGCTTTAGCTATTTCTACCGACCTGGAAATGATTTCTGTGGAGTGGTCAGAGAAATCAATGGCGACCAAAATGTTTTTCATAATTGTTTTTCGTTAATAAGGTTACTGCAAAAGTAATAAAAATAGCTAGCAAAGTCAATAAAATAACTACCCTGTTTGAGAAATAAATTTTTGACTTAGAACTGTTTTATGGTGCACCAAATAAATTTAATGAAATGGAAAACCTAAGAATAATATGGAGTCCGTAGTATAATAACCAACGAAATATTAAAAGCAAAGCCACCAAAACAATGATATAGCCCCAATCAACCCTTCGCCCGTTATGTTTCGGAAAGTTTCTTATACGTTTTGGCTTTGCCTTTTTATTAAAATACGCTGCAAACGTTGCACAAAGAAGTGTAAATAGCAGGAGGACCTGATATGGAGGATTCTCCGGAATACGAACAATCAACATTATTATTGCACCAAAAATAGATGGCAGTAAGGTTTGATATAAAACAAAAAGCCGTTTGTTTTCTGATTTGAGATACGATTGTGATTGGGCTGTTTCATAGAATAAGCTAGTGGAATAATAACCAATTGCAGCTAATGCAAATAAAAAGATAAATGAAAACACTATTCTTAACATCAGGCTCATGTAAAGCCAAAGGGCAACATAACCAAAACCTTCGTTAGTAGTGACACCTGCAACAAAAGCCCCAAAAAACATATTTAATCCATGAAGCGCCAACCATAGAAAAAAAAGTTTTGTACCCTGGTCCATTGTTCTGGTTTGAGCTATTCTAAGGAACAACAAACCTAATAACAATGAAATAAAAGGCCCTGAACCCATTATAATAATGATCTTATAATATGGAGTCCACAACCTTGAATTATCACCAATGGGCCAGAATACTTTATGAAAATACAATACCCCTGAAAGACCATACAAATTTGCAACAAGAACCACTGTAAGCTGATAAATCAGATAAATTAATATATAGGCAACAAGATACTTAATAGTAGAGTTAATGATTAAATAGTGACTGTTGCTAAGTTTATATCTTTTACGAACCGGCTCAGGTTCTATTGGCTTTAGTATAAGCGGTGTTGTTGATTTTGCAGGTTTACTTCTGATCGATCTAAAAAGACGTGCAAGAAAAGACCGCCTGCGCTTTGATAATTTGCGGCTTTCATCAACTGATAATGCAAATTTATCGGCATCAGCACCTTTGCGTAATACTGATGGATCAATTTTCTTGATATTGGTATCCTTCTTTTTTATTCGAAATAATCTTCCTAACCCCGTTTTCCGTTTTCTTCGTACCATGTCAGATATATATGTATTTGGTTATAATTGGCTTTGATTGAAAAGAGTTTTCAAAATTAGTAAATAATGTATTTAAGTTTCCTACATATCAAACAGACTTCTGAATATTATTTAACAGCGGTTCAAAGCACAGTATTTTTCATTAAATAGTTGGAAACATAATCCTGAATACCATCTTCAAGTTTGTAAAAACTTTTTGTATAACCAGTTTGTGCAAGTTTGTTCATTTCTGCCTGAGTAAAATATTGATATTTATCCCGTATATCAACAGGAGTATCAATGAATTCAATTTTCTCAGGAATATTTGCAGCGTTAAAAGTAGCTTTGGCAAGATCGTAAAAACTCCTTGCCATGCCTGTTCCTAAATTGTAAATTCCGGAATCTGGTTTGGTTTGCATTAAAAATACCAGAACATCAACTACATCTTTTACATAGATAAAATCCCTGAGCTGACCTCCATCAGCATAATCGGGGTTGTGGGAACGGAAAAGCTTAACATGCCCCTGCGATATCATTTGATTATAAGCATGAAAGATCACTGATGCCATCCTTCCTTTATGATATTCATTAGGACCATATACATTGAAAAATTTCATTCCAGCCCAGAATGGAGGAGTATCTTTTTGTTCCAAAACCCAGATATCGAAATCATTTTTTGACTTGCCATAGGGATTTAATGGTTTTAAATCCCGGATTACTGAATGATCATCAGAATAACCATATTCTCCCAAACCATAAGTGGCGGCTGAGGAGGCGTAAATTAATGGAATACCTGCATTTGTACAGAATGAAAATAGTTTTTTAGAATAGTTCAGATTTAGTTCATCAAAAACTACCTGATTAAACTCGATAGTATCAGTGCGTGCTCCTATATGAAAAATAAAATCAATATCTATCTGATGGTCTTTCAGCCAGGAGAAAAATTCATTGCGATGGACTTTGCAACGATACGATTTGTTTTCAAGATTTCTTGCTTTGTCATTTCTGCTAAAATCATCAACTAATGCCAGATTAAAAATTTTGTCTTCATTGAGTCTGCCTGTAAGTACGCTACCAATAAAGCCCGCAGCTCCAGTTATAATAATCATAATTCCAGTTGTTTATATTAAAAATTAGGTTCAGATATTTAAGAAATGGCTTTAATGTTTTCTTCAGTAATTATTTAAACATAAATTGAGTTTTTATAATCATTCTTACTTGTTTCAAATACAAAAATACCATAAGTTTATAATTATCAAGCCAAAGCAGGATTGTAAAATCAAATTCAGCGATTATCGGGTTTAAAAGCTAAAACCAGGACCACACCAAACATAACTGCAACAGCACCGGTTATATCATACCATAACAGTCGCTCACCCAGAAATAATACTCCGCCAATTATAGCAATAATGGGGTTCAGATTACTAAAGATACTAATCGTGGAAGTTGGGATATTTATTAGGGCATAATTTGACAAATACGAAGAAATTACTGAAGACAAAACACCAAGATATATTACTGACCAGGTAAATGGTAAATTCAGAAAAGGCTTGAAAAACTGATCAATATTACCTTCCGTAATATGTTTGCCAACACTTATTATGTTAAATGCAATGAAACCGATTGTTATCATTATTGCAGTGAGAGCCAGTGAATTATAACGCTGCATGATGCGTTTCCCAATAACAAAATATCCTATCATTGAAATAACAGAAAGTAACAGAAGGATTATACCACGGATACTTTGGCTTTGAGTTTCGTTTTTATGCCAGAAAATAAAGATAAGTCCAAGAACTGATAATCCAACACCGAGTTTCTGCCACACGGTGGTTCGTTCTTTCAGGAACAACCAGCCTGCAATTAGCATGAATACAGGTAGGAAAGCCAATATAATCCCACCTTCAGAAGCTGTGGAATATTGTAATCCCAAAACTTGAAATCCAAAAAACAGGATAGGATAAAACAATGCAATTCCAAGGATAGCAATGCGATCACGCGGTTTTATCTCCTGAATCTTGATTAGTCCTGCCAGCTTTAAAGCAATAATACCAAGGAAGGCGATTGTAAATCTGTGAGCCAGCAAACTATACGGATCTGTATATCTCAGTCCTATTTTTACAAAAATAAATGACAAACCCGTGATAAGAGTCATCACGGATAAACCAAAATATGCGGCAATATTTTTACTTTCTGACTTGTTCATAATAAATCGGCAAATTTAAACCATTCAAATCACTCTCAGGATATCTGTGATTAATTTCTGAGGTTTTGAACAGTGTAACAAATCAGAACCGCACTATTTCACAATGATGACTTAATTATTGTAAATAATGTTCTGAGAAATCAGAATAAAGTACAAAGATGTCTGTTATTAAAACTCAGCGGGTTATAACCTTCGGATCTTTATATTTCTGTACCAGACATCATCACCATGATCCTGCAAGCCTATATAACCTTCCTGAGCCACGTTAGCCCAATCGGGGTTATATTGCGGGAACTTGCTGTTGGCAACCATTTCATTCCATTCTGGTGTCCAGAGATGGTAGCTTACAACTTTTTCTCCATTTAGCCAGTGTTCAACCAATCCTTTGTAAACAAGAATTTTCACCTGATTCCATTCACCCACAGGCTTAACCTTATCCTGATCAACGCCGATCATATCATATAATGCTCCGGCGCTATGTTTGCCTTCACGCCCGTCAGGATGTGTGGTATTATCCAGAACCTGCATTTCAGGTGCTGTTTGCCAAATGGTTTTATCCGGCAATTCCTGGGCAAGATATAAAATTCCACTGTTTCCGCCTTCTGAAATTTTCCATTCAAGCGAAAGCTCAAAATTCGAGAATTTTTCATCATAAATGATATCACCTCCTTCGAGGGAGCCTGCTTCTCCGCGTCCGGAAGCTATACACCTCAAAGTTCCGTCAGTGATTTCCCAGCCAGAAGGGAAATAATCCTTATTGTATCCGCGCCATTTTCCGGGAGTTTCGCCGTCAAACATGGAGATCCAATCTTCAGATTCAATTTCTTTTGCTTCTTCAGCAGGCTTTTTACCAGTTTCACCACAGGCAGTGATAAAAAGCGCGATCATACTAAAATAAAACAGTTTTTTCATTTCTATAAATTTTTATTTATAATATAAGTGTTTAGTTTTTAATTTATTATGTGGTTTGAAATTTGCACTTCACATTTTACATCAAATTCAAACCGCTGCTTTACATGCTCCATCCTTTACGATAAGTATGTCTGATATATTCCTCAGCAGCCTGTTTGGCATTAATTGTTTCATGTTTGGTTTCGAAATGCGGATGCCCGTCAATGATCTCAAATTTATCGCTAAGCACCACTCTAATTTCGTCATTATCAGATATGTTCCTGAAATGCATGTTTTCTCCGTCCCATTCGAGTTCACGTTTTAAATCCTGTAATCTTACTGCTACCACACCCATTACTACCATTTCGTTCATAGGCCCGGAGTATCCGAAATATGAGCTGGCTTCGGTTCTGTTTTGAGGGCTTTCTTTACAGGCACGAACCCAATCCATTTCATGACTTACTAATACTCTGCGAAGCTCGGGCTTCGGGCGCTCATAATTCTTATCATAATCCAAAGGTAACAAAAAAGGATTTCTTCCATAGCATCCGGTCATGATCTTTCCTTTCGAACCTATAAACAAGCAGCCTCCATTGCTATCGCGTCCCATTACTTCACCGGCAGGAAGTTCTTCAGGGCGTGGAGGCAGCAAACCGCCATCCCACCATGTAACAGTAACTTCCGGCATATTGATCTTTTTGTCTCTTGGCCTTTCCGGAAATACATACTTGACAACTTCAGCCAATGGGGGAGATTCAGTATTGAATAAAGTAGAACTACCCTGAACTCTGATAGGATATTTCAGACGCAGAGCTTTAAAAATAGGATCCATGATATGACAAGCCATATCGCCAAGGGCTCCGGTTCCGTAATCCCACCAGCCACGCCAGTTCCACGGAGTATAAATTGGATTGTAAGGACGTTCACGTGCAGGGCCTAAAAATAAATCCCATTTCAATGTATCAGGTACTGCAACCACTTCAGTTGGTCTTTCCAGACCTTGTGGCCAGATTGGGCGGTTTGTCCATGCATGTGCTTCTCTGATTTCGCCAATTGCACCGTCCCATATCCATTCGCATACCTGCCTTATACCTTCACCTGAATTACCCTGATTGCCCATTTGTGTGGCTACTTTGTATTCTTTGGCAATGCGGGTCATTTCACGTGATTCCCATACTGAATGGGTAAGAGGTTTTTCGCAGTAAACATGTTTCCCCATTTTCATTGCGTTTATGCTAATGATAGCATGCGTGTGATCGGGCGTTCCAACAACCACTGCATCAATGGAATCCTTCATCTTATCGAACATTTCCCGCCAGTCGTAAAATTTTCTGGCATTTGGGAACTCATTAAAGATCTTTGATGCATATTTCCAATCCACATCACATAGAGCAACGATATTTTCGCTGCTCACAGCGCGAATAACTCCTCCGCCGCGACCTCCAACCCCGACTCCGACAATGTTGAGTTTATCGCTGGGAGCACGATGTCCAAGTCCTGATATAACATGACTTGGCATGATCATGAATCCAGCCGTGGCAAGCGCTGAATTGCGTATAAATGCCCGGCGGTCAATTCCCTGACTTGTGTTTTTGTTTGCTTCCATAATTAATAAGGTATGTTAAAATAAATTTGAATGTATATAACGTAAACTTTGTTCTGAACAATAAAGAGGCGTTCCTTCAGTGAAATTATCCTGTTCAACAATCATTAGCTTTAATCCGCTACTTTGTGAATATTTCATCAGCGATTTGAAATCAATGGTTCCATTGCCAACAATAAGTGTTTCGCCATCATGCCCTAAATCTTTTATATGCCAGGTATGAAAACGCCCCGGATGATTGGTGAAATATTTTGATGGTCTAGAGCCTGCTTTAACTATCCAGTATATATCCAGTTGAAAACTAACAAGCCCGGGATCGGTCTCCTCTAATAAAACATCATAAGGTAACTGATCTACTATAGGTTTAAATTCAAATTCATGATTGTGATAACCAAACTGAATGTTAAACTGGCGACATATCTGACCAATACGGTTTAATTCTTCGGCTGTTCTTTTAAAATCATCAATTGTATTTGCAGGTCTTCCTACAAATGAAGGCAAGAACAGATATTCCAACCCTGCTTCACTGGCTTTTTCGGCAAACAGGTTTGCATTTTTATCGGTAATGGGAGTGTGAGAACTGTAAATCTTTAAATCCATATCAGCACAAATCTGCTTAAAGTCCTTTGGAGCATGTCCATAAAAGCTTCCATCAAAGTCAAAAGCTTCTATTCCGGTATAACCAATAGTGCTAACTGCTTTTAATGTTGGTACAAGTTCATCTCTTATTAAATCACGCAAACTCCATAATTGTATCCCGGTTTCTTTTACCGGATTTGCTCCAAAATCAAAGGCTTTGACCAAATACGGCTTTGTAAAAATGTAAGCACCTGCTAAAGCTACAGAGCGTAAAAAATCCCGTCTTGTTTTCATAGTCGGATTCATTTAATAAATTACCTCATTTACATCATCCCAGAAAGTCTGTCGCTTTTCATGATATGCAATAGTTCCCATGTGGGCGGTTATTGCTTCCTCAAAAGCCTGGTCAATATCACAGCTGGGCTGTGAACCATCTTTCCGGCGTATGCAGTTTATCCACTCACGAAGATGAAGATGTGTAGTATCAATAGGCTTTCCGCCACGATAAGTATAGAGCAATCCGCGACTTGCAAAATATTTTTCAGTAGGGGTAGTGATGGCGTCAATGCTTTCCTGCCCCGGTACATAAGAGAAAATTGGTTTATGGGGTTCTATAATCCCTTTCTCTATTCTCTCCCTATATTTGGTTGATTTAGGATCAGCAACCACAAGTAATGATTCGTCAAGCTCAATCCATGCATCATGCCCCATAATGACTTTACCACGGTTTTTTTCATTAGCCAGAGTAGCACTGTATAATAATGTAAGATCCCTGTCAGGAAATTCAAAGGCCATGTTCAGAACATCGGGTACCGTTCTGCCATCCTTGTAGAAATATATTCCTCCTGAAGCCATTGCCGATTTTGGTATTCCAAGATCAAGTATCTGGTTCAAAGCATCATATTCATGAGTAAAAAGATCACCGCTAAGGCCTGTGCCATAATCCCACCAGCAACGCCATCTGAAAAACCGCTCAGCACTGAATTCATGCCATGGCGCCGGTCCTATAAACTGCTTCCAGTCAATAGTCTGCTCATTAGCTTCAGGGTCAATATCATAAACCCATGCGCCATTGGGATCATTACGGTTAGTACATACTTCAATTAATGAGATCTTACCGGTTACATTCTGCTTTATGAGGGAACGGGCTACCAGATAACTTTCTGTTTGTCTGCCCTGATGTCCCAGCTGAAAAACTACTCCCGATTCCTTAACAGCTTTTCTGATATCAAAAGTTTCCGGAACTGTCCATGATAATGGTTTCTCGCAGTATATATGCTTTCCATGCCTCGCAGCTTCCGATGCCACAGGTATGTGAAGGTGATCAGGAGTTGCGATTATAACAGCGTCAACATCATCGGCAGTAAGCAATTCTTTGTAAGTGCGGTATCGCTTTGGTAATTCTGTCATTTTACCGCCTGTCCCGTTACGATAAAGATTTGCACCTGTTTCAACTCCTTGCTTTGCGTGCTTATCAAAAACATCACAGATACCGGTAATTTTAATGTTCAGGTTTTCCTGCAACATGAACTGTTCAAGATACTCTTTCCAGAATTTGCTTTCGCGTGCATATTGCTTGTATTCATCAATTTTGTCGGGATGAAGAAAACCAAGGGCTTTCATCAGATAACGGCCACGACTTCCGCAACCGACTATGCCCAGCCTTAAGGGAGGTCCGTCAATCAGTGGAGGTATGCCTTTTGGAATAATGACGTCAATATCGCCAAGCAAACTGGAACTTTTCCTTGCAGTTTCAGTTTTGTGATTAAATAAGCCATACCCTAACAGCCCAAGAACAGGAAGTGAAGCCAGCCCGGCCAGAAGATCACGCCTGCTGATTGTGTTTTTTTCTTTGTCTTTCTGATCCGGGTTTGTATTTTTAGTTTTCATTTTTATTGAATAATTAAAATTCTTAAGGTCATTTCCCGATGCTATTTATTACATTTTTTTGAAAAGCCTTTCAAGTCCGATAATATCCGAAGTGGGAAAGCTTATTATTACCCACATAGCAGCTAATTCAATCAGGGTCTTGTTAATGATAAAATAACTGCCATCTACCGGAAACAAATAGGTTATTCCCGGAAATGCAGGATGCGACAAATAATATAACCCAAGTAAAATTATACCTGCATAAGCAGCGTAACGTGTGAAAATACCAGCAACGAGAGCAATGCCTATCAGGGTCAGCCCCCAGGCATTAAGACTGTCAGCAATAGTAAGTGCAGTATTGTTTTCTGCTATCCATTCAAAAAAGCCTTTTAAAAAACCTCCGGAGTCCATAAGATATGATCTGGATGACCATGAGGGGTCTGTTACTTTAACCAATCCTTCATATAAAAAGTGCCATCCCGTTGTTATTCTGAGAATTACAAGTGCTGAAAGTGAGCTGACAGTATATTTCATTTCTTACAGAATAATTCAGTATAAATAGAAAAGACAATTTACAAAAATAAAAAAATATTGAGCCAGGGAAAAGCTCTGTAAATATTATTTTTTGGCTTATTTTAAAAATCTTTCAAACCAGTTATGCACTTCTTTATACCAATAGATTGAATTTTGTGCGCTCAGAATCCAGTGATTCTCATCAGGGTAATAAACAAGGCGGGCTTCTAATCCCTTACTTTTATAAATACCGTAAACAAGCAGTCCGTGAGCCACAGGTACCCGGTAGTCGCGCTCACCATGAATAACCATCATTGGGGTTGAAAAATTATGTGCAAACTGAGAAGGATTGTGGAGATTAAGTTTATCAAATCCATCCCATGGAGTACCGCCATACTGATAATTTCTGTAGCCGGTATAATCAGTAGCATATTGTAGGTGAAGATCATAAACCCCTGCATGATTTATAAGGCAGGCAAAACGATCGGTATGACCGGCAATCCAGCTTACCAGATATCCACCGTAACTCCCGCCGGCAGCAGCCATTTTATTTTCATCCACCAGATTTCGTGCTATCAGATAATCGGCAGCTTTCATCACGTCCTCAAATGGTTTTGTGGAATTCTCGCCGTGAATGCTGATAGCAAAATCCTGTCCAAAACTGGTACTCCCATGAAAGTTAGGTAATGCGACAATATAACCCGGTGCAGCAAATAGGTGAGCATTCCATCTGAAATGAAAATAATCGCCGAAAGTACCATGAGGACCACCATGTATCATCATCACCAGCGGATATTTCTTTGATCTATCATAATCAGGCGGATATACTATGAACATCTGAATATTTTCATTTCCATAACCTTTGTAATATACATCTTCAACTTCGCCAAGATTTAGTGTTAACAAAACAGCATCATTAAATGAAGTCATCTTTTGAGGCTTCAGACTACGAAGATCAAGTTTATAAATTTCCGGAGGAGAATTTAAATTATGATGATTGAAAATTAGATATTGAGTACCGGCAAAACTTGCTCCATTATTTGTTCCTTCGCTAAATAATCGCTTATGTTTACCTCCACCGGCAGGAATGCTGAAAATAGCATTTCTTGCCTTGTCTTCAGCAAGAAAATAAATCGTTTTATCATCTTCTGACCAAAACCATTGTTCACAGCTAAGATCAATATTGTCAGTAATTCTAGTACTGGATTTAGTTTGCAGGTCATAAACTGTCATTACAACTTTATCGGCATAAAAATGAAATACTTTTTTAGCTCCGTAAACTAAACTTTTACCGTTATTACTGAAAACAGGATTTATATCATTAGCAGGATTACCGGGAGTAATATTTGTCATTGAGCCACTTCCGTCAGTTTTAAGCAGGAAAATATCATTATTTGTAGTCTGGTAAGGTGATAATGTGACATTGCAGCTTACTGCGATCAGGCTGCCATCAGGTGAAATATCATAGGAAACCCCACCCATCATGTCAAAATAATTTGAAGTATTTGGCATTAAATCAGTTACTTTTTTTGAATCCAGTTCAATGGAAAATAAACGCGGATAATATCCATCAGTGAGCCAGCGGTCCCAGAACCGGTATATGGTATTCTCAGTAACCCGGGCAGTAACTTTATTGTTCTTTTTTTCATCCTGCAACTTCTTTAGTTTCGCCCAGTCACCATTATATTCAGGTAAAATATTGGCTGCGAAAGCTAAGCGTTTATTGTCAGGAAACCATTTCGGAGCATATAAAGCTACAGGAAGATCAGTGATCTTTTGAGCCTCGCCGCCTGAAAGATTCAGCAGATAAAGCTGGGCAGGACTATCATCCCTTCTTGACAGAAATGCTATTTGCTTTCCGTCGGGGCTGATCACAGGCGAACTGTCTTTACCTGAAAAAGTAAGCTGATTAATGCTTCCATCGTCATTATTCATCATGAAAATATTGGTTAAACCTTTATTCTCGTCAATATCAGTTTGGGTGACTGTAAAAACTGAATATTTGCCATCCGGGGATACTACCGGATTCCCAACGCGTTTCATTGACCACATTTTTTCAGCAGTAATAGGTTCTTTTTCGGGAGTAAAAGCATGTGCATTTTGGAAAATGAGAACTATTAACAGGCTCACAATGAATAATTTTGAAATCTTTAATACTATTTGTTTCATGATAAAAAGGTTAAAATTATCTGACAAATTTAAGGTTTTTGACAATTAGTAAGATTAAGCGTTGAAAAACTGGATTATCCAAGGCTTGTCTTCAAAAGAAATACTTACAGAATAAGAGTTTAAGCAGATTGTTATATTACTGATATACAAAATGTTGCAAATTTGCACTAAGATTCCTGGTCAAATTTATGCCTTGTGACTTTCCAGAACCGGATTAGCTTATTTAAATTCATTCCAGATAAAACAAATTATCATAGTATCCGTTTAAGTACTTCATAATTTTAGAGCATTAACTCTTTAAGGACAAGTAAAACAATTCTTTTTTTAAAAAAATATAATTAATCTGTTATGAATGAACAAATTAGCAATGCTGAACGCAAAGCGTTATTAAAACATATGATACTTCAGCTTCATGAAGGTGAAGCACCGGATCTGGTAAAAGCCAGACTTATCCAGATCTTGAAAAATGTTCCTTACAACGATGTTGTTGAAGTGGAACAGGAGCTGATAAATGAAGGATTACCAGTTGAAGAGGTTCTGAAATTATGTGATATACACACTTATGTTCTTGAAGGAAGTATTGATACCTCAGGGCAACCCGAAATTCCCGAAGGACATCCTGTTGATACTTTCAGGGAAGAAAATCAGGCTTTGAAAGAAGTTGTGGAATCACTAAATGCTGATTATGAAAAAGTTAAAGATCTTAAGGATGAAGAGCTTGTGGATTTTATAAACAAGCTGCGCGAAGGTTTCAACCAGCTTATGGACGTTGATAAGCATTATATCAAAAAAGAAAATCTTTTATTTCCGTTTTTAGAAAAATATGAGATCACAGGACCTCCTAAGGTAATGTGGGGTAAACATGATGAAGCCCGCGAAATGCTTAAAGCCGCAAACGAGGCATTGCGTGAAACCGGTATGGATAAGGATGAATTGCTTGTAATAATTGATATGCTGCTTAAACCAGCATCTACCGCTGTAACGGACATGATAATGAAAGAAGAAGAAATTCTTTTTCCCATGAGCCTTGAAACTTTGAATGAAAGTGAATGGTATGATATTTACTTGCAGACCCCTGAGATTGGTTTTTGCCTGTATGATCCTGTTACTGTGTGGAAGCCGGAGAATGTCAGTACCGAACCCCAAACTTCTCAGGTTGATAATAATAAAGTAGTGCTTCCTTCCGGAAGTTTTACTGTTGAGGAGTTAACAGCAGTACTTAATTCATTGCCTGTTGACATGACCTTTGTGGATAAAAATGATAAAGTTGCATATTTTTCTCAGAGTTCAGAAAGGATATTTCACCGTAATCGTGCTATTCTTCAGCGTGATGTAAGAATGTGTCATCCTCCCGGAAGCGTTCATACTGTGGAACAGATACTAAGTGATTTTAAGAGCGGCAGGCAAAGCAGCGCTGCGTTCTGGATCCAGAAAGGAGGCATGTTTATTCATATCGAATATTTTGCTGTTCGGAATGCCGATGGTGAATATCTTGGAACCCTTGAAGTTAGCCAGGAATTATCAGAAAAACGTAACTTGCAGGGCGAACGGCGTTTGCTGAATTATAAATAATGAATGTATGTTAAATTAAATTGGGGTTTTGAATTTTATGAATGATAAACCCCAATTGTTAATCTGTAAATATATGTCGGAAAGACCAGATATTATACCTACAATAAAGATAAGGGAGTTAATTGATGCCTACCCCGGGCTTGAAGAAACCCTGGTTGAAATGGTTCCTGAATTTGGGAAGTTGAAAAATCCGCTGTTAAGGAATACTGTTGCTCGTATTACTACTCTTCAGCAAGCTGCAATCATTGGTAAGGTGGATCTTGGAATGCTGATCAATCAGTTGCGAAAAAAGGCAGGGTTGTCTGAAGCTGATTCAGCCAGTGCTTTGAGCGTTGACAAAATAAAAGCAGATCATAACTGGTTTAATGAAGCTAACATAAAAGATACACTTGATGCCCGTCCAATGTTGGCTGCCGGTCGTCATCCGGTGGACGAAGTGTTTAACAGGCTTAGTAAGATGAATTCAGGTGGGATACTGAAACTTATTACAGGTTTTGTACCGGAACCATTGATTGAAAAAGCCATTGAGAAAGGTTACAAGGCTTTTGCACTTGAAGAAGCTACTGAACTGGTATCTACGTATTTTTATAAACCATAGGTTTATATCAGTACTTTGAACATAGTTCAAAAAGCCGGTTTACCTCGTCCTTGTTTTTCATAAAGCTGCAATATACCGGCTGTCGGTGTTCAAAATATTTTCCGGTTATTCCTTTTACTTGTGCTGACAGGGCAAGCCAAACAGGTGTATCAGCACCTTGTGAAGGAGTTTCGCTCCCTCCAAAACCAAGGCTGTTGCTGAGTTTTGAGTTTACATCACCTGGATGGCAGGTGTTGACAGTAATATTATACTTCTGATATTTCTCAGAAAAATATGCTGTAAGCATTCTGTCAGCTTGCTTGCTTTGACGATATGCTGCATCATTATTATATCTTCGGGTCTTGAACTCAGGATCCTTTAGATCAAGACCTCCGGCCCAGTAACTTGCAACATTTATAATCCTGCTTCCATTGGCTTCTGACAAATGAGGAAAAAATTCATTCATCATATAAAAATACGCCATAACATTTACTGCCCATTGCATTTCAATTCCGTTTTTATTCTCAGTCCTTTGTTTCGGTGCAGTGCAGGCATTGTTTATCAGTATGTGAACCGGAGATTTGACTTTTTGCGCTAAATCAGCGATGTTTTCCTTTAATGACAGGTCTGTTGTTGCTTCAATGATGTTATTATTTCGGGTTTTCTGACGAACTTCATCTGCCGCCTGTTTCAACAAACCGGGATTACGTCCAGACATAATTACTTTGTGTCCTGCTTCAGCAATCCCCAGGGCTATTGCCTTTCCAATTGCCCCATAAGCTCCGGTTATTATAGCTGTTCTTATATCCATGATAGTTAAATGAGTTTATTATATTTTCTGAAAAATGATTTTGAAAGAACTAAAAAATAAAATAAGATAAATCAGTGTTCGGATAAGTCTCAAAGTTACAATGTTTTAAGCGAACTGAAAAATTTTTATTGCTTTTTAAGAGTAAAACAATAGCTTTTTAAGCTGCCAAATTTAAACAGGTTTTTTATCTTTGAGGAAAAAATCAAACCTAAATGAAAATTTGGAAGCCCTTTATATTATTGGTATACAGCATAATAGCCTGTTTGGGTTCGGAGCTCTTAGCACAGGATACTATAAGGCTAAAGGTATTAGTTACCAGTGATATACATGGTCATTTTTTACCTTATGATCTGTTTGAGAATCGTGCCAGGACAAATTCGCTGGCTCAGGTATATTCCTATGTAAAAAATGAACGGTCGGAGCAGGGACAGGAAGTTGTCTTACTTGATAATGGTGATTTGCTTCAGGGTGATCCCTTAATATATTATTATAACTTTATTGATACTGCCGGCTTTCATCCGCTTGCCCAAATGATGAATTTCATGAAATATGATGCCGCAACCGTTGGCAATCATGATATTGAAGCCGGGCATCCTGTTTATGATAAACTTGTTCAGCAGTTTTCATTTCCATGGATGGCTGCCAATATTACTAATGAGTCTACAGGAGAGCCTTATTTTAAACCATATACAATTATTAACCGGAGCAATCTGAAAATTGCTGTTTTGGGATTATGCACGCCGAGTGTACCTAAATGGCTTCCAAAGGATTTATGGAGTGATATGATTTTTGAAGACATGCTTTTATCAGCCCGCAAATGGGTTGATTATATTGAAAACACTGAAGAACCTGATATTTTAATTGGTTTGTTTCATTCAGGAGCGCCGGAACGTAGCTTTACCGAAGCGGAGCTTCCAATGCTCGAAGATGCTTCAAGGCTGATTGCTCAAAAAGTAAGTGGATTTGATGTTGTATTTAGCGGTCATGACCACAGATTATGGAATGTTCCTGTTACTAGTCCCTCCGGAAAAGCTGTTTATATTCTTGGTAGTGGTAGTAATTCTCACAACGTGGCTGTGGCTGAAATGTTAATAATTACCGATACTGAAAATCAAATAAAAAGTAAAAACGTAATAGGTAATATAAGGAGTGTTACAAAACTTCAGGCAGATGCAGATTTTACAGAGAACTTTTCTCATTTTTTAGAACCAGTTAAGAATTATCTTAAAGAACCAGTTACTATCCTGAAAGATACTTTATTCAGCAGAGATTGCCTGTTTGGAAGTGCAGAGTTCGTAAACCTTATACATCATATTCAGCTTAAAATTACCGGTGCTGATATTTCTTTTTGCGCCCCGCTTGCATTTAATGCTATACTGCCCTCCGGTGAAATCAATATAGCTGATATGTTTAAACTTTATCGCTTTGAGAACCAGTTATACACAATGAGATTAAGCGGAAAGGAAATTCTTGATGCGCTTGAATACAGTTATAGTAACTGGATGAACCAAATGATGGATAGCAGTGATCATTTATTGAATTTCAAGAAAAATGACAAAGGAGAGACAAAAACCAATTCATTTGGACAGCGTGAAACAGTTACTCCTTTTTATAATTTTGAATCTGCAGCAGGAATTTTTTATACCGTTGATGTTTCAAAACCAGCAGGAGGCAGAATAACTATTCATTCAATGTCAAATGGAGAACCGTTCAGCCCCAGATCTTTTTATACGGTTGCTGTGAACTCATACCGGGGAAGCGGTGGGGGAGGGCATTTTACTGAAGGCTCTGGAATTACACCTGACGAACTTTATAACCGTACAGTATGGACTTCGGGAAAGGATTTGCGTTCAATGCTCTCAAAATGGCTAAGCACAAATCCAATACCATCCGAAATAACTGAAGTTCAATGGAATGTGATTCCTGAATCATGGTATGAGAAAGGTAGAAAAAAGGATTGCGAATTACTTTTCAAACATTAGAGTTATCCTTAAATTGTTATTATTTATTATTATATGAACCACGATTGTCCATTTTGTTCACCATTAATTGAAGACCATGTTTTTATGGAAACGACTGAGATGCTTGCAGTTTACAATATTTCACCGATTCTTCCGGGTCATTCTATGGTGATACCCCGCCGGCACGTGGAATCTGTTAACGATTTAAGTGAAAATGAACTTGACCAGTTATTCCGTTTTGCCCGAATAGTAACAAAGCAATTAATAACTTTTTTTAAAGCTGAAGGTTTTGATTGGTCATTACAGGAGTCAGAAGCTGCCGGGCAAAGTATTTCTCATGTTCATCTTCATATTATTCCCCGAAAGGCCGGAGATCTTGAACAACCGGGAGATTGGCATTCCAGGCTTCAGGAGAGTAAAAAAGAATTGATTGACAATCCTTTAAGACGTAAACTAAGCAAAAAGGAAATTTCAGAAATTGTTTCATCACTTAAAACTTTTATTGCATAGGAATGCTTTTTGACGATACCTATAAAGTAATTGAGGCACCTGTAAGCAGCATTTATAAGGAGAAAGGAAGTAAATTTCTTGCTTTTGCCGAACCTGCTTTTGATCAGGCTGATGCAATGAATATTGTGAATAAATACAAGAATCAATTTCATGATGCCCGTCATCATTGTTTTGCATGGGCTATTGGTCCTTCACGTGAATCGCAACGCATGAATGATGATGGCGAACCTTCGGGTACTGCTGGACGTCCTATCTTTGGACAAATACTAAGTTTCGATCTTACCAATATAGTAATTGTGGTTGTACGCTATTTTGGAGGCACAAAACTGGGTGTCAGTGGTTTGATAACAGCCTATAAGACCGCTGCCCGCGAGGCACTTGCATCGGCTGTGATCATTACAAAAACAGTGAATGAAATATATGAGATATTATTTGATTATCCTGAAACAAACGAGGTGATGAGAGCAATTAAAGAAAATGATTTAAAAATTATAAAAAGTGAGTATTCTGAAAAATGTCGTATACTTTTTTCAATTCGTAAAAATAATGCTGAAACTGCTTCAAAGCAGGTTGCATCAATTAATAATGTTAATATCAATTATTTAAGAACGGAATAATTGCTGTAAGTAAAAATAATTATTTCCCCGCCATATACAACAAATAATGATGAAAGTCAATAGTAAATATTTTTTTTTATTAACAACTAATTTCAAATCTTTGTTGAAAATTTTTAGAATTGGTTATTGTTTTATGTTTAAATACAGTTTAATTATTTCTGGCCAATTCTGTTTAACTCTAAATTATTAATAATTAATTCGTTAGCTATAGTATTAGTATGAATTCCGATCACATTTCAGTCTGGGAAGCTTGCCTTAAAGTAATAAGAGATAATATCAGTCATCAAAGTTTTAAAACATGGTTTCTTCCTATAAAACCCGTCAGGCTTGAAGATAGTGTTCTTACAATAGAAGTTCCTAGTCAGTTTTTTTACGAATGGCTCGAAGAGAATTATATTACTCTTTTGAAAAAAACTATTAGAAAAGAACTAGGCGTAAGAGGCAGGCTTGAATACAGTATTGTTATGGAAAAGAGTCCCGGTAATTCTCCTTCTTACACCATAAATGTACCATCTAGTCAAAAGCAGGCTGTTCAAAATGAGCCTATTCCAATACCAGTGGATATTAACCGGGGGAATGCCAAAGAAATACCCAACCCATTTGTTATCCCGGGGCTTCGTAAGGTAAAGGTGCATTCTCAGCTTGTAGATTCATTATCATTTGATAATTTTGTTGAAGGCGATTGTAATCGTCTTGCCCGTGCTGCTGGGTATGCTGTTGCTGCCAATCCGGGAAAAACCTCTTTTAATCCAATCTTTATATATAGTAATGTAGGGCTGGGAAAAACACATCTTGCACATGCAATAGGTATTCAGGTGAAAAATAACTTTCCAGACAAAACCGTGCTTTACCTTTCAACTGAGCAGTTTGTTCAGCAATTCATTGATGCCACAATGAATGGAAATCAGAATGATTTTGTTCATTTTTATCAGATGATGGATGTTCTTATTATTGATGATATTCAATTTCTGGCTGGAAAAATAAAAACTCAGGATATTTTCTTTCATATATTTAATTATCTGCATCAGAAATCAAAACAAATTGTAATAACATCCGATAAACCACCAGTTGAACTTAAAGATGTTGAAGCCAGATTGTTAAGCAGATTTAAATGGGGACTGACGGCAGATCTGCAGGTACCTAATTATGAAACTCGTATTGCTATTTTACAAAAACGCCTCCACAACGATGGTATAACTATACCTCATGAGGTTATAAATTACATAGCGAAAAGCGTAACTTCAAATATACGTGAACTTGAAGGCGCTTTAATCTCCCTTATAGCCCAGTCGTCGCTGAATAAAAAAGATATTACTATTGACCTTGCAAAACAGGTAATAGCTAACTTCATAAAAAATACTACTAAGGAAATCTCGATCGAAATAATACAAAAAACAGTATGCGAATTTTTTAATATTCCACTGGATGTAATTAATTCTAAAACCCGTAAACGTGAAATCGTTCAGGCAAGGCAACTTACAATGTTTTTTGCAAAAAAGCATACAAGAGCATCGTTGTCAAATATTGGCCTGCGTTGCGGAAACAAGGATCATGCTACCGTACTTTACGCTTGTAGAACAATAACTAATCTGATTGAAACAGATAAGAAATTCAGAGGGTATGTGGAAGAAATTGACGCTAGATTGAAAATGTAAAACTTAATCCCCGGACACTTGTGAAAGAAAAATTGTTATTAATTTTGTTTCACCGGTTTAGAAATTTATTTGATATTTTTTTACTTACACATAAAATAACCACATTATGAAAAAGATATTAATGGTTTGTCTGGGAAATACCTGTCGCTCTCCGCTTGCTGGAGGGGTACTCAAGAAAATCCTTGGTGAAAAAAATATTGAAGCTATTGTTGAATCTGCCGGTTTCGAACCCTATAATATTGGTGAAGGACCTGATGAACGCGCTTTGATCGTTGCCAAGAAATATGATATTGATCTGGATGAGCATAAAATGCGCTTGTTTCGCAAAGAAGACTTCAAGAACTTTGATTTCATCTATGTAATGGATCAGCGAAACTTAAGGGATGTTCTTTTTCTTGCCGAAAGTGAAGAAGATAAAAAGAAGGTGGATTATTTAATGAATGTCCTGAACCCAGGAAAAAATCAAATTATACCTGACCCTTATTACGGCGATCTTGAAGATTATGAATACGCTGTTACCCTAATGCAACAGGCATGTGAACGTCTGGCTGAATCATTGAGATAGCCTGTATTCAGAATATGGAACTTTTTCCTGACAAAAATAAAATATCAGAAGCCTTTAGCCGGGTTAATAATTTTATTCATAGAACTCCTGTTCTTACATCTCAGAATCTGAACCAATTAACTGGTGGTTCCTTGTTTTTTAAATGTGAGAATTTTCAAAAAACAGGTTCTTTTAAGATCCGTGGGGCAGTTAATACTGTTTTTTCCCTTTCTGAAGATCAGCTATTGAATGGAGTAGCTACTCATTCGTCAGGCAATCATGCTCAAGCGCTTTCTTATGCTGCCCGGCTTCGAAAAATACCTGCATATATTGTAATGCCTCATACTTCAGCAAGACCCAAAGTAGCTGCAGTTCAAAACTATGGAGGAATAATAAGATTTTGCGAACCTAATCTGGTTTCAAGGGAAAAAACACTGGGAAAAGTGATCTTGGAAACCAATGCCATTGAAATACATCCGTATAACAACTACAGTATCATTGCCGGTCAGGCAACAGCAGCACTGGAACTGATAGAAGATGTGAAGCAAAAACTTGATATTATCATAGCTCCTGTAGGTGGGGGTGGACTTCTGAGCGGAACAGCTCTGGCGACAAATTATTTTTCTCCCGGTACTAAAGTCATTGCTGCAGAACCTGAAAACGCAGACGATGCTTTTTTGTCTTTTAAAGCTGGTTATATTATTCCCGCACCAGAGAAACCTTCAACTATTGCCGATGGTTTGCTTACTTCTCTCGGAAGCCTTACGTTTCCTGTTATAAAGCAATATGTTAATGATATTGTTACTGTAAATGATGAAGAAATCATTTCAGCAATGAAATTGATTTGGGAACGTATGAAAATAATTGTTGAACCTTCGTCTGCAGTGCCGTTTGCAGCAATCCTGAATGGTAAGATTGATGTAAAAGGTAAAAATGTTGGCATAATATTAAGTGGCGGAAATATTGACTTGCAAACAATACCATGGATGAGATAACCTACTGAATCACAATGAAAAATCAGAAATACGGAACTCTTTATTTAATCCCTGTTCCTTTGGGTGAATCGGTTGAAACATTACCTGACTATACGCTCAGAACGGCTTCATTGTTAAGGGTTTTTATTGTTGAAAATATAAGATCTGCACGAAGATTCCTGAGAGCTGCCGGTTATACGGGCGACTACAGCGAAATAATATTTTATGTTCTGAATAAGCATACTTTGCCGGAAGAGATCCCGGGTATGCTGGAACAAATCCTTAACGGAACTGACACAGGATTGATGTCGCAGGCAGGTGCACCTTGTGTGGCAGATCCCGGAGCTTTAATTGTGAGTGCAGCACATTCACTGAATATCAGTGTTAAACCAATGGTTGGTCCGTCTTCAGTTCTTCTTGCCCTGATGGCTTCGGGATTCAACGGGCAGAATTTTATGTTTCATGGCTATCTTCCGGTGAAAAAAAATGCTCGTATTCAAAAAATCAGAGAAATTGAAACTGAATCATACCGCAGGGATCAGACTCAGATATTCATTGAAGCACCCTACAGGAATATGCAGCTATTAAACGACCTGTTACAAACCTGCAAGGATAATACCAGGCTTTGTATTGCTTCTGATCTTACTTCGCCGGCTGAAAACATTAAGACTCAGACTGTTGCTGACTGGAAAAAAAGCCTTCCTGAAATAAACAAAGTACCAGCGGTATTTTTGCTATACCATGGTTAAATCCATTTTATAGTTTCAGGTGATATTTGCATGGATCAAAGCATCCTCATGGTAATTAAAATCGCTGCGATCCCATAAGACAATCCTGATAAGCTTAATATTCTTAAGATCACTCAGTTGTGACTTAATGGCTGCAAATGCAACTTTTGCTGCTTCCTGTACCGGATATCCAAAAATACCGGTTGATATTGCAGGAAATGCTATTGAACTGGCTTCTTTCTCATCAGCAATCTTTAATGCATTAATGTAACAATCAGCAAGCAGTTTGCTCTCAGGCTTATCAACACCATAAACAGGTCCAAGACAATGTACCACATATTTATTTGGTAGGCTATAAGCTTTTGTGATCACAGCTCCTCCCGTTTTGATTGGTGCCAGAGGTTTACACTCGCTATAAAGTTCAGGTCCTGCTGCTTTATGGATTGCACCTGCAACACCTCCACCAGGTCTTAATTCAGCATTGGCAGCATTTACAACCACATCAATTCCCTCCTGACGGGTGATATCTCCCTGAACACATTCAACTACAATTTTTGGCATAATATATTGGTTCAAAATGTTTGCTATATATGTGATATCCAGCTAAATATAAACAATTTTACAAATAGTGAAAAAGTATGAAATTAAACATCAGTATCCAAAATTAATAAAAATAACTTGATTTTTTTATTTCTATGCACAAAATGAATTATTGACCAGTAATTATAATCATTCCATTGCATATATTAGGATTAAACAATGAATAATAGTTTTTCTATACGTAAAGTCGTTTATTAACGTTAATTAAAGAATTTTGCAGTTTTGATAATTTAATATTTATTTTTCTATGACTAAAAAACTTACCCTCTTTTCCCTGTTTCTTTTCTGGCAAACTGTGATTTTTGCCTGCACCAATATGATAATAACCCGTGGTGCATCTGTTGATGGTTCGGTAATGATAACCTATGCTGCTGATTCTCACATACGTTATGGTGAATTATATCACAGGCCTGCAGGGCATCATCCTGAAGGTGCTACAGTAAAATTATATGACAGAGGCACAGCAAAATATCTGGGTGAGGTCCCTCAAGTACCTGAAACTTATAATGTTATTGGTTTTATGAATGAATATCAGGTAGCAATTGGAGAAACTACCTTTGGAGGGCGCCCGGATCTGGTTGATAAAACCGGAATAGTAGATTATGGCAGTTTGATGTTTCTGAGCATGCAGCGCAGTAAAACCGCACGAGAGGCTATTGCATGGATAGCACGTCTGGTCGATGAACACGGGTATTACAGCAGTGGGGAATCGTTCTCAATTTCCGATGCAAATGAGGCATGGATAATGGAAATAGTAGGTAAAGGTATGGATCTTTATACTGACGAAAACGGAATTCAGCGTAACCGAAATAAAGGTGCTGTATGGGTTGCAATCAGAATCCCTGATGGTTATGTAAGTGCTCATGCGAACCATGCAAGAATTACAACATTTCCTGCAGCTAATGGCAGAACCTCGATCAGCAGTAAGCAGCTTGATAAGATCAACAATCCTGATGTTGAGGTAATATATGCTCATGATGTTATTGAGTTTGCACGAAAACAAGGATATTACGATGGCAAGGATGCTGATTTCAGTTTTAGTGATGTTTATGCACCTATTGATTTTGGTGCTTTGCGATTTTGTGAAATGCGTGTATGGTCGTTTTTCAAGGATATTAATGATGACATGGATCAGTATTTCGGTTATGCCAAAGGTCATGAGCCAAAGAATCGTATGCCTTTGTATATCAAGCCTAATCGAAAACTCAGTGTGAAAGACCTGATGGAGTTTATGCGTGATCATTTAACAGGTACTGAGCTTGACCTTCAAAACGATTTTGGTGCCGGACCTCACCATATGCCTTACCGCTGGAGACCACTTTCTTTTGAGCTTGACGGAAAAACTTATTTTCATGAAAGATCAACAGTAACACAGCAAACCGGATTTTCATACATAGCGCAGTCAAGAAACTGGCTGCCAAATTTTATTGGTGGTATTTTCTGGTTTGGTGTTGACGATGCTGCTTTCACTGTTTACGCTCCTATGTATAGCAGTATGACCCGGGTTCCGGAGACATTTGCCGAAGGTAACGGTGATATGCTTACATATTCGCCAAACTCAGCTTTTTGGGCTTTTAACCGCGTTTCAAATTTTGCTTATCTGCGTTATGATCTTATAAGTAAAGATGTTAAAAAGGTTCAGCAAGAATTTGAAAATCGTTTTCTGGCTTATACTCCTGCAATTGATAAAGCCGTGACTGAACTTTACGATTCTGATCCTGCTGTGGCTCGTGAGTTTCTTACTGACTATTCAGTAAATATTGGCAATCAGGTGGTTAACAGATGGCTTGAATTAGCTGACTTTCTGCTGGTGAAATATATGGATGGTAATCTTAAACCCGAGGAGAATGGGAAATTTTTACGAAACCCTTATGGTTATCCGGCAACACCCGAACATCCGGGATACCCTGAATGGTGGTTACGAAAACTCATTGAAGAAACAGGAGATAAGTTTGAATATCTTGAATACAAATAAAGGTTCTGAAATTCAGGCTGCCTGGTTGGGATAAAGGCGCAAACGGCTGTAAAAGTTAACGGCGACACTATAGTTAATAAATTGTAATGTCGCCGTAATTTATTTCAATTCAGTTACTTACTCTATTCCCAGAAGTTCTACTTCAAACACAAGAGTGCTGTTGCCCGGAATATGTTCGCCGGCTCCCTGTTTGCCATAACCGAGTTCTGAAGGAATTATAAGTAAACCTTTGCTTCCTACGTTCATTAATGCAATACCTTCGTCCCAGCCACGAATAACCTGTCCCATGCCTAACTGGAATTCAAGAGGCTGCCCGCGGTCAACTGAAGAGTCAAACTTTTTCCCGTCAATCAATTTGCCGGTATAGTGTACTTTAACTTTCTGACCTGCTGTAGGTTTTGCTCCATCGCCTTTTACCTGTTCTATGTAGTACAATCCGCTGACGGTTGGAGAAGCTTTGTAATTGTTCTCCTGCATATACTTCAGAATATTTGCCTTTTCTCTGAGTCTGTTCTGTTCTTCCATTTCTATTTGTTCTTTTTGAAGTTTTTCCTGTTGTTTCTGATATTCTTCCTTAGTGACCAAATCGGCAATTTCAATTTCATAAATCACTGTGGTATAAGGAGGTACCATTTCGCCTCTGCCTTCAGCACCAAAAGCGATCTCAGACGGAACAATGGCAGTTGCTTTTCCTCCCTTGCGCATCATTGATAAAGCCTCGGTAACACCGTCAGTATCAAATTTCTTACCGGCTTCTATATCCATGGGAATGTCCTGATCGTAAGTAGAGAATAATCTCGAACCATCAATGGTAGAAATTATAAAATGCACCTTTAATCTGTCTCCATCTTTAGCTAAAGGACCTACACCCTTTTCTTTTTCAATGAAATAAAGTCCCGAAGCCAGAGGAGCAGCAGTGATATTATTTTCCTCCAGATATTGAGCTAATTCCTGAGGTTCGAGTTCTTTTCTTTTTTCTGCTATTTCTTCATGTGCCTCACGTAATTCAGCCTCTGTCTGTGCATTATTCAGTTTTACATGAAAGAACATATCATCGCCTTTGTTCACAAAATCAGGAAGCTCCCTCATTCCTGCAGTGTTCAGAAAGAACTGATCAGCCTTGATTATGAATGTTACACTGTCGCCTAAATTAAGGAGGGATAAAGCTTCGTAAATATCTCCATCATATTGTTTATTTACCAGTGTCAGCATCATTGGTTGGTTATTCATCCTGGAATCAAACAACAATGTATCCTTCAACCGATAGATCATGTCCATTGTAAGAATATCTCCTGTATCCGCTGCTCTGCCGTCTTTATTCTCAATATGCTTTTTGTAGAAAATACCTGATTTTGTTTTCTTAAAACCCTTATGTTCGTTGTTGCATGAACCAAACAATGCTACTAATCCAACAACAAGGCTTAAAATAAAAATTCTTTTGTTCATAAATTTGTAATTGATTGAATGTAAGTTATTTAAAATGGAATTTTTGGAATACCAATTTAGAATCTTGAGATAAGTTTTTGATAAAAATTCGCGGCGCGAAGGTATAACAATTTTGGCCATAAATATTATAAAATCTTAAGATTATAACATTTTACAATATTTATTTGTTATAAACACCACAGTTATTTGCTACTAAACCAATTTATTACAACTTTCGTTATATGAACAAAAATGTATTGATCACCGGGGCTTCCGGAGGAATAGGGCTGGAGCTTGCACGTATTCATGCCCGTCATGGTGATAATCTGATATTGATTGCCCGAAGTCAGGATAAACTAATGGAGCTTAAAACTGAAATCCTGAAAAAACATAATGTGTCAGTTCATATTTTTGCAAAAGACCTGGCAGCAGAAAATGCAACTTCGGAAATTTTCAATGAACTGGAATCCGAATCGGTAAAAATTGATTATCTGATCAATAATGCAGGGTTTGGACATTATGGTGAGTTTGTCAATAATCACTGGGAAAAGGAAAAACAAATGATAGAACTCAATATCACAGCTTTAACCCATCTTACCAAACTGTTTTTACCTGGCATGATTGAACGCGGATATGGCAGGATCATGAATGTTGCTTCTGTGGCGGGCTTCTTTCCTGGTCCGTTAATGGCTATTTACTATGCCACCAAGGCTTTTGTTCTTAGTTTCTCTGAAGCACTTAACAGCGAACTGGATAAAACGGGAGTAAGTGTAACAGCATTATGTCCGGGTCCGACTTTAAGCGGATTTCAGGAAGCAGCTTCAGTTAAAGGAATAAAGCTCTTTGAACATAAAGGCTTGCCCACCTCTGCGCAAGTTGCTGAATATGGTTACAAGGCAATGATAAAAGGTAAAACCGTTGCAATACACGGGATACAGAATTTACTCATGGTTACCTCAGTAAGATTTGTTCCGCGAAATATGGTAAGCAGAATTGTGAAAATGGTTCAGGGAAGGAAAAAACAATCTGTTTAAAAATATAATAAACAAAAGGCTGTGGTTGTGTTTTGGGGTTTGAACTTATGACAGGACATTGAAAGCGGAACTCAGTTAAAATAATGTAATATGTAACAGTATTGTTTGTAAATAAGCAAATTGTAATATTTTTGCGGATTGATAAAACAGCCTGCTAAAATGGAAGTTGATATTTTTATTCCTTGTTTTATTGATCAGTTTTATCCCGAAACCGGTCTCAATATGATCAAAATCCTTGAGAAACTGGATGTTGATGTGTTCTATAATAAAAATCAGACTTGTTGTGGTCAGATTGCATTTAACAGTGGTTTCTGGGATGAGGCAAAAGCCATAGGTGAGAAATTCATTAAGGATTTTTCAAACAAACGTTATATTGTTGGTCCATCGGCGTCGTGCGCAGGCATGGTAAGGAATTATTACGACACCCTTTTTTTTAATACTGCCATGCACAATGAATGCAAGCAGTTAAAGAGAAATATTTTTGAATTCAGCGATTTTGTCGTGAATGTCCTAAAGGCTGTTGACCTTGGCTCTGTTTTCAATCATGTTATAACTTACCATGATTCATGTGCTGCACTCCGGGAATACAAGATCAAGGCTGAACCCCGTCTTTTATTGAGGCAGGTTAAAGGCATAGAAATCAGAGAGATGGAGCATAGTGATGAATGTTGCGGGTTTGGAGGCGTCTTTTCAGTAAAGCATGAACCTGTTTCAATAGCCATGGCTGAGCAAAAAATTGAAAATGCAATGAACACAGGTGCTGAATATATTGTTTCCACTGATGCTTCCTGCCTTATGCACCTCGATGGGTACATTAAGCAACATCAATTACCCATAAAAACAATACACCTTATTGATGTTCTTGCCTCGGGCTGGTAAAATCTGGTTTTTTACTTTAGATCAGAATTATTTCGTTTTTTTGGTGTAAAGTCCAACAGATTGAAAAGCCGAACGCGAAGGAGTGCGGTTCATTATTCCCTCATGCACTGCTCTTACATCCTCAATAGTATAGAATGCAGTAGGGTTGAACCTTTTAATAATCCCAACAAAATCACTGACATCCCGCCTTTTAATTATTGAAAATATGACTTTCACCGGTCCTCTGCCGCCTTCGGCAGGAATTATCGTGATGCCATAATTGTTCTCTTTCAGATAGTTGATAAGTTCAGGGCTGTGAAGTTTCGGAATTATGCGGATTATTACATTCCCAAGCGATATTTTCTGTTCTACGGCAATACCAATATAATTACCTATTGCGAATCCAAGCCCGTAAGCAACATAGGTAAACCAGTTATCCAGATGCTGAAATATCTGGCTTACTGCAAGAAGCCAGATGATAACTTCAAAAAAACCAAGTACGGGAGCAATGATCCTAAACCCTTTTGAGAGAAATATCAGTCGTAAAGTGCCTATAGTCTGGTCTGCAATACGTGCTAAAATAATGAGCAAAGGCAAAACTATCCATGAATAAATCCACGAATCACCTGTTAAAAAGCTGAAATCCATATAAATAGCAATTTTAAGATTTGACGGCAAAAATACATATTTATTAAGTTTTTATTACTTTTGAAACCTCTAATAACTATTTTTAACCTAATTAATTGAAAAATGAAAAAATTTGCTTTCCTATTTGCGTTCGTAATTAGCGGCTTGCTGTTATATTCCCAACAGGAAGCCCGTTTACTAAGATTCCCTGCCATACACGGAGATCAGGTGGTTTTCACCTATGCTGGCGATCTTTATACTGTTAATGCTAATGGCGGCATGGCGCGTAAACTGACTTCTGACGTGGGTTATGAAATGTTTCCGCGTTTCTCGCCTGATGGTAACTGGATTGCATTCACAGGTCAGTATGATGGTAATACTGAAGTATTTGTAATCCCGGCTCAGGGTGGAGAACCTAAAAGGCTCACATATACCGCCACCCTTGGACGCGATGATATCAGCGATCGTATGGGTCCAAACAATATTGTAATGTCATGGACACCCGACAGTAAATATATTGTATATCGCTCAAGAAAACAGACATTTAATGATTTTGTGGGACATCTTTTCAAAGTTCCGGTCGAAGGTGGGCTTTCTGAGGAACTGCCTCTCTCGACAGGAGGTTTTTGCAGCTTTTCACCCGATGGAAATAAGCTGGCTTTTAACAGAGTGTTCAGAGAGTTCAGAACCTGGAAATATTATAAAGGTGGCATGGCTGATGATATCTGGGTTTATGATTATCAGACCAAAGAAAGTAAACGACTGTTTGAGAATCCGGCTCAGGATATTTTCCCTATGTGGCTGAATAATAAAATCTATTTTGCTTCGAACCGCGATCGTATCATGAACCTGTTTGTTTACGATCTCAATACCAGCCAGACACGTAAACTTACTGATTATAAAGATTATGACATTAAATTCCCCTCACTTGGTGATGGAAAGATTATTTATGAAAATGGTGGTTATATCCATATTTTTGACCCGGTTACTGAAACCCATCGTCAGATAAGAGTTGAAATAACTGATGATTATGCATGGGCACGCAGCGCAGTCAAAAGCGCTAAAGCATTCATAGGTTCATCATCGTTATCACCTGACGGGAACCGTTTGTTGCTTTCAGCCCGTGGGGATATTTTTACAGTTCCTGCCAAAACAGGTATTACACGTAATCTCACTCAGTCATGCTATGCTCATGATCGCTCGCCGGCATGGTCGCCCGATGGTAAATGGATAGCTTTTCTTTCTGACCTGAATGGAGAATACGAGATTTATATTCAAAAACAGGACGGAAGCGAGCCAAGAATTCAGTTAACCACTGGAGCCGATACCTATAAATTCAATATCAAATGGTCGCCCGACAGTAAAAAAATAATCTGGAACGACAGAAAAATGCGCCTGCAATATATTGATATTGATACTCGTGAAGTTGTGCTGGTTGATCAGTCAGAATTATGGGAATACAGCAGTGCCGACTGGTCGCCCGACAGCCGCTGGATAGCCTATACCAACACTTTGCCGTATAGCATGAGCAATATTATTTTGTTTGATACTCAAACCAAAACCAAAACAGAAGTAACTGACGGATGGCATGCATCGCATCAGCCAACATTCAGCTCTGATGGCAAATATTTGTTCTTTACTTCAGCCCGCGATTTCAATCCTATCTATGGTCAAACCGAATGGAATCATGTTTACCGCGATATGAACAGGATTTATCTGGTAACCCTTGCCAAAGATACCCCATCGCCATTTGCACCTGAAAACGATGAGGTTAAATTAGGTTCAGACGAAAATAAGCCCGACGACGGCAATAAAGATGTAAAGCCCGGCAAAACTTCAAAAGCACCGGCTCAGAAACCTGAAACAAAAAATGAAACAGTTAAGGTGAAAGTTGACCTTGATGGCATAAAAGACAGAATTGTGGCTCTGCCGGTTTCTCCTTCAAATTATTGGGGTTTATGGGCAGGGAAAGATGTGGTTTACTATACTGAGAATTCTTCGTCATCGTGGGAAAGCAAATTGAAAATGTATGATCTGAAAGCCAAAAAGGAAACTGAACTCACAAGTAAGGCAAGTTTTGAAGTGTCAGCAAATGGTAAAAAAATGCTGGTTCGAAAAGACAGGCAGTTTTATATTACTAACCTTCCGGTTTCAAAAATAAATCTTGATAAGAGTATTGACCTGTCAGAGGTTCAGGTAAATATTGACTATGCCGAGGAATGGGAACAGATATATGTGGAGGCATGGCGTCAGATGCGCGATTTCTTCTATGTTGAGAACATGCACGGCGTTGACTGGCAGGCAATTCGCGATAAATACAGCGTGATGCTTCCTTTTGTTAAGAACCGCCACGATCTGAACTATCTGATAGGTGAGATGATTGGCGAGCTTAATGTTGGTCATGCATATATTAATGGTGGTGATGTGAAAATGCCCAAAAGAATTGATATGGGGTTGCTGGGTGCAAAATTCAAAAAACACAGCTCAGGGTATTTCAAAGTGGAAAAGATCCTTGAAGGTGCCAACTGGAGTAAGAGCCTTCGCTCTCCGCTTACAGAAATTGGTGTTGGCGTTGCCGAAGGTGATTATATCATTGCTATAAACGGTAAGCCAACCAACGAGATGACCGATATTTTCAGAGAGCTTGCCGGAACCGCAGGAAAACAGGTGGAACTCAGCGTGAATAGTACTCCATCGCTGGCAGGAGCAAGAAATGTAATTGTGGTCCCGATCAAAAACGAATCAGAGCTGTACTATTATAACTGGGTTCAGGATAATATAAGGAAAGTAAACGAAGCCACTAATGGAGAGGTTGGCTACATTCATATCCCTGATATGGGACCTGCCGGTTTGAATGAATTTGCAAAATACTTTTATCCTCAGCTTGCCAAAAAAGCCTTGATAATTGATGATCGTGGAAATGGGGGAGGTAATGTTTCGCCAATGATACTTGAGCGACTGCAACGCGAAGTACAACGCTCAAATGTAGCACGTAATGTTCAGCGTCCGGGACATACACCCGCACAGACGATGCTTGGACCTAAAGTATTGCTTATCAATCAGTATTCAGCTTCTGACGGCGATCTTTTCCCCTACGGATGGAGAAAATATGATTTGGGTAAGATCATTGGTGTGACCACATGGGGTGGAGTAGTTGGAATTCGTGGGTCACTGCCTTTCGTTGATGGTGCCGACCTGCGCAAACCCGAATTTGCAAGCTATTCGGCTGACGAAAGCGACTGGATAATTGAAGGCGAAGGAGTTAAACCCGATATCTGGCTTGATAATGATCCCGCACGTGAATATATGGGAATTGACGATCAGTTGAACAAAGCCATTGAAGTCATCCTGGAAGAACTGAAGAACTACAAAGCCTTACCTGCTATACCACAACCACCGGATAAGAGCAGATAATGCCTTTATTGCAAACCGCTGATATTGTGGTTTGATGAGAATGTAATTTTTTGTATTAAATTCTTTATGCCTATGTAATTCCGGCAATTTTGAACCGGAGCGCTATTGTATTGCAGTAAATTCAAGCTTGTTTCTCTGGTAATTGCGGGTATTGTATATTTGTAGCGTGAGAAAATATTAAAGAAAAAAGGAAAAGCGTTAACTGAAATCATGGATTTTGTAATATGTTGGGTTTAACGCAAAATATAGCAATTCTAATTAATGCTTAATATTATTGGAAAAATAGATTGTTTGCGAAACGGACTGAAAAACGTAGTATACACTAATTTTGGCAATGAGAAAATTCAAAGTAAGGTATGAAGTCAAAAACGGAAATTGAAACCTTTGTTTACGAAGGAGGAAACATTTCAGCAAGTTGGCAGACATTTAGCTAAATTATCCGAATAATAAGAAATTAACAAAAGATATTATCAAAATGGCATTATTTAACATAGACAGCAAGGATAATCTTGAACAGATCAAAGAATTGCCTTTTAAACTTGAAAAGGAAATTCAATCTTTAACTGAACAAAATATGAAAACAATTTTCGGATTTGACTTTGTATGTTCTGAATTTTCAATCGGCAACTTTCGTCTTGATACTCTTGCGTTTGATAAAGATGCTTCAAGTTTTGTAATCATTGAATATAAACGCGACAAAAATTTCAGTGTAATTGACCAAGGTTACGCTTACTTGTCGCTTATGCTTAATAATAAAGCCGACTTCATTCTTGAATACAACGAAAACAACAAAAATAAATTGAAGCGCACTGATATTGATTGGTCGCAATCAAGAGTAATTTTTGTTTCGCCAGGTTTCACGACATATCAAAAAGAAGCTATAAACTTTAAAGACTTACCCATTGAACTTTGGGAAGTTAAGCGTTATGATAATAAGACAATTAATTATAATCAGATTCAAACATCTGGCGCACAAGAAAGTATTAAAACAATCAGCCGACAGGATGAATTGATAGAAAAAGTAACACGAGAAATTAAAGTGTATACAGAACAAGAACATTTAGACGAAATTTCGGATGAGATCAAAGAACTTTACGAAAAATTTAAAAACGCAATTCTAAATCTTGATGGTTTAGAAGTTAAGCCGAAAAAACTTTATATCGCCTTTATTGCTAATACAAACGTTGTTGACATTCGTTTACAAAAAAAAGGAATTAAAATGTGGTTTAACTTGCAACAAGGGCAACTTGATGACCCGAAAGGAATTTGCAGAGACGTTTCACAAACAGGACATTGGGGAAATGGGGACTATGAATTACAGATAAATTCAGACGATAATTTAGAGTACATTCTAAGCTTAGTAAAACAATCATTGAAAAAGAATAAAAAATAGCTAACCCTTCGGCAAAATCCAAAGAGCCAATTTTACTACCATGCCTTAAAAGGATAACGAAATAAAAGCGTAATTTAACCGATTGAAAAAGAAACTGAAATAATAGATGAAATTAAAAGAATTGAAACCAAAAAAGGCATTGAATAAAGCCTTTTTAAAAGTAAAACCGAACAGGCCTGAAATTGAAGGTTTCAAGACCAATCTCATTACTTTACTCGACAGGACTAATGAAACTGAAAGCGAAGAATTTCATAAAAACTTGATTTCGGACTTTTTAAAGAAAACCTATTACGACCCAAACCATTTTATAAATACCAAAGGCCGAAACGACCTTGTTATTCATAACGGACAAAATGCAAATAGTTCTGTTGGTGTGATCATTGAGGCGAAAAAGCCAACCAATAAGGTTGAGATGATTACCTCCCAAAGGCTGAATACAAAAGCATTTCAGGAAATGGTACTTTACTATTTAAGGGAACGGATAACATATAAAAACCTTGAAGTGAAACATTTGATAGCGACCAACATCAACGAATGGTTCATATTTGATGCTACCATATTCGACAGACTTTTTGCTCAAAATAAAAACCTTGTAAAACAATTCAATGACTTTGAAGGCGGATGTTTGGCTGACACCAAAACCGATTTTTTCTACAAACAAATTGCCGAGCCGTTTATTGACAGCATCACTTCTGAAATTGAGTTTACCTATTTCAACATTCAGGATTATCAAAAACCGTTACGTAACACAGACAAAACAGACGATAATTCGCTGATAGCCTTATTTAAACTTTTATCGCCGGAACATCTGTTAAAACTTCCATTTGCCAACGACAGCAACAGTCTTGATAAACGCTTTTACAGCGAGTTTCTGCACATTATCGGACTGACCGAAACTAAAAAAGGAAGTAAAAAACTGATTGAACGAAACAAAGAAGGTGAGCGCCATACAGGAACAATCATTGAAGATGCTATTATTCAACTTGATAGCTTAGATAAAATAAGCCGAATTGAAAAACCAAGCCAATTCGGTATCACACAACAAGAAAGACTTTTCAATATTGCCCTTGAACTTTCAATCACCTGGATAAACAGGATATTGTTTTTAAAGTTGCTTGAAGCCCAGCTCATCAAATATCACAAAGGCGACAAATCATATTCGTTTCTCAATCTTGACAAAATCAAAAATTATGACGACCTGAACAGCTTGTTCTTTCAAGTGTTGGCACGCAAGTATGACGAGCGAAACGAAGATGTAAAGAAGATTTTTGAAAAAATCCCTTATCTCAATTCTTCGCTTTTCGAGCCGTCTGACATTGAGCAGGTTACTTTGTTTATCAGCAATCTGAAAGACGACAAAACTATTCCGATTTTTTCGCAAACAGTGTTGAAAGATCAGCAAGGCAAAAAACGCTCAGGTAATATTTCTACGCTTCAATATTTGTTTGAGTTTTTAGATGCTTACGATTTTGGAGCAGAAGGCGGAGAAGAAATTCAGGAAGAGAGTAAAACACTTATTAACGCTTCTATTCTCGGACTTATTTTTGAAAAGATAAACGGCTATAAAGACGGTTCATTTTTTACACCCGGTTTTATTACCATGTATATGAGCCGCGAAACCATTCGCAGGGCAGTAATTCAAAAGTTCAACGAAGCCCCGGAAGGGGCAGGGAGTGTATTCTCCTCCCTCAGCGACATCTACGATCAAATCGGTAAAAACCGGCTTTTTACACGAAGCCGGGCAAATGAAGTTATAAACAGTCTGAAAATATGCGATCCGGCTGCCGGTTCAGGCCATTTTCTGGTTTCGGCACTAAACGAAATAATTGCCATAAAAAACGACCTGAAAATTTTGCAGGACAGAGATGGGAAATCGCTGCACAGGTATGAGGCGGAAGTGGTAAATGACGAATTGATTGTAACAGACGAAGAAGGAGAACTTTTTGAATACAATCCAAACAACAAAGAAAGTCAGCGAATACAGGAAACGCTTTTCCACGAAAAGCAAACAATTATTGAAAACTGCCTTTTTGGTGTGGACATCAATTCAAATTCGGTAAAAATTTGTTGTTTGCGTTTATGGATTGAATTGCTGAAAAATGCTTATTATATTCAGGATTCCGATTCCATACAGCCGTTACACGCAACGGTTCCATTGGAATTGCAAACCCTGCCGAACATTGACATCAACATAAAATGCGGTAACTCTCTGGTAAGCCGTTTTGCCTTGGATGCAGATCTGAAACAAGCCTTGAAAAAGAGCAAATGGACAATTGAAAGTTATCAAATAGCCGTTGACACTTACCGAAATTCTGAAAGCAAAGAACAGAAAAGAGAAATGAACCGATTGATTGCCAATATAAAATCGGATTTCAGAAGTGAAATTTCTTTGAACGACCCAAAAGTTAAAAAATTACGCAAGCTTTCAGGCGATTTGTTTCAAATGATCAATCAAGGACAACTTTTTGAAATGAGCCAAAAGGAAAAAGCCGATTGGAACAAAAAAGTAACACAACTTACCCAAGAAACCAAAAAGTTAGAAGCTGAGATTGAAGAGATTAAAAATAATAAGATTTACGAAAATGCTTTTGAATGGCGGTTTGAATTTCCTGAAGTACTGAATGATAATGGCGATTTCATTGGATTTGATGTGGTGATTGGAAATCCGCCTTATGGTGTTTCTATAAAAGACAAAACGGAAAGAGAATATTTAGTAACAAATCTTTCAAAAGTTCCTGACTACGAAATTTATTATTGGTTTATTGATAAAGGGCATGTCCTATTGAAACCTAAAGGGGTTATTTCATTTATTATTCCAAACACAATTTTATTCAATGTTTTTGCCCAAAGTTATCGTTTGAGTTTGTTCGATAAATGGAAATTGAACGAAATTTTAGACTGCACAAACTTTAATATTTTTGAAGATGCAACCGTTAGAAATATTATTTTCCAATTTACTAAAGATGAAAGCAAACACAACACACTTGGTTACAAAAACACTGCAAATATTATAAGTTTTGAAGAACTTGCAAATCGTAAACAAATTATTATTTCAAAAGAAACCGCAGAAAGTAACATTCAAAATTGGGGATTAATTTTTAAATTGGACAAAACCACATTATCAATCGTCGATAAAGTCAAAAGCAAAAAAACACCTTTAATTGAACTATTCCCTGAAACAAGTCAAGGTTTAATCGCTTATGACAAGTATAAAGGACAAAGTACTGAAATAATTAAAAGTAGAGCATATCATCATTTTTCAAATCCTAATAACAAATATAAGCTTTGGCTCTATGGCGAAGACATAACAAGATATTCTGTTGATTGGAATGGGAAAGAATATATTGACTATTGTGAAGGAATTGCAAACCCAAGAGAACCTAAATTTTTTCAAGGTAAAAGACTCTTAATTAGAGAAATTACAAACCCAAGTATTTTTGCTGCAATTACAACAGAAGAATTATACAATGACCCAGCAATTATAATCGTAAAAGAAAATAAAAAATCTTTTGCATTAGAATGTTTACTTGCAATTTTCAATTCAAAACTTGCAACATTTTATCATTTCAATTCTTCACCCAAAGCAACTAAAGGTGCGTTTCCTAAAATTTTGGTTTATGACGTAAATAATTTTCCGTTACCAAAAAACATTGACATTAAAACGCAAGAAGAAATCGAGAACTTGGTCGAGAAAATCCTTTTGAAAAAACGAAATACTAAGGAAACAAGCATAGAAGAAAACCAAATCGACCAATTAGTTTACCAACTTTACGAGTTGACCGAAAAAGAAATTAAAATTATAGAAGGAAGATGATACGAGTATATCTTGACTGGAATATTTTTACTTATCTAAAGCAACGAAAAGATAGCGAAGAACTTTATAAATCCATCTATTCTTTAATTGGAAGTAACAACAATAAATTGTTATTTTCATACTCACTTGCTCACCTTTACGATTTAAAAAGGGGATTTTCAAAGAATGAAAAGACAAAAGAACATACCTATCGTGATTTGGAATTCTTACAAGAAATATCGCAAAGCCATTGCCTTTATGAAGATTGTATGGAAAAGAAAGTTATTCCATCCATAATTAACCCAACAGAATATTTCAATCAAATTAGCAAGGATAAAACTCTTGAAGAATTTGATTTTGATGAGTTATTTTCAGGGGACAGCAATGAATTAAAAGGGCTTTGGAGAAAATATGGTGCTTTACTAAAAGCAATTCCAAGCGGAATAAATGTTGAGCAATTTGATTCGTGTTTTTAGTTATCAGAAAAATTTACTAACAGGCAATGAAAATTAAATTTTTATACATAATAATAGTAATTGGTTATTGTCTGCTAAATATCAGTAATGCTCAAACTATAATCGAGGGAAAAATCATCAATAAATCAGGAAATCCTATTCCGGATGCTTCTGTCATGTTAATGATACCTGCCGATACCACTATAATAGCCTTTAATTTTAGTAACAGCAATGGTGAATATACCATTGCTACCGATAGCAGGAGTGAAGAACTGCTTCTTATGGTGACTGGTTTTAATATTAAGCGTGTGATTAAAAAAGTATTAAACCATAGCCAAAAGCTTGATATTACTGTTCAGGAAGAAGCCATTGAATTAAAGGAGTTTACGATAAAATCGGAAAAAATATGGGGAACACGTGATACAATTAATTATGTGGTAGATGCATTCCGTGATTCCACTGATTTGGTAATAAGCGATGTGTTGAAAAAGATGCCGGGTATAGTGGTAAAAGAGAGCGGTCAGATAGAGTATCGCGGTAAACCCATTAGCAAGTTCTATATTGAAAATATGGATATGCTGCAAGGAAGATACAGAATTGCAACCCATAATATAACAGCTTCTGATATTGCGACTGTTCAGGTTTTTGAGAATCATCAACCCATTAAGGCAATAGCAGACATTGCTTTTACTGATGATGCAGCCATAAATCTTAAGCTTAAACCCGATGCAAAAGGAATATACACTTCTATGGCAGATATAGGTGTCGGAATGAATGATCAGTTCCTCTGGAAAAGTACTTTAACAGTCATGTTTTTTGGAAAAGCACGCCAACACTTGACAGCCTTGAAATCGAATAATGCCGGAATAGATCTGGATCAGGAATTTCAACTGTTTTATGATGATAACCCAATTATTAGCAACCCGGTATCATCAGTTGTGCAGCCAACTCCACCCCGGATAAGTAAAAACAAATATCTTTTCAATCAGGCATTTGGTGGTAGTGTAAATAATTTGATCAAAACAAAAGATGATACCGAATTAATACTCAATGTGAATGTATTTCGTGATATAGACGATAGAAAAAGTTTTGACCGAACACGTTATTTTTTGCCGGGCGAAGATACTATTACCATTAACGAACAAATGGATTCATATGGCAAGCAATTTAATATTGACGGAGGAGTTGGTTACAAGATAAACACCGAAAAAAACTATTTAAACGCTCGTTTTTTGTTTTCGGGCAATACAATAGATTATACAGCTAATATTTTTAGTAACAAAAATATTAAACAAAACGGTGAAAACAATCCAATTAAAACATCTGCCATCATTCACTGGATCAAACGTGGGAATAATACTCATGGATTTGGCACTGAACTAAACTCTAAAACACATTATCATACACAGTCTTACCGGTTACAGGTGTCACCCGGCATGTTTGATGAGGTGTTCAATGAGGGCATTCCCTATCGTGCAATCAGGCAAGATGTTGTCTTTAATTCTTTTGAGACACGAAACGGTATGAGATTCCTTTCGTCGGCAGTGTGGAAATCATTTATTTTCAGTCCTGCCATACTTTTCTCATTCGAGCATCAAACACTCAACTCAGATTTGTCAAAGTCGCTTATGGGAGATGTGTTCTCAGAGCCTGTATTTGACAGTATGAGTAATGATCTGACATGGATGAGATTAAAATATGGGTTTTCACTTTATCTTTCGTTTAAGAAGCGGTATTTCAGCTTTAGCTTGTCAACGCCTGTCCAGCATCAATATATATCACTAAAAGATGCAGTAAATTTAAAAGAAGTCAGTCAAAACCGAATTATTTTTCAGCCTCAAACCAATATAGGGTATAATATCAATACTCATTGGGATATATCAGCTTCATGGGGATGGTATAATTACAATCCAAGTTTACGCAATCTGTATTCAGGATATATATTGCAAAACTACCGTACTCTGAGTCATTATGATAACCGGCTTTCAGATACATACGGGCAACACGGATCTCTGAAATTACACTATAAAGATATTATTAGTTTTCTGTTCACCAGTGTTGAATTCATGTATAATCGTAATCGGAGTGAAATAATGTATGCGCAAAAGTTTGATGGACCATTGATGAAAATAACAGCAGTTTCAATGGAAAACACAGGCAATCATCTATCAGCAAGAGTAAGTTTTGGTAAAGGGTTCAATTGGAAAAATTTTTCTATAAATACAGAAGCTTCCTGGGGTAAAGGCGTTACGCCTCAACTTAGACAAGATAGCCTTATTGAATACAATAACCAGGGTTTAAATGCCAACATGACGTTTTCTTTATCTGTAACCGAACAATTGCAATTAGCAAATAAGATAAGTTGGAGTAGAATAAGTGGAAATGCCTCCAAAGCAGATAAACTTGAAACCCTCAATAGCTTCATTGAAGCGGCAAATCTCAGCTATATCTTTTCCAATAGTTTGATTTTAAGTCTGGCATTAGAATACTATGATACCCGGCTTGAAAAACGTACTCAGGACTTTTTTCTTTTGGATGCAGGCATCACCTATACATGGAAAAGAGTTAGGTTGAGCCTGGATTATAACAATATTTTGAACACAACGAATTATGTGTATGCTTATTACGGAACGCTTAACAGCTATTATTCGGAGTATAGAATTCGGCCGGCTTCCATTATGATAACCGCTCGTTTTAAACTCTTTTAATCATGATTAAAAAATACACAAATATCTGGTTTTTATGCAATACCAACCTAAGCTAAAGATGGAAACGCCTTTCATATGGTATTTTGATAATGGACATTGAAGATTTATTCATTTTTAGATAAAATTTTATAAATATGGAGTCACTTAAATTAAATAAGATGAGTGCAAATCGCCTTACCAAAGAACAGTTAAAATCTGTTCGTGGCGGCACAGCCCTCACATGCTCTTGCGGGTGTTGTTATGTCGATAATGGCGGTTCAAACACGGGCGATAACCTAGCCGCTAATTATGAAGGTGGCTTCCAAATAAAATGTCCAGTTACACATGTTATTTGGTAATAATGTTTAGGAATTCTCAAATCAATTTAAAAGGCTTGAAAATTCTTTATTAAAAGAAAAACAAAAGATGAAACAGCTATTAAAAAAACATTATTTTTTATTGTTCCTATTGATGCTTCTCTATTTAGCATCAGATGCACAAAATCAAATGGGAAACCTTGTTTTTCAGGATGATTTTAGAATTATTGATACCGTACAGCTAGAAGTGCTTTACCAACTTGTTTTTATTGAAGACACACTAAAACATGAAGAAACACTGTCTGACCACCAGGTTTTACAAGTTGGGTATCAGAACTCAAAGTATTTTAGTAAACTGCTTTTTATCAATGATTCGATTAATACAATTTTAGAAGAACAAAATGCAAAGAATTTAAAATCCCCGCCTAAGGCTGCCGCTATGTACGAAATAATAAGAGATAAAAAAGAAAAAACATTTGAAGTAACTTACAGATCGGATGATATAGTTTTCCGATATTTTGAAGATATCCCGGAATTAAGTTGGGTAATTCAAAGTGAAAGAAAGACTATTCGGGAATATTCATGCCAAAAAGCATCAACCACTTTCAGAGGCAGAAAATACGAAGCATGGTTTACTCCTGAAATCCCTATTCGTGAAGGGCCATACAAGTTCGGTGGATTACCAGGATTGATACTAGAAATTCAGGATTCGCAAAAACAATTTATTTACACTTGTATAGGAATAAAAAGAATAAAAGAGTCGATAAAAATTCGAAATTGGCAATATACGGTAACAACGCGAACGAAACTAAATGAATTTCTTGAAAGGAAGCACAAGAATACTGTTAATTACTATAAATCAAGGGGAGTAACTGCTATGATTAAAAAAGATGGCAAATTTATTGAAGTTCCTATGAATTTCAGTTTGCCATACAACCCTATAGAGCTTGAATAAAATGAAACAGCGTTTGAATATAGTAAAACTTAGCATCCTATTGATGATGTGTATGCTCAACTTAAGTCTTTTTGGTCAAATGCAAAGGCTGTATTACATCGACGATTTTACTACGCTCGATTCAGCCAGATATGAAATTACCTATGAGGTTGAAAAAATATCTGACACCTCTAAATCAAATGATAAGTTAATTGATATCCATAAACATCTGATAGGCAATGAAATAACAAAAGCTTATAGCTATTTGCTTTATCAAAACGACTCGATTTGTACCATTTTGGAAAATCAGATTGTTAATTTCCCTTCTCCACCACCCGGAGCCGGAACTGATGAGTTGTTAAAAAATCGTCTAACTGGAAAAATACAAGTCAAAAAACGCGTTGACGGAACCGTATTTTGTTATGAAGAAAATAAACCGTCATTGAATTGGACAATACATAATAATCGCAAGGTGATTGCAAATTACAGTTGTCAGAACGCAACCGCCGAGTTCAGGGGCCGAAAATATGAAGCATGGTTTACAATAGAAATTCCAATCAGTGACGGCCCATATAAGTTTGGAGGGCTACCAGGCTTAATTCTTGAAATACAAGACTCTGAGAGACATTATACTTTTAAATGTATCGGAATTAAAAAATTAACTTCTGTATTGCCTATCAAATCTCAAAATTTCCTTTATACGCAAACAACACGGGAAAAATTGCAGAATTTTCTCATAAAAAAATACAATAATATCACTCAATACTATAATTCAATGGGTGTTACATATGCGGTGAAAATTGACGGAAAGATCATATTTAATCCAAAAGATCACAGTCTGCCTTATAATCCTATAGAGCTTGAATAAATCTTGAAAAAATAATACTTCGTTCTTGATACAACCAGAAACAGCTTGTCAGTACAGACTAATTTTAATAGGTAAAATATGTATTTCAAAGAGCAATTTTGCAATAGCATTTGTGAGAAACACAATTACTCATAAAACAAATAGTCATGCTGTGCTATGACTGGGCAATAGCACAGCATGATGCAGTGAATTGCATAATAAGCGATTTTTACGTTCAATTAGATAAATATGTGTTTTATTATTTACTGATGCGATTTATTCAGACTGTAAACTGGATATTCCGGTTTGATTTGTGCCAGTGATTTCGGTTCAAACCGTGCCACTTTTTACGGTTTGATTTGTGCCACTTTGAAAAGGTCAAGTTATCTTGCTCCTAAAAAAGGGATGCAGTATGGCAAATAAACTTGATCCAATGGATATAAAACAAATTTTAATTTTAATCAAGCCTTCAATACAAATCAAATCCCTATCTTTGTACCCTGTAGTCGTAGGGATTACAAACTATTTTAAAGAAAAATATTTATTGTAATATCAAATCTTAATTAAAATGAGAAAACTCACTTTACTTTCACTGCTCGTATTTGCGCTGTCATTTCGCCCTGATGTTCAGGCACAGCAATCAAGAACCATTGAAGATGCCATAGCTTTTTATGTTGACAAGGTAAATACTGACAGCATTCATAGTCATATTCAGGCACTTCAGGATTTTGGAACCCGATTTTGCCTTGCCGATAATCACAGAGATATAGCGGTATGGCTTAAAAACAAATTTATTTCCTATGGTTATTCCGATACCAAGCTCGATTCTTTTGCATTCAACTATAATTATGGTTCAACTTATTATCAAACCTGGCAATATAATGTAATAGCTACTTATCCGGGATTTGTAAACCCTGATAAGGTATACATTATGGGTGCCCATTACGATGCTATTGTTCAAGATTCGGGTAATCCTTTTGTAATAGCTCCTGGTGCCGATGATAATGCAAGCGGGGTTGCCGCAGCCCTTGAAGTAGCACGGATTATGAAAAAATATGGCTATGTGCCGGAATCAACTATTAAATTTATTGCATTTCCCGCCGAAGAACTTGGCTTACATGGAAGCTGGGATTATGCCACTAAAGCATACAATCAAAATATGAATATAGAGTTCATGCTCAACAATGATATGATAAGTTATTGTGCCTTGCCTCCTGAGCAATGGAAAGTGGATATAATTAAGTATCCTAATTCGCCTCAGGTAACCAATCTTGCCCGTTATATAGCTGAAAATTTTACTCCGCTAACTGTGGTTGAAACTACGCAATACATGCAGCAATCTGATAGCTGGCCCTTTTATTCAAAGGGTTTTAAGGCGGTTTTCCTGATGGAAGATCAGTTTAACCCATATTATCATTCAGTTAATGATTTAATCACTAATTGCAATATGGCCTACACTGCCGAAATGGTCAAGATCTCAATGGGTATGCTTGTTCATGAAAACGGAACCGGTATCATTGCCGGTGCAACATGCGAAGATCCGCTGGTTGTTGATCTCCCGTTAAATTATAGTGGAAGTACTGAGTTGTATGGCAATCATTACCTGCCTAACTGGATAGTTACAAACCCTGCACATTTGTCAAATTATATAGCCGGCAACGATCTGGTATTTAGTTTTACACTGGGGTCGAACAGTATATTATCGGGTGATATTTCATGTCCTGCCGGAAATAGAGCCGGAGTCTTTATCTTGAATGAATGCCCTGACATTTTCAATCCTCCGACAGTTATACAGTTTGCAGGCGGTAATTCAGGTGGCTCGTTCAGCCAGTTGTTATTGCCTGCCGGAGATTATTATGCAATAGTTGCAAATTGGCCTCAGCCAATGCATACCAATTTCACATTAAACCTGGATGCTGTTGAAGCTTCACAGCAACCTGAACTTGTTGCAAATCCCGCAAATCTGAATTTCGGATCTGTAGTTATTGGTGATCAATCGACGGTTCGAAGCGTAAAGATCAGAAATCACGGGTCACAGCCGCTGAATATTACTTCATTGACATTGACCGGCGAAGATCATGATCAGTTTTCAATCCATAGTCAGCCTGCTTTGCCGCTAACTATTGAGTTTGGTGAAACTACTGATATAGGTGTGGTTTTCAACCCAACACAACCAGGTTTGTACACTGCATTTCTGACAATTTCTGGCAATATTCCTGATGTTGTGCATATCCCTATTAACGGAAGCGGAATGGATAGTGTAATGATATATACTCCATATGCTCAGGATTTTACATCAGTTACTCCGGGACAGCTACCAGCAGGATGGTATGCAACTATGGCAAACTGGTCAGTTGTAAATTCAAATCATGCCGGTGGAGAAGCACCCGAACTTATGTTCTCAGGAACCTCTGGGGTTAATGGTTCGTACAGATTGGTCATGAATCCGGTAAATGCTCAGTCGAATAATATGTTATTGCTGAAATTCCACTTGATGCTTGATTATAACACTGGAAATCAAAATCCATTTTCATTGAAATTGCAATCATCATTTAACGGTGGCGTAAGCTGGTCAGATAAATGGACGCTGAACCCGACATCAAGTTTGCCTGCTCAGCAATACAGCGTTGATCTTGGTTCACTTGCCGGCGAAAAATTCCTGCTGGCATGGGTGTTTGAAGGAGAACCAAACAGCATAAATGCATGGTATATTGATAATATAATCCTGACCGGTGAAGAAAATCCTGTTTTAGCAGGAGATTCCAATTGCGATGGTATTGTGAATGTGATAGATGTGATAACAACCATTAACTACGTACTTAATCTGAATCCTACACCTTTCTGTTTTGAAAATGCTGATGTGACGGGAGATAACATCATAAATATCCTTGATGTTATTGGTACTGTGAATATTATAATCGGGGGTGTAAAATCTGACATTGCTGATATTGAATCAAACGAAGCATATATAACCTTGAATTCAAATTCAATAGATATTGTAAGCGATGGCACTCTTGCAGGTATACAGTTTGAACTCATAGGTGAAAATCTTGAAAGCACTGATTTCTGGCTGGAGCTGAGTGGTTATGAGTTTGCTTACAGAGTGCATAAAAACAAACTTACAGGAATTATCTACAGTCTTGATAACCGCCCATTACCTTACGGAGAGATGAGGCTTATCAGGTTTGGAGATCAACGGCATGATATAAATTGGGGAGAAGTAATTGCAGGGAATGTAAAAGCCGAAGAAGTTGAAGTGGTAAAATCATTATTGAATAATTTATCTTTCACCAGCAATGATTATAAACTAATGGTATATCCCAATCCTGCTAAAAGTGATTTTATAATTGAGGTTGATTTGCCTGCCTTGTCAGAAACCCATATACGAATCTCAGATATGTATGGCCGCAATGTAATGGTTGTAAACGACAGCTATCTGAGCGAAGGAGTTCATAAATTCATAATAAGCGACAAGGATAAACTGCGCCCTGGTTTTTATCTGCTTAATATTGAAGCCAGACCCTCAGGTATCGGGAATGTTATAACCAGGAATCTAAAGCTGGTAATACAATAATTTGTCAGCTAAGGCACAATTTTGCCTTTTGCTTTTAGAATCCTGATTTAGGAATATTTTTTAGCCCCTAAAATTATTAGGGCAGGTTTGATCAGTTGATTTCTTCGCTTGAAATTAAATACAATAGCAAAGTAGGAAGCTTTCTGTAGACTCAAGGCTCTTCTGATTGTTAATCTGTTCGCTTTTTTCAGGGCTGCTCTCCGTGTTAGCTTTGTAAATCATTCAGATTAGAGGAAATACATATTGGAATATTCTTTCCAGTTCCTTAAGTTGGCACTTTCAGAAAAGGCTTAAATATTTGATTTATAAATAATTAAGTTGTATCTTTGCAGAAACAAAACCCCGAAAACGAGCATAAAGTCTCAAAATCGGGGTTTCTCAAAAAAAGCGAGATGAAGA
>JAAYJT010000073.1 GCA_012522795.1 Bacteroidales bacterium | reverse complement strand
TCAGAAAGAATTGAGAATAAGAACAAAATTACATCCGCTAATGTCAGAAATGTTATTAAAACTAAATTTGTCGCACTAAAACGGATAAGTCAGGAAACTGAGGTCTTTCCCTATTGGAGAAAGACCTCAGCATATATTATAAAGTGTATTATAAACTTTTAATTTCAGCCACCAATTTCTGTAAAGTAGCTTTTGCATCACCAAACAACATACGATTCTTGGGATGATAGAACAGATTATTGGGAATTGCTGCATAACCAGTTGCCATACTGCGCTTCATCACAATAATATTTTTGGCTTCCAGTACCTTGATAATAGGCATTCCGTAAATGGGGCTGCCGGGATCGTCTTCAGCAGCAGGATTCACCACGTCATTTGCACCTACAACAATAACTACATCTGTATTAGACATTTCTTCGTTAGCATCATCCATTTCCATAAGTTTTTCATAAGGCACATCAGCTTCGGCAAGTAAAACGTTCATATGGCCTGGCATACGACCTGCTACGGGATGTATGGCATATTTAACTTCAACACCTTTATCGGTAAGCAATATGTCCAGTTCATGACAAAGATGCTGAGCCTGAGCAACTGCCAGACCATACCCCGGAACTATATAAACCTTCTGAGAATAGCTAAGCAATACTGCTGCATCACTTAATAAAATTTCTCTTACCGTTTGATCAACGCCAGTCGCTCCTTCACCCGAACTACCGCCGAATGAGCCAACAATAACATTCAGCAATGACCTGTTCATTGCATTACACATTAATATTGTAAGTATCATTCCTGCAGCACCTACAAGAATACCACCCAGGATCATTGCCTGATTGTTATAGATAAAGCCCGCCATTGCTGCAGCCACACCTGTTAAAGCATTCAATAACGAAATAACAACCGGCATATCAGCTCCTCCGATAGGCATTACAAACATAATTCCATATATCAGAGCTAAGGCTGTAAGTATGTATAACAGCCAAACCAATTCGGTTGGTGGACGTGATGATGTTATTAAATAAACACTGAGGGCTATAGTAATTATCAGTAGAAACAAGTTTAGGTAAGTCATAAACGGCTTCATAATATCACCGACCTTACCATCTAGTTTTCCATATGCAATGACACTGCCGCTAAAAGCAATTGCGCCAATTACAAGTCCAAGTATTGTAACCAGAATTGATGCCACATCTCCGGCAACGGCATTTGGATATTCAAGTAGAGCAACCAACATTGATGCAGCCCCACCTGAAGCGTTGTATAATGAAACCAACTGGGGCATTGCCGTCATTTTCACTTTTCGGGCTACGATCCAGCCAATTACCGAACCTACTCCAACAAACAATATAATTACCCATACATTCATCAGGGCTATGCCTTCGCCATTACTGTTTTTATGGAAAAGTAATGTTGTAATCATTGCCAATCCCATACCAATTGCTGCCCAAAGATTACCACGACGGGCTGTTTCAGGATGTGAAAGCAGTTTTAAACCATAAACAAACAAAAGTGCGGCGATCAGATAGCTTAACTCCAGAATTGTTAATCCTATCGTAAAATCTATTCCATTGAGTGTTCCAAGTACTTTATTCATAGCTGTTTACTTTTTTTTCTTCTTAAACATTTCAAGCATTCTGTCAGTAACTACAAATCCACCTACCACGTTTAAGGTTCCAAAAACAAGAGCCAGAATTCCCAGCACCAGTTCAAGTGAAAATGTAGAAAGATCAGAATGTCCAACCAGAATAATCCCGCCTATTATAATTACACCGCTAATAGCGTTTGCACCTGACATAAGCGGAGTGTGCAAAACAGAAGGAACGTGGGAAATTACTTCAATCCCCAAAAAAACAGATAATGCAATAATGAAAATTGCCTCTTTGTGTTCGAAAAATAATTTTAATATTTGTTCCATATCTTAACTCCTTAATTAATAAGTGCTTTAACTCTTTCGTTATATATCTGACCATCATGTGTTATACATGTTCCCTTTACAATTTCATCATCAAAATTGAGGTTTAACCCTCCTTCTTTATCAATTATAAGCTTCATAAAGTTAAACACATTTTTACCAAACATCCTGCTGGCGTCAGCAGGCTTTTGTGCCGGATAATTTGATTGTCCAATAATTGTAATCCCATTATGAACAATTGTTTCATTGTCTTTGGTAAGCTCACAGTTTCCACCGGTTGAAGCAGCCAGATCTATAATCACTGATCCAGGCATCATAGCTTCAACTGCTTTTGCCGGAAGCAAAAGAGGTGCCTTTTTCCCCGGGATCTGCGCTGTGCAAATTACCACATTGGCTTTTGCAGCATGTTCATTAATTGCCTGCTGCTGTTTCTTTTTGAACTCTTCAGTTTGTTCAACAGCATATCCGCCTGCAGCAGCATCTTCAATAGCACCTTCTACTTCAACAAATCTTCCTCCCAAACTCTTGACCTCTTCTTTAACAGCAGAACGCACATCAAAAACCTGAACCTGTGCTCCAAGTTTGCGCGAAGTTGCAATTGCCTGTAAACCAGCAACTCCTGCACCCAGAATTAAAACATTTGCAGGTTTAATAGTTCCTGCAGCAGTCATAAACATAGGGAAAAAGGTAGGCAGCTTAACTGCTGCTTCCAGAACAGCCATATAGCCTGATACAGTAGCCATTGATGAAAGAACATCCATAGCCTGTGCACGTGTGATACGAGGTATCACATCAAGGCTGAAACTTGTCAGCTTACGGTTTAAAAATAATTTCACAAGCTCAGTATCCCAAAGCGGATTATAAGCACTAATCCATATTTGAGACTCCTTCATCTTATTAACATCCTCTTTTTGAGGAGGTTGAATCATGAGCAATACATCAGCCTGTTCAAAAATCTTAGTGTGCTCAACAATTTTAGCTCCAACAGCCTGATAGTCACCATCTCTGGCAAAAGCATTTTCTCCGGCTCCTTTTTCAACAAACACTTCAACCTTAAGAGCTATAAAATCTTTAACGATTTCAGGAAGTAAGGCTACTCTTGTTTCAGGAGCACTTTCTTTTAATAATCCTATAATCATAAAAATCAGATTGATTTATTAGTAATTTTTGGCGTGCAAAGCTATTCAAAAAATCTAATCTACAAGCTATTGCAGGCTTATAGGATTGATTTTAGTAGATTATTCTGGAATTTTTGAATAATTATAAATGTTTTGCAACCCGTGAAAAGAATTCTGTAAAAGATGGCGGATATTATTCAAAAAGGAATCCAATACTGATGGTTACCCTGTTGTAATTTGAATGGGTCAGGCTTTTTTCGCCCGGGATCCAATTATCTGACTCATAGGATAATTTCTGAAAACGATAATGAATGCCTGCAATAAATGCTGTTTTTTGTGTGATACCGGCTCTGATCCCGCCTCCCAAACTCCACATAATGCCTCCGTATGTTTTGTTAACGCTTTTATACCAGTAATTAGAAGGTAAATTCTCGAGTGAAATAGAATATCCCAACTGCGCAATTAAAAGCGGGGAAAAACCTTCGTTGCTGAAATAATATCTTGCATCAGCAAAAACAGGTAAAACGTTCCAGTCAAAATACTCATATCCAATACCAATGCCACTACTGAATTTCGAACTCAGTTTTATGCCATTAATCATTGTAACCGAAGGTACAGGAGTTGCATCAATTCCAAATAAAAAACCTGCACTGCTTAGATTAAAATATCCTTTGTTTTTTGCAATGTAATATTTATCACCCGGAAAAAAGCCAATACTATCATACTCAGAGTGTTGAAAAAACCAAATTCCACATTCATTTGTAATTTTCAATCCTTTTATACTATCATTCTGAGTGATGGTACCAGTAATAACTGAACCGTTTTTCAGATAAACCGCATCGCCATATAATTTTTGGGCTGCTGCCATTTTAACTGACAACAGCCCGATAATCAATATAATTATAAACCCAAAAAGAAAGCGCTGCTTAATCACAGAAAACGTATTTAATTGTCTGTTACCACAGGAATTGCACTTAAAAGAACCATATTATCCTGGTTAGAATAATCGTACTGATACAATCCATCAGCTCCTATCATCATCAGTATGCCGTTAACCGGAATTACATCAAAAGCCCTGATATCCTGGAAATGAGCCAGTTGATTAGCTTTAATACTCATAGGGTCAGTAGCATCATAAACCTTTAAACCATCACTGCCATCGCAAATAAATAGCATATTATTGTCAATTCCCAGTCCATGAGGATTAAATAACTGATAAGATTTTTTAAGTGTAGGATTTGTGATTGAAGAAATATCAACTACGTCCAACTGATTAGTAAAACCCTCACATTTTGTGCCTGAACGCAATGTCACATAAGCGAGGTCTCCTTGCACCACTACCGGATCACAAGAGTTAATATGTTCAAAAGTAGAAATAAGTTCCGGTTTTGAAGGGTTTGTCAAACCATAAACGAGCATACCAGTGGTAGTACCAAGAAATAGTTTGTTGTTATATGGAAAAATAGTTTCAGCCATTCTGAATAGCTGTATATCATCCTCAGCGTTCATCCCGGGTACTTTTCCAATGTTAAAAATTTTCAGAACTCTATTATGAACGGCATACAGATATGAATTTGAAATTGTAAAACGTGCCATTGAACCGCTGATACCGGTATTCATCGAGGTCAGGTTCACTTCTTTTGATGCAAATTCCGTAACTCCCATACCATCATAAGTTATCCATTGTTTATTTAATCTCCTTCCTCTTTCAACTGTTTCAGTATGTTCTTTTACATCCCAGCCAACAATTACCCCTTTAGTAAAATCAATACCGGCAATAGGAAGTTCATTTTCAATAGGTGGCAGCACATTCGGAAAAGCATCTTTAAGCCGGTCAAGTTCTACAGGTTTTACCGGATTTGTAATATCAAGGGCTACCAGATCAACATAACTGTCAGCAAAAAGTATATTTCCACGAACAGCAAGGTCGAAATTTCCGGGAATATCAATAAAAGCAATAATATTAGGAGAAGCAGGGTCTGCATTATCAACAATATGAATACCCTTATTCTGTTCATTAATGTAGAGGAGGTTATTTTTGAAATAAATTTTTCCTGGATTGATAAGCTGACGCGGAGAAGTAGTTTTAACCGAACTTCGGAATTCCTTAAAACCCATATAAACAGGAACGTTCGCAGTATAAGTTACCTCCTCATAAATTTTATCGCGGCATCCGCCAATAAACATAGTGGCAATAATCATAATTGCAAATAATGCCGGCATGGATTTAATATTTTTCATGTTTGTATTTTTTTTGATTTTTAATATTTTGTTTTATTATCATTTTTGTGTTCATCCAGAAAACTGCTAAACGAATAAATGCCTCCCTCCAAACTACAACTGAAACTTTACGCCTACATGCATTGAAGGCCATATTGCATTTGAACTTCTTATATTGAATGGCTGAGTTTTATTCATAAAAAATATTTGTAATCCCGGTTGGGCATAAACACCAAAGGTTTCGGTAATATGGTATTCAAAACCCAAAGCCGTAAGCGAAGAAACCTGAACCCCTTCAACCATATTTGATTTATGCTCACTATCTTTCAGAACCTCAGAAACATAATGCTGCATATGATATCGTATCCTTACACCTTTTTCGAGTACTGCACCCTGAGATAAATACATTCCGAAACGGCGTGAATGGAGCATATTTAAACGAACCGAAAATGGAAGTCCTATATAATACAGATCATTTCCGTATTCGATAAATTCATTATTAACGATTTCGGTTTTACTTACAGACTTCAGTTTCGTGAACAACAATCCGGATTCAATACCCCAAATATTAGAAAATGACCTGTTTATCATTAAACCAATTGTAAGAGGATGTGAATGGGTTGTATTTTCTATATCAGATCTCTGATATGATTCCATTATAAACTTGGAAGAAAACGGATCGTTTGTAAAATCTGCTTTTGAGTCATTGTATACATTAGTAAAGTCGTTTGCATTGCTTCCCTGGATCATACCATAGGTCATAGCGAGCTGCCAATTACCTGATTTTTCTTTTGTTTCAGTAATATCAGGATCCGGGCTCAGGTACTCAAGTTGTTTAGGATCTGTTATCTGCCCCTGAACAATGGCTGGCACATCAATTTCTATAGTGTCAGCACGGTCCAGAAGTTGATCATCAATTACATCAGAAACCGGTAACTCAGAAAGCTCATCTTCAGCCCGGATAATGTATCCGGATTCATCTGTTGTCAAGGGTTTATCCATGTGCTGCTGTACAGCAATTTGTGATTCGCTAAGATCATCGAAAAACATATCCGTAATTTTCTCATCTTTTTTAACAGGCTTTATTTCAGATGATTCAGGCATTTTTTTCTCAAATGCTTCAGCAGAAGATTTTTCAGTTTGTTCTTTGATCAAATCATTATAAACCTCATCCGGAGCTTCATATTCCTCTGACGTAACAGGTGATTGCGCAGTTTCGTGTTTTGATACTAACTGTTGTTCTGATTGGGTTCTGTAATTATTAAAAAGCCACCAGCTGCCGGCACTTAGAAACAATAAAAAGGATGCTGCAATTGCTGCACGGTAAAAGATAACAAGCTTTTTTCGCCGGCTCAGGTTTTTTTCCACCCGTGACCATACAGCCGGATCCGGATGCATTGAGAAATCTGAGAAAGCCTCTTTCATTCTCTTTTCAAAACCTGTATGTTCGTTTTTACCAGTCATTACAAATTAAATTCTTCTATTCGTTTCTGCAGCCATACCTTTGCTCTTGCATATTGCGATTTCGATGTGCCTACGCTTATATTGAGCAGCTCTGCAATTTCGCGGTGAGTATAACCTTCAATAGCAAAAAGGTTAAAAACTGTGCGAAAACCAACCGGCAATGCCTGAATATGTTTGAGCAGTTCAGCAGTTGTAAGGCGTTGAAAAGCATCAGGGTTTACATCACCAACTGCTTTAGCAGCTTCAATATCAACACTATATTTTAATACATCGTTTTTTCTTAATATTTCAAGTGCGGTATTTACCATTATTCTTCTTACCCAGCCTTCAATTGCACCCTCTGAGCGAAAATTCTTAAGGTTTGTAAAAACCTTGATAAATCCTTCCTGCAAAAAATCTTCAGCCATTTCAATATCATCGGCATACCTCAGACAAACTCCCATCATTCTATGTGCAAGATGCTCATAAAACTGTTTCTGAGCTTTCCTGTTGCCATCAAGGCATCCCCTGATAATTTCATTCATTTCCATTCAGAGGATACTTTTACCCTGGGGTTCAACAACGGATAAATGATGCATTGAAGTCATAAAAAGTTGCATTAAAAACCGGCAATCATAAATTTAAGTCTGTTCTAAGGCTTGAATTAGTAAAACATATAACGCATCAAAATGAATATTAGCTTATTCTTTGTATAACTATGTTCTACAAATCAAATGAGCTTAATGTTTACAGTTTAAGTTCTCAACAAAGATATTTCATAAAATCAAAAATGCTTATAAAAATGGTAATATGGTTTCATTGATCCAGAGCAATTTCAGGGGTTTGGATTCAGGAATAATACCGCCTGAAATGGGTTTTATGTTGCAAAACCGCGGCGAGTTATTCAGTTTGAGAGATGCGAATATTTATGCACCCGGCAAAAGGCCCTTTCACACCATTATCCCTGCATTTGTCACTAAAGATGGAGATCCTTTTTTTAAGTTTTGGCGTTATGGGCGGCGATTTCCAGCCTTTGGGACATGTTCAGATCCTGATGAACATTATTGACTTTGGCATGAACCCTCAGGAAGCCGGAGATGCACCACGCATCAATCATAGCGGTTCATCCGGCCAACAGGTTTAACAGATAAAGGCGTGGAAGAAACTGAGCTTGAAAGTGGTTTTGATTATGAGGTTGTAAGGGAACTGATGCAAATGGGGCATAAAGTTGTTTTTAAAATGATGGTTTTGGTGGTTATCAGGCAATTATGTACGATAAAAACAGAAAAATTCATATAGGCGCTTCAGAATCAAGAAAAGACAGGCAAGCAGCAGGATATTGAAAAGCAACTGTCATATAAAGCACTTCTGCCCGAAAATTCAACATTCAATGTAATTATGTGTTTATTCAAAAAACTCCTGTCATGAACACAATCCAACCTTACAGGCCTAAAAACCATATTCGTATAGTTACAGCTGCATCATTATTTGACGGGCACGACGCTGCCATAAACGTAATGCGGCGTATTATTCAATCCACAGGCGTTGAAGTTATCCATCTTGGTCACGACCGTTCGGTTCAGGAAGTTGTAGATTGCGCCATACAGGAAGATGTTCAGGGCATTGCGCTTTCATCCTACCAGGGCGGACATATTGAATATTTTAAGTATATGCTCGATTTATTGCGCGAGCGTGGCAGCGGCCATATCAAGGTTTTTGGTGGTGGCGGAGGAGTTATATTACCGGATGAAATAAATGAACTTCATGCTTATGGAGTTGAACGTATTTATTCACCTGACGATGGCAGAGCTATGGGCTTGCAGGGCATGATCAATGATCTGGTTGAACGTGTGGATTTTCCAATTGGTAATGATATTGTTATAAAACCCGAAAATATCCATTTCAGCAAGCCAAAAGAAATAGCCCGGTTGATCACTGCTGCCGAGAATTATCCTGAAACAACCAGAGCCCTGCTTGATAATCTTGCAAAAGAATGCAGTCGCATACAATCTCCGGTAATTGGTATCACTGGTACTGGTGGCGCCGGTAAATCCTCGGTTACTGACGAAATAATCCGCCGTTTGTTAATTGATTTTCCTGAAAAGCATTTTGCAATTATTTCTGTTGATCCCACACGAAAACGTTCAGGAGGGGCTTTACTTGGCGATCGCATACGTATGAATTCAATAAATCATCCTAATGTATATATGCGCTCGCTAGCAACACGTCAGGCAAATTTTGCCCTTTCGAAACATATAAAAGATGTGTTGTGTGTGATAAAAAATGCAGGATTTGATCTGGTTTTACTCGAAACTTCCGGAATCGGACAGAGTGATTCGCAAATTGTGGAATACAGCGATATATCCATGTATGTGATGACCCCTGAATTTGGTGCTCCTACTCAGCTTGAAAAAATTGACATGCTCGATTTTGCTGATATGGTAGTGCTGAACAAGGGTGATCGCCCTGGTGCTGCTGATGCACTTAATCACGTGAGAAAACAATACATGCGAAATCGCTTGCTTTTTGGTTCCGATCCTGAATCTCTGCCTGTTTATCAAACTATTGCATCACGATTTAATGATCCCGGTATAAACCAAATGTACGCAGCTCTGGTGAAAATGATTGATGAACGCACTATGCAGAGTTTTTCAGTTTCTCATGAAAAAGAAGAAGAACCCGGAAATTTCAATCCCATTATACCAGCTTCACGGGTAAGATATCTCTCAGAAATTGCCGAAACAGTCAGGAATTATAATAAGCTAAGTGAAGAACAAGCGACAGCAGCTCAGGAATATTATGCTTTGCAATTAAACATCGAAAGCCTTGAGCACGAAAAAAACACAGATAAAGAGGTAATAAATTCGTTGAAGCAACGTGCCAATCAGGTAAAAATGCACCTTCAACCTGATAATCTGCTTTTGCTGGAGAATTGGGATAAAATGGCTGAACAGTATAGTAATAAAATATATGAATATACGGTTCGGGGAAAAACCATTAGCGTTGAAACTCATTATGAGACTCTTGCACACTCTCAGATTCCGAAAATATCATTGCCGGCATATAAAGCATGGGGCGACAGGCTTAAATGGCTGTTAAGAGAAAATGTCCCGGGTGAATTCCCTTATGCAGCTGGCGTTTTCCCTTTCAAACGTGAAGCTGAAGACCCTATTCGTATGTTTGCCGGAGAAGGGGCACCGGAACGGACAAACAAGCGGTTTCATTATTTAAGCAAAGGTATGCCCGCTCGCAGACTTTCCACAGCTTTTGATTCGGTAACACTTTATGGACGCAATCCGGATGAAAGACCTGATATTTATGGAAAGATAGGAAATTCAGGTGTATCGGTTTCCTGTCTTGATGATGCTAAAAAGCTTTATTCAGGATTTAATCTTGCTGATTCTGCAACTTCAGTTTCAATGACAATTAATGGTCCGGCACCTGCAATGGTTGGGTATTTTATGAATACAGCAATTGATCAGCAATGCGAGATATATATTAAAAATCATGGACTTACTGAGCAGATCGGGAAAAAGATCGGGAAAATATTTAAAGAACGGGGTACTAAGAGACCTGTATATCATGGTGCATTACCCGAAGGTAATGATGGACTTGGTTTAATGTTGCTGGGTGTTACCGGTGATCAGGTTCTGCCTCCCGAAATTTATGAAAAAATTAAAGCCGAAACACTTTCTGTTGTGAGAGGCACCGTTCAGGCTGATATTCTGAAAGAAGACCAGGCACAAAACACCTGCATTTTTTCTACTGAGTTTGCATTGCGTTTAATGGGCGACATTCAGGAATATTTCATTCGCAATAAGGTTCGTAATTTTTATTCAGTTTCAATATCGGGTTATCATATTGCAGAAGCAGGTGCCAATCCTGTTACACAATTGGCTTTTACACTCGCCAACGGATTTACTTACCTTGAATATTACCGTTCAAGGGGAATGAAAGTTGACGAATTCGTACCAAATTTCTCATTTTTCTTTTCTAACGGGCTTGATCCTGAATACACTGTAATAGGAAGAGTAGCCAGACTTATCTGGGCAAAAGCACTAAAATATCTGTATAAAGCTTCAGAGCGTTCACAAAAACTGAAATACCATATACAAACTTCCGGCAGGTCATTGCATGCACAGGAAATAGAGTTCAACGACATACGCACTACCCTGCAGGCGTTGGGAGCAATTTACGATAACTGTAACTCACTGCATACAAATGCTTATGATGAAGCAATTACCACGCCTACCGAAGAGTCAGTTCGAAGGGCTGTGGCAATTCAAATGATTATCAATCATGAGTTAGGTCTGGCAAAAAATCAGAACCCATTGCAAGGTTCTTTTATTATCGAACAGCTTACTGATCTGGTTGAAGAAGCTGTGTTACAGGAATTTGAACGCATAACCGAACGCGGTGGCGTGCTCGGGGCTATGGAAACAATGTATCAGCGTAATAAAATCCAGGAAGAATCCCTGCATTATGAATATCTTAAACATAGTGGAAAATTACCAATAATGGGAGTTAACACTTTTCTTTCTTCCAGCGGTTCGCCAACTACTATTCCCGGAGAAGTTATCAGAGCCACTGAAGAAGAAAAACAAAATCAGGTGAATAACCTGCAGCAGATCTTAATCCGAAATGAAAAAGAAGCAGCTCTATCTCTTGATAAGCTTAAAAAATCCGCACTTCGCAACGAAAACACTTTTGATACGATCATGGAAGCCACAAAACATTGTTCGCTTGGGCAAATAACTCAGGCTCTGTTTGAAGTTGGAGGCCAATACAGAAGGAATACGTAAAGCCAATCAGTTTTTATACTTTTGTACCACTAAAAACGTTCAGAAAACAGAAAATAAAAAGTGTGTGCAATGAGTAAAGAAATAATTATTCAGGAAACTGATCAAATCATTGAGGCCATTAATGAACAATGGGAAATTATCAGAAGCTACAAAGACAAAATTCCATTCATTGAATTGGATATTTACATTGATAATCTCAAAAACCTATATGAAAAGGCTATTTTTATTGAAAAACTTAATAAAGAAAAGATGGCTGAATATATTGGTACAGAGGGGGTTATACAGGGTGAACCAACGCCGCCCGTAACTCCTGAAACAAAAACGGTTTCTGAAATTATTATTACTGATGCTCCCCGTCAGGAACCTATACAACAAGACGTAATTACAGAAACAGCTCACGATAATATCACTGATATCATTCCTGAAGAAAAGCCTGTAAAGGATGAAATAGTATTTGAAATTGCTGAAGAGAAGCCTGTAAAGCCCGAGCCTGTTGAAACTCAAACACCAAAAAAACACACACCATTGCCCTATCCTGATTTGTTCAGTTCAAGTGGAACAACTCTTGCTGATAAATTTCAAACAGAAAGGAAAACCATAAAAGATCAGCTTTCAGAAACGAATAACGATAATAGTCTTGGTGATAAAATACAGCAAAGCCAAATACAAGATCTGAAATCAGCCATTGGCATTAATGATAAGTTTCTGTTTATCAATGAATTATTTAAGGGTGATTTAGCTGGTTATAACAAAACAATCGAAGGTTTAGATAAATGTGCTTCGAGGCAGGAAGCACTTAATATGCTTGAAAAGTTTCGTCATCAGTTTAACTGGTCAGAAAATTCATCTTCGCTTAGCCGGCTTTTCAACTTTTTGAAAAGAAGATATCCGGAATAAATTCTAGCCTAACCATCTGTTTATATGAGAACTCTTTTAAAGGTACTTTCTTTTTTACTACTTCTCCCAACATCCATTACTTCTGAAGCACAGGACATAAACTACGCCAGAGCTTTGATTGACACACTGGCTTCACCTTTAATGTATGGCAGAGGATATGTTAACAAAGGTGATAGTCTGGCAGTATCATACCTTGCATTACAATTCGAACACTGGGAGCTAAAGTCTTTTGGAGATAATTATTATCAGCCTTTCAGCTTTAATGTGAACAGCTTTCCTTACGAAGTAAATGTCAGCCTTAATGGTAATGAATTAAGTCCCGGTGATGAATTTGTTGTAAGTGCTGATTCTCATTCTGATAACGGAATATATCAGGTAAAAACCATAAAACAAAAGACCTTTCTCAAATCACAGAAGCTTAAAAGGATTGAAAAACAAAATCATTCAGGTTTTTATATTTATTTTGACCTGAAGCCCGATGATGATAAAACAAAACTTGTCATGCCCCTTGTCAATTCTTTTATTGATGAGAATCCAACAGATGCCCGTGGTTTTATCCTTCCTGTCAATTCAATTTGGTGGCATGTATGGGCAAAAGAAATGAAGCAAAAACCGTCAACTGCAGTAAAAATCAAAAGTAATGCTGTACCGGGAAATTTAAAAACCATCAGTATTAATGTTAAAGCTGAATATCTTGATAATCATATCGCGCGTAATGTTATTGCATGGATCCCTGGCAAAACACAGCCTGATTCATTTCTGGTGGTAACTGCTCATTACGATCATATTGGGATGATGGGACCCAAAGCCCTGTTTCCGGGTGCTAACGACAATGCAAGCGGAACAGCCATGCTGACCGATCTGGCACGCCACTACAGCCTTCCCGAAAATCATCATGATTATTCAATTGCTTTTATGGCTTTTGCAGGAGAAGAAGCCGGGTTGCTGGGTTCGAAATATTACACTGAAAACCCGCTTTTCTCGCTTGAAAAAATAAAATTTCTGCTAAATCTCGATATGGTAGGAACCGGTGGTGATGGTTTAATGGTTTTTAATGGAACCAGTGATAGTCTCAGATATGATATCTTAAAAAACATCAATGACAAGAATCAATACCTTAAGGAGTTGCGTATAAGGAGCGGATCAGCAAACAGCGATCATTATTATTTTCACGAAAAAGGAGTTCCGGCATTTTTTCTGCTTACCTTTAGTAGCGAACACCGGTTTTATCACGATATTTATGATACTCGTGAAGCTCTGCCACTTACAAAATATAATGAAGTTTTCAGGCTTATTACCGAATTTTTCAATTCAATCTGATTGTTAATTATGTCAGGCAAACTCTATATTGTTCCCACACCAATTGGCAACCTTGAAGATATTACTCTTAGGGCTTTACGAGTATTAAAAGAAGTAGATCTTATTCTTGCCGAAGATACCCGCACTTCAGGGATATTGCTTAAACATTATGATATTAACAAACCGCTGCAATCGCATCACACTCATAACGAGCATATTATGACCCGAAGCATTGTTCAGCGTATAGGCAATGGATTAATTGCAGCACTTATCAGCGATGCCGGCACCCCATCAATCAGTGATCCTGGTTTCTTACTGGTAAGAGCATGTATTGAAGAAGGACTGGAAGTAGAATGTTTGCCTGGTCCGGTATCATTTATTCCTGCTTTGGTAGTCTCGGGTTTGCCAACTGAACGCTTTCATTTTGAAGGATTTTTACCATTAAAAAAAGGCAGAAAAAAAAGATTGGAGCAATTGGCTGCATTGGAATATACTGTAGTGTTCTTTGAGTCACCATACAGAATTGCAAAAACTCTGAAAGAATTGGTAAATATTTTTGGTAGCGAACGCAGAATCAGTATTTCTCGTGAATTAACCAAACTATATGAAGAAACCCTGCGAGGAAAAATTGGAGAAATAGCCGAAATTGTAGAACAAAAAAAAATGAAAGGTGAATTTGTTGTGGTTATTGAAGGAGCATCAAAAAAATGAAATGAACCCGTTTAAATAAAGTGGCGCAGTTTTTTCAGTAAAAGATTCATTAACAAATAAAATAAAATCATGAAACCTGTTTTAATCATTGCTATTACTATGATGACATTCGCAGGCTGTAAAAGCAGCGAACCAAAAGCAAAAGCGCAGAAAATCAATTTTACCCCTGAGCAGGCTCAGAATATAACTGCAAGTAATCAGTTTGGGCTGGCACTGTTTAAAGAAATAAACAGTAATAGTAAATCTGATGAAAACATCTTTATTTCTCCTCTTAGTATCCACACCGCACTTGGTATGGCATGGAACGGCGCAGGTACTTCTACCAAAAGCCAAATGGCATCGGTTATGTATTTACCAGATGCTTCTGAACAACAAATAAATGAGAGTTTTTCTAAAATATCGGGACAAATACTTGCCTCTGATCCCAAAGTAAAAATGGATATTGCCAATTCAATATGGTACAGAAAGGGTTATAAGGTTAAAAAAGAGTTTTTGAGCCTGAATAAAGACTATTTCAAAGCCGATATTAATGAAATGGTTTTTACCGATCCCAATTCCAAAACAATAATGAATAACTGGGTAGCTCAAAAAACCAATGATAAGATCACTCAGATTGTTGATGAAATCACATCCGATCATGTTATGTTTTTAATCAACGCAGTGTATTTCAAAGGTATGTGGACAAATGAGTTTAAACCCGAAAACACTCATGAACGACCATTTTTCATGTTCGATGGCTCAAAAAAAGATATTATGACCATGGAAATGACCCATAGATTTCCTTATTCTGAGCGAAGAGGATACAAGGTTGCTGAACTTCCGTACGGAGATGGCAATTTCAGCATGGTGATATTACTTCCTGATCAGGAAATGGCTATTGACGTTCTTATACAAATACTTGCTTCTGAAGAATGGAATGAAATTAATACTGATCTCGCCTACACCCCTGAAATAAATCTTCATTTACCACGATTTAAATTTGCATATGATATTGAATTGAAATCCGCTTTGATAAATCTTGGCATGAACCATGCTTTTATTCCCGGCTTGGCAGATTTCTCAAGTATTAGTGATGCAGGCATTTATATTTCAAGAGTGAAACATAAATCGTTTGTGGAAGTGAATGAAGAAGGAACTGAAGCCGCTGCAGTTACATCTATTGAAACCAGAGAAACAGCAATCCGTCCCGATCCGTTAACCTTTCATGTTAACAGACCATTTGTTTTTGCTCTAAAGGAAAAAACCACCAATACCATTCTTTTCATCGGTAAAGTAATGGATCCTGAAAAAGAATAGATGGTAAAGATTCTAAGATTGTTATTGTCTTACTTTGATTCACCTACAAAATAATCATCTTTCTCGGCGAAAAGTATATTGAATGTTGTGAGACTACCATAAATTCTGGTTATATACTGCTGTAGGTTTACTTTCTCTTCATCATTAAGTGCCGAACTGTTTATTCGTTGTTCCATAACACGCAGGCGATCACGAACCATAACAATTTTGTGGAAAAATGTTTCAAGAGGAATTTCTTTGCTCTGAAGATTGGTATCACCGGGTTGCAATATCATTTTTCCACCTTGCCAGCGATTTCCAAGCGGAACTACTTCCTGAATATCAGTAATTCTTCGTAAAAGTTTTGCAAAAACGCGTTCAACTTTTTCAAAACTGATATAATCTATATCGCCACCGGCAAAATCAACAACCTCCAGCCCTTTAAAAGACTTCAGAATAGTTTTGGTACCATAATCAAAGAACGTAATTTCGTAAGAATCGGTATAAGCCTGAACAACAACTCCTTTTCCAAATTCAGGATGATTAACTCTTGAACCTATACCCAATGAAATGTTTTCCATAATAAAGATAAATTATTAGTTCGAGGGCAAAGTTAAGCATATACTGCAATAAGGTTCCCGGATAATAGATTATTCTGAATTTAATGAATCTTAAACCTAATGGTTTTAAAGTCAGAAATAAAACACAGGTGCTTTTAATACAATTTGGTTTCAGAAAATATTAATTATGAATCTCAAAGTAAAAACAACAGGATATTTCTTTAAAACTGTTGATCCACAAACTAATACCGCCGAACAGTAAGATATATAAAACTTTGGCTTTAGTCAGATCCAATAATTCATGAGGAGGTTTCATAAAAATTGGCAGTATCTTTGCAGAGTGAAGTAGCAGTTTTTTCTATCGCTGTCATTTTATCATGGCAGAGGAAAGTCGGGACAGCACAGAGCACCATACTTCCTAACAGGAAGGTTCTGCCCTGGTGGAGCAGAAACAGCAAGTGCCACAGAAAATTACCGTCCTGCATTGCAGGATAAGGGTGAAAACGTGAGGTAAGAGCTCACGCTGTATTATGGCGACATAATACAGGGGTAAACCTTATGGGCTGAAAGACCAAATATATCAGGGAACCTGTTTCGGCAGGTTAAGGGCTGCTCGTCCGATCCTGAGGGGTAGGTCGTTAGAGCTTGCCGGCAACGACAAGCCCAGATAAATGATAGAAATTGCTACCGGGTTTTACCCTGATGCAATACAGAATCCCGCTTATAAAACTGCTTTCCACCAAAAAAGAACCCCGCTCTTTCAGGAGTGGGGTTCTTTTTTAATGTTTTTTTGAACTCTCCGGTTTTTCTATTGTGCACCAAGAATAATGTTTACAACCCCAATAACGTCAGAAATATCGATAACTCCGTCACCATTGATATCAACATTTTCAAAGCAGAATGGTTGCGGATTCTGACCCATAATATAACTGGTTGTAACAATAACATCGAGAGCATTAACTGAACCGTCACAATTGGCATCTCCGGGTAGAATTGGCGTACCTGAACAAGTTATCTGGGCTTCCCATCCTGATTTTGTAACTGAATAGTCAGATGTAAATCTGAATGTTATTGCCCCGGATGTATTACTAGCTTCAATAAAACCAGGGCTATTACCCCCATGAAAGGGACTTCCCGGAAATTGAGGTGCACTGGTGTTCGTTCCGTTGTAAATGTATAAAAAGTCGTAGTTTGCTTCGGTAGCGAATGAAGCAAAATTAGCCTGAATATTTGAACCCGCCTGAGATGGCAAAAATGTCATGGTCAAATTCTCGCTACTTCCATAATTTCCATTTGGACCACCTGTATCATAAAACATTGCAAAACATGTAGTTACAGTGGAGTTACTCATGGTGTATGATGTAATTGCCGTGATATACCGGGATTTGGTAATTGTATCTGATATTCCGTTTGAAGTTGCAATAAGTTTTACATCATAAATTCCTGCAGCGAGATATTGAACAATAGGATTTGGCGAAGTTGAGGTGGAAGGAACACCGCCATCGAAAACCCATTGCCATGAGTCAATAGGTACGCATTGCTGACTTGTGAAAGTAACATAATTTCCCGGACTGATTATATTGGCAGATGCTGAAAAATCAGCCATTGCAGGTTCTAACGCAATATTTGCCCAGGTTGTCTGACGATTGGCTATACTTACACCATTAATAACTTTTGTTTTAAAACATGGAGCTTCTATAGTAAGATCATAAGTTCCTGTATAAATATAACGATGAAAATTACCATCCTGAGCATTTGAAAAAACAAAGGAACTATCAAAATCATGCCCCTGGATACTGATCATGGCTTGTACTGGTTCACCTGTAACAGAATTTGTTATTACTCCACGGATTCCATAAAGAGATTGCTCCATGTAATTTAGAAGAGACCGGTAATTATAATTCCAAAATGTAGGCATTTGCGTTGGAGAAGGCATTTTTGAATTGCTGATTTCAAGACAGAATTCGCGGCATTGCTGGAAATAATTCATATAGTCCTGCCTTCCTCCTGTAATTGAATACCAATTATAACCACGAACAATACCATTATTAAAACCACGAAAATATGGCGCCGGGCTATTTGCTATAATTGTATCGGCAAATTCGCGCATTGTATAAACCCACCAGTTATCGTCAGCAGAAGGATGTCCCCAGGTATCCCAAGGATAATTGCAAACTTCAGCACCACCATGTAAATTACATGAAATATTAAATTTCTGTATTTCAGCAAGGTTCATAAAATGAACTGTTTCGGGTTGCCAAGGATAACCGTCAGGATGAGGTCCGGCAGCCGGGTCAGGATAGTTGCGATTAAGATCAACATTATTGGCATTACTCCTGCGAGCTCCGTTTACTGTGTGATTTCCTCCGTAATATGTTCCATCAGGATTTGCCAGTGGATTGATCCAAATATCAATACTATCAACAAGACGGGTAATCCGGGAATCAGTTCCATAGTTAGTAAGCAAATGATCTATCAATCTCATTGTCAGGATATATCCCGTGAGTTCATCACCATGCATAGAAGATGTATACAAAAACTTTGGCTTTGCCGAAGTACCGATCACATTTGAAGTTATTCTTGCTGCAAGTAATTGTCTTCCGCTAGATAATGTACCGATATTATGTATCTGGCATAAATCTGGATGGTCAGCAGCAAATCCATTCATCAAAGCTACATATGCATCATAAGTAGGATAGAAATCCCATTGTTTAACATCTTTTATATTGCTAAGCTCAACTGCATCAAAATCAATTAAATCAGAAGGGTGAGGTAAAAACTCATACGGAATGTTTAATTCTAGAAATCTTTTAAATTCATCAATGTTGGCAATGGCAACAATTACGTTGTCATCAATCTGGTCAATAGAAACCATATTTGATATTTTGCTGATTTCGCTTTCTGAGTTCAGAGTAAATCGAAAATAACGTTCTCCTTTATCTTTAAAAAAGTCTTCAATCTGCTGAGCTGAAAGAGAAAATACAATAAAGAGAAAAACCAGTGATAAAACGCTTCTTAGTGTTGACAATTTGTTCATTGGACTTGGATTAAAAAAGTAAAACAAAATAATTAAAAATGATCGATTTAGGATGACTATTTTATGGTCAGCTAAATAATCAATATTTTTAAATTGGAAATTGTGGCAAAAGTAGTTATTTTAAAAAAAGCCAAGCGAGTAGTTAGGGTATTTATTTTTAGACAAACAAAAAAACGACCCCGGCATAAATACACCGGGATCGCACTATTGGGTCATTACAAAAAATTCCTGTTTTTTTTATCTAAAAGGACAGTTTCCATAAAACCCCCTACCCCTTCCCATTGGAGTATATTCTTGTTGTGAGCCGCCTCTCCTTCCCAAATTTCCACGCTCATTAAAAAGGATTTTTTGTTCTTCAGTAAGAATATCCTTTATTTTCAGGTGGGTATCCATACGTCCTTTTTCCATTTGAGCTCTTATGCCTGCAATTTCATCAATTGTTTTATTTATTTTATCAGTATCGGGCTTATCAGAACCTAAAAGAGTTCTCAAATGTGCTTTTTTCTCAAACATTTCATTTCTGAGTTGCTGAATATTCTTCATATTCTCTAACCGAAATTTCTCAATCTGTTCTTTCTGTTCCGTAGTGATGCCTGGTAAATCCAAGCAGCGTGCATTTTCCTGTGAAGGTCTGTTCTGGAACCTCCCTTCGACACGTGTATCACGGTTTAAAGCTCTTTTTCGCTGAGCCATAACAGGAGAGTCAATCATTACAAATGCCATAATCAGCATTAAGGAAATCGCTTTTAAAAAATTTTGTGGTTTCATTTCTATTACTTTATTGATTAATATTAATTTTATTTACCAGGGTTCTGAACTATATTTTTTCATCTGAACTCCCGATTGCGCCTGTGTCCTCCATATAAACCGGGTCGTAAGTGCATAGGCGACATCCAGTGACCAATTATCTTACTCATTTTCTCATATTGCTCAGGAGTGGTGATTGCTTTTACTGAAAGCAAATGCCTTGCCGACTCTTTTCTGAGCTGTGCATGCAGATAACCCAATTCGTCTGCCAGACTGTCAAGCAATTGTAAATCAGGAGTCTGATTATTGATTTCTTCAAAAAGTGCATTCTGATTTTCGTTTAACTTTTGTAAAATAGACTGAGATATCTTAAAAAAATCAGAAAGTCCTGCCTCCAGTTTTTTCCATTGCTCTGTAGTAAAGTCCATTTCTTCTTTCCATTTCTGCGAACCCATTGGAATATACTTTCTTTCAGGCATCATCCTTTGAGTACGCGGAGATGAAGGGAAATCGGGCTTTTTATGCTGATGCCATAAAATAGAACCAGTAACAGCCATATTTACTACAAGAAGCGTGGCAAGCACCCATATCCATATTTGTATGTTTGAGAATAATTTCATGGCTTACTCATTTTCATTATTCAACAAATACGCTTCAAAAGAAATCTGGTAAAGATTATCTGTTATCAGATTATCATAGAAATATTGAGGATAATCTACCACCTCATTTGCTGCAACCTTATCTGATAATTCTGATCCGATTATTATTCCGAGACCCAAAGCAATGATCAATGATGCAGCTACAGGCACCATTTTAAGATAGTTTACTCTCTTGTTGTACCAGATCTTAAGTTTACTCTTTTCGTTCTGTAAACTTAAAAACTCCTGTTCCACTCTATCAGAAAACCACGGAGCAATCTTAACCGGTTCTACTGAACCAGCTATGTCCAAAATTTCCTGAATCTCCATGAAAGCATGGCTGCATTGTATGCACTGCTCAAGATGATCTCTCACCTTGCCGTCTAGTTCTGCATCAAGGCTGCCATCAGCAAGAAAAATCAGATATTGCTTTATGCTCTTGCAGTTCATAATTAGTTGATTTTGATATTTGACAATATAAGTTTATTAAACTTGCGTTTTAGTTTATTCGCTTTTCAATTCTTTGAACCAAATATTTCTGAAGATTTTTTTTTGCTCTGTACATCAACGATTCCACTGAAGATAAAGAAACTTCCATTACTTCTGATACTTCTTTGTAAGATAACTTATTCAGTTTATGTAATGTAAATGCAATATTCTGATTTGAAGGCAGAGATTCAATTGCCTCATAGAGCAATTTCACCCTTTCACTATATTCAGCTTCTTTTTCAGATTGTTTAGTAAATTCAGGTTCTATAAGGTTCTCATCTTTAAGCCCTGGTGAAAACGACCTTTCAAGTGAAAATGATTGTTTCCGGTATTTATTTTTCTTAATCTGATTTAATGATTTATTGACTGCTATCCTGTATAGCCATGTAGAAATGGCAGAATCCTGCCTGAAACGATGGATTGATTTATAAACCTCAATAAAAACTTCCTGAGCTATATCATAAGCATCATCAATGTTTTGTAAAAACTGAAAACAAACAGAAACAACCATCTCCTGGTATCGCTCAACCAAAAGCCGGAAAGCTGACTGCTGATTTTGCTTTAATCCTTCAATAAGTTCCTGGTCGTTCATAAAAGATATTAATCTGCCTGGTTTAAACGGGTTTATTTCAAAAATATCAAATCCTTCATAACAATAGACTGAACAAAGCTTCAAAACTACAGGATTATTATTCCTGACAATAACTCAAATAATAAAACAGATAGTTTTTAGTTATCAGTATCACTACCAGACAAACTACAAAAATACTGCCAGTAATAATTTTTTTCAATAAATTCTAAAACCAGCATTTCTAAAAAAAGAGTTTTATGAGCACTAACTTTCTTCTTATTCTGCTCCAAAATGATTTACCGGTCAATGATCCACGAACTGCGCTTGGAATAATGGAACCACCCAGCGAGATCAAACTCTCGGTTCTGGATTTAGCTTTCAAAGGGGGTTGGGTGATGTTACCCATTGTTTTGCTATCAATACTCGCTGTATACATTTTTATTGAGCGATTTATTGTGATCCGAAAGGCTTCAAAAGAAGAAAATAACTTTATGAACAATATTCGTGATTTTATGCACGAAGGTCGTATTGAATCAGCATTAACTCTTGCCCGTAATAATAATTCACCTATAGCCCGAATGATCGAAAAGGGTGTTTTGCGCCTTGGCAAACCATTAAACGATATAAATGCGGCTATTGAAAACGTAGGGAAACTTGAAATTGCAAAGCTTGAAAAAAATATAGCGGCTATTGCTACAGTAGCTGCTATTGCTCCCATGCTTGGTTTTCTGGGAACAGTAATGGGAATGGTAAGGGCATTTTATGATATGTCAATGGCTGGTAACAACATTGATATTTCTCTGCTTTCAAGTGGTATTTATCAGGCTATGGTAACTACGGTAGCGGGACTGATAGTTGGTATTATAGCCCTTGTGTTTTATAATATACTGGTTGCCCGGATCGAAAAAATAGTATATATACTCGAAGCAAGAGCAACTGAATTCATTGATTTATTGCACGAACCCGCTAATTAAACCAGTATATTTTCAAATAGGATTTAAAGAATAATCAAAGCGTTAAACTGAAAACGTAAACCAGATTTCACCTCATGGCAATACAAATGAGAAATAAAAGAAGCACTTCGTTCAGCATGGCATCCATGTCGGACCTTGTGTTCTTACTCCTGATATTTTTTATGCTTACATCTACCCTTGTAGCTCCCAATGCCATTAAGCTGCTGCTTCCCGAAAGCCAAAGCAAAACCATGGCTAAACAAACGATTACGGTTTATATAAACGAAAATTATGAGTACTTTCTGGAAGACAGACCAATTAGTGAGAAAGAGCTTATTGAAGAAATGATCGTGGCTTTGCTGCCCGAAGCAGAGGCTACAGTTGTACTCAGAGCCGATCATTCAGTTCCGGTTCAATATATTGTATCGGTTATTGATGCAATAAATATTGTAAACGAACGCAATAACACAAAACATAAAGTAATTTTAGCTACCAGACCTAAACGATGAGTGAAGAAAAGAAAAATAAAGTTCTGGCAACAGCAGGTACAATCTTGTTTCATGCTCTACTATTACTTTTATTATTGTTTCTGGCTATACGAACACCATTGCCTTTGCCGGGCGAAGAAGGTGTTGAGGTGAATTTAGGATATAGCGATGAAGGTTCAGGGTTAACCCAGCAATCTGCTGACCAGTCACAAATGTTTCGGCACCCTGAGCCGACACAAAACAAAGAAGAATTTGCATCACAAAGCACAGAAGAAACACCTGCAATTCCATCACAAAAAGAAAATATCACAAAACCAACAACTCAGCCGGTAAAAACTGAGCCCATACAACCACCACAGCCACAACCCGATCCGGAACCTGAGCCACCTAAAATTGATCCCCGTGCTATTTACCGAGGCACAACCCAGCAAAATCAAAATGGGCAGGGAGAAGGTATAACAGGACAACCCGGTGATCAGGGAAAGCCAACCGGAACTCCTGACAGTCAATCTTATGAAGGTAGTGGAGGAGCAGGAGATGGGATTTCCTATAATTTATCAGGAAGATCTGCGACACATCTTCCAAAACCTGATTATCCTTCACGTGAACAAGGTAAAGTAGTTGTTACAATTTGGGTCAACAGAGAAGGAAAGGTAGTGCGGGCATCATCCGGTGCTCAGGGTACAACTACCTCCGACCCTTCATTACGCAGGGCTGCTGAACAAGCTGCTATAAAAACCCGCTTCAGCCCTAGTCCGGATTCACCAGATGAACAAAAAGGCGTAATTACTTATATCTTTTTACGTCAGAACTGATACTAAACGACTGTATTGAAAATAAGCCAGACAAACCGGAGAGAAAATCATCATGAGCTACTTTTTTACAAACATCGGATGAATTGTTCACAGCTATAAAAACCAGGCTTCAATTAAAACATAAAATTAAACTTTTATTTTATGAATTACCGGCAAACTATGGATTATCTGTATGAGCAATTGCCTGTTTTTCATCGTATCGGGGCTGCTGCTTATAAACCTGAAATAGGTAATATAACAGAATTATGCGAACTTATGGGGCAACCTCATAAGCAATTTAAATCCATACATATTGCCGGAACCAATGGCAAAGGTTCGGTTTCCCACATGCTTGCATCTATTCTTCAAAGTGCCGGGTACAAAACAGGCTTACATACTTCGCCACATTTGAAGGATTATCGTGAACGGTTCAGAATCAATGGCAAAATGATGCTGAAGTCTGAAGTGATCCACTTTGTACATAAATGGAAAAGCGAATTCTTAAAGATAAATCCATCTTTTTTTGAGATTAGTGTTGCACTGGCATTTGATCATTTTGCAAAAAACAAGGTTGATATAGCTGTTATAGAAACCGGAATGGGTGGGCGACTTGATTCCACTAACATAATTACCCCGGAAGTTTCGGTAATAACAAATATTGGCTTGGATCACATGGTTTTTCTTGGAGATACACTTACAGCCATAGCCGGAGAGAAAGCCGGAATCATAAAACCAGGGGTTCCGGTAGTAATAGGGGAAAGTCATCCGGAAACAAAAAATGCTTTTCTTGAAAAAGCGCAATTGATGTCAGCACCAATTTCATTTGCCGATAAGGATATCAAGATTGAAAGAACAGGTCAAAGTAAAAAATTAGGAGGGTATTATAAAATATCAGTTCAGGGAAATGTTTTGTTTAAAAACCTCTTCTGTCCGCTTGGTGGCGATTATCAGCAAAAGAATATTCCAACAGTTATCAAAACAGTTGAGTTCCTAAATAATTTAGGATTTTTTATTTCGAAAAAACACATATCTGAAGGAATTTCGAAAGTTATTCAACAAACCGGGATTAAAGGTCGCTGGCAGGTTATGAGACAGAAACCTTTGGTTATTGCTGATGTTGGACATAACAAAAACGGATTGGATTTTACATTAGCTCAGATATTGAAAATCCCGCATGAAAATCTGCATTTTGTGCTTGGGATGGTAAACGACAAAGATATTGACAGCATTATAAATCTGTTCCCCACCGATGCTTTTTACTATTTCTGTAAACCGGATGTACCACGTGGACTCGATGAGGCAGAACTGGAAGCCAAAGGAAAACTTGCGGGGCTTAAAGGTAGCTCTTATCCCTCAGTATCACAAGCTTATAAGGCTGCAATTGAAAATGCAAAGGAAGCCGATATAATTTATATAGGTGGTAGTACTTTTGTTGTAGCCGAGATTATATAATGAGGCATCACCCACCGGTGATCAAATGAAGAACAATAACATCATCACCATCTTTTACTGTAGCTGTGTCGTATTCATGCTTTCGGATGATTTTCCCGTTTATTTTTATAACCAGCATTTTAAAAGTAAAATTTTTAATCTTCAGCAGTTCATTTATAGTTAATATTTCAGCATCAAACTCTTCCAGTTGATGATTGAGTGTAATTTTCATTCCAAATACAATTAATTATTACTCCGATCTCTTATAAGGCATTTTCCCAAGCAGGATTTCAAGTACCTGATTTGCCTGCATATTAGCAACAATACCAACACGTGGTGCAAGTGGAGGCAAAGTCTCTGAGATTTCTATTTCGCCATCGCCACAAACTATCAGTCTATCCATATTGATAGTTTTCAGCATATTATTCTCTCCCCATCCGGCAAGTCCAATACCTGAAACAATATATTTTTCAGGCATAAATGTAAGAACTGTTTCAATGATCATTTGTTTCATTTTTGCCAGATCAAATGCTTCAACTATTACATCGCAATCATTAAATATTTCAATAATATCATTAGAACACAAACGTATATCCAATGCATTAACCTTTAGTTCCGGATTTACCCGCAATAAATTTTCTTTCAAAGCATATACTTTAAGTTTGCCAATCTGATTATTAAAAAAATATTGTCTATTTAGATTATCATTACTTATAATATCAAAATCGGCAATTATCAGACGACCTATTCCAACCCTTGCCAAAGCCATAGCGCAATTGGATCCCAGACCACCACAGCCGGCAATTCCTACGGTTTTTGTTTTAAGAGTATCATAAATCCACTGCATATATGTTTGTTTTTATATCTTTAAATGACTTAAATGAAAACCTGGATGATAAAGCCGGCAAATCAGTTAAGCCATTAATCTGATATTTTGTAAAATTACAATATTTTCAAAATTTCTACAAATATTTTAAATCCCTGGTTCTGAAAATTCTTTAGAAGTAATGAATTTTGCGCCTGCTTCGGTCATTAATTCAATTGCTTTATGCCCATCTTCAGGCTGAACATTCACGGCTCTGACTGCGTCAGTAAAAACAAATGTTTTAAATCCTGCTTTCAAAGCATCAAGAACTGAGTTTTTAACACAATAATCGGTTGCCAGCCCTGCAACATATAAATTTTCAATCCCTTTTTCTTTCAGATACTTTTCCAGATCATAATTTGTAGCTTCAAAAGCTGAATATCCATCATCAGCACTCTCGGTGCCTTTTAAAAAGATTTTTTTAATATAGTCTACATTCAAATCCGGATGTAAATTAGCGCCATGAGTTTGCCTTACACAATGAGGAGGCCATTTCTCAAAATGTATACTTCCGTCGGGATGCCAGTCCATTGAAGCAACAACCGTTGGAAATAACGGGATAAGATTATTAATTACCGGCACTACAAGCTCTCCCTCTTTTACTTCAAGAGCACCTCCGATACAAAAATCATTCTGTACATCTACAATTAATAATGCGTTCATTTTTATTGATGTTTATATGAATACGAATTTTAAAAAATAATTATTCAATGTCCGAAGACTCCCTGCAATCAATTGTTTTATCGTTCAGACATGTTTGCAATCCATATATGTTTATTTTTTTCTAAAATTAAGCATATTTTTGATTTGCAAGGTTATTTCTTGAATTATAACATTTTTGACCTGATGTTGTTTATAAGTGAAGTACGCATGTCAAGTACTTTCTGACTTATACCTACTTTATAAATATGAGGAAATTTAAAACGTTTATGCTCAGGATTCAATTTTGACATAACTTCCTTAACATAACCGGCAGCCTCATATGGTGCCGGTAGTTTATTAAGAAGTTTTCCATTTTCCATTATCTTTTCTAACAATACGACACTTTTAAGGTTTTCAACCGATGAATGTTTATAGGTTTGATAAGGATGATAAATGATTTTCAGATCAGTTTCTCCTTCCAGAGCAATTCCGTCTGCATACATCATGCCATCCTCATCATAAAAGCGATATACATTCTTAATTCCTGGCAGTATCATTTTTTCAAGGTTCTCTGAAATTTTCATTCTGGGTTTTCCATCGCTTTCAGTCAATTTATAAACACCATCAAGTGCAGCATCTTCCTGTCCTGTTATCAATCTGGTTCCAACTCCAAAAAAATCAATAGGAGCCTCCTGTTCAAGCAGACTTCGGATCACGTACTCGTCTAACTGGTTCGAACAACTAATTTTCACATAATGTAAACCAGCATCATCCAGCATCTTTCGTGCTCTTTTGCTCAGATATGCAAGGTCGCCGCTATCAAGACGAATTCCCTGTAATCTGTGACCTTTTGCTTCAAGTTCATGACCAATAGTAATTGCATTGGGAATACCCGTTCGCAAAGTGTCATAAGTATCTACCAGCAAATAACACTTGTCAGGATAAATATCAGCAAAAGCCCTGAAAGCACTGAGTTCATCATCAAAGCTCTGAATCCATGAGTGAGCTTGTGTTCCTGATGATTCTAACCCAAAAGCATATGCACTAAACACATTTGAGGTACTGTTAAATCCTCCAATTATTGCTGCTTTGGAAGCAAGTATGCTACCGTGTGCCTGAGCACGGCGTAGGCCAAAATCAGTTAAAAGACGATCCCCGGCAACCATACGTATCCTGTGAGCTTTGGTAGCAATTAGTGAAGAAAAATTCACATAATTCAATAAAGCTGTTTCAATAAGCTGAGTTTCAACCAGATTGCCTTCAACTCTGATTATAGGTTCTACGGGAAATACTACTTCTCCTTCGCGGGGGGCATAAATATTGCCCTTGAATGTGAATGATTTAAGATATTCGGTAAACTTTCTGTCAAACCCGATCGATTCAAGATATTCGCAATCTTCTTTACTAAACCTGAGATTTTCGAGGTAATCTGCAATTTCACCAAGACCTGCAAAAATCACATAAGCTCCTTTAAATGGGTTCTTCCGAAAAAAATAATCAAAAGTTGCTTTTACTTGCTGTTTGCCACTAAGTAAATAACCCTGAGCCATTGAAAGCTGATAATGATCAGTATATAAACCTGAATGTTCCTTTAACAAATTCATATAAAAATTTTTGAGGGCACAAAGGTAAGGTATTTGGGAAGGATAGAAGTTAATAAAATGCCTGGACTTCAATTATTCATAACCATTAGAATATAATTATGAGGTTTTAGGGTGGGAGCAACAGGATTCGAACCTGTGACCCTCCCGATGTAAAGTCGGGATGATCTGAAAAAGATTTATATTCCAGAGATTAATTTATTTATCATGGATTTGCTTTTCCAGCCTTTAACTTGTCTTTCGCGTTTCAGAGCTTCTTTTATATCATCGTAATGCTCG
>JAAYJT010000072.1 GCA_012522795.1 Bacteroidales bacterium | reverse complement strand
CATCTCGCTTTTTTTGAGAAACCCCGATTTTGAGACTTTATGCTCGTTTTCGGGGTTTTGTTTCCGCAAAGATACAACTTAATTATTTATAAATCAAATATTTAAGCCTTTTCTGAAAGTGCCTAAAAAATAAAAAAACGGCTACAAGCATAAAACGTTGTAACCGTTTGGATTTCATGTTGTCCGACAAGGGCTCGAACCTTGAGTCTTCTGATCCAGAGTCAGACGTGTTACCAATTACACCATCGGACAATCAGGAAGTGCAAAATTATAAAATTATCAATAAACTCAAATCAGTTTTTTGAATTTATTATGATTGTTTTCTTTCAATTTTAGCCCAGGCGTCCTTTAAAGTAACTGTCCTGTTTAAAATCAGCTTATTAGCGTCAGTGTCAGGATCAACACAAAAATAACCAAGACGCTCAAACTGAAATTTATCAAGAGCCTTAACATCCTGAAATGAATCTTCAACAAAACCCTGCACAACTTCCAGAGAATCAGGGTTCAGATAATCCTTAAAATCTTTCCCTTCTTCAGCCTCATCAGGTATTTCAACAGTAAACAAGCGGTCGAAAAGCCGTATTTCCGCAAGTTTTGAATGTGCTGCCGACAGCCAGTGAATTGTAGCCTTTACCTTACGGTTGCTTTGAGGCATACCACTACGGGTTTCAGGATCGTAAGAACAATGGATTACTTCAATATTTCCATCTTTATCCTTTTCAATATACTCACACTTAACAATATAAGCATATTTCAATCTTACCTCGCCACCCGGTTTAAGCCTGAAGAACTTTGGCGGTGCCTCCTCCATGAAATCATCCCTTTCGATGTACAACTCTTTTGAAAAGGACATTTTACGAACCCCGCTCTCAGGATCTTCCGGATTATTAGTGGCATCCATGTATTCAACCAGCCCGTCCGGGTAATTATCAATGACAAGTTTTACAGGTCTGATCACAGCCATTCTGCGCAAAGCCCGTTTGTTCAGATCTTCACGTATGCTATGTTCAAGCAGTGCCACATCAATAACATTATCGCGTTTGGCAACTCCAATTTTATCAGCAAAATATCTGATGCTCTCAGGGGTATAACCACGCCGCCTCAACCCACTGATGGTAGGCATACGGGGATCATCCCATCCGTTCACATATTTTTCCTTGACTAATTCGAGCAATTTACGCTTGCTCATAATGGTATAACTAAGATTCAGGCGGGCAAACTCATACTGATGCGGGCGATAGCTTCCCGGCTCAGTTATCTGGTCAAGAAACCAATCGTACAAAGGGCGGTGTACTTCAAACTCAAGGGTACAAACCGAATGTGTGATCCTTTCAATATAGTCACTCTGTCCGTGGGCAAAGTCATATGTCGGATAAATACACCATTTATCGCCGGTACGATGATGGTGGTCAAACATGATCCTGTACATAACTGGGTCGCGCATATGCATATTTGGCGATGACATATCAATTTTAGCTCGCAGGGTATGTGAGCCTTCCTTGAATTCGCCTGCTCTCATACGACGGAACAAATCAAGATTTTCTTCAATACTTCTATCCCGGTACGGACTTTCTTTACCCGGGCGGGTAGGAGTCCCGCGGTTGGCACTAATCTCTTCAGCACTCATGTCGCAAACAAAAGCCTTACCCTTATTTATTATCGTAATTGCATAATCATACAAAATCTCAAAATAATCCGAAGCATAGTACTCACGATCTTCCCAGTCAAACCCAAGCCAATGCACATCCTCCTTAATTGAATCTACATATTCAACTTCCTCTTTAGTTGGGTTTGTATCGTCGAACCTCAGATTACATTTTCCTCCATATTGCTGTGCCAGACCAAAATTCAGACATATTGACTTAGCATGTCCTATATGCAGATAACCATTTGGTTCGGGCGGGAAACGGGTATGAACCCTTTTTTCGTTCTTCCCCTGACGGAGATCCTCTTCTATTATAGCCTGAATAAAATTCAATGACTTGCTGCTTTCTTTTTCTTTTGAAGTATCGTTCATAAAAAACCTTGAAATAATTAATACGGCACAAAGGTAAAAGTATTCCGCAAAATCAAAGCAAGGGTATCAAAACGCAGGATTAAAAATAATTACAACTGGTTTTTAATTTTAAGCCTGAACCATTACAAAAAAAGCATTATCAAAGCTTATCTTATTCCCGAAATATTGCCACTCTGCTCAAACCTAGTGCCAGCCATGACGAACGCCTTGATGATACCGCTGATAAAGCCACGACAAAGACATTCATCAAGCGCCCTCCAACAAAAAAATTCGATTGGTTTTTGGTTCGTAAAACAGCGATCAAACCCACTCCTATGGGCAAAATAAGGGTAAGAATAAAAATGAGCAAAGCATAAGGATTTACCGGCTTTTCATAGATATTTCCGATTATTATAATCCGGATTTTGATATTAGTATAAAATTAAAAGCACACATCAGGCATTTTACTAATTTTGCAGAGCTTCAAAATTATAAAACTATGGGGATCATTTCTCTTGAAGGCATGGACTTTTTTGCTTATCACGGTTGTTTTACCGAAGAGCAAATTATTGGAACACATTTTATTGTTGACCTGCATTTAGAAACCGATACTTCACAAGCTGAAATAAGCGACAATCTGAAACAAACTGTTAATTATCAAACAGTTTACTTACTGGTAAAGAAAGAAATGGAGCAAAAATCCCATCTTCTTGAGCATGTAGGCAGGCGTATTTTAACATCGTTGATGAATACGTTTCCAGTAATTACTTCAGCAAAAGTGAAAATTTCAAAGTTAAATCCTCCTCTTGGGGGCAAGCTTGAAAAGGTAAGTGTAACACTCACATCCGGTATTGAATGATCTCAGAACCAATTCCACAAATAAAAATATGCCCGGCATGTAATACAAAATTTGAATGCCTTCACTCAAATGATTGCTGGTGTGCATCTTTTGTGATCCCAAAAGAAAAGAAAGATGAGCTTCTGACTTTATATTATGATTGTATTTGTGCCGACTGCCTCATTAAATACACACAAATAACGAATACATTTTGCTGATATATTATTTTAATTTATATCTTTGCATCATAAAGGTCTCATGGCCGAGTGGCTAGGCAGAGGTCTGCAAAACCTCCTACAGCGGTTCGAATCCGCTTGAGACCTCAAAAAGTCTTTTCAGCTTACTCCTTCAGGCATCTTACACTTTGTCCGTTGTTTTTATTGATAGTTCCGCGCCCTATATTTGTGGCGTTGTGAAACATATTTCTCAGATAGGCAAAGTTTCCCTGCTGTTCGGTAGCTGTCCATAACCAGCAATAAGTACCCCTTGAATCGTAATTACCGTTATAGATCCTGCTTCCACCGGCACGTGCACTGAATCCCGATTCGTTGGTTGCACCGGTATTTGGCGGATTCCAGTAAACGAAACCGGTTTCTTTTATTTTGCCACCAGCCGGAACATTACCTCCCAGGAAATTTACAAGGATTATATAATCTTCATCAGTTGCAACACGCCAGCCGGTAGGACAAAGATCATTACCTCCGTTAGTAGCCGGATTGATAGCATACCAGTTATAGAGAGCACCATAACTGTCCTTGTATACAATATCATTGCTATACCAGCAATATGCACCGCTTGTAAGGTTCACCCAGGCAGAATTATTCACTACATTAGGAATATCACTGCCATTACGGTATTTGATTGTTTTAAGATTCTCCTGCATCCAGCACTGATCGTCAATCAAAACCGTGTTATATACATTGCCATCACTGTCAGTAACTGTTGAAGTACCGCAAGTAAACCCGCCTCCTCCCACAATGATATTCACCGTAGCAATAAGGTCACTCAGATTTATGACTCCATCGTTGTTAACATCGGCATTTTCAAAACAAAAGGGTTCTGGGGGCAAACCAATGATATAATTGCTAATTGCAATGACATCAAGAATATCCACACTGCCATCACAATTTGCATCACCGGCAAGCCGGGTAGTTTTTCCGGATTCAGAAACATACTCCCAAGGTTCAGACGAAAAGCCATATAAAGCAATCATCATACCCCAAAACATTAAAAAGCAGACAAGGACATTTGTTTTACTGATTTGCGCTAAAATTTTCATTTTGTTGTGGTTTTTAAATGGTTAAACAATTGAGAACCATATTGATTCTGAAGAATACAAAAATAACTATTTTTTAACTTAATTAGGATTTTTTCTATTTGTTTTAATTTACAGCTTTGGTTCTTTAAACTAAATCCGGCTTAAATCACGTTAAGGGCTTTGTCTTATCTTAGCCTAATATTAAAACATGAAACATATTTGTATTGCTGTTATTTTTCTGATCTCAGGATTAAAGATCAGTGCTCAGGTTCTTAATATTGAGCGTGAACGAATAAAAACTGATACTGTTGGCTGGTCGGGTACCGGCACTGTAACTTTTGATCTGATAAAAAACACCAAACAACTCACAAAAGCAGGACTTGGATTACATGTTCAGCATAAAACAGAACGCAGTCTGTATCTTGCACTATCAGATTATGAACTTATAAAAACGGGAGCTGATGATTTCTCGAATAAGGGAATGCAACATCTCAGATATAACTACAAGCTTACCAATATTATTACACTTGAGGCATTCACTCAGGCTCAGTTCAACAAAGTTTTGCAGATTGATTTCCGTGGTCTTGCCGGAGCCGGACCTCGTTTCAAGCTCCTTGGAGCAAATCAGTTCAGGATTTATGCAGGAACAGCGTATATGTTTGAGTACGAAAAACCAAGCGGAGGGCTTGATCTGGAATATAATCACCGCCTTAGCAGTTATTTGTCGTTTACATTCAGGATAAGTGATAATCTTACTGTAATAAACACCTCGTATTATCAGCCGCGATTTGAGCTTATTAGTGATTATCGCCTATCACACAATCTCGATCTGCTGTTTAAGATCAGCAGGAACTTATCTTATTCCCTTGCGCTTGAGCATCTTACTGACAGCCATCCAATTGAAGGGATACCAAAGCAGGTTTACAGCCTGAAAAATAAATTAGTGATTGACTTCGGGAAATAAATCCCTGATCGAAATTACAGACATACTCACGAATCTCTCATTTTTTGCTTCAAACACTTGATTTCTCAACACAACTTTCATAATTTAGCCACTTTTTAGACTACTTATGGATTTTAAGGATAATCATATGTTAAGCGACGAGAAGCTCATTGAGAAGATCGTTGTAGAGAAACAATCAAATCTTTATGAAATCCTTTTTGGACGCTACTATCAGCGTGTGCTGGAAAAATGTATCAGTCTTGTAAAAAACCATGATATTGCAGAAGAACTAACAAAAGATATTCTTACCAAAACATATGAGAACCTTGGCAGTTTCAAGGGGAATTCTTCATTTGGTACCTGGCTTTATTCAATAACTTACAATTATTGCATTGATTATTTGCGGGCGAAAAACAAGCTTCATTATCCCAATTGGAATCTTGAGAATGAATTACCTGAGATCATTGATGAAATTGAAGAAGATCTGACAGAGATACATTATAAAAGATTGATGCGGGTACTAGACCTTTTGCATACCGAGGAAAAAGCATTGCTTTTAATGAAATATCAGGATGATCTTTCATTGAAACAAATCTCAGAAGCGCTACGCCTTAGCGAAGGGGCAGTAAAAATGAGGATTAAACGTGCAAAAGCCAGGGTGCTCTTTATTTTTAAAAATGCATACGGAAGTTACAATTAATTTTAAGTTACTTTTATACGAAAGTTCGTCTAAAGTATAAATTTCAGAAAAAAGTGGATCTGCTTAATAAAATATTCGGTATTACAAATCTTGGGATTTCAAAAAGGATTAGACAAAACTTTGCTTTGTATTTTCCAAATGCTAAAAATATTGAATGGACTTCGCAGAAAGATTTTGCTGAAGTAATTTTTTATGATCAGGATATTGAAAAAATTGTCAGATTTGATAAAAATGGGAATCTGATTGAAACAAGAATTAATATTTCTCCTCTTAATGTCCCTGAAATCATTCAGAAAAATCTAAATCCCGAATTTGAAATAATGAACTGCATTGCTGTACACAGCAATGAATCAGTTATTTATGAGCTGATAATAAGGGATAAACAATTGATTAGATATCTTGCTACCAGCGACGATAAAGGCAAAATATCAACTCCGGAACCACTTTGAAAATCATTATCACCGGTTATTTTTCATCTTCACAGTTATTCCTTTTTCAGAGCTACATTCTGTAACAGTTATTTTCATTTAGATCACTGTGGTGGAAATGACCTGAGAAACAGTTGTTCTTTTTTTCACTATAATTTTTCCGGGTTCTGACATTACCGGCTCATCTTGATGAACCGCATCTCATAAAACATTAGTTCTGTGCCCCTTATACTACCTTCCTATTAATATCCATTTTCATATACAAGGCGGTATAAATTGAATAACAGCATATAATCCAAACCGCTGTATTCACCCTGAAGCCACTGGTTCGTGCCGCTACCAAGCCTTTCAGGCCATACGAGCCGATTTATTGATGACCATTCAAACACAAAATCATCAGCAGAATAATTGCCAAAATTTGACGGACCATTGACAGGAGCCAGATTGAGAAGTATTTCATATTTTTCCTTTTCACGATTAAGTTTTTTAGGACAATCGTTATGAAGAATACATGAAATCAATGCAAAGTGTTCGTAATGAGGGTCAGGAACAAAAAAGAATTTATGATGCCGGTTATACAGGCGTATCAGATCGCGCGTACTCCAGATGTTACCTATTGTTGCAAGTGAGCCGGCATGAAACAGATGATCAATATTACCTTTTGGTGAGAATTGCTGGGCAATCTGTAAAAAGCCCACTAACCGTATCCAAATAAATGTCTGTGAGGAATACCCCCATTGCAGGCTGCCAAAATTCCCGTCAGTAATGAAATCGCCGGCTTCAGCAAAGCCAAACTTCAGAAATCGTGGATCGGCACCTCGCTTTACAGGCATTTTTGTAACCGGGTTACGCAAATTCCAAATCCTGAAACAAGGCTTGTTATTGATGATATTAAAACATTTTTTGTATTGTAAGGCTTTGATTATCTGATAACTGATTAACATAGCCCGTTGTGAAAGTGTTAAACGTACAGCACCATTAAAAAACGGACTGCTCACTGTATCGTCAACAAGTTTACTGATCAGAGCCAAACCTATGACCAGATGCCATACCTGATCCTGGCTCATTTCATTCAAACGTTTATCCGCTTCGGTATAATCTGACCGGATATAGGGATAATCAACAAACGAAGGGTTTTTCCATGCCCAGTCCCGGGTAAATGTTAAGGGAATATCATCACGAATAAAAAAGCCATTGGGAAAAGGTGGCGCATCTATATTACCATAAAAAGCTTCTGCACTTATATCAAGACGCTCCATTGCCGAAAGTACATTATCAATCTCAGTCAAAGTCTCATCCATAGGCATATTGCTGAGTTTCAACAGTTTATATTCAGTTGCAAGCACAGCCATATAATTACTAAGGTTGATAGTGGCATCACCCCAGCGCATCAGTCCGGTATTTATATTCCTAAAACTTGCGGGAATATTGGTTCCCGGCTCATTTCCCCGGCTCGAAACCATAAAATCAGAAAGTAAACGCTCGCGATAAATCAGATACTTTTGAAAATTCTGAACCTTATTTTGCGCAATTACCTGATTAGCAAAAGGTTCAAATAACAGAATTAATAATATGATTATTCTGAAAATCATTTTAAAATATTGAACACAAATTCAGTATAATCCAGGGTGTTTCCGGCAAATCAAGGCAATTATCCATTGTAATGCAATAGATTATGCTACAATGCTAACTTATCAGACCATCCCTTCGAGTCTTTTTCTCAGTTTCGCGCTATCTTCTTCAAAACCACGCTTACCGAGCAATGCAAACATATTCTTCTTATATGCTTCAACTCCGGGCTGGTCGAACGGGTTTACTTCCAACAGATAACCACTTAATGCACAGGCAAATTCGTAGAAATACATAATTCCGCCAAGATAAAACTCATTTATTTCAGGGATGTTTATCCTTATATTAGGAACTTCCCCGTCAACATGGGCAAGCAATGTGCCTAATTCAGCCATGCGATTTACTTCACTTAGTCGCTTGCCAGCAATATAGTTCAATCCGTCAGAATCGTCATCAAGTTCAGGAACTGCCAGTTTTCTGGCACTTTGTTCAACTGAAAGCACACTTTCAAAAATTATACGCAGACCTTCCTGAATATACTGCCCCATGCTGTGCAGATCAGCGGTAAAAGTAACCCCGGCAGGGAATATGCCTCTCAGTTGCTTTCCTTCACTCTCACCATAAAGCTGTTTCCACCATTCAGTTAGAAACACAAGGTTAGGTTGATAATTAACCATGATCTCTACCGTCCTTCCTTTCTGATAAAGAGCATTGCGAGTGAGTGCATACAATGCAGCAGGGTTGTTTTCCGGTAAGTGCGAACCCAAAGCTGTTGCTTCCATTTCAGCAGCACCGTTTATCATTACTTCAATGTCAAATCCGGCTACGGCAACAGGAAGTAATCCAACAGGGGTCAGAACTGAATAACGGCCTCCCACATCATCAGGGATAATAAATGTTTTGTAACCTTCTTTGTCAGCCAGATTCTTTAATGCTCCCTTTGCTTTATCGGTTATGGCAATAATACGTCTGCGCGCTTCGCTCATACTGTACTTTCTTATCAGATGTTGCTTCAGCACTCTGAAAGCAATAGCCGGCTCGGTAGTAGTGCCTGATTTTGATATTACTATCAGCGACCAGTCTACCTTTTGCAATACATCAATCAGATCAGCATGATAATCTTCGCTAATATTATTACCTGCAAACAGAACCAGTGATCCCGGTCGCTTAAATGCCGGCATCAGTCCTGCAAACTGATGCTGAAGTGCTTCAATTACAGCTCTTGCACCCAGGTAAGATCCGCCTATACCTACCACAACCACTATTTCTGATTTTTCTTTAAGTTCCAATGCTGCTTCTTTAATTTTCCTTAATAGATCAGGTGTTGTTGAAGAAGGCAACCTGACCCATCCGGTAAAATCATTCCCCGCACCAGTTCCGGAAATCAGATTATGATGATGAACCTTTAACGAACTTTCCTGCTTTTTCAGATCGTCACGATCAATGAAACCAAATACTGACTGAATATCAACATTAAGCTTTTTCATATTTTCAAGATTATTAAATTCCTGCCGGTAAAGTTATTAAAAAAGTGGTTTACGTACATGTAAACTGCTCAGATTCCTTATTATTATGTATTCTTTACGGTTTCAAAAGAGCAAGGGTTCCAAGCCAAATCAATTTTTACTATTTATTTATTGCTGAAAAAATGGTTTTAGCCTGTTTAATTCTCAAACATACAATTAACTTTAAAATTACTTCATTTCACTCTCCTAAATTCTGGATTTAGTCCCGGATATGACTTAAGTCAAGGTTAAACATTTGTTTTTCATAGTTTTACACATACCTCTCTCATTCACCTTTTTTCTTAAGGTGTGAATTTATTTTTTGTTAAATGTGAAGGAACGTGAGATGATAGTGTCTTGTTTAAATTCTGAGAATTTGAAACATCAATAGCAGGTTTTTAAATACTTGTATTTCAGGAAATTCAATAGGAAACTCAATTTTTACTTTTGTCTTTAATATTTTTACTCTTGTGGTTATCTTCAATATTTTAAATTGAATAGTTT
>JAAYJT010000071.1 GCA_012522795.1 Bacteroidales bacterium | reverse complement strand
AATTTGTAAGATTCGTTGCAGTAGCTGTATAATAAACCGAAGCATTTTGTGAATAAGTTTCAACCAGATCAAAACAAACGTCAATTAACAGATTTGATTCTCCATCCCAATTCATGGGAGTACTGAAAGTATGCGTATTCCATCCATTTTCCGGTAGGAATTCATCACTGGTCCATACTGTGGTATAACCTTCATTATCAAAAGCAGTGGTTAATTCATTTGCATCCGTGAATTTTACCATCATGGTATAATTTGGCATGGCGTTGCAATTATTAACATTGGCAACATCAAAACCAATTGCGGTAATATCGCCGGGCGCCAAACCCAGTGAAGCAAGTTCGCCGGCCAGCACAAGATACTGAACACGGTGGTTCTTATAATACGTACCATAGGGAGTTGGATGTCCGGTTGTAGTATTTGTAGTAGTTCCGTTACCCAAAGTAACCGTTCCGGTTTCTCCCAGCAGATCAGGCATTACAAAAGCTAATGCCATTAACAAAGTAATTAACTTTTTCATAATTCTAATTTTTGTGAAACATTTAAAAAGAAATAAAATTCGGGATTTATATATTATTAATTAATTTTTAACAAATTCGACTCAATAACTATGGTGGTTCCTTATCAAATATAACAAACGCCATGCTCATAATCCTAAGAATTAATGATTTGGAAAAAAGAATGCGATCGAGGCAGTTCTTTTCTGATTTTTCGGTATGCTTGCTTATGAGCAGTTCAATCATGATATAGAAATACAAAATTATAAATAAATAATTTATTGTGTTCATAAATCATAATGTTTTTTAAGAGATTATATCTATATTACTAAATACCAACGATATACAAATATACTTTTAAGTTCCCGGGGAAAGCAGCCTGTTGCATATATACCTTGATCAATATGTTCAGTATCTTTCCCATAAAAACCCAAAAAGCAAAGGCAAGTTTATAATAATTCATTATTTTTGCCCTCCAAATAAACTCGTTTACATAAAGCTAAAATACTCTCTGCATACAACTTTTTTACTTATTCTTAATAAATTTCAAAACTATGAAAAAACCGATCCTTTTCAGGACTACAGCATTTGTTATGCTGGTAATTGTCATGTTTGGTCTTATCAAACCTGGTCAAACACAAACCATTAACGAAAATTATAGAGTAGTTCGCGGCGAACGACCTCCTATTGATTTACAAAGTGTGTCATCTGACGCTTACGAAGATGGTGTCGTGCTTCTGAAATTCAAACCTGAATATGCCGAACAGCTTGAACAACAACCTGCTACCAGACTAAGCAACGGACTCGTTCGTTTTAATATTGAACCCGTTGACAGATTAAATGATCTGTTCAGGGCTCAAAATGTAAAACAGGAATTCTTAAGTAATGCATTTAATAACACTTTTACACAAAAACACAAAGCATGGGGTTTTCATCTTTGGTACAGGCTTACATTTGAATCGGGTGCTGATATTAAAACCATAGTTGCCGGATATCGATCGCTTGACGAAGTTGAATATGCAGCACCGGAATTTAAGAAAGTGCTTTATACAGGTGTTGCTCAAAGGGTTATGACAGAACCTGCTTCAAATCCCGAAAATTCATCTACCGACTGGACTACCAACGACCCGCGACTCGACGAACAATGGCATTATAACAATACGGGGCAAACAGGCGGAACACCGGGTTCAGACATAAAATTGTTTCAGGCATGGGATATTGAAAAAGGTAGCAGCGACCTGATAGTTGCTGTAATTGATGAGGGAATTCAATACAATCATCCCGATCTGGCCGGCAATATGTGGTCAGAAATAGGATATAATTTTGTTTCAGGAAACAGTAATATCAATCCGGGCGATCATGGAACCCACGTTGGAGGAACCATTTCTGCAGTAAACAACAACAATCTTGGTGTTGCTGGGATTGCAGGAGGAACAGGCAATAACGACGGTGTAAGACTCATGTCATGTCAGGTTTTCTCCGGGATGACTAATGGTGGTTTTCATCTTGCTCCTATCTGGGCAGCCGACAATGGTGCTGCAATATCTCAAAACAGTTGGGGTTATAGCAACGCCGGTGTATACGACCAGAACGTTCTTGATGCCATTGACTATTTTAACATAAACGGAGGAGGCGATGCGCTTATTGACGGCGGAATAACAATTTTTGCAGCCGGCAACGATAATGCTACAGGCGCATGGTATCCCGGATATTATTCAGGAACATTTGCCGTAGCAGCTACAAATCACAGTGATGTACGCTCGTATTATTCAAATTATGGAGCCTGGGTTGATATTTCAGCACCGGGCGGTGAAACTAATACTGCGTCTAATAGAGGTGTACTGAGTACTCTGAATAACAGCACTTATGGATTCTTTCAGGGAACTTCAATGGCATGCCCTCACGTATCGGGAGTGGCAGCCCAGGTAATATCTCATATATACGGACTACTGACTCCTGAAGATCTTGCTGAGATCCTGATAAACTCAACAGACGATCATTATGCAGTTAATCCAAACTATATTGGCCAGCTGGGCAGCGGCAGACTTAATGCATATCAGGCATTAGTGGATGCTCAAAACTATCTTACCGGTATTATGAACCCATCAAATATTTCCGCTACTTCACTGAGCTCAAGTGAAATTTCGGTTTCATGGAATAAAAATCCTGATGGGAATAATGTTATGCTTGCATGGTCAACTGATAACGTTTTCGGAATACCTGATTCAGGAATGGTTTATCAGCCAGGGAATACACTTCCGGAAGGCGGAACTATCCTATATAAAGGAGGGGATACCGAGTTCCTGCATTTAGGTCTGGAACCTGCCATGCAATATTTTTACCGGCTATGGTCATACAATGATCAGAACCAGTATTCAAGCGGACGTTCAACATCAGCATTTACCGGATGCGAAGTTTTTCAGCTTCCTTTTGAAGAAGGTTTTGAACAATCATCTGCGATACCCGTATGCTGGTCGCAGGAATATGTGTCCGCCTCAACTGACTGGGCAATTGGTGCCGGCAACGGTGGAAGTAATCCTGGCAATGCTTATCAGGGTACTAAAAACGCTTATTTTAAGGTTAGCGGATTTACCGGCGGAGGCAATACCACAAGACTGGTTTCACCGGAACTTAATCTGGCAGGCTATCAATCAACAGAACTTAAATTCCATTATACCAATCAGCTTCGAACCTTGTTTATTTTCAACTATCAGGATGAACTAAAGGTAAAGTATAAAACATCAGTTAACGGCACATGGCAAACTTTGGCTACGTATAATTCAAATGTTGCAAACTGGACAGAAGTTATCCTTACGTTGCCCGAAGCAAGCCCTACTTACTATATTACTTTTGAAGCGGTTTCAAACCTCGGACATGGAGTTTGTATTGATAGCATTACGATTACAGGAACCGGCGCTACAACGCCAATGGTAAGCACGGCAGAAGTTGCAGAAATAACCTCCACATCAGCGGTGTCAGGTGGCAATGTTACCTGGGATGGAGGTTCTGAAGTCAGTCAGCGTGGTGTTTGTTGGAGTACAGATACGAATCCAACTATCAGCGATGATCACACTACAGATGGCAGTGGTGAAGGAAGTTTTGTAAGTCTGATCCAGGGTCTTAACCCAAATACTCAATATTATTTAAGAGCCTATGCAGTTAATGACATGGGTACAGCATACGGAAATCAGATATCTTTCACTACCCTGTCCGATTTGCTTTTAGGTGATGCAAATTGCGATGGAATAGTCAATGTGATTGATGTCATTACTGTTGTAAATCATGTTGTTGGAAACAACCCGCAGCCATTCTGTTTCGAGAATGCCGATGTAAATGCTGACGGAATTATAAATGTGTTTGATGTAATAGGAATTGTAAATATTGTTCTAAACGAATACTAAGCTCCTTACAGTTTTATCAATTTTCATAAAAATATTATCCCGAATTATAGCAACATTCAATTCGGGATAATATTTTTAACAGACTTATGATTATTTCTGGCTGTAAATTTATTTTCCAAAATTATTCATGTTTTTTTAAATAAACCGTAAAACCTCACTATTAAAATTCTGTCTTTTTAGTTTCTAATTGGTTTTTATTTTTCAAAACTTAACTCATATATACCTAGCGAATATTCAAGCTTATTAAATATCACTAATATTGGAAATGTATCAAATCTATGCTCCTACATACTTTTAGTATTAAATTAAACCATTAGAAGTATTAAAAGCTATCTTTGTTTGACTAAACCAAAGACTTTGATTATAAAAATTAAAGTGTTCTTAAAATCTTTATAAAAAATCAACTTCTGTTAAAAACCTCTTACTCCATGAACCTGAGAAATTTTGAATTTAAAGCCAGAGCTGACAATATCGAAAAATCTGAAAACCTTTTACTTACGCTTAACCCGGAATTCAAGGGGATTGACCATCAGACAGATACCTACTTCAATGTTGAGCATGGAAGGCTGAAGTTAAGGGAGGGGAACATCGAAAATTCGCTGATAAACTACGAAAGGGAAGATTATGCCGGCGCAAAGGAGTCGAGGGTGATTCTCTACAGGCACACGCCCGATGTGTCTCTGAAGGAAATCCTTACAAAACAGCTCGGAGTTAAAGTTGTGGTGAAGAAAAAGCGTAGAATCTATTTTGTGGAGAATGTCAAAATCCATTTCGACCAGGTTGAACATCTTGGGACTTTTATTGAAGTGGAGGCAATTGATGAAAAAGGGACATTCACCACAGATGAACTGAAGGAGCAGTGTAACAGATTTTTTAATTTCTTTGGGCTGGAAAAAGAGGATATAATTGCCAAATCATACAGCGATATGATTTGGGAGAAGAACAACAAAAAGCTAATGTAATTTTAGAAACACAAGTCCAATTTGAAATTCATATATCAATTAGCTTCATAGAAAACTGTCAATTATTTTTACAGTCCGGTATTAAAGATTAACTTTGCATCAGCTTTATCTTTTACTTTCGGATGAAAAACAGCAATATACTTATCATCGATGACAACAAGAGCATACTCAGTGCTTTAGAACTTCTGTTGCGGCCATTATGCAATGAAGTAATGACCTCTTCCAACCCCAATCAAATTCCATTTCTTATAGAAACCAAACGCTTTGATGCCATATTGTTGGATATGAATTATTCGGCAGGTACTATTACGGGCAATGAAGGACTTTACTGGCTGAATCGTATTTTAGAACATGATGCTAATTGCTCTGTAATTATGATAACCGCTTATGGCGATGTGGAGTTGGCTGTGCGAGCGATCAAGGAGGGAGCTATAGATTTTGTGTTAAAGCCGTGGGAAAATAGCAAGCTTTTGGCTACTATCAATTCAGCAATAAGGTTGAGACAATCGAGGTGCGAGATTAAAACGCTGAAAGAGCGGGAACAAAGTCTGAAGGCAGCCATAAAAAAAGAGCATCCTACAATTATAGGGCAATCGAAACGCTTCAGGGAGGCACTCGATTTGGTACAAAAAGTTGCCAAAACCGATGCCAATGTACTATTGACCGGCGAAAACGGAACGGGAAAAGAAATTATCGCTATGGAGATTCACCTGCAATCGCTTCGCAGCGAGGAGGTGATGGTGAATGTAGACATCGGTTCTTTGTCGGAAAGCCTGTTTGAGAGTGAGCTATTTGGTCATGTGAAGGGTGCTTTTACCGATGCACGGGAAGACCGCGCCGGCAAATTTGAAGTTGCCAAAGGAAGTACGCTCTTTTTGGATGAAATTGCCAATATTTCGCTGCCGCTTCAAGCCAAGCTGTTGGCTGCCTTGCAAAACCGCGAGGTTGTAAGAGTAGGTTCCAACAAGAAAATACCGGTAGATATCCGTTTGGTATGTGCTACCAACAGCGATTTGCAATCAATGGTAGCTGAAGGGAAATTCAGGGAAGACCTGCTGTATCGGATTAATACGATACAGATCGAAATTCCGCCGCTGCGCGAACGATTGGACGATATACCGCTTTTAGCGAATTTCTTTTTAGAGATTTACGCTTCAAAATATAAAAAGCAAGGACTACGATTTGGGAATGCCGTTTTAGAGCGAATGATCCGCTACGATTGGCCCGGAAATGTGCGCGAATTACAACATACAATTGAGAAAGCTGTTATCCTTAGCGATGGGAATTCACTTGCTCCGGAGCATTTTCTATTTTCCGGCACACGCCCAAAAGCCATGCCCCGAATACAAACCCTTGATGAGATGGAAAAGCAATTGATAGAAGCCAGTTTACGGCAACACAATGGAAACATGAGCGCCGTAGCTTCGCAATTAGGCATTACACGACAAACCTTGTATAATAAATTAAAGAAATACGGACTTTAAAAGCATCCATATGTATTATATCTCATTGAATTTCAATATATAAAGATGAAACATCGAAATCCAAACCTCCGCTTGGCAATCTATATACTGCTGTTGGTAACTTTTGCGGCATGGATGGCTTATCATCTGATGATGCAATCATGGTTTGCCATTATTCCTGCTTTGGGAATGGTGTGGATTTCGTACCATATTTTTAAGCTGTTCAGGCGACTTCATGAGAAGGTAACTTACTTTTTTAATGCCGTTGAAAACGAGGATTCAACTTTGTATTTCCCTGAGGATGTGCGACATAAACCTACCAAAGAGCTCAATCAGGGATTAAATCGTATGAATCAGTTAATTCAGGAGGTAAAGTTTAGAAACCATGAGCAAGAGCAGTTCTACGGACTTCTGTTAGAGCAGGTTGCAACCGGAATCATGGTAGTTGATGAAAGTGGCAGGATACTTCAGGCCAATTCTCCGGCTAAAACACTACTTAACTATCACTCTCTGACACATATAGAACAGCTCAAGCGGGTGGACGCAGGCCTGTATGAAGCAGTCTCACTACTAAAAGAGCAAAGCTCAAAACAGCTCGTGAAGCTGCATGCCGACTCGGTCACACGTAACCTATCGCTTCATGCAACTACATTTCAACGACATGGAGAAAAGTTGCGCATCATTTCCATACATGATATCAGCAACGAAATGGATGCCATTGAAATAGAATCGTGGCAAAAAATCATCCGGGTGCTGACCCATGAAATCATGAATTCCATTGCGCCCATCACTTCATTGAGTGAAACCCTGTTGGGGTATTATACTGATACTCAAAATAATACAAACGATAATAGAACAAAAAACACGATAAAAGGGCTTGATGTTATTCATGAAAGGGGAATGGGGTTGATTCGTTTTGTGGAATCCTACCGCACACTCACAAAACTCTCAAAGCCGGTCTTTAAACCGATCAGACTTCATGCTTTTATTGAAAAACTACTGGCATTATTACAAGCTGAATCCAAGGCGCACCCTATCAATTTCGATGTGCAGATAGATTCTGAACTTTGTATTGAAGGCGATGAAGTGCAGTTGTCGCAGGCACTTATCAACTTGTTTAAGAACGCCATAGAAGCCGTTGAAACACTGCAGGAAGCCCATATTATCGTAAAAGCAGTTTCAGACGATGAGGGTTATTGCCGGCTGTCAATCACCGATAATGGCCACGGTATTCCCCCTGAAATTTTAGATCAAATTTTTGTGCCTTTCTTTTCAACACGCGAAAACGGCTCCGGTATAGGCTTAAGCCTTACACGACAAATCATCCGGAACCATGGCGGAAAAATCGAAGTCAGCTCCACACCGGGAAATACAACTTTTGGAGTGTACCTTCAAGCTTCTTTCACCAACTAAAACATCCTACACAAGACCCTATGCCAGCAAATTGTCAATTGCTACCGCCTCGACGGATGCTCATTGCTCATTGTTTCGAACTTTTAATTATAGTGTATAGCAATTTACCCAGTTCATCCGCGTCATTAAAAAGCGAGTCAAAATCTTGTTTTTCAAGATAATCGGTGGCTTGTAACAAACGTAGCCAATAGGTTGTTTCTCTAATTTCTTTGTAAGAAATGCTCATTTTAGCCCTAAAATCTTTTTTAGAAATACCCCCAATCGCTTCCTCTATATTCGCTCCTACAGAGGTCCCGCTACGCAAGAGTTGCTTGCTCATCACGTACTCCTTTTTCTCCTGCGTGAGTATCTTGTAAAGATTGATAATGCGAACAGCAAACGCAAACGATTTATCCTTAACCACATTCTCTTTCATAATTGTACATTTTAATTATTCATTATTCATTGCTTGTGGTTTCGAGAGCCTCAACCACCGCATGATATTTTTCATTGTTCATTGATAATTGTTAATTGCTCATTGCTCATTGAAGATTGCTCATTGAAGATTGCTCATTGAAGATTGCTCATTGAAAATTGTCCATCACCATCCCATCAAACAAATTGATAATCCGGTATGCAAACCCTGCATCGTGGTGCGAGTGGGTTACCATAATTATGGTTGTTCCCTCACGGTTCAGTTCGCTGAGAAGATCCATCACCTCGTTACCGTTCTTGGAGTCTAAGTTACCAGTGGGCTCGTCGGCGAGGATTAGCTTGGGATTGGCAACTACTGCACGGGCTATGGCCACGCGCTGCTGCTGGCCGCCCGAGAGCTGCTGTGGGAAATGCTTCTCCCTATGCCCAATGTGCATGCGCTTGAGCACGCCTTTCACCAACTCGCGACGTTTGCTGGCTGGGATTTTCAGGTAGATAAGCGGTAGTTCCACGTTCTCGTATACATTCAGCTCGTCAATCAGGTTAAAACTCTGGAATACGAAGCCGATATTTCCCTTGCGTAGCTGGGTGCGCTGGCTTTCGCGCAGGTGTCCCACCTCAGTACCATCGAAAAGGTACTTGCCACCCGTTGGATTATCCAACAGACCCAAAATGTTGAGCAAAGTAGATTTGCCACAGCCCGACGGACCCATAACGGCTACAAACTCGCCTTTTTGTACATGGATATCCACATCCCTAAGCGCTAAAGTTTCTACCTCCTCGGTACGAAATGTTTTGTTTAGTTTCTCTGTTTTAATCATAGTTAGATATTTAAATTGTTAATTGCTTATCCTACTCCATCTTTAGTGTTATGGCTGGGTTCACTTTGGTTAAGCGTAAAATTTGATAGCTAACCGCCAGCGTGGCCAAAAAGTAACCTAAAAATGAGACTCCAATAAAAATCCACAGGTTTAGCGAGGCTCTAATGGTAAACCCACCAAGCCATTGGTTCATAAAATACCATGCTATGGGCCAGGCAATAGCTGATGATATAACCACTAGCTTGGTAATTTCTTTGAGCATAAGCCAAACTACGCTACCCATACTGGCACCCATTACCTTGCGAACTCCTACCTCACGGGTGCGCTGTTCGGCTATATATGAAGACAAGCCCAGCATACCCAACCCACCAATAACAATGGCTAGAATGCTGAAAACTGTGAATAAAACCTGTGCCCTTTTATCGTTGTCATACTGCTTTGCCACCGTATCTTCTAAAAAGAAATAATCCATTTCCATATTATTGGAAAATGATGCCCATAGGTTTTGAATGCTCTTTACCGCACCTTGATTATCGCCCTCCTTAAGCCGTATGGTCAAATAGGTGTAAGATTTTTCGTAAGCAATGGCAAGCGGACCAATATTATTATGAAGCGATTCGAAATAGAAGTCTTCCATAACTCCAATTATCCTCTTTACGTTCCAGTCTTCAATGGTAATGGTTTTACCAATGGGCGACCCCTCAAAGGCAAACCCCTGCACCGCTGTACGATTAAGAACTATAGCCGCCGTGTCGCTGGCAAAAGCCTCATCGAAATATCGTCCTTCTGCCATTTTGAATCCCAACACCTTGTCGAAACCGTGTTGTGCATACATACAATAGTACGATCGGAAATCGCCAGGAAGTGCTCCCTCTTTTTGTAAAGCAGTGTTGCTAATAAGCGTCGTGGGTAACGACCCTGCCCGGGCCACCGCTTCCACCTGCGGTATTTTTTTCACCTCCTCAATAAAACTCTGAATTCCATCCAAAGTATATAACCGTTCAATAACCAGCACCTGCGATGGATTGTAACCCAAATCTTTATTGGATATTAGTGTGATCTGTCTATGAATAGTGAATGCAGCGATGATAAGCCCTATGGTTATTGTGAATTGAATCACTACAAGAATATGCCGCAGAATGCCACTTTTTAAACCTGTACTCAGCTTTCCTTTTAGCACCTCGATAGGTTTAAAACTAGCCAAGAAGAACGCTGGGTAGCTGCCCGCTACAATACCTACAACAACCACAATAACCAAAAGAGTAACTACTGTAATACTTATGGGCAAAGAGCTAAACACTATGCTTTTATTTGTAATGATGTTGAAAAATGGGATACCAAGCACCACTATGCCCAATGCTAGTATTAGAGAGATGATTGTAACCAGCATGGATTCTGACAGGAATTGAGCCATAAGGTTACCCTTTGTAGAACCTGACACTTTGCGAATACCCACCTCCTTGGCTCTTTTTGCCGAGCGGGCTGTGGCTAGGTTCATAAAGTTGATGGCCGCCAAAGCAAGGATAAGAACAGCAATAATCATAAACACGTAAACCATGGTAAGGCTTCCACCTTGATGCAAGTCGTAGGGCATATTAGATTTTAAATGGATGTCTTGTAAAGGCTGTAAAAAATAGTTCCAGCGGAAACCTGTTTTGGTCAATTCTTCCATTGATGAACCCATGGACTCAATAAACTGGATATTAGCATATTTTGTTACTAAGTCAGCAAGATACTTGTCGGCCATAGTTTTTTTCACGTCATGTTTCAATTCTAAATAGGCGTAGTAATTATTATTCATCCATGAAATACTTTGGACCTGTTGGGGTAGTGTAACAAAAGACACGGCTATGTCAAATTGCAGGTGGCTTTTCTGCGGTATATCTTCAACAATTCCAACCACCTCCCATATTACACTTCCCTTTCCAACCTTAAGCATTTTTCCAATGGGGTCTTCATCTTCAAAATACTTTCGGGCGGTTGATTCGGTCAGTACCACCTGATTTGCAGCTTGTAGAATTTTATCAGGATTTCCCTTTACCATTTTAAAGCCATTGAAGACCTGAAAGAATGTGGAGTCCACATAGATAAGATTCTTTTCAGCAAACACCCTTTCATTGTAGCGTATATCGGGGCTTCCAGCAATATTGAACACCCGTGTGTAGTTTACAAAATCAGGGTATTCCTCCACCGCTGTGGGCGCAATGGGTGCATTAGAGAGGGGAGCCACCATTTCGGTGTCTTGTATTTTTACATCTAAGCAAACCCTATAGATATTCTTTGCGTTGGGGTGAAACTTATCGTAGCTAAATTCGTCTGCCACAAAAAGTATAATAAACAGCGTACTGGCTATACCTATTGCCAATCCTATAATATTGATGAGGCCATAGCCTTTTTGATAAATAAGATTTCGCATGGAAATCCTGAAGTGATTTTTAAGCATATCTTTTTGTTTTATGGTTTTAAATTTCTTTTTAAAATGTCATGATTCCGAGTAAATTACTTGTGCACTGGAGTAGTATTTCTTTGTTCGTTACCTACTGCCCATTGCGTATTACTGTCATGGCTATATGTAGTAAGAGAACTGTGCGAAACCTTTCTGTTTGCAGCCCAAGATGTTGCGCAGGGCAAAATATTAGGATCATTAATAAAATCCTTTTTGAATATAGCAATTGTTTTATCTAGTTCCCTGTGTAGCAACATCAATCCTTTCGTTCAGAAAGTCTATTTGAGTAATGAATGCATTATTGTTTGATTATATCAACCCTTGGTATAACCCGTGCTTTCGCATCTTCTGATTGCACCTTAAATTTGATTGGTGCCACCATCTCTCCCACTGTTATAAAGCCTTCATTATTACTTGTTTCTCGATTATGAGAATTCAAATTAGCAATTTGTGAGCCATAGGAAAGGTGATACCCGTCAGAGTATATAAAATACCTGTTACCCCATGTTGGATCTGCGATATACCATTCGCCGTCTATACAGAATTCAACCCATGCATGCGATACTGCAGGACTAGACCAATTGGAAGATTTTTTTAGCCTGACCCGGTTCAGAGTGAGTCCGCTTATACTTTTTGCCGGTATTCCAGATGAGCGGAGCAAGGCTGTCATCAAGTTTGCATAATCTTGACACACCCCTTTCTTATTTTTTAAAACCTCAGATGCCTTAAGCGTTTTCTGGTTTATTTTGTCTGATGAATCATATTTGACATTTTTTACTGTGTAACGAAAAACATTTTTAGCCGTATTAAATTTGTCGTCATTTGCTTTTAATGTGTTGGCCAATTCAACAATGCTTTGATTATCTGAATCAACAAATTGTTCGGGAGCAAGATATTCCCCTCTGTTTTCTTCTCGCCATGTGCAATTGCCTCTTTGCAAGGTCACTTCGTATTCAATAATAACTACCTCTTCTTTTCCGCTACCCATAAGAATAGCATGTAGTGTTCTGTAGCCATTCTTTTCTTCAAAAGAGTAGCTGTGGGTATTTTCGACTTTAATAGCTCCAATGGTTTGGTAGCCATAGGAAACAGGTAGGTCAACTGATAAAATCGATGCTGACCCATTTGAAGATGTAACACGATATGTCTCAGTTATTTGAAAGGATGTTTTCTTCTGATTACTACATGAAGAAAACGACAAAACCGAGGTGATGACCAACGATATGGAAAGTAATTTTTTCATAGCTAACCTCCTCTTTAAATTTCACTTTATTAAACTAACATATGCTGGGGGCTTAAATAGGGAATTTCCCATAACTTATTATTCATTGAATTGCTACTCTATGTTTAGGGTTAAGGCAGGATTGACCCTTGCCAATCGATAGGTTTGGTAGCTAACTGCCACTGCTGCTAACATGAATGCCAAAAGTGATGCACCTAAAAATACTATTGGATTTAGTTCAATTCTATAAGCAAACCCTTGTAGCCAGCGGCTCATAAAATACCATGCTATGGGCCATGCGATAAGTGATGATATGATTACCAGTTTGGAAATCTCTTTAAACATCAACCAAACCACACTGGTAATGGTTGCCCCCATAACCTTTCGCACACCCACCTCTTGTGTACGCTGCTCTGCAATGTAGAACGATAGTCCCACCGTCCCTATACCACCGATGAAGATAGCCAATAGAGCAAATACGGCGAACAACATACGTGCGTATTTTTCGCTTTTGTATTGATTTGCTACTGCATCATCGAGGAAAAAATACTTCAAATCCTGACCTGCAGAGAACTGTTCCCATTTCGTTTTAATCATATCAATGGTACTCTCCATATCACCATTTTTCAAACGGATAGCTAAAAAAGCACTAGAAGGTTGATATGCAATAACAAGGGGGCTTATCTGATTGTGTAGTGATTCGAAGTGGAAATCCTCCATAACGCCAATTATTCTTTTCTTTTTCCACCCCTGGATGGTAATTGTTTTTCCAATGGGTGACCCTTTAAATCCGAAGCCCTTTGCTGCTGCCCTATTGATAACCATTGCACCCGTATCGCTTGCAAATGCCTCATCAAAGTACCGCCCCTCAATCATCTTTAGCTTTAAGACTTTGTCAAGCCCATGCTGTGCATAGATGCAGTATGACTGAAAAACATTGGATGGATCATCCTCTTTTTGCATCGTTGTGTTGCTCATCATTGTGGTTGGCAAGAATTCTGCTCGAGCCACCTCTTCAACATTGGGAATATTTTTTATTTCTTCAATAATACTATGAAGCTCATTAACAGCGTAAAGCCGTTCAATTACCATTACCTGTGAAGGGTCATAACCCAAATCTTTTCTTGTTATAAGATTGGTTTGTTTATATACAACCAAAGTTGCAACAATAAGGCCTATGGTTATACTAAACTGAACCACAATAAGCACGTGCCTCAGCACTCCCCTCTTTAGCCCCCAAATTGGTTTTCCTTTAAGCACTTCAACGGGTTTAAAGCTAGACAAAAAGAATGCAGGATAAGCACCCGATGCGATACCAACCAATAGAGCTGCTGAAAGAAGAATTGTGATTGTTATGCCCACAGGTATTGAAGAAAGACTTATGGCTTTGTTCATAATGGAATTGAACGGGGGTAGGGCAAGCATTACGATACCCACAGCCAGTATGAGTGAAATGGCGGTAATCAAAAATGATTCTGAAAGGAATTGTCTGATGAGATTGCCTATGGTAGATCCAACTACCTTGCGAATGCCCACCTCTTTGGCTCTCCTTGTTGAACGGGCAGTGGAAATATTTATAAAATTGATAACAGCCAGGGCAATAATAAGAACGGCAACAATTATAAATACATAAATCATCACGATGCTACCGCCCTGATGCAGGTCGTAGGGCATATTCGATTTTAAATGGATATCGAGCAGGGGTTGTAAAAAATAGGCCCAGCGAAAACCCGATTGGGTCAGGTCTTCCACCGATGAGCCAACAAATTCAGCATACTGGGCATTGACATGTTTTTCAACCAAATCGGCGAGATGCTTTTCGGCTTTTGATTTTTCCAAGCCCTTCTTGAGCACCATGTAGGTATAGTAATTATTATTTATCCAATTTGGGTCATTGGCAAGATCAGAGGTAATAATTGAGGTGGCTATATCGAATTGTATATGGCTATTCTTGGGGATATCCTCAATAACTCCTACCACTTCCCAGGTGAAATAGTCGTCCCAAGCATGCAATATTTTTCCCATGGGATCCTCATCATCAAAATACCTTTTAGCAGCGGTTTCGGTTAGTACCACCTGATTGGCGGCTTGTAGAATCCTATCAGGATTTCCCTTTACCATTTTAAAGCCACTGAAAACCTGAAAAAATGTGGAATCTACGTAGATATGACGTGTTTCGGTAAATATCCTGTCGTTGTATCGCACATCAGGGTCTCCACCAAAGCTAAATACTCGTGTAAAATTTTCAATGTCAGGATAATCCTTTGCTGCTGTGGGGCCAATTGGACAACTGGTTATGGGAGCAATCAGTTCGGAATCCTGAACCTTCCCATCCAGATAGACCCTATAAATATTTTTTGCATTGGGATGAAACCTGTCATAACTCATCTCATCTACCACGTAAAGCATAATGAGCAGCACACTGGCAATGCCCACGGCTAATCCAGCGATATTGATTACCGTATGCCATTTTTGATTGATAATATTTCGAAACGAAGTTTTTAAAGTATTTTTAAACATGATTACAATAGTATGTATTTATTAATATTATCGGCTGACTGAAATTCTTACATCAAATAACAAAAAGCGGAATTGTTTTTTTGCTCATCTCACACTGTTTTATCGTTGCTTTATACTACCATCTATTCATTTTTATAAAGGAATATGTGGAAAGACGGCATGATGCTGAGGCAATTCCAATAATGATATGTAAATAGGGCTATACCCCTGTGCGCTTTAAGATTTTTGTTACATATTTTAACTTTATCCTTTGTTCTTAATATTCCCAAATTTTAAGGAAATGTGGCTATGACGTTAAGCTCTTCATCGAAGAACTTTAACACGGCGTAACTCTCCTTGTCCACGTAAAACATTGCCCTGGGCATTCCTCTATCATCAAATAGGAACAGCCCGTTGTGCGTTCAGCGATTTATATTTCAACAGAAGTCTCAAAAATTTTTTTTAATCCCTCTGGACATTCCTTTGTTTTAAGCCAATCTTCAAAATTTAAGTCGTGATTATGCTTGTCAAATACAAAAGTTTTTAAGTTTGGTTTGTTGCAAGTTTTAAACCTGACTTCAAGGTCATATACACTTTCGGCAGGAACGTTTGCATCTTCTTGTCCGTGAAACACATATATTGGAATGTCAACTCTTAAAAGTCGCGTTTTATTTGGTTCAAGTGCAAAATGTTCTCTAAACCAACCAATTGTTACACGCACATAATGATTCCAAATCCAATTTTCCTCGTTTTCGGAAATTTTTGTCATTAAAAATTCTAGAAAAGGTTCCCGTAGTGTTCTTATATCCTTAATATCTATGATATTATCTTTTACAACATCAATAGAGTCAAAAGGCTGATTTTGAAACAAATAATCTCTATAAGAAGAGATTGTTGGGTCATCAGATTCATATTCCTCCCTATCTATCACTTCATCCCCATTTTTGTCAAATATTGAATTAATCAAAATCATAAATGCTTCGCCTGTAATTTGCCATTTGATAACATCAAACATATTTTCGTGTACATATCCGTGCAAAAACAAAGCGTCTATTTTCACTTTTTTTCTCTCGGCTACCATAGAGGCAATAATAGTCCCTTCACTTAGTCCGTAAAGAATAATTTTACAGTTTTTGAAACGTTTGTCGTCTTTCAAAAATGCAATCATTGTTTCTATATCAACGGCTTCTGCATATGGTAGATACTTGGTGTATTTTGTGCTGTCCACCTTGTCAAACCAAGGGGTCTTTTCGCTTAAATCAACACCCCTGCGATTGTAAGTAAAAAAACCTACGCCTTTTCCGCAAAAGCCATCTGCTAATACATCATAGAAATTAAAATCCTGCCTTTTGACTAAATAAGTATGGGGACCTGTTCCGTGAACTGCTACAACAATAGTGTTAACTTGTCCATCTTTTGGAAGACATAGTCGGACAGTCGTTTCTTCACCATCTGACAGTTTTATTGTTTTAACTTCGGAAATAATATCTTCCGATAGATTATGAAGTGGCTTGGGCTCCTGTAGAAGAGTATCAGCAGATTTTTTTAGCGTCATTGGAAACGAAATACCGTTTTGAGTGAGTGTACCAACAATTGAGTCAACTAGAAACTCGCCTTCATATTTAGCGGCAAGGGTTGGAAGTTCTAATAACAACTTAGCACCGTCGAAAGAAGTTGTCTTTACAGGCAACCCTGCTGCGCCTTGGTCTGGACTATCCAATGTTGAAGTATAGCTCTCATCGTTTTTTTCAATATGGAAAATGAGGCGTAAATTTATTTCTGAAACACTTAGAACACCATTCCATTGTCCTACAATATCTTGTGCTTGTATTGAACCACAAGACAATATAAACGCTAACATACCTTTGAATAATAATCTCATAAAGCTCTAATCTTAACTTGTTTGTATTTTATTTTCCTTTTATTCTAAGGGAATGAGGCAATAACGTTAAGCTCTTCATCGAAGAACTTTAACACGGCGTTGTTCTCCTTGTCCACATAAAACATTGCCCTGGGCATTCCTCTATCATCAAATAGGAACAGCCCATTGTGCTGAGATTCTGCTTTGCCCAAAAACACCCGTGTAACCCCACCTATCATTCCTTGCTCTGAATATTCTTTAACCTTACTCTGTATCTCCTCAGGGGACAAACCTTCAAACTCTTTTTGTTTTTCAAGAAACGTAGAGATTGATTCTGTTGGTAGTCGGTCGTTAAAGCCTATCCCATTCAAGACAAATCTATTGTCACCTTGTTTAATGTCCTGCATTATTAGGTTTACCACCTGGTCCCCATCGTATTGGTCAAATGTAAATATTGCACCCGCAACATGATCGTCATCATTTTTCTCTCCAGAATAGACTAAGCCACCAGCCTCCATACCGTCATCGTTGAAAAACAGCATACCCGCCGTTTTTTCTCGATTCGCATTGGTAGGCTTACCATTCACCATGTCATTACCCGAAGGAAAATGCTCCACATTGGTAATGATCATTTTTATGGTACCGTCTTTTTCTACGATATTGATTCTTTCAACATCAATTTCGCTGAATTTTTGGTTGCCACCATTTTTCATAGACGAAGCGACTATGAAAATCATTCCCATAACCGCTGCAATAGCAAAGGTTCTTAAAAACACTAGTTCTCTGTTCATATTCTTCATTTTTTCAGATTTTGAGTTTTTACAATGTAAACAACGAGCAATTATCGATTTGACAGCTTGAATCAGAGCAGTTTTTACTACCTAACATTGATACGGGGGCAGTACTTTTCTTCTTATCAAAAATTTCACTTCGAGGCATGTTGTCCGCTTTACGTTCAAACCGCTTGCTATCGGTAGGTTATTTCTTTTTCTTAATAGTAACTTCTCCTTTTATATTTTTCCCATCGACTATAAAATATATTTTTCCTTTTTTGGGAACTATACCATAAGACCTATTTTCTAGTAAGTTAATTTCTCCTCCTTTAAAAATCGTTATTTCTTCTTCACCATTGTTAGTAGAAAGAATATATCCTACTTTTACATATTCTGCAGTTAATATCCTTGCTTGTACAATTAATGTGTCATTTCCCGAAGGATAAATTACAGGAAATTCAAATGGAAGGATTGTATTCCTGTCAAACTTTTTGGAGCAAATTGTGATTTGACCTATACTTGGATAAGCCTTAGAAATGGAAGGGGGATTAATAATGAAAAATATTACTATAAAGCCAATTAACCCAATTAATTGTCTAAAATATGCTTTTGTGTTTATCACAAAGTGCCCTTTATAAAACAATTTGAATGGTTCAAATACTTTTCTTCTGTTTCGTAGTAAGTAGATAACACAAATTGTAAACAATAAGCCAGAAATAAGAGAAACATAAATTTGACTTATCTCAGAAGCGCTTATGAAATGTATAGTGTCACCATTTCCTATAGGTATTATCCATGGTATCAGGGTAGATACACAAGTATTAAAAAATAAAAGTGAAAAAAATGAAAATAAGTTGTTTTTGGAGGAACACTTTAAAACCATTAATGCAATAATTAAAGGGAAAAGGGTGCCGCCAATTGCCACAATTGATTTTTGAAGACTGCTTAAATGACTGCTATCAATCCTATAGTGTGGTGAAAAAATATTTAAATCTAACTCAATAATGTTAGCTCCGAATATTTTTGCTGGTATTACGTGTCCGAATTCGTGTAGTGTTGCATATATCAATATTGTTGCAACCCCCCAAAACACTAATAAAATTCGACTTCTTATTTTTAACTGATTCATAATTATATGTTTTATTCGCAACTGAAATATTTGGTTTGTCTGTTGACAAATTCACCTTCGTTTAACCCTATAGTCATCTATATAAACTGCTGTAACTAGGCTGGTTACCAGTCAAATTTCCAGCCTGCCGACAATTCTAAAAACGTTGTATGATTTACTTCTGTCAAGAAAATTCTTTCGTTTAAACTTAATGATAGGCTCAACCCTTTATTACCGATAAAATTCACCCCGAATGGAATGTCCAAAAATGTGTTTCCACTTTCATAACCCAAAAGAAAACCACTAAAAGGCGTGGTTCGATTCTTTGAATAGTTTGAATTGAGATGGAACTTACCACCTGCGGTTACATATGTACCCCTCCAGAATCCTGTAGCTAAATTTATTTGAAGGTCAATTTGAGGAATAATGAAGTAACCCATGGTAGCCGCAATATAATTGGATTCATCGGAGAATAAGTGAGCAAAGGAGGCACTTATTCCAATGGGCCGTTTTTTTCTGGGATTTTCATTGCCAACCATATCAATTAGCCCGTTTCCATATTCAATTTTCGCAACCTTTCTTTTATTGATGGTAAAGGTTGTACCGTCGTTGTAATCAGATAATCGGTATTTCAGTAGATTATCAGTTTGCTCAATAATTTCTACATTGAGTACTTGGTTCGTCTTAGTGTATAATTTGTCTTGAGCAACCAAATTTTGAGCTACAAAAACAGTTGAAACAATTAAAATTAGTTGTCTTGTTGTTTTCATGTTTTTATAAAATTTTAGAAAATTTATAAAAAGAGTTCTTATGGTATTAGGGTAGCACTTCCCTTGTATAGCTTAAATCCATCCACCACCATCCCGTCAAACAAGTTTACAATGCGGTGCGCAAAGCCGGCATCGTGCTGCGAGTGAGTTACCATTATAATGGTTGTACCCTCGCGATTCAGTTCACTGAGCAGATCCATCACCTCGTTCCCGTTCTTGGAGTCAAGGTTACCCGTGGGCTCGTCGGCAAGGATAAGCTTGGGATTGGCAACTACTGCACGGGCTATGGCCACACGCTGCTGCTGCCCGCCCGAGAGCTGTTGCGGAAAATGCTTCTCCCTATGACCGATGTGCATACGCTTTAGCACCGCCTTCACCATCTCGCGCCGTTTGGAGGCAGGAATTTTCAGATAGATAAGCGGTAGTTCCACGTTCTCGTACACATTCAGCTCGTCAATTAGGTTAAAACTCTGGAACACGAAGCCGATATTCCCTTTGCGCAGCTGGGTGCGCTGGTTCTCGCGCAGATGGCCCACCTCGGTATTATCAAAAAGGTACTTGCCACCCGTTGGGTTATCCAACAAGCCCAAAATGTTGAGCAAAGTAGATTTTCCACAGCCCGATGGCCCCATAACGGCCACAAACTCGCCTTTTTGCACGTGGATATCCACATCCCTAAGCGCTAATGTCTCCACCTCCTCGGTGCGAAATGATTTGTTCAGTTTCTCTGTCTTAATCATAGTTGTGAAATTATAATTGTTAATGCTTAATTATTAATTGCTCATTGCTAATTGTTAATTGTTCATTGTTAATTGATTACTCATACCTCAGTGCCTCCACCGGATTACGGGTTGCAGCTCGCCAGCTCTGCCAGCTTACAGTAAGCAGTGCCACTAATAGCGATACTATGCCAGCCAGGGCAAATATCCACCAGCTGAGCGTGGTTTTGTAGGCAAAGTTCTCAAGCCAACGACTCATGGCGTAATAAGCTATGGGCGTGGCAATTACGAATGCGATACCGACCCATATTAACACGCTTTTATTCAGCATATTAAGTATCTGAAGGGCAGATGCTCCATTTACCCTCCTGATGCCAATCTCCTTCACCCTGTCGCGTGAGATGAAAATGACTAAACCCAGCAGACCGGTAAGAGCTAAAAGAATAGTCCATAGCGCAACAAACTCAATAAACCGAGCCATGCGGGTTTCCTTTCCGTAAAGTGCCTCTAGCTCATCGTCAAGAAATCGAACGCTGAAAGTTCCTTCAGAGTCTATTTTTTGAGCCGTACGCTCGATGAATTCTCTAATTTGAGTAATATTTGTCGATTGGGTTTTTATCAGGACGTTGTCTTTTCTTGATGCACTCCCTGTAAACCATAGCACCATTGGCTCTATACCCTCTTGTAATGATGCAAAGTTGAAGTTTTTGGCAACTCCTACTATATCTCCCACAGTACCGAAACTCGAAAATTTCCGTTCCAACGGGTTATCCCATTTAAAGGTCTTTACAGCCTCCTCGTTGAGTATAAAATTATTGATATCCGACTCACCCTGGCTAAAGTTTCTACCTTGGGCCATTTCAATCTCAAAGAAATCAATAAAGCGGTTATCCACGGGCCATGCTTTTAGTAGAACTTGCTGCCCATCAACATTGCGACCCCAGACCATACCAACATAACCCGGTAGGAACTGGGTATAGCAATAGTCTGTGATTTGCGGATTTTTTATTAGTTCATTAGTAAATGCCTGATGGCTTTGCTGGAGCGTTTCATTCATAGATAGATAAAGTACACCCTCTTTTTCAATTCCCAGATCAAAGTTGTTCCAGAACCTGAGTTGCTTCTCTATGGTTAGCGATGATGCCACAAGAGCGATGGTGAAAATAAACTGAATAGTTATTAGTACGCTACGAAAGCCCTTGCCCTTAGCCGAGAAATACATCTTACCTTTCACAACCTGAGCCATTGGTGCAGAGGTAATGTAAAGGGCTGGATAAGCAGCTGCGATAATCCCAAATAGAGTGGCTCCCATAACAAAAAGTGGTATAAAAGACTCTCTGTCAATGAATGAAAGCCCGCTGATTTGGAAAAGATTTTCAATTCGTTGATAGGTTAGGTGATGAAGTAATAGTGAAATCCCCATGGCTACAAGTGAAAGCAATATTGCTTCACCCATAATCTGCCCTTGTGATTTCCACTTTTGCTCTCCCAATATCTGCTGAATGGAAAGCGATTTAGCCCGTAATGGAGCTTGCGATGTGGAGAAGTTGATAAAATTAACGGCGCTCATAATCAGTAGCATTACGATAAGTAGCATTAGCACATCAAGCACTCTTTCATTTATCTGGGCAAAAGTAAATCCTCGAGAATTAAAGTGAATTGTTTTCAATGGTATTAATTCAACCCTTGAGCCTTCGGGTGGATGACGTTCTTCAAGAGCATCAAGGAGTTCTACAATCCTCTCATCACTTGTGCTGCTCATCTTATCGCTGACTATTTCCTTTTTAGTACCTTTTCTCAATTTAAAGAATATGCTAAAACTCCATTCGGTCCAATCCTCTTCATATTCTTCTATATTAAAAGCAATGTAGGCATCGTTCTTGAAAGAGGTGTTATTAGGCATATCCTTCATTACTCCTGTAATAGTGCATGTATTGCCATTAACAAATAATTGCTCGCCCTCAACATCCGTAGTTCCGAAAATTTTATTGGCCAGAGATTCTGAAATTACCATATTGTTGGGCTTGTCTAGCACTGTAGTGGCATCGCCAATCAGTAGCGGGAAATTAAACATGCTGAAGAACTCTTTGGAGACCTGCATAGCATTGGCGTCTATCCCATCTTTTCTGGATTGTTCGGGTTTTACAAACAGAAGATTGGATGAGTACCAAGAAATGGCACTATTCTCGATTTCCGGTATCTCGTTTTTAATAAAATCACGCATAGGTACAGGTAGAGCACTACCCATACTGTGTTTAAACGACATTAGGTAAATATCATCCCCATCCTTATGGAAATTATCAAAACTTTTCTCGTACGAAACATAAAGCGTTAGCACAATAATTCCCAAAAAGGCAACTACCAGACTCATTAGGCTTAATGCCGATGATAACCGATATTTGGTAATGGTTTTTAGTATCTGTTTTAGTGTTCGCATATTTTTTTTGTTGTAAAACGGTCAACCTATATCAGTGAATGACACTCATTATCAATTGCTAATTGTTAATTGTACATTACTAATTGTTAATTGCTAATTGTTAATTGCTAATTGATCACCAACTTATCATTATCCCCAAAACTCTCATAACCCGAGGTTATCACCTGCTCGCCGGGATTGAGCCCCTCCAACACTTCGTAGTACTGCGGGTTCTGCCTCCCGATACGGATATTGCGCTTGGTAGCATAGCTGCCCGTAGGGTCAAGTACATATATCCACTGTCCGCCGGTGCTTTGGAAAAAAGTGCCGCGTGCAATCATTAGGGCATCCTGTGGTTGCCCCAACTCTAGGTTGATATAATAAGTTTGTCCTGTGCGGATATTCTCTGGCATCTCATTGGCAAATACCATATCAATCCTAAACTGCCCCTGCCGCACTTCGGGATATACCTTTTTTACAGTCAGCTCCCAGGTCTTTTCTTGCCGGCTTAGCGTGCCCGACAACCCGTGGCGCACACGGTCAATGTAGTGTTCGTCTATCATGGCTTGCACCTTGTAGTTAGTAAGCACGTTTATCTGCCCAATGCGTGCGCCCTGCCCAATGCTTTGGCCAATCTCCGCATCCAGCATACCCAGCTGCCCGTCAACGGGGGCTTTCACATTCAGATTCTCTAAGCGTTCGTACACCAACAGCAGTGTTTGGCGCATCTTGGCTAAGTCATCAGTCAGCTGACTCATTTCCGAAACCATGATTATTGAGTCGTTCCTTGCTTTCAGCTGGTTGATCTCTTGCTCCTGCTGCGCATATTCATAATCTTCTTTAGCTTGCAGGTAAAGTTCGGCAGCAATCAGTTTGTCGGCATACAATGCTTGTTGCTGTTCGTAGTTGCGTTTCTTCTTCTGTATCTCGAAATGCGTGGATAATAATTTGCGGCTTGTCTCTATCATCTGGTTTTCAAAGTTGATACGGGTTTGGCGGAGCATATTCTCCTTCTGCGCCAAGTCAGACTCGCTCGACATAATGACTTGATACAGCGTACGGTTCTCCAATTTCAGTATCACATCACCGGCTTTTACCATGGCACCTTCTTCAATCAGTCGTTCTTTCACGCGCCCGCCTTCCTCTGCATCTAAATAGATGGTAGAAATAGGCTCTACCTGTCCGTTGAGGCGGATATAGTCGTTGAACTGCCCTTCCTGCACAGCATTGATGGTAATCTTCTCACGGTCAACGCGCAGTGTTTTTGTGCCGGCAGTGGAAATGGCTTTATATAGTATAAAGGTCATCAGTAACCCTCCCACAATCCAGATGATGTGCTTGGTTTTTAGTCCCTTCTTTTTTTCGATTTTTCTATCCATTTTTCAACAATTTCATGTTTTAGTAAATCTTTTCACCCATATAAAACCGTATGGTATTTCCGGTCAGTTGAAGTTGCAACAGGGTACGCATTTTATCGGCTTCTGCCTGTGCCAATTGATTTTTCGCAGTGTAAAACTCAATTACATTAATTAAACCTTTCTCTAATTTCTTCTCCGCAATTGAAAATGCTGCAGCAAGAGCTTCCGTTTTTGCATTCAATTGCTCAAATTCCTTTGTAAAGGACTCAAGCCGTTGCAGGTCCTCAACAATTTGCTGATAAAGGGCTTGTTGTTCTTCCTGCTGATGATTCATTGCCATTTGTCGTTCCAATTTGGCTTTTTTCACTTGCGACATCCGGTCCCATCGTTCAAAAAGAGGAATTTGCAGACTCAAATAGAGGGATTGCGACATATTTTGCCTCCATTGTTCTTTGAAAGGGATGATGCGCATTGCAGTATTGGTCGGGTCGTTGGGGAAGAGCCTTTCCATACGGGAATCGGCAAAATTGGTATTAATGCCACCACCGGCTACTAAACGCGGTAAGAGTTCAGCCCGCACCATGGAGAGGCTTTTCTGAGAAGCCGCCACATCCATATCGGCAATTCTGGCCGATGGCATGGTTAGCAACGCTGCATTATATACGGTGTCAGCAACAACATTTAGAACATTCAATAGCTGTATATTGGATGTATTAATCTCCAATTCGTTGTTTTCTGGGAAGTTCATCAGATGTTTCAGCGAAAGCAGTGCCATTTCATATTGATTTACTGCTTGTATTAGCTGATGCATTTCTGAAGCCAACTGCGCCTTCATCTCCAATAAATCCGATTCGGCTTGTAAACCGAGTTCAATTTGTTTCAAGGTTTTTTTTGTATTCAGTTCACTCAGGTTAACTTGCTCTTTTACAATGTCTATTAGGCCTTTGAAGTAGATCACGTCGTAATAGCGGTTCATGATGGAAAAAGCGAGGTCAATCTCATTTTGTCGAGCATTTTCAGTGCTTATCAGATACTGCAACTTACTGAATTTAATGGTATTGATACGCGAAAACCCTTTAAACAGTTCGATTTGTGAGTCAAGATAAAAATTGTTTGAAAAGAAGTCTTCGTTTACAAAGGTATTGGTAGTGGGATCAATAGAACGGCCAAACTGCTTATAGGCTGTGGTGCCTGTGCCTACTACCGGTAAAAGGTTCCGCTGCGTCTGACGGTATTGCTCATTGCTGATTTCGCTCTCAATGATTTTGTTTGCCAAAGCCAAATTATGATCCATTGCGTAACGGATACATTGCGATAAATCCATTGTTTGTGCCATTCCAGTTACCAAAGCCATTATAAAGAAGCAACCCAAAAGAAAAATCCGTTTCATTCTATTCTTTTTAATTTCTAAAAGTAGAAAAATCGTGCCAAAATATTTGAATCCTGATTATCAATTGATTAGATTTATACAGCTCGCATCAAACTGTCTAATAATTAGACAACACCTGTCTAATATTTTGACAGCCTTGCACCTATCTTTGACATAAATATTTACAAATTTCATATTTTGCTGATTCATAGTTTATTGCAAATTGTTTAGTTTTGGGTGTCCCAGTATCAAAATCAGGAATCAGAGCCGCAAAACAATTATATTTGTTGGTTATTTCAACGATAAGTCCACTACAGAATCAAAATGGGAATTATTGATTTTCGGCTAAAGATCTTTTTGAATAGATAATAAACCAAACAATGACTTTCAACAATACCATGACTCCATGAATAAGAGAAATTTAGAATTTAAAGCCAGATTTGATAATGTCGAAAAATCTGAAAACCTTTTACTTACGCTTAACCCGGAATTCAAGGGAATTGATCATCAGACGGATACCTACTTCAATGTTGAGCATGGAAGGCTGAAGCTAAGGGAAGGCAACATTAAAAATTCGCTGATAAACTACAAAAGGGAAGATTATGTCGGTGCAAAGGAGTCGAGGGTGATTCTATACAGGCACACGCCCGATGCGGCTCTGAAGGAAATCCTTACAAAACAGCTCGGAGTTAAAGTTGTAGTGAAGAAAAAGAGGAAAATATATTTTGTTAAGAACATAAAAATCCATTTCGACTGGGTTGAACATCTTGGCAGCTTTATTGAAGTGGAGGCAATTGATGAAACGGGGAAATTCACCACAAATGAACTAAAGGAGCAGTGTAACAGATTTTTTTATTTCTTTGGACTGAAAAAAGAGAATATCATTGATAAATCATACAGCGATATGATCATGGAGATCAATAGCACCATTTAATATAAACAGAATTTATGTCGGAATTTATTGCCAACCATCTGGAGCATTATCAAAACCTTTACAACTATTGTTGCGGTATTGCCGAAGGCAGTGAAGGCAGGGCGCTTTACGACAAGTATCGTACAAATATTGAATCGGTTAGCCCTGAAGACACCATGCTCCTACTTGACGACCTCCTGCAGAAATACGATTTTGCACGGATCAAGAAAATAGTCGCCAAACTGATCAACATCTTTTACAAATCGCTGAACAGCCAGAAGTGGGAGAAGCCAAAGGAGGGCCATTTCCTCTACTACCTGATATTAGAGAACGAAAAAGCAAAAGAGCTGATCGAGGGGATCCGCGACATTATAAAAAAGTTGAACACTCTGCTTCCTGAAGCGGAACGTACCCGCCTTTTTACCGAAATGGGCAGGCTGATCGCCGAACTGAAATCGTATGAGCTGCACTATATAAAAAAGGAGAATATCCTTTTTCCCTACCTCGAGGCTACCTTTGCAAAATACCGTTGCATTCAGCTTATGTGGTCATTCCACGACGATTTCCGTAGTCTGATAAAGCAGCTTGAAGAGCTTTTGAAACACTCGTCACCCGATCTAAAACAACTGAACAGGGTTACCGCAGATCTATTCTTTGTGGTCCTACCCATTATGTTCAGAGAGGAGAAAATCGTTTTTCCGGTTGCATACCGCTCAATTCCACAATCTGCCTGGCATGAAATGATGCAGCAATCGCATGAAACAGGGTGGTGCTATATTCAGCCGCCGGCACAGCAAGCGCCTGCCGGTGATGCCTCTGCCCTTTCAAACGGATTTATTGACCTGTTCACCGGTGTTCTTACACGGGAGCAAATCATACTGCTGCTCGAAACCATGCCTATTGATGTAACTTTTGTAGATGAAAACGATACCGTCCGCTATTTCTCAGGTAGCGCCCACCGCATCTTTCCGCGCTCTAAAGCCATTATCGGGCGAAAGGTGCAAAACTGTCATCCGCCTGAAAGCGTTCATATGGTAACCCGCATCGTGGAAGCGTTCAGAAAAGGAGAAAAAGACAATGCCGCTTTCTGGATCAATCTCAGGGGAAAATTTATCCATATCCGATATTTTGCGCTCAGGGACAGTGACGGAACATATAGGGGCATAATTGAAGTCAGTCAGGATGTTACTGAAATTCGCTCTCTTGAAGGAGAACGCCGCTTGCTTGACTGGGAATAAAACTCAGGAAAAATATGAGCAACGCTATTTGTAACAGCCATTTTCCTAAAACTTATAAAACCTGACCCAATCAATTTCCATTTCCACCGGAAGATGATCGGGATTAATTGCTCCCACCCAATTGTCGACAAGCTGCATATCAAGAAGCTGTCCGGTACGCATCGCGAGCCTTCTAAAACCAGAGTCAGCTTTTATTTTTGTATAATCGTTTTCTGTCTGCTATTCTGAAAACCACCGGTAATACCTGATCTTTTAACACCTGTGAGGATGAGTTTTTAATAATATCAAAAATATTTTTTAGAACAACATAAGATCGCAGTTTAGGATCCAGTAAGACTAAAAAATTTCATGATCTTTCAACTTAATAAACACTGAAGTTACAATATAAGTAATCCGTCCAATCAAATAGTAATTATTCATAATAACAATCCCGAACTCTTCCTGGTATCATTTTTCTACTAAAATCACTATTTTTGTACCATCAATTACTAACAATTAATCTTTAAAATTTATGGGCAATCAAAAAAACAAAAAGAAACTTTTTTCTGTTTCAGGACGACCTATTGCTGAAAACCAAAATGTGAAAACAGCCGGTAAAAGAGGACCAATGCTGATGGAAGACTTTTGGTTTTTAGAAAAATTGGCACATTTCGACAGAGAGGTAATACCCGAAAGGCGTATGCATGCCAAGGGATCAGGTGCTTTTGGAAAATTTACCGTTACTCACGATATTACCAAGTATACGAAGGCAAAAATGTTTTCAGAAATTGGGAAGGAAACAGAAGTGTTTGTACGCTTTTCTACTGTTGCCGGCGAGCGTGGCGCTGCAGATGCCGAACGTGATATTCGTGGCTTTGCTATGAAATTTTATACCGAAGAAGGGAATTGGGATTTAGCAGGAAATAATACCCCGGTATTCTTTTTACGCGACCCATATCGCTTCCCCGATTTGAATAAAGCCGTAAAGCGTGATCCAAAAACAAATCTGCGCTCCAAAAATCATAACTGGGACTTTTGGACCTTACTGCCCGAAGCACTGCATCAGGTAACCATTACCATGAGTGAGCGCGGTATCCCAAAATCATACCGTCATATGAACGGATACGGAAGCCATACCTTTAGTCTGATTAATGCCAATAACGAACGGATTTGGGTAAAATTTCACTTTAAAACCGAACAAGGCATCCAAAATCTGACGGATGAAGAAGCTGCAGCAATCATCGCAACAGATAGAGAAAGCCATCAGCGTGACCTTTTTAACTCCATTGAAAAGGGTGAGTTTCCGAGATGGAAGCTGAAAATTCAGCTTATGACCGAAGAACAAGCTAAAAACTGTGCATTTAACCCCTTCGACCTTACAAAAGTGTGGTCGCAAAAGGATTTCCCTCTTATTGATGTTGGAGTACTGGAGCTGAATAGAAACCCTGAAAACTATTTTGCCGATGTAGAACAAGCTGCCTTTAACCCCGCAAATATTGTTCCCGGCATCGGATTTTCACCTGACAAAATGCTTCAGGCACGTTTGTTCACCTACGGAGATGCACAACGCTACCGCTTAGGCTTGAACCATTACCAGATTCCAGTGAATCGGCCCCGCTGCCCATTCCATAATCCATCCCGCGATGGAGCCATGCGAGTGGACGGCAATGAAGGCGATACATTGCATTATTTCCCAAATAGCTATGGCCAATGGGAAGAACAAAAAGAATATGTTGAACCGCCACTTCCATTGGAAGGCGATGCAGACCATTACGATTTCCGCGAAGATGACAATGATTATTATACCCAGCCCGGAAATCTGTTCCGTTTGATGACAAAAGAACAACAGCAGGTATTGTTTAAAAATACTGCCTGCGATATTGGTCCTGCCGAAAAATTCATTAAGAAACGCCATATCTCCAACTGCTACAAAGCTGATCCTGCCTACGGCAAAGGAGTAGCCGATGCGCTTGGAATCGATTTGAGCGAAGTGGATTTATCATAATCTATTAATACCATATAAGCATATCCGGATTATCAGAAATATTGTTCGGATATGCTTTTCTTTCTTCAGACATTGAAAATAGCAATTTATTATGCCTCAACTTGTTATATCTGCCCGTGAAGCTTCAAGCCTTTCCAATTTTCTGATTTCCTTTTGGCTTTATATTCCTCCCTCAGTAGCCTGATCTTTTCAAAATCCTGAATGCCTTCATTTAGCTTTTCAAATCGGATTGAAGGGAGAGGACCCGGATAAACCTGATAGGTATCGCCTGCAGGCCAGGCGGTAAAGCGACTGTCTTTCAGCATGGTTCCCCAGAAGACGTTGTACTCTTCGGTACCGACACTGTGGGTAAACATTTGCCCTATGCCGGAAGCTTCGTCATAATAGCTGAACTCAATTATCCAGGGGATCAAACTGTAGCAGTTTATCCTTCCGGTAATACCACAGCTCATTACAAAGTCAACATATCTATCAAACAAACTGTAATCAAACTCCTAGCTCCCGTCTCGCTTTTTAGTCCATTTCACCAGCCCGGGATAATCGTCATAAGTCTGATGGTTCCAGGGTTCATCCACAATGCTGGCAGTGATGGCTTTCTGACCAATACCTGCAAGCATGATATAGTAGTTTCGCATCAGGCTGAAGTGCTCATTGCTCCATAGGGACATATTGTGCACCCTTGCTATGGCAGCGGGATGCTGTCACAAATCCAGCTGAAACGACCTGTTTTTGCTGAAAGGAAGCGTTCTGTCAATAACGGTCAGTTCAATTTTCAACTTATGATCCCTGCCATCGGCTAAAACGGTAAGTTCTCCCTTATAAAGCCCCGGTGCTGCATCAACGGGTATTTGGATCCAAAGCCATACCGGCTGTGTATTCATTGGTGCTACAGATGAGCTAAATAGATCAGTACGTATGATATCTGCCACCAGTGATGAATCAAAATCGGCTCCTTTGCGGTAACCACAGCCATCCCGAAACTCATCAGTAATAACATATTGAACAGAACCTGTAAAAAATGCATCTATGCCAATGGTTCTGCCATTATCACCCTTCAAATCGCTCAGCAACCGGTTAAAGTTTTTCACCCCTTCTTTTGACCAAACCAGAAACTGAGTATTAACCTTTTCGTTCTTCCAGCCCCTTACCTTCCAGGTATCGCTAAAATGACCTGAAGGCGGCAACTGCTGCGGATATCTCACCGATGACGTACCAAAACCAATCTGAACATCATCTGGCTGTTGCATCCATAAATCACTGATCCGGGATTCGTTTAGCGTCGGTGGCTTTTGCAATTCGAGGCTTACATCCTGAGCAAAACCACTCCGCAGGATTGAAAAAATAAAAATAAACACCAGTATCCGGTTTATTGGAAATGATAAAGAGGTTATTTTCATAAACTTTCTTTTTCGAAATTTCACCAACGTATCAAGCATATTATTATATACAGCATTGAGCATCTTTCAGTTCAGATACCTGAATACTCAGAGTGATTTGTTGCCGGCAGTATTTATCTGTCAGACCAAAAATATAACTTTTTCAGAAAATGACATTACGCTTTCCCCTTCCAGATTATTATTGCCCCGATTTCAGAAATAAAAAAACGGACAACGGTGTAATTTTGTCCGTTGTCCGTTTTAAGAAAGGGAAAAGTCTTTTTTATTTAACCAGCTCAAAACGTGCTAGTGGTGCCATTCTTGCCTTATTCAGCGACAGATATTCACCGTCAGTTGAAAGATTATCGGCCTCACCAAGTACATTCAGGAGTTCTTTCTCAAGATTCTGATCCGGGCATGCCATCAAGGTGGACAGACCCTGACCAAAAATCACCCTGAATTCATTTTTAATTCTGTAATTAACCGAGATCAGGTTGCAGTTTGCCTTGGCTTCTACGCGTCTGTCAGCAGAATGGAAAACAATGTAATAGTTATCCGGGTCGTCTTCCACAGGTTTTCCGTAAATTTCAACCAATTTCCACTTTCTGTCTTCCACCAGTTGATTGCCTTCCTTGGCAAGTACATAATATGAAGCCAGATCACCGGTTATTTCATTTCCTTCCAGATCGAGATATCTCACTCGATTTTCTTCAACCTTAAATGTCGAAGATCTTTCATTTTCAGGTATTCCCTCAAGATGAACATTGTTCCCGTGCCAGTGGAATTTGCCTGTAAGTGTGTCGGATACAACAGGTTCAACACCCATATAAGTCGAAACAAGCATATAGGTATTGTCGTTATTCAGAGTAAGCTCGGTTTCTATACCTTGGCAATCAGCGCAAGGGAGCATTCCGGAATAAGTTCCCTGCCAGTCTATAGAGATTTCAGCACTATGTTCATCAATTATATCTGATTTAGCAGATTTATTGTTGTTAGCACACGAAAATGCAGTAAAGGCAACAATCACTATTACTACAAACATTTTTATCTGTTTCATTTTATAAAGATTTAATTGATTTTCAAAGTCAATAATTTTTTCAAAAAACCTGCAATCGCTTTTTACAACAACAGTGCCACAATCTTTTGTTTTGTATGAATGGCTTAAACAAGCCTTTTGTTTTCAGACAGTTCCTGATTGAAAACCTGATCCATAGACCTGCCGATCCACATCTGAGGGGTATCCAGATCAAAAATTCGGGCAAGATTGAACTGCATCATGCTTTCGACGAAAGAACTGCCACTTCTGATGTTATTGCTGGAAATGATAAACGGGGTTTCCATCTCACTCATGGTTTTTCCTCCATGACCCTTATTAACACCTCCATGGTCGGAAGTAATAATAACAATACTGTTTTCATAAATTCCGGTATCTTTCATTGCCTGTATGATCCTGCCAACATAAGTATCAAGCTCTGTCAGTTTGGCATAGTATTCATCTGATTATTTTAAGGTTTTAACATATTTCGAACTTCATAAAACCCAAAACACTTTGATATTATTAATGCGACCCACTAGTCTGATCATTTTCTAAACAGATCAATGACCAGTGCAGGAAAATCCATGTCAGTTATAAACATACCGTAGCCAGTAAGCCGTAAAAAGGGCAGGAATGTTTTAATCAGCAATCATTATTTTCAGATTTTTACTGACAGGGTTATCTGATTGACCTTCAGGTATGGCATTAAAATGCAGAAGATAATTTCCTGCTTTTAAGATGTTTCCGGTATTTAACTCAAACTGGTAAGTTCCTTCGTTAAGCTTATTTTCCTGAAGCTTTAGCACTTCCTTTCCTGAAATGTCAGTTAGACGAATCATTGTTTCAGAAAGAACCGGTATTTCGACTTCAACAAAAAACCTGCTTTTTGAAGGGTTCGGAAAAGTCTTCAAAACATAATCTTCCGCTAAAACAAAAGGAGCATATTCAAATTTCTCAACTTTAACTTCTTCTGCATTATAATTGGCAACTATTATTTCTCCCCAAGTAAGGTCTGTAGCAGGGTTATTAAGGGTAAATAGCCTGATCCTTCCCGATGGAAATGGCTTATTGTCAAGGCTGTATACCAAACCCACAAGTTTCCCATCCACAATTGCCTCAGCAAATTTATATCCACTTAGTAATAAATTCAGATTATTGGTTTGAAGCCCATTTATTTCAAACTGTAATCCGGCAACAGTGCCGTCACTTTGAAAATCAATACCATCTTTGTTTAGGAATATTCTGGATGTTTTTGAATTTAAAATCGTTGTAGTTTTATTATTAAGTATGATATTAACTGTTCCTACCGCATCCAGAATATTAATTGTACCATCATTGTTAATATCAGCATTGTCAAAACAGAACGAAGCCGGGTTCTGATCAAGTATGTAGGCTATTATGGTAACAATGTCCAATATATTAACTATACCATCACAATTGGCATCGCCGTGTAATATCTGACTTTCGCCGGTAGTCCATACCGCTTCCCAACCGGGAGCATTATAAAAAGCATCGGAGCGAAAAATCACCATCATCTGGCCGGTATTTGAAGTTACTGGTGGTGGAATAGTATTCCCAGAAAACTGTCCAAGTATCTGATTACCTGGGATCTGCATTATCTGGACATAATCTTTTTCTGGCTCTGTGTTCAATGCTGTAAAATACAAAGTAACACTATCGGCACCCGGAGGTTTAATAAACCATCTGCAAAAACTATTATGATTATAATTCTGATCACCACTTCCATCACTAAAAACACCTTCAGGCTCAAGTACAGTTGTAAGTCCACTGCAATAAACCGGCAGGGTGCTTGTAAACTCTGCCAGCCATCCCGGAGCAGTACCATTGGCATCGGTTACAAATTTTATAAACATACGACTACCTGTTGTAGTAACCGATGTAGGCAAAGTATTACCGGAAAACGATCCTAATATCGGTGCGGTTTCGTCAGAACCATTATAAACAGTTACAATGTCATTTGTGAGTGTATTGAATTTCAAAAAATTAAGAGTAATTGAGGTAACTGAATCCGTTGGAGCTATTAGCCATCTATAATCAGCATTATTAAGATAATTATGTATAGGACCACTTCCATCTTCAATAGTTCCACGCATAAATGGAATTATATTAGTTTCTCCATTAGTATTATAGTAGGGGTAATTTGTTGAAGGTGGGTAGAAATTACGTATAGTTTGCTGCCAGTTGCTAAAAGGAGGTGAATTCCCCGGATTAAGGTTATTGAGATGGTAATAACCGTCGTAAGCCCCACCCCATCCCCAGTTGAAATGGAAATTAACATCATTGCCAACCTGCTGATAACCATCACATAAAAAAGCATGACCACTATCATTACTATGTCCGGCGTAATATAAAGGATAACCCTGATCAAGCTGACCCTTAAGCATGATTACCCAATTATCATAAGTATACGAGCTGCGTGAAGCTACACTTATCTGACTATTATACCTGAAGTAATTATATGCTGCAGAAGGTACAACATCGCTAACCGCTCCTGAGCCGTTGGGTGAATAATGCATATTCACTGCAATACCACAATGATACTGTATTTCTGACATTGCATGTATAGAATTTCCACCAGCAGTTCCAAGGGAAGTAAGCATGGCATCCCACTGATAATATGTCTGTCCAAAGTTAGCATACAATGGTCCGTAGGAACTGTAATGAGTTTTTGAACCCTGTCCAACCTCAGGATAACGATAGTAATACATGATCATTGACATTGCTGTGGCAACACAACCCGCATAAACATGACCTCCTGGTCCGGCAGGATCCTCAGGACAAAGTGCGTTGTACGGGAAGTCCTGATTCCATGGTGTTATAATTAAAGGGTCAAGGTTTGTAATAGCGTCAGTATCGAAAGACCTTATTGTACCGCTTTTCAAAAAACTCCATTCAGCCTTATCAGTACTGGAAGCTTCAAGGTTCATACGAATTCCGGTTGCAGCTTCTTCAGCAATGTTATTTATAAAACCGGCAAAAGCTTCCGGGTGATCCTCAGTAGAGTAATTTCCTTTAAATGCATAACCAATTATCGGTTTCAGAATATCATCAGCCGAAACAATAACAAAACCGCCATCAGCAAAATTCACTGCATAATATACCGGCAGGTCTTCATAATATCTTACGACAACATTGGCAACATTAAGGTTAAAATCATTATTATCAGCAAAAATATTTAGGCGTTCAACCATAAATGTCAGAGCCACAGTACGGGCTTCTTCCTGTTCAATCTTTTCTGCTTTAAGTTGTGTACTAAAGCAAAACATCACAAGAAGTAGAATTGATAATTTTTTAATTTTCATTGGTGACATTGGATTTAAATTAAAGAACATATGTTTTTTTCATGCATTGAAGATTTTTCAGTTAAATGCTCACTACCGGAAGTCTGCCAATTTCAGAATTCTCAACCCCACTCCCGGTAGTTTAGGATCAAAGCATTTTAATAATCATGCTTTCAGTTAACAACAATATTAACGGTTGCAATGACATCCAGCACATTGATTATTCCATCTTCGGTTACATCAGCATTTTCAAAACAGAAAGGTTGCGGATTTAGACCGGAAACATAATTTATTATTGTAATAGCATCAATAATGTTTACTATTCCATCGCAGTTTGCATCACCGGGAACAACTGATGGCAGTGCTTCACCATGAAAATTAATATCATCAAGTCCCCAGCCATTTATATTGTAACTATTCGCTCCATTAGCGCGAAATCGTACCTGAAATTCATGACCGGCCATACCATTTAAAAGCTGATTGGTACGGACAAATTGAACTGTACCACCGGAATTAGTCAAATTCTCAAGTAAAATCCAGTCGTTACTGCCTATGGTCTTGTATTCAACTGCCATTTGTTCTACAGTGGAAGTACTGTAATTATTGATATACAATTTAAAGTCCAGTTTTATATCAGAAAAACCAACTGCGCTGATCAGAGGACTGACAAGCGAATAGGAATAATTGGTTATTGACGGGCTCCAGCCAAAAAATGCATTGGGCGCAGTACCTGAGGGTGGTGTATATGAAGAACCGAAGCCCCAGTTACCCTGACCTTCAGGGAAAGTCCAGCAACTGACTGACGGTGTTCCAAAAGGCTCAAAATATGGCAAACTGAATATATCGCAAAGCGTTGTAAACGGAGCAGGGCCTGCCCAGGCACTTATCTGATTATCAGGATAATGACCTCTTACATAAAATTCATATCCGGTTACAGGTGTCAAACCGGTAAGTTGGTAAGTCATTGTAGTAAGATCCTCTACTATTGTGCCTTGCGAAGGAGTAAATCCTGCAAGACCCCAGCTTACATCCCAAATTGCTTCATCGCCTCCAGGCATCCAGTTTAGCTGGGCAGAGGTGGCTGTAACTGAAGTAGCAGTGAGATTCTTAGGAGCAGAATAAGCAGCAGGGAATGGAAATGTAATAAAGTCTATCCAGGCTTTGTCGCTTCCACCTGAAACTGAAACATCCTTGGAATATGTCCAGCGAAAAGTTTTATATCCCGCAGTGACCGGAAAACTAACTTCTGCCCAATCCATATTGCCCGACCACTGTGCTTGCAGCTGGTCATTAATATAAAAACTCAGAAAATCATAATTAGCCTCACTTGAAACCTTACGGTAAAAACTAATTAATCCTTCAGTATCTGTCTCCATTATATATATCATTGAAGATGTCTGGCTATTGCCAATAGTACCTGAGCGGGCAGAATAGGCTCCATCCCATGCCGTAGTATTGTCTATTATCCACGGAAGATTTCCGCTGAATGTCCATCCTTCAGGAAACTGGCCATCCTCAAAACTAACAGCATGTGCTTCATGCAACTCAAAATCCACAACAGTATTCTGTAATGTTACGCTCACCTCTTGAATAACAGTAAGATAATCAATGGCATATACACGGAAATTATAAATGTTTTCATAAATCTCAGGTATTATATATTGACCTGCCGCATTGGTATGAACCGGTTCAAGTGGGGTTCCCATAACCTGGATTGTGGCATTCTCAATAGGTAAACCGGTATCGGCATCAGTAACTGTTCCGGTTACAGTAATAACCTGGCTTGGAACTAATTCTACGTTAAGAACAGTTTGACCCAGATTATTGATGTTAACATTGGTAAATGTTTGTGAAATATACCCAAAGGCTGAGAAAGTAACCGTATAATTACCATTGGACAATAACCTGTAATATCTGCCAAATGCTTCATCGCTTTTGTATGGATCGCGATACATTCCGGTATTGTCAATTACCGGAATATGTATTTCAGCCACTACCGGTTCACCAGTTACTGAATTGGTCACATGCCCTGTAAGCGTTGATTTATCGGTTCGGGCAAGTAATAGTAATGCAGCCTGCAGATTATTCTGGCATATTACTGGAACCTGCGCAGCAGGAGGTATAAACTGAGTTGCCAATTCTACTGTATAGCAAAAAATTCCATGCTTTCCATAGGCGTAATCATTTAAAACTCCACCATGAGGATAAAGCTGCCATGAAGGCTCGGGATAATACGTTCCTGATCCCTGGCTTGGAATTGCCTGTGCCAATGCGGTGCCAAGTGCTGCCATTGCAATATTATCAGGTACAATGGCATTGCTTTCATAACCATAAGGCCATAATACCAGTTCACCATAAGTATGATATGAAATACCAGAAACAAAATGACGAGAATCAATTAAATCACGCAAAGCCACTATTTCAGGTTCTGACCATGCTGCCGGACCACAATAGGTTTCATCACTTGGCGAATGACTTGCATTAACACCCCATTGCCAATCGTAATTACGGTTCAAATCAACTCCATCATAGCCATTCAATGTTATTTGTCCATTACCATCGTTATCCCTGATATTTTTTCGCCAGCTTGTATTTATCTGATCTATTACTATTTTATGACCGTCAGGGTTTACATTTGGTATGAACCAGATTTCTTTGGTATTGATATGATTTGTGATTTCCGGGTTCACACCATAATTCTGTAACAAATGATTTAAAACATGAAATGTAACTTCAACACTTAGTGGCTCGCGTGCATGATGCAAGCCCATGTAAAATACAGCCGGTTTATCTTCGTCAAGCTCAACATTCGAGGTTACTTTTAAAGCCCAGATATCATGCTGATAGTTTACATAATTATTGTTTCCGGCATTATAGTATTCCTTCCCGCGCGTATCTCCGATATCATATAATTTACATATAGTTGGATGATCAATTACCATTTGCTGAAGTTCGGCAAGAGATTCAGCATATGTCCGGTAACCCGGTAAACCATCGGCAGAAACCAGATTGGCAGCCATTTCAGCTTCGGTTTGAAATAATCTAAACCGATAACCCTGTGCCAGCAGATCAGAAAATTCATTTTTACTAACCACAAGATCAAGATATTCGGCAGGGCGGTACGATGCGATATCGTAATTATTGGTTGCAAAATATTTTACCTGTTCAGGCTTTGGATCCTCAAGCCTGATAATCACCTTATCCTGTGGATAAGCGATTGAGACAAAAAACAACATTGTCAGAAGAGCAAAAAATCTTTTCATAACTTTTAATTAATTGATTATACGAGATTTATGAGATATTAAAAAGGTTTAAGCAAGCTTATATCTTCTAATAATTAAAACCAAAATAAGATATTTCACAAAAGTATATGTTATTGAATTAACAAGTTCGCAAAAAACAAATTAATTACAAACCGTTATACAAGAAATTGTTTAATAAACAAGGATCAGTTTTATCACGCTAAATTAATGACAAATGATTCGGAATTGAAAATAAATTTCAATCCTTACTAATATCCAAAACTCAATAAAAGCAAAATGTTGAAAACAAGCTTTTAATTCTTTTTAGCCTGTTTTCAACATTTTTATCAGTTTATTAAAAATTAATTAATCAATAATTTTATATTCTTATGAATCACATCTTCCATAGTATCCAATGGACAGGCAATTAATTGAATGGTATAAATGCCGGATTTGAATATTCGTCCTTCATTAGCCACAAAATTATAAATACCCTTATCATATGACTTCTCTGTAATTATAGAAACGACTTTCCCGTGCATATCATAAATCTTTATTGATACCCATGAAGAAATCGGGACTATAATAGAAATATTTGTCACACCATTCGATGGATTTGGATGTGCATTTAGTTGAAATTCACCGGAAAACAAATCTTTGCCTTCTGTAAAATGTTTTATGACCCTAACTTCTTCAGCATTTAAATTGCCTGCAATAACAGATCCAAGTTCTACGCTATGCGATTCGTTATTGAAACTCAACAAATTTATTCTGCCGGCAGGGATCGGTGTATTATCAAAACTGAAAATCATACCAATAAGTTTGTCATCTTTAATTGCAGTAACAAACTCATATCCTTTTAACAAAAATTCAGGAATTTCAATACTAAGACCACTAATTTCAAACTGAAGTCCGGCAAGGGTTCCATCGCTTTCAAGTTCAATACCCGAACTTCCAAGATAAATATTGGCTGTAGCAGAATTAAATTCATATCCCGATGATTTCTTACCATTAAGTATAATGTTAACAGTTCCAATAACATCAAGTATGTTAATTATTCCATCTTCAGTAACATCAGCGTTTTCGAAACAGAAAGGATGCGGATCATTACCAGCTATAAAATCAACAATGGCAATAGCATCCAGTATATTTACGATTCCATCACAGTTAGCATCACCGGGAACAACTGATGGCAGTGCTTCACCATGAAAATTAATATCATCTAGCCCCCATCCATTTATATTATAGCTGTTTGCTCCATGGGCACGGAATCGTACCTGAAAATGCTGACCAGCCATTCCATCAAGTAATTGATTGGTGCGGTTAAATTGTGCTGTACCACCTGAATTAGTAAAATTTTCAAGTAAGATCCAGTCGTTACTGCCTATTGTCTTATACTCAACTGCCATTTGTTCTACAGTGGAAGTACTGAAATTATTGATATACAATTTAAAGTCTAGTTTTATATCAGAAAAACCTACTGCACTGAACAGAGGACTGACAAGCGAATAGGAATAATTGGTTATTGACGGGCTCCAGCCAAAAAATGCATTGGGCGCTGAACCTGACGGGGGTGTATATGAAGATCCAAAATTCCAGTTACCCTGACCTTCAGGGAATGTCCAGCAACTGACTAAAGGTGTTCCAAAAGGCTCAAAGTATGGTAAACTGAATACATCGCAAAGGGTTGTAAACGGTGCAGGACCTGCCCAGGCACTCATCTGATTGTCAGGATAACTGCCTCTTACATAAAACACATATTCAGTTATAGGTGTCAATCCGGTAAGTTGATATTGAGTACTAGTAAGATTTTCAATTATTGTGCCTTGTGAAGGAGTTGTTCCTGCCGGACCCCAGCTTACGTCCCAAATTGTTTCGTCGCCGCCGGGTAACCAGTTTAGCTGTGCTGAGTTAGCCGTAACTACAGTAGCCGTCAGGTTTTTAGGAGCAGAATATGCTGCCGGGAATGGCAGAATGATAAAGTCAATCCAAGCTTTATCGCTTCCACCTGAAGCTGAAACGTCCTTAGAATAAGTCCAGCGGAAAGTTTTCACTCCGGGAGTAACCGGAAAACTAACTTCTGCCCAATCCATATTGCCTGACCATTGTGCTTGCAGCTCGTCATTAATGTAGAACCTCAGAAAATCATAATTAGCCTCACTTGAAACCTTACAATAAAAGCTTATAACTCCTTCGGTATCTGTTTCCATAGTATATATCAATGAAGATGTCTGGCTGTTGCCAATAGCACCTGAGCGGGCAGAATAAGCTCCGTCCCATGCTGTTGTATTGTCAATTATCCAGGGAAGGTTGCCACTGAAAGTCCATCCCTCAGGAAACTGTCCATCCTCAAAACTAACAGCATGTGCTTCATGTAATTCAAAATCCACAATATTATTCTGAGGGTTAATAGCTATTTCCTGACTTACTGTAAGATAATCCATGGCATAAACACGGAAAGTGTAGGTATTTTCATAGATTTCAGGAATTATGTATTGACCTGATGCATTTGTATGAATCGGTTCAAGCGGGGTTCCCATTACCTGTATTGTAGCGTTTTCAATCGGTAAGCCAGTATCAGCATCAATGACGGTTCCGGTTACTGTAACAACCTGTGCCGGAACTAACTGCATGTCAAGAATAGTTTGATTCAGATTATTGATGTTAACATTATTGAAAGTTTGTGATATATAACCAAATGCTGAGAATGTAATTGTATAATTGCCATTGGGCAACATTCTGTAATATGTGCCAAATGCTTCATTACTCTTGTATGGTTCACGATACAATCCTGTATTGTCAATTCCCTGTATATATACTTCAGCTACCACAGGCTCACCTGTTACTGAGTTGGTTACATGCCCTGTAAGTGTAGATTTATTCACTCTGTTCAGCAAAATAAGTGCAGCCTGTAAATTATCCTGACACACCTGTATTACCTGAGAAGCTGGAGGTATAAACTGAGTAGCAAGTTCAATAGTATAGCAGAAAATACCATGTTTTCCGTAGGCATAATCATCTGTACCCCCTGAAGCAGGATACAATGCCCATATAGGTTGCGGAGTATAGGTGCCTGAACCAAGTTTTGGAATTGCATTCCCCATAGCAGTTCCCAAGGCTGCTAATGCAGTGGCATCAGGAGCTACTGCGTTTGATGTATACCCATAAGGCCATAAAACAAGTTCGCTGTAAGTATGATATGATATACCAGCAACAAAATGACGGGCAGCCAATAAATCGCGAATTCCAATTAATTCAGGTTCTGAAAAAGGTTCTGGTCCACAATAGGTTATATCTGACGGGTTTGTACTTGTACCTTCTTCTCCCCAATGCCATGAATAATTTCTGTTCAGGTCAACACCATCAGGATAATAAAAACTTCCATTCGTTATTTGTCCGTTGCCGTCGTTATCCCTAATATTTTTTCGCCAATCGGTATTTATCTGTTCAATAACAATTCTGTGACCGTCAGGATTAACAATGGGGATAAACCATATCTCCTTACTATTAATAGCTTCTGTGATCTCAGGGTCAACACCATAATTCTGCAATAAATGGTTCAATACATAAAAAGTAACTTCAGTACTGAGCGGCTCACGTGCATGATGCAGCCCCATATAATAAATCGCCGGCTCATCTTCGTCAAGTTCAACATTATCGGAGACTTTAAGTGCCCAGATATCATGCTGATAGTTCACATAGTTATTATTTCCGGCATTATAATATTGCTTTCCTCTGGTTTCACCAATATTATATAGTTTACAAATATCGGGATATGTATTCTCAATTTGCTGTAACTCAGCAAGGGCCTGAGCATAAGTCCGATAACCAGGAATACCTTTTTCAGGTTGCAGATTGGCAGCCATTTCAGCTATGGTCTGATAAATCCTGAAATTATATCCTTGTGATACAAGATTCTGAAACTCACTGGTAGTTACTACCAGATCAAGATATTCACCAGGTCGTACAGAGGCAATATCATAATTATTTGTTGAGAAATATTTCACATCTTCAGGCAGCGGTTTGTCGAGTCTGATAATGACTTTATCCTGCCCAAAAAGTGTAACAACAATAAAAAAACCAACAAAGAATAATATGAGTTTTTTCATGATTTAAAATTTAATTTGATAAATGAAAATTGAAGTTATTAACTGATAAGTGAATATATCATAATTTGTTCACACTAAAGTCCCAAATAAATAATCGTCGGGTAGTTGCTAAAAAACATCTACCCGACGATTCAATATATTCTAAAGTAAACTATTAATTAGTAACAACCAGTTTCTGACGTTTTATAATTATAGTCTCAGCTTCATTTTTTGGTGAAGCCTGAACAGTCAGAAAATAAATACCATTACTGAGGTTACTGTTAATATCAAAGGTAAAAGTTCCTTCCTTCAAATAGCCTTCATGAATCCTTGTAACTTCTCTGCCCATAATGTCAGTAATTTTAATTACAGTTTCAGAAGCACATGGTATATAAGCTTCAATACGAAACTTACCTTGTGAAGGATTTGGATATGCATTCAGAGTATATTCTCCGGCAAATAGATCAGTGTTTCCTTCAATATGTTTAATAACCTTAACTTCTTCAGCATTCAGGTTGCCGGCAAGCACTGAAATCCACTCAGTGTCGGAAGTTTCTTTTTCAAAGCTGAAAAGCTGGATTTTTCCGGCAGGGATAGGTGTGTTGTCAAAACTGAATATCATACAAAGAAGCTTATTATCTTTCATTGAAGTAGCATACTCAAGGCCTTTGGGTAAGAATTTCAGATTTTCAGCATTCAATCCTGAAATCTCAAATTGCAGACCTGCCAGTGTTCCATCACTTCTGAGCTCTATTCCATTGCTATTCAAATAAATATGAGCTGTTTCCGAATCCACTCTGTAAGGAGAGGTTTTCTTGCCATTCAATACTATGTTAATTGTAGCAATAAAATCAAGCAGATTAATAGTTCCATCCTCATTTACATCGGCATTATCAAAACAGAATGGCTGAGGATCTCCTCCGGTTACAAAACTAACAATGGTTATACCATCAAGCACGTTTACTACTCCATCGCAGTTTGCATCGCCCGGCAATACTGATGGTGCTTCAGTACCGTGAACAACCACATCATCAAGTCCCCATCCGTTTATATTATAACTATTTCCGCCATGAGCGCGGAAGCGCACCTGGAATAGTTGTCCGGCAACTCCATCAAGAGGAAGGTTTGTACGATTAAATGAAGCTGTACCACCACTATTGGTGAAATTTTCTACCAAAGTCCATTCAGTACTATCGAATTCTTTATATTCAACTGTCATCTGCTCAACAGTAGAAGTGCTGTAGTTATTGATATATAATTTGAAATCCAGTTTGATATCCGTAAATCCAGTAGCACTCATAAGAGGGCTGACCAATGAATGTGAATAATTTGTTATTGACGGACTCCAGCCAAAATATGCATTAGGTGCACTACCTGATGGTGGTGTATATGAAGAACCGAAGCCCCAGTTACCCTGTCCATCAGGGAATGTCCAACAGCTTACTGACGGACCTCCAAAACCTTCGGTAAACGGCAATGTAAATGTATCACACTGTGTTTGAATCGTAACCGGACCATTCCATGCACTGGTAGTTGTAGGATCGCAATAACTTCTTACATAAAAATCATACTCAGTTATAGCCTGCAATCCGGTTAAAAGATACGGAACCTCAGTAATATTTGAAACTAATGTTCCGGAAGTGGCGGGATTAAACCCTTTAGGTCCCCATATAAGATCCCATTCGTCTTCAGTACCTCCGGGCGACCAGTTTAACAGAGCAGTAGTTGATGAAGTTGAAACAACCTGGAGGTTCCTGGGAGAAGGACAAGCAGCAGGAGTAGGGAACACAATATAATCAATCCATGCACAGTCGCTTCCTGAAGAAACTGATCCGTCTTTCATATATTCCCATTTAAAAACTTTAAATCCAGGTGTAACCGGGAAAGCTACCCTGGCCCATTCCTGAGTGCCTGACCACTGTGCAGCAACCTGATTATTTATATAAAACTTAAGGTGGTCATAATTATTTTCAGAGGACACTCTACGATAAAATGAAATAGTATCATCTGCTCCAACGTCATATTCAAGTATAAGCTGAGTAGACTGGTTATGAGAGATTGCGCCCGATTTAGCAGCATAAGTACCTTCAAATGCACCGGTATTAGTTATTGTCCATGGCAAATTCCCACCTGACATCCATGTAAATGATGAAAAGTCACCGGTTTCAAAATCTTCAATAATCAAACCTACCTTAATGACAAAACTCTTGTTTGCTGTATAAACTCCGGAGCCTACATTATAATTGATTGTAATAGGAGTACCTATAGGAGCATCATCAGAAATGGTTACTGTAAACACAGCGTCCTCCGACTGATTTGGATCAAGAGTGGCAAAACTTACCTGTCCAACATCTATGGTAACATACGGGCTTGAACATGTAATAACACCTGAGACATTAGTAGCCTGGCTATGCCCTTCATTTAAAGTAGGAATTATTAAATCAATTGTTTCTCCCGGATCTGGCTGACCATTATTATTACCAAGAGGATCAGAAACAGTGAGATTACCAATAACAAAGGAAGGTGCATAAGCCATCAGACTGAAATTGCTCTCCCAGGTTTCTGTTCCACTTGTCATTGTTACTACAAATGGGATAACAAAATTATCGGGAATTTCATCGCTAACATCAAATGCAAAAGCATTTTGCATACTCACTATCTCATCAGGCTGAATAGTACCAAAGGCATGTGAATTATCAGTAATAGTAACATATTGTGATGTGGTGCTCAAAGTTGCCGTTACATCGACAGCCGGATCAAGACCAACATTTTTCAATGACATATCAAGAATGATTGATTCGCCATAATCAATTAATCCATTGTTATTACCCTGCGAATCATTAATGACGCTTTGATTATAAATAACATATGGTCCATCGGGAGGAATTATTTCGAGAAGGGCTTCGTAACGGTAATAATTTTGAAGAGTAATTGTTACAAGCAGATTGTTTCCGGGAACCTGCGGTGGAATTGGAATAGAAACCGGCATTCCTGTTCCTTCTCCAACACCAATCAACTCACCATTAACTGTCAGGCCTATCAAAGCTCCCGGATTGGCAGTAACTTCAAATACGTCCAAACCACTGAGTAAAACAGGCATGTGGTTCACAGTAAGTTGCTGAGGCATTTCGGTATAAACTGTACTGAAAGCATCACCATGATGGTGGAACAAATAATAAGTAATTTGTTTATGTTCTGGGTTGTATGGCCAGTTTGACTGTTGTAGGAAATATTTACCTGCAGTGTTACCAAAAGCCGGTAAAATGTCACGCGAAGGAGGCGTGGTCCCATAAGCAGGCATAAAATCAGGCCACATATTATCCATAAGTCCCCAAACATAAACGTCGTTAACAAATGAATAAGAAGTCTCGCTGGCAGCGGTAACACTTAAAGCACCTTTTTGATGTCTGTGGAAAGCTTCTGTAAAACATTCTCCTGAAATATTGAATTTTCCAGTAAGACAGTTGATTGAAAACACGTGTGTCAAATCATCATTATTGAGTCCTGATAAATGTGTATTTCCATAATCGGGCTCTCCCCATCCATATTCATAGCCATGGTCACGGTGCATGATCATATAAGCCCCGGCATTAATAGCCTGATTAATAGTTGTAGCATTAGCACCCCAGCCAAAGTTATTGAGATGAGCAGGTGTTGCCGGAATATAATTTAAACCATTAGGTCCAAAATAATTCACAATCATACTTGTGTTTGGATTTGACGACCAGGATGATCCTGGAGAACCACTATAAATATTATTTTGACGCAATGGTTGTTTTCCGAGTTCATATTCCCAGAAACCATTAACTATCTCAGAACAGAGCTGGAACCAACGCTCAGTTTGCCAGCCCATAGCAGTAATAGGTACATTATAATAATTAGCATTGGTTGAGGGAGTTCTTTCATAATTCAAGAACTTGGGCACCATGATCTGTAAATCGGCAGCATGACGAGCTGTAATACGTGCAAGAGTTATATCAGGCAGATGATTATTGTTCATATCACCAAAATACACATCTGATATATATGCCGGACCATAAGGATGGTCGTTTCTTGTTTCGCTGGTAATGGTACTTCCTGTAGTTCCATAGTCAGCCATTAACAAAACAGCAGCTGGTGCTATATCCCAGTTGTTATAAGCATTGCTGATATAGTTTTTTATTTGTACATGATTGTTCCCACCAATTTCTGCAGTTGTAACGACCTGCGTTCTGATTCCCTGTCTGTTACGGAATTGCTTGATTGAGTCGCCCCATGCAATAAAAACAGGATCATTAGGCACCACAACAATGTATTCGTAACCGGTAGTACGGTTGTTAATCATGTTGTTATAGCGTGCTGAATAATCAATTTCCGGTAGTGCATCGCTGTTCAGTATCATATCTTTCAAAATAGGATCCCACCAGCGGTTACGAAGCCGGTTATCACCATATTGGCTATTTCCGCCTTTAAAGTTAACCTCAATATCAATATCATGATAAATAATAAGCTCCTTGGTTACAGGGTTGTACTGAAATGGTGTAATGCCAAGCATTACCACATCAACTCCGCGAATAGTAGTAGACTCTGACAAACTAAATGGTTCAGCTGGATAAAAGGCATTGAGACCATATATTGACATGTCTTTTTCATACCTTAAAGGAGAATCATCACTCGCAACAGGTATATTGGAAGACGGAAGCAAATCAATATTTTTCACAATTTCTTTTCTTACTGCATTTACTTTTAATGTAGCAGAAGCCCCCTGAGGAATAGCAATATATCTACCATTACCTGGTAAACTAGGTGCACCTTCCTGACCCGGAAGAATTACACCTTCCATTTCGATGGCTTTCAATACATTTCCATCAGTTTCAAAGTCGAAGAGTGATAGATGAGTAATTGAGTGTACTACCCTTACTCCGGAATTATCATGCCGTGTAAGGTTAAATCCATTATTCCCCCACGCATCGGGGAAATTGTACTCAACGCGTTGGCCAAAAACTGGCGATAACATTAAAAACATTAGTATTAATGCTAATGTTCTGTTCAATAAAGTAGCAATTCGCATAAAATAAAATTTGAGGGTGAATAAAATGCTGAGAATCAGCTTGATAAACAATACCGCAAAAATACAAATAATAATTGAAACAATAACATTTCATTAACATAAATTTATAATAAACTCATTTAATTGTTTGATTATATAGGAATTATGGTTTTTATAATATTACTGCAAAAAGAAATAGCATCCTGCCAAAAAGAAAACAATTGAATTAAGCTATATTGCTCATTTTCATGATTTGTATAAATTAATTCTTATGATCCGGAATAATTTCGCCTGACTGTCGTTTTTGAGATAATACTTTTACAGAACAATATTATACAGATAATCGTTATATATCCGGATTTTTAAATTAACTTCTGAAAACAAAACTATTAAATAATCAAATTATGAAACGGACTCTTTTGATTTTAGCAACTTTAATTACAGCAAGCACGCTCATGGCACAGGAAGTTCTTTTGAGAAAAGATGATAAAGTAGTGAACTTAGGTATTGGATTGGGAAGCACTTTTTACAGCGGCGGTTTTTATACAACCCAACTTCCTCCTATATCTGCTTCTTTTGAATTAGGATATATTGATGATGTGCTTGATATTACAGATCTAACATTAGGATTGGGTGGCTATCTTGCTTTCTCAAAAGCCAAACAGGAATGGACAAATCCCTCAATAGGTCTCTATGGGTATGAATACACATATTTCATCCTGGGAGGCAGGGCACTACTGCATTATCCCTTGGTTGACAATCTTGATACTTATACCGGTTTAATGTTGGGTGCCAGAATTAACAGCAGCCAGTCATTCGGAACCCCCGAATCATCTGCTTCTGCTTCCGGTAGCGGAATTGCCTATTCATGGTTTTTGGGTGGACGCTATTACTTCACTGATAATCTTGCACTGATGGCAGAACTAGGATATGGAATATCCTATCTTAATCTGGGTGTGGCATTCAAATTTTAAGAACCTGACTTAATAGAGTTTTTGAAGTATTTTGTATTCAAAAAGCATCGCTAAAAAAAGGAACTATTTAATCTGAAGTTTTAAAATGTCGAATTTCTGGGATCAGCGTTATGCTGTGGATGAATATGTTTATGGCACCGAGCCAAGCATTTATTTTAAACAGGTAATAAATAACCTCAAATCCGGAAAACTTCTTGTACCAGGTGCCGGCGAAGGTCGCGATGCCGTTTATGCTGCATCTTTAGGCTGGGAAGTTCATGCTTTCGATCAAAGTAGCGAAGGTCAGCGTAAAGCCTTGATGCTTGCTGAAAAGAATAATGTAAATATTAAATATGAAACCCTGAATGCTGCCGATTTTACCTGTACCGGGCAGAAATATGATCTGATAGCAATTGTTTTCATGCATTTTGAATCGAATTTAAGAATCTGCTTTCACAATGAACTTGTAAAATGCTTAACACCGGGGGGTTTAATACTAATAGAAGCTTTTCACAAAAATCAAATTGCAAATAATTCGGGTGGACCGAAAAACTCTGATATGCTTGTCACAGGCGAAATTCTTGCTACTGATTTCAATAAACTGTCAATACTCGAAAACAAGGAAATACAGATCAATTTTACTAAAGGTACTCATCATTCAGGACTGGCAGAAGTGGTCAGATTCCTTGGTATGAAAACATAATGATCCTGCTATGGTCAATATAAACGAGAAAATTCATCATCTAAACCACAAATTGAGCCTGCCGGATTTTGAAGATATACTCAATTCCAAACCAGCTTTTATGCTCTATTTTTACAATGACATTTGTGGTGTTTGTAAAACCTTGTTGCCAAGGGTAAAAAGCCTAATTGAAACTGAATTTCCTGAAATATTGCTTATTCACATAAATACTGACACAAACCGTGAATTAGCCGGGCAACTACGAATGTTAAGCGTACCTGGGATCATACTGTTCATGGATGGTAAGGAGATATTCCGGTCGAATGGTATGATTTCAATGGATGAATTTCAATCTCAAATAGCACGTCCGTATAAAATAATGTTTGATTAAAGCGGATTTGGTGGCTTTCCAGATTTATTTTACAGTCAGAAAGCAATTTATACGATTTGTATTTACAAAATAGTCCAAGTTGTTTTGTGAATTACAATCGTTAATGCCGGTGGTTAAAATATTCAGAATAATTGAGCGGAGCGATAATTGGTCTGTTATATTTTTTCAACCGGTATTATTTCCTGACAGTTAGCAAAATGATGATATTCCACAACCATTTTATGGCAGGCAAAACATGAAAGCATTATTTTTGCAGTCCCAAATTATGTTGTTTTGATTGAAATAATAATAATTGCCATTGGACTTTCAATGGATTCATTTGCTGTATCTCTTGCCAGCGGGATTTGTCATAAAAAGAACTGCTGGATACTTGCATTACGTGTTGCAATCTTTTTTGGTGTATTTCAGGGGGCTTTTGCAGGCATGGGATGGTTATTAAGCAATACTGTCAAGCATCTTATCGAGCAGATTGACCATTGGGTGGCCTTTGTTTTGCTGCTTTTAATTGGCGGGAAATTAATTCTTGGAGCTATCAGGTCAGATCCTGCGCAAAAATCATTCAATATTGAAAGCTATCTGGTATTACTTGGTTTATCAGTTGCCACCAGTATTGATGCACTTATTGCAGGTATGGGTTTTGGATTTCTTAACATGCACATAGTTCCGGTTATGATCGTGATTGGACTGGTAACTGTCTTCTTTTCATTTTCCGGTTTTCTGATTGGCAGCCGCAATGGTTACAAGCTTTTAGGAAAACGTGCCGAAATTATTGGCGGCATAATGATTATAGCAATCGGGATAAGAATATTAATAGAGCACCTGGCAGGCTGAAAAAGTTTAAGTAAGCTAAATATTCAATTTTTTAATGGTTCTGACAAGAATCCTTCATAAATTCATGCCCTATACAAACCCATATTAATAATGTATCGGTTAACGCTTGCTGGAACCAACCTTTCAATTGATTTTCCAAGCATTATTTTTTGCCGTACTTCAGTAGATGATATATTGATTAGCGGAGCATCGGTAATTTTAATATTCGGATAATTATCAAAATTGGTTTGAACATTAATACCACGAGGATAAACAAGTATCTTAAATTCATTTATTATGCTTTTATAATCCTTCCACTTATCGAATTCCTGTAAATTATCGGAACCTATCATAAGATAAAAATCATTTTGCGGAAATTTTAATCTGAGCAGCCTGAGTGTATCAATAGTAAATGAGGGTTCAGGCATTGTAAATTCAATATCACAAGTTTTAAACCTTCGATTCCTGTTCACTGCAAGTCTGGTCATTTCAAGTCGCTGCTCCTTGCTTACAAGCATTCCCTTATCTTTTAAAGGATTATGAGGTGATACCACGAACCATACCTCATTCAATTTCTCATAATCAAGCATGTAAGTGGCAATCTTCAAATGCCCTTTATGTATTGGATTGAATGACCCAAATAAAAGTCCGGTTTGAATATTTTTTGGCATATAAAAATCAAAGATTGTTAATCTGTTTATTTCACAAACATACAATTAACTTTAAAATTACCTCATTTCACTCTTCTGGATTCTGGATTTAGTACCGGATATGACTGAAATCAAGGTTAAACATTTGTTTTTTATAGCTTTACACATACATCTCCCATTCACCTTTTCTCTTAAGGTGTGAATTTATTTTTTGTTAAATGTGATAGAACGTGAGATCATAGTGTCTTGTTTAAATTCTGAGAATCTGAAACATCAATAGCAGGTTTTTAAATACTTGTATTTCAGGAAATTCAATAGGAAACTCAATTTTTACTTTTGTCTTTAATATTTTTACTCTTGTGGTTATCTTCAATATTTTAAATTGAATAGTTT
>JAAYJT010000070.1 GCA_012522795.1 Bacteroidales bacterium | reverse complement strand
TCTTCATCTCGCTTTTTTTGAGAAACCCCGATTTTGAGACTTTATGCTCGTTTTCGGGGTTTTGTTTCTGCAAAGATACAACTTAATTATTTATAAATCAAATATTTAAGCCTTTTCTGAAAGTGCCGAAAATGATCGGGTATTTGTTTTCAATAGGTTTGTGCAGCCATTCCAAGGGGTGAAAATATCATTTCATTATTTTTAATTTCACCAAAATAATGCAACCTGTTTTGTGTACAGATGGTAACAAAATAGGCGGCATTGCTGCCGTAATCCCACCAGGGGGCACGCGCAGAAGGAATACGGTATTTGTTTTGAAATTTTTCCATTACACCAATCTGATTTTCCCCGTTAACAACACTTGCATAATGCCCTATTTTATCATTTTATAATTTTCCAATTTATTTTCCAATGCCTCAATTTTATTATCCCTATCGGAAAGGATTTTAGCGATGCGAGATTGTTCTTCTGGTTTGGGAAGTAAATTTCGAATTGCTGAAAAATTGGTAAACGTAATGAATCAACAGTGTTTTTGCTGTAAACGTATATGCATGCTTCTTATCCAGAATTATTCATAAAAATCGAAAAGATGCTGCCAAATATACTGCTTCTCCATTGAATAGTAGTGTATTTGTTGTACCAAGACCTCTCATTATGGGCAAATATAAAATAAAAAAAAGCATCCTCTAATAATTTTGATCGGAAAGATTTTCAACCCATACTATTAGTTTTTCAGAGTATGGAAATAAAAAAAGCCGGAAAATTATTTCTTTCCGGCTTTTTTAAAAATTTCAGAATGTCTTTTAATAAAACATCAGTCTGTTATCGGTAACTTTTGCGTTATCTTCAATCGTTTTAGTCAGCTCTCTGGTTACTCTGCTTCTGTAATTATTTGTATGAACCCTGCGGATACCGTTCAAGTCATCATCCTGAGGTTCGGTAACAGTGTATTTATCAACACGTATCAGATACACAGCCTGTTCACCTTTCATTGGTTTTGAGGTCTGATTTTCCTCCATAGCAAATATTTTACCTATAACATCCGGTTCACGACCAAGTGTAGAAAGGCTTGTTGCACTTAAAAGAATGTGTTCCAGATTTTGAACATCTTCACCAAGTTTTGATGCAACAGCTTTAATATCACTATTTTCTTTAATGGCATCTTCCATGCGCTTAACAAGGATTTCAGCTTTTTTGTCACGGAGCACAAGAGGTTCAATACTACCTTTTGCAAGATCAAAGGGCATAGTTCCTTTTTCCTTTATACTTTTTAATGCTGCAACCACAAATGCACCATCCACATCGAAAGCAGGAGATACATCTCCAACTTTAGTTTTATTGTTATAAGCCCATCTAATTATTTCGCGTGGAACTGTAATACCGGGAATGCTATTGTCCATCGGTTGCAGATTATCGGCGCTTCTTTTTGAAATGCCGGCGTCAACCACTGCATTATCAAAAGCTGTTAATGTTTTGTTGGTACTTGCAAACTGGCTTGCTTTGGCATAAATTTCCTGTATGGTGCGGGTACTTGGTTCAATAACCCGGTCAATTATTGCAATCCTTGCTTTTTTTATAGGCTGGGTCTTACCTGTTATTTCAACAATATGAAACCCAAACTGTGATTCAACCTGAACGATATCACCTACTTTACCATCAAGAACGGCTTGATTAAAGGGATAAACCATCTGGCCATCAAGGAACCAGCCCAGATCACCCTTGTTTTCGGCTACCGACCCATCATCAGATAACGAGGTTGCAAGTTCTGAAAATTTACTGCGGTTGCGTTTAATTTCATTAAAAATGCTGTCGGCTCTGTTTTTAGCCTGATCTTTGGTACGTGTGGTCTGACTTACACCGGTGCCCTGATAGGTTACAAGTATATGGCTGGCTTTTAATGAATCCGGACGATTTGAAGTATCAATCAGTTTTGCCATTATATGTTTCCCATCTTCAACATAAGGGCTTAAAATTGTTCCTACCGGAGTGTCAAATAATTCTTCTTCAATTTTTGGAGACAGATCCTCGCGTTTAAACCAGGTACTGTCGTAACGGGTATCAGATTTGGTATTCACAAAGAGAGGAATATCCTGCACTTCCTTGAATTCTGCATATAATTTGTCAAATTCCTCAGATATTTTTTCTCTGTCTTCATCTGAAGGCTGAATTTCAAAAATTATATAATCAATTGATCTTGACTGTTCCTGTGTAAAACGGAATTTATTATTATCATAAAATCGTTTCATTTCCTGATCACTCACTGTAACATCTTCATCAGGTATGCTTTTGTATGGCAGTGAAACTACTGACAGACTTGCCTGACGGTTTTTTGTTCCGAAATCTTTCAATGCCAGTTCTTCAGGAATATAATAAGCTTTCAGGACCAGGTCATTGTATTTTTTTGAGAGTTGATCATCTTTAATAGCTTTTTCAATGTAAAGATACCTGTCGCGCATTTGCGGATCAACCTGACTCAGATTTTTAAGAAAATTAGTAACCGAGGCAGGATCAAATGTTCCGGTATTAGGATCGGTAAAGCTCTGGCGGATATAACTATGTGGATTTGGTCCACGAACCAGATCGTCAAGCTCTTCAGTTGAAATATTAAGCCCGAGAGCCTTGTAATTTTTATCCATAATAATTTCACGGATCATTTCATCCCAGGTTGATTGTCTTACATTGTATTGTTCCTGAGCGCTAAGAGTTCCAGTTTGACTATTCTGACGGCGCATATTGAGATTTTCTTCAAGTCGCTGATTATAAGCGAGAATTGGAATCTCTTCTCCTTCAACTTCTCCAATATTAATTGATCCGTGACTAGGTCTTGTTGAAAGAAGATCGCCAAGTACAAATGCAGCTAATGCCACACCAACAATTATTATCAATAAGCCCGAACGTTTTCTGATATCACCAATTATTGCCATTTCTTAATCGTTTTTAATGAGTTTGCAAAATTAATAGAAATGTTGATGCAAAAACTAAAAATTGTAAAGTAAAAGCTCAATTTCGCACTATTTTATTATAGAAAAATCATTTTTTGTGTAGTTATAGCGAAAAAAGACTGACGATTATTATTTATACACTGGAATTTTTGGATTCAGGAAGAATCAGGATTGGTCAGTAATTTCTAAACGTACCTGCTCTATTCTTGTATGAGAAGCCTGAAGAATAGTAAATGAGAAATTTTCAATTTCTATTTTTTCATCTTTTTTTGGAATATCTTCATGATAGTGAAGTACAAGCCCGGCAAGAGTCTCATAATCATCTGATTCCGGCAGATTTAGCGTGTATTTTTCGTTCAGGTAATCAATTTCGAGACGCCCTGAAAAAATAAATTCATTATCTGAAATTTGTTTTTCTGTTTTACTTTCTTTGTCGTACTCATCATCAATTTCTCCAAAAATTTCTTCAATGATATCTTCCATAGTTACAATCCCTGAAGTTCCACCAAACTCATCAACAACCAGGGCAATGCTTTTGTGTTGCTGAATAAATGTAGTGAGGATTTTGTTGGCAGTGGTAGTTTCCGGCACTATAATAATGGGTTTTATGATTGACTTGATATTTCCAGGCTTTTTATAAATATCAAAAACATGTGCATAACCAATTATATTGTCAATACTCCCGCGATAAACGGGAATCCTTGAAAATCCTGTTTTTGCCATAATTGCAGCAAGTTTCTCAACAGGCTCAAGTTCTTCTATGGCCACAATTTCGTTACGTGGCAGCATGCACTCACGGAGCTTAATATTATGGAACTCCATGGCATTTTGTATCATTTGTATTTCCTGTTTTACCTCACTTTCATCAAGCATTTTGCTATCGAGTTCTTTCATGTAATTATCAAGATCAACAGGGCTGAATTCATATTCCTTGCCTTTAATGTTAACACGGAAAATGTACTTCAATATAAATTCTGAAATGCTTGTAAACAAAAAGTTGATCGGATACAAAATGTAATAGAATAAAGAAAGCGGTAGGGCAAAAAAACTAATTACTGCGTTTGCATTTATTCTGAAAATGATTTTCGGTAAAAACTCAGCAACTACCAGAATCAACAGGGTAGAGAGTATGGTTTGAAAAAGAAAAACAAAAAAATCGTTATTCAGGCTTACAGGAAGATTTAATGCTAAAAATGGTTGTAGCTTTTTTGCGATGACCAAACCATACATTACCAGAGCAATATTATTACCAACCAACAGGGCAGAAATGAGATGTGATGGTTTTTTTACAAACTGCGATATCAGCCTGGCTGAAAAAATACCTTTGTTTTTATCAAGCTCAATCTTTAGTTTATTTGAACTGATAAAAGCGATCTCCATACCAGAGAAGAAAGCTGATAAAAGAAGGGTTAAAAATATAAGTGTATAACTATCCATTTATTAGTTTTAATAAGAACTCAATACTATACCACTATGGTTTGGGTTATTCATTATCATCGGATATTTCAAATTCACCTGATGTTTTCCTTATAATCCAGCTATTAAATGATTCATCAGCTTCAAATCCGTTTTCGCCGTACAATACATCGGTTGGAGTAGTAATTTTAACAAAGGCATCAGAAAAGATGATTTTTTTATTTTGATCCCAAGTCATAAGCTCAGTATTCATTTTTTCACCTCTTTCATGGTTCAGAACAACAACATTACGGCGAGCCTCCATTATTTTAGTACTTTCAATACTAATACCATAATCGGCAGAAAGCTCTGACTTTATGTTCATAAGTGAATCGTAAAAAGTAATATGAAAACCTTCTGGAAATTCCTGACAGGCATCCTCGCCCATACTCACGGTTGCCACAGGTGCTTTAAGACTAAACTGTGGTTTTCCTTTTTCACTGTATTGAATTTCTATATTATATGATGTCATTACCGGCAAAGTATCCTTACGGGTAATTTCGTTTACAAGAGTTATATCATTTTCACAAGAAAAAAGCATTACCGCAATCAAGGCAGTAATGCTGAATATTATAGGATTTCTAAAATTAAGTCCCGATCGGGAATAAGGTTCCATTTTTAAATTTGCCGGAGTTACTATTTTTTATTTTGCCGGTCGGATTATAGTGTTTTCGTTTATCCAACATTCTACTCTGTAGGATTCACCTTCAGTATATCCATGAAAGAATACTGTTTCGACCGATGGAAAATGTCTTGAATAAATATTGATACGCTGTGTTGCTTCTTCGGCAGTTGAAGGATCAACTCTTCTGGCTTCTAAATATTTATCAACGGCAGTCCAATACACGGCATTGGTATTGAAATCGTTAGTACCACAGTCTTTTGCACTTGCAGCATACAGGTCGCCAATAAGTATATAGGGTTGTCCGTCGCCGGGTCTTGCCTGTATGGCTTTTAGGGCAGATTCGCGTGCTTTGATCAGATTGCTTGTTTCTTTGTAGGAAGTAGCCAAAAGCAATAATCCATCAGCTCTGTCGGAAGGGTTTTCCAGTTTTTCTGTTTCTTTCAGAAATTCTATTGATTTTGTGAATTCCTTATTACGAAAATACATTTTGCCGATTCCAAAAGCTGAGAGAGGTGATGGGTCAAGTTTGTAAGCCATCAGGGTTGAGTTCAGATAAAGAGGATTATCAGTGCAGCCTTTCCGTTCAAAGAGCCTGATTACTTTATACAAAATTTCAAGATCTTCGGGGTTATCTTCAATTTTTTTAGAAAAAATACTTACCAGATCTTCGCATGATGCATATGGCTCAAGTGTTTGCTCAATAAAACCACCAATACTTTCCCAGATAGATGCTTGTTGCTGATCATCCTTGAATTTATCCAGATTGAAATTAACAATTTCTATAGCTTCTTCATAAAGGTCAAAAAACTCTTCTTTACTTATTTTTTCTTCACGAGCCATTCTTTCAACATATTTAAAATACTGGGCTATGATTGCAGCTTCAGATTCGTTACCCAGAAGTTCAACTGAACGGCGGAACGTAACATAAAGTTCTTCATTTGCATTTGGACGATGGTTTATCAGGTTAGAGGCTTTGCGACCCAATACATATCCTTCTCTGCCAAAAGCACGTATACGCTGATCATAAACCATCATCAAAGTATCAACTAGTTTTTCTTTCTTTTCAGGGTCATTTTCTTTGGCTATCATATATTCAACAATTGATACCCCATCAATATAGGTGTTCTGGCTGGCAAGCGGACAGTTATGAAAAACCCATCTCCATGGAACTATAGCTTCTTCAATAACAGTTCCTGTTCCTCCGGCCTGTTTCCATTGTTTAAGAAATTCACGATACAGCGAGAAGTTAATAGTACAGGTTACACTGTCTTCGCCATATCTTGGCCCTGTAATTTGTTCATACTCACCAATTTTAGTAATTTGTGCCTGAACCGGGGTTTCAAATAAAAGCAATTCAAACATTAAAAATGCTGCCGAAATCATTAAGCTTACTCTCATCATCTTTTTCATAATTGAATGTATTATTGTGAAACAAAATTAAAACTTTGATCTTAATTAGCTATGTTTTTAAAAATATTTTCTTTGTTCAAACCATCTGTCAAAAACCGAAACTCCTAATGACAACTTAAAGAACGACTCTCTGATAAGACCATTTCGTATTGTTCCTCTGCTTCCTGCTTCAAATCCAATATTAATTGTTGACCTTGTTCTTACCAATGGTAATCCTGTACCAAAACTAATGCCAAATTCTTTTAATCTGGTATTGTTTAATTCAACATAAGTTTGCGAATACCTGAAACCAAAGCGATAATGTATCTTTTTCCAATATGGCGAAATGGTTGTATAAACCGGTAAAATCTGTGCACCGGCAGAAACTGACATACTGTTTACAAGAGAATCGCTGCGATCAAACATCTTAAAATTTTCCCAGTTTTGCCATTTATAATCAGCCTTGATCAGCCATCGGTTTGAATTTTTTAGCATTATTCCGGCTCCAAAATCTGTAGGTAGCACAAAATCACCTTTTAATTTTTCAATATTGACAAGCGTATCGGTGATATTATCAATCAGATTTGCGCCTATAAAGTAATTGTATGTCAGTTCTTTGGCTTTGGCATTAATATTTACTTCAGGACTGAAGGTTAAACCAAGAGTTAGTCTGTAAGCATCGTTAAGATTCTGGTTGAACTGCAAACCGGTGCTTATTTTTAAATCTGATACTGTAGTTGTATTCAAAACCTTTGTTCCCAACATATATACAGAATCAGGGAACGAAAGACTACGGTTGCTTTCGAGTGAGCCAAACAAATAAACAAGGTTGAAACCGGCGGAGAAATTTTTGGCTATTGTTAGAGAATTACCCCAATAAAACTGATGTATTCCACCTGAGCCTTCGTAATTATATCTTGTTTTTCCGGTTAGTTCATCAATTCTGTTATCTACCACTTTATAACCCAGACTTGAATAAGGTAGTAAGCCAAAGCTTGATTTCCAGTGTCTTGTAACCGGAAAACCCAACATTAAATATCCCAGTGTGATATAATTGCTGTTTTGACTTAAAGTTTCGGTTTTTAGCTTTGAGAATTTGTTATGAAGACCTGCCTCAAAAATAAATGAGTTCTGTTCGAAAGCATGATAGGATGCAGGATTGTTGAAATTAACAATAGCCGGGCTGTTTAGCGCTACAGTGCTGCCACCCATGCCCATGATGACAGGGCTGCTCGTTAATTGCAGGTCACCAATTCCAAAGCGTGAGTATGGTGAACTTATCCTGGTTTGCGCATTGCCGGCAGACATGGCAATCAAGGCTAAAACCAGTAAGATAGTTGATTTATATGAACTTTTTGTTTTCAATATTGTAAGTCAAAATAATGTACAAGCCTTTAATAGTTATATTTGGAAATGCAAAGATGCTATTTTTTAATCTTTTTATTAAGAAATTACTATCTCCTCCGCCAAAAATTACTTTCAATCCGGGGTAAATAGTTTTGTATTTATCAATAATACCGTCAATTTCAGCAATAATTCCATTTATCACACCTGAAATTATTGATTCTTCTGTAGTGGTACCAGTAAGATGTTTTATACTTTTTTTCTTAATTAACGGAAGCTTTCCTGTAAAAGTGTTAAGAGCCTTAAATCTCATATTTATACCGGGCGATATGGCACCACCCATGTATTCACCTGAAACAGATACAAAATCCATAGTAATGGTTGTGCCGGCATCAATTATTAATAAATTGTTTTCCGGAAACTTATCCCATGCTCCTACTGCTGCTGCAATTCGGTCTTTACCCAGAGTATTGGGGGTTTTATACTGATTCTTAAAAGGCAATGCAGTGTTCGGATCAAAAAATAAAGTTGTTAAATGTTTAGTAAATACTTTTTTGATATATGAAGGATAATCAATTACATTGGAGACAATACAGTATGAACCGGGTTCAAGACTCAGCAAATATTTCTCAAGCTGCTGAAAATTACCGGTTTTAAATGTTTTAAGTGAAAATAATTCGCTGTTTTTAAATACCGCTGCTTTAACAAGCGTATTACCAATGTCAACAACGATTTTCAACTGATCAGTCTTAGTCATTTATTGAAACCAAACTTAAGTCTGCAAAATTAATATAATCTAAAATCTTACAGCATTTACTTCATAGCAATTAAGCACATGTTACCCAATTAACCGAAATAATGTTAATACGATTTGTATTTACAAAATAGTTCAATTCAGTTTCATTTGAAAAAAAGAATTTTAAATTCAATTACTGGCTGATATCAGCAATTTTGTTAATGCATTATTAAAAATATCTCAATCATGTTGTTATTCAGCAATATAGCTGTAATTCAAAGAATATATCCATGCTGAAATATATTCCCGTTACAGTATTATCTGAAAAAATAATTTTTTAGTTTGTGTCAGATATTTGTAATTTAAAATTCTTGTTATCTTTGCAGCCTCAAAAGGCGGTACCATAGCTCAGACGGTAGAGCAACGGACTGAAAATCCGTGTGTCACTGGTTCGATTCCAGTTGGTACCACCTGTTTTAAAGCCACTTATAGCAAAACTGTTGTAAGTGGCTTTTTATTTACAATAAATCCGATAATAATTTTATAGCAGGTTCTTACTCATACAATTTAGTGGGAAATTTCTCTCATACTTGTTCGTTATCTGAGAGAATGCGTGTTTCAAATGTTTCAGGATTGTCTGTTTCCTCAGGAATATCTGATTGTGCGGGTATGGATTCTTTGTCCTTGCTTTTATAACATTTGCTTTGACACAAGATCAGAATAAAAACACCTATTGTAATTGATGAGTCGGCTAAATTAAAAACAGGTCTGAAGAAAATGAATTCTTTTGATCCCAGCAATGGAACCCACGAAGGATATTGCCCTTTAAGAATAGGAAAATATAACATATCCACTACATGCCCGTGAAACAACGGAGCATAGCCTTCTTCGGCAGAAAGGAGTTTTGCCGGTTCATAAAATGTACTTTCATTGAACAATACCCCATAAAACATACTGTCAATGATATTCCCGATTGCTCCGGCAAGAATCATTGAAATACTTATAAGAAGTAGAGGATGAGAGTCTTTTTTTGTTAAACGATACAGGTATATAAAAATAAGGATTGCTGCTATTATTCTGAACAGAGTTAAAACAAGTTTTCCATTTTCGCCTGAAAGTTCCATTCCAAAAGCCATTCCCGGGTTTTCTGTGAAGTGGATACGAAACCAGTTACCAATCACTTTGATTTCCTGCCCAATAGTCATATGTGTTTTCACCCAGAACTTTGAAGCTTGGTCAAGAAAAAGGATTTGGAAAATGAGGAAAAGCGGTTTTTTCAAAGCTTGGGGATTATTACAGTTTTCATAGCATACCCGTACCAGCTAAACAAAAAGAAATATTTTTCTGCTTACTGAATGCATGGATAAACCGGAATAGAGTTTTTACGATTTTTGATTAAGTTTTGCTTCTATACTTAAAGTTGCATGAGGTACACTACGAAGACGTTCTTTGGCAATAAGCTTTCCTGTTACCCGACAAACTCCGTAAGTTCCATTTTCAATGCGGATAAGAGCAGCTTCAAGTGATTTTATGAATTTATCCTGCCGGGCAGCCAAACGACTGTTCTCTTCTTTTGATAGTACCTGGTATCCTTCTTCTAATACCTTAAACGTTGGTGATGTATCGTTTATATCATTCTCATTGTTAAAGGTATAGGCATCAGTAAGCATTTTAAGATCTTGCTTTGCCTTTTCCAGTTTTGTTAAAATTATTTCTCTGAACTCCTGGAGTTCTTCATCTGAATAGCGTATTTTTGTTACTTCTTCCTTCATAATTCAGTTCCTTCTCTTTATATTATATTTATATTGTTCACAGAGCTTTTTAGCTGTTTGACTTACTCACTACAATATATGTTGAAATATCATCGGTAAGTTCAACTAATATTTTTTTATCATTATTTATTATATCATGCAGTTCAAGTTTCCTGGTTAAAGTTTCCGAGCAAATATATGAATAATTGTTTTCAATTGCACTTATTAAATTATTGTTTTTTTCAATATAGAGGTTTATAGTATCAGTTACTTCAAATCCGCTTTCTTTTCTCAGGTTTTGAATACGATTAATAAGTTCACGTGCTATGCCTTCTTCTAATAAAGGTCGTGTGATTACAATATCCAGTGCTACCGTGAGGTTGCCCAGGTTAGAAACTACCAATCCGGGAATATCTTCGGTAATGATCTCAACATCGCTGGCTGTGAGTTCTATTTCCTGACCTTCAACCTGAAGCTTATACAAACCGGAAGTTTCAATTTCCTGAATTTCTTTTTGTCCCATACTTCCTACAGCAACAGCAATTGCTTTCATCATTTTCCCATAACGAGGTCCAAGAGTTTTGAAATTTGGCTTTATTTTTTTCACCAGCAGCTCGTTATTTTCTTCAAGAAATTCAATTTCCTTAACATTTACTTCACTCAGTATCAGAGATTTAATTGAATCAACCCTGTCTTTGAATGAGTTGTCAGAAGCCGGGATCATTATTTTGTTCAATGGCTGACGTACTCTGATATTCGTACGTTTCCGCAATGAAAGTACCATTGATGAAATCTTCTGAGCTAGTTGCATCCTTTCTTCCAGCTCTTTATCAATCATAGTCTTGTCAGAAACGGGGAAGTCCGCAATATGAACTGATTCGGCATTGATTTTTTGTGTAACAGGGTTAAGGTCCAGAAACAGTCTGTCCATATAGAACGGGGCTATAGGGCATGAAAGACGTGCAACCGTTTCGAGGCAATGGTATAAAGTCTGATATGCCGAAATTTTATCTTCAGTATATTCACCTTTCCAGAAACGTCTTCTTGAAAGCCTTACATACCAGTTGCTCAGATGTTCATCAACAAAATCCTGTATAAGCCGTCCAGCCTTGGTTGGTTCGTAGTCATTATAATAATCATCAACCTGTTGTATCAGAGTATTTAATTCTGATAATATCCAACGGTCAATTTCAGGGCGGTCTTTATATGGGATCTCATTTTCGCTGAAGGTGAATTTGTCAATATTGGCATACAGCGCGAAGAAACTGTATGTATTATAAAGTGTGCCAAAGAATTTACGTTGCACTTCAGCAACTCCTTCAAGGTCGAATTTCAGATTATCCCAGGGCTGTGAATTGGTAAGCATATACCAGCGGGTTGCATCAGCACCGTATTTTTCAATTGTTGAATATGGGTCAATGGCATTACCAAGGCGTTTGGACATTTTATTGCCCATTTTATCGAGCACAAGTCCGTTTGAAACAACAGTTTTAAATGAAACATTGTTAAAAACCATGGTAGCTATAGCATGAAGTGTAAAGAACCATCCGCGTGTCTGGTCAACACCTTCGGCTATGAAATCAGCAGGGAAATAATCTTCAAGATTATCGCCTTGCTCAAAAGGATAATGGAATTGTGCATAAGGCATTGCTCCCGAGTCAAACCAAACGTCAATCAGGTCTAACTCACGCTTCATTGGTTTACCCGAAGGCGAAACAAGGATTATTTCGTCAACGTAAGGACGATGCAAATCAAAGCTTTGATAATTTTCATCAGATTGATCATCGGGATTGAAATCATCCATAGGATTTTTTGCCATCAAACCTGCTGCAACAGACTTGTCAATCTCGTTTTTCAATTGTTTGACCGAGCCTATACAAATTTGCTCGCTTCCGTCATCACTTGTCCATACCGGCAATGGTGTACCCCAATAGCGTGAACGGCTAAGATTCCAGTCAACAAGGTTTTCAAGCCAATTGCCAAAACGGCCTGAACCGGTAGCTTCAGGCTTCCAGTTGATAGTTTTGTTAAGTTCTATCATCCTGTCCTTGAAGGCGGTAGTTTTTATGAACCATGCTTCGAGAGGATAATATAATATAGGTTTATCGGTACGCCAGCAATGTGGGTAGGAGTGTTCGTATTTTTCAGCTTTGAAAGCCCTGTTCTCTTTTTTAAGCTTTACTATGATGTCAATATCAACGTTGTCATCTTTGGCAGGATCAAAATCGGGATCGTATTCAGATTTAACATAACGACCGGCAAATTCGCCCATAGCATCAATGAAACGCCCTTCCTTATTAACCATTGTCAACGATCCAAGGCCATATTGCTTGCTGGTTCTGAAGTCGTCAGCTCCAAAACTGGGTGCAATATGTACAACGCCTGTACCATCTTCAGTAGATACAAAATCGCCGGCTACAACAATGAATGCATCTCCAGTTTCAGGTTGTGTATAAGGCATAAGCTGTTCGTAACGGACGCCCTGCAGCTTTTCGCCCGGAAATTCATCAGCAATCTCAAAAGGAATGTTCTTCTGACCGGCTTCATATTCCATAAGATCCAAACCAATGTTCTTTTCAGGGAAGAACTTTCCGACAAGGTCTTTTGCCAGAATAACGGTAATTGGCTGATAAGTATAAGGATTATAGGTTTTGATTTTTTGGTAAGTGATGTTTTTGCCAATTGCCAGCGCTGTATTGCTGGGTAAAGTCCACGGAGTAGTTGTCCATGCTAAAATGAATACATCACCAAATGGATCATTGAAAAGGAATTCGCTTTGACTGTTTTGTGCCACTTTAAATTGTGCTGTAACAGTATTGTCCTTTACATCGCGATAACAGCCCGGCTGGTTCAGTTCATGAGTACTTAAACCGGTTCCGGCAGCAGGTGAATAAGGCTGAATTGAATATCCCTTGTAAAGCAGTTCTTTTTCATAAAGTTTTGACAGCAGATACCATACTGATTCAATGTATTTGTTTTCAAAAGTAATATAAGGATGGTCGAGGTCAACCCAGTAGCCAACCTTACGGGTAAGATCATCCCACAGATCTTTATATTTCATCACCTCCTGACGGCATTGGGCATTATAATCGGCAACTGATATTTTTTTGCCAATATCATCTTTTGTTATACCAAGAGTTTTTTCAACGGTCATTTCAATTGGCAGCCCATGAGTGTCCCAACCTGCTTTACGGGCAACGTAAAAACCTTTCATGGTTTTATAGCGGCAGAAAATATCCTTGATTGCACGCGACATTACATGATGGATGCCCGGAATTCCGTTTGCCGAAGGTGGTCCTTCATAAAAAACAAAGGGCGTGTGATCCTTACGAACCTCAAGGCTTTTTTCAAATATATTATTTTCTTCCCAATATTTAAGAATATCCTTACCAATGTCGGTAAGACTTAATTGCTTGTATTCTTTATATTTCCTGTTCATTTTATGAGGCTTTTCCTCTGATTTGTAAATAGTTTGCAAAAGTAGCAAAAATACGTTTTGAAAAATCAAAAACACAGAAGCAACTTCAGAGTTGTTTGTCACGACAACCGGAATATTAATCCGTTTATCGGTTAAAATCCCTGATTCACCGATATTTGCTTGCATGCTCAATACTTGTTTTTATACATTTGCCAAATGATATTAATTTTTTTAAAATTATGGAAACGAATAAAAACATTGAAAATTACAATCACGAAGCCGGTCATAAAAGGAAATTCTCAAATACCCTTGTTTTAGGCATTATTGTAATATTGGCTGGTGCACTTTTGTTGCTCAGGAATATGGGTGTGATTGAGCGACCTTTATTTCGGATCATTTTTTCGTGGGAAATGCTGCTCATTGTCATAGGCATTTATAGCCTTCTCAGTCACTCAAAAGCTTGGGGTGGCATATTAATCCTGATTGGCGGAATATTTCTGATCTCGAGGATCTATGGTTTTCCTATGAACTTCTGGCAATTTGCCTTACCGTCATTAATAATCCTTGTAGGGCTGGTTATGATCTTTTCTTCATCAAAGTTGCTTTCACGACAGAAAGTAAGTATCAGTAATTTTAATAACGACCTAATAGAGGAGGTGAGTATTTTTGCCGGCTCCGAACGTTCAATAAATTCTGATTCTTTCAGGGGAGGCAGAATCCTGGCTGTTTTTGGAGGGTCGAAAATAGATCTGAGCGAAGTTACTTTAAGTTCAGGGGTCAATGAGCTTGAAATTACATGTATTTTCGGAGGAACTTCATTGAAAGTTCCTTCGGATTGGAATATTAAGATCGAGGCTTTCAATATTTTTGGTGGCTATGAGATGAAACGCAATCCTGCTTTGGTTGACATAAATAAAACTTTAATCATAAAAGGTGTGTGTGCTTTTGGTGGCGGAGAAATTAAAAGTTGATAAGTTTGCACTGGTTAAATGAGGACAACAATCATGGCTGTTTCATAAAGCCGTGTTACCTATGAATTAAACTGAGAAATGAAAGACTTTCTGAGCAAAATAAAATTTCAACTTATTTATGCTTTTTTATGGATGGTAATAATTGTCATCCATTTTTTTGCACTTCATTACATGTATAATATTGAAATGTCTTTTGCTTTGGCAGATAGTCTGATTTTCAATATTATATTTTCGGTTCTCGGCATTGGTTTATGGTTCAGCATCAGATTTTCATCATTGCTGAAGAAAAAAACTCATGAAATATTTATCCAGCATCTGGTTTCATGCCTTATTTTATTATTGATCTGGCTCATACTTTCAACCTCACTTCTTGAATTGATGTTTGGCGAAAGTGTTGCTTATATTGATTTTCTTCATCGTTCTCTTACTTTGCGTGTAATAAGCGGATTGCTGTATTATGGCTTATTGGTTGTAATTTATTATCTGATATCAAGCTTCAGGGTTGTTGAAGAAAAAATTAAAAAAGAGATGCAGCTTACTACCATGCTTAAAGATGCAGAGCTTGAGATGCTGCGCTCGCAGATCAAACCGCATTTTCTTTTTAACAGTTTGAACGCAATAAGTTCGCTTACAATAAGTCGTCCTGAACAGGCGCAGGAAATGGTTATAAAACTTTCGGAACTCATGCGTTATACCTTAAGCCAGCAAGATGAAATTATGAGCAGTCTGAAAAAGGAACTTCAGAATATCAGGCTTTACCTTGATATAGAGCAGGTTAGGTTTGGGGGCAAGTTAAATTTTAGCAGCGATATAGATGAAAAAGCTTTATCGTGGGCGATTCCTTCACTGATTTTACAACCTTTGGTTGAGAATGCCATAAAATATGGTATTTATGGTTCGGAAGAAAAATTGAGTATAAAACTAAAGGCAACTTGCGATGAATCTTTTTTGACAATTACAATTTTTAATAATTACGATCCTGACCATTCTCTTCGCAAAGGCACCGGCACGGGGCTTAAAAATATTTCGGAACGTCTGGAAGCGATTTATGGAAGATATGATCTGATGAAAATAAATAATACAGGATCGGAGTTTGAAGTTCAATTAAAAATTCCGAAAAATGCTGAAAATTAAAGCAATTATTGTTGATGATGAATTGCTGGCACGAGAGCTGATACGTGATTTTATCAGGGATATTGAAGATGTTGAAATTATTGCCGAATGTGAGAATGGTTTTGAGGCATTGAAAGCAATAATGGAGCTGAATCCCGAGCTTGTTTTTCTGGATATACAAATGCCAAAAATTGATGGTTTTGAACTACTTGATGTGCTTGAAACAAAACCATGGATAATTTTTACTACTGCTTTTGATCAGTATGCATTAAAAGCTTTTGAAAAGAATGCTGTGGATTATTTGCTAAAACCATTTTCAAGAGAGAGGTTCAAACAGGCTGTTGAAAAGGCAGTTATGCGCATACACTCAGCCGATGAAAATGAAAAAATAAGATCATTAAAGGCACTTCAGGACACAACAGATGAAAGTGAAGGTGTTTTGACCCGTTTGCTTGCACGATTAGGCTCAAAGATTATTATTATTCCTGTTGAAAAGATCTATTATCTTGAAGCACAGGATGATTATGTAATGGTTTATTCCGAACTCGGCCGTCATCTTAAAGATAAAACCCTGAAATATTATGAAAGTCATTTGCCAAAAAAATCATTTCTGCGAATTCACAGAAAATATATCGTCAACTTGTCATTTATTTCTTCAATAGAGCTTTATAAGAAAAATATCCATATTGTGATAATGAAAAATGGAGATAAACTGCGTGTAAGCCAGGAGGGTTATAAGAGGCTTAGGAGTTTTTTCTAATAATTTGCCGCATATTTATTGATTTTTTAAACCCAAAAGCTTATCGATTGTTTAATTTTGAAGGCTGTTAAATTAATTATCAACCAATTAAAACTAATTTATTATGAGAACATCATTTACACTGCTATTACTGGCAATTTTGCCGGTGTTTTTACTTGCTCAATGGAGCAACGATCCTTACCAAAATACTGCAATAGCAGTAGCTCAAAACGAACAGGCTTTACCAAAGACTGTTATGCACCCTTCTGGAATAACATATGTTTCATGGTATTCCATTGAGAATAGCAATTATAATGTAAGGCTGCAGAAATTTGATATCTATGGTGTAAAACAATGGGCTGAAGAAGGTTTGCTGGTTAGCAACCATGAGTCAATGACCTGGCTAACCGACTGGGATCTGGCTGTAGACAATGATGCATGTGCAATTATTACTTTTCAGGATATCAGAAACGGTGATAATAATATCTATGCCTATCGTATTTCGCCTGAGGGAGATTTTTTATGGGGTTCTGACGGAGTTGCATTATCAAATAATCCCGATTTTGAAGGATCTCCGGTAGTTACGGTAACTTCGCTGAACAATTGTGTATTTGCCTGGGCACGTGATAATACCATTATGGTCCAAAAGTTAAGTTCTGACGGTGTAAAGCAATGGGGCGAAGAGGGAATCCAGCTACAAGGTACTGACACTTATGCATGGCCATTTATTGTTCCATCGGATGACGATGGTGTAATAATGAGTTTTTTTAAACAAACAGGACCTTCGTGGGCACCAACCAAAAACGTATATGCACAGCGCTTTAGTTCCGATGGTCAGTTTATGTGGGGTGATGGTATTATAATTACTAACAATGATGCAATTCCGGTTTATGTAAAAACCAAAATTATCTCCGATAAAAACGGTGGTGCTTTTATTGTTTGGCATCGTGATAATGGTTCATATTTTGATAGCTATGTGCAGCATGTAAATGGAGCCGGAAATCTTGGCTTTCCTGCAAATGGTCTAGCGGTGAGCCTTAGCTCCGGCACTCATCAAATTGACCCGATAATTGCATATAATCAAAGTTCAGAAGAACTTTTCGTGGCATGGCGTGAGCAAAGTTTTAACCAAAGTAACCGAGGTATTTCGGCTCAGAAAATTTCATTGAGTGGAATAAGATTATGGGGTGATGCAGGAAAAGTTGTTGCACCAATGGAAAGTGGCGAAAAAGCTGGATTGAATCTTGTTCTTGACAGCAATGAAGCTATTATTTCTTATTTCGATTCACCGAGTGGTAACAATTACTTTGTAAAAGCTGCCAAACTGAGCAATAGCGGTGATTTGGTCTGGGAAGGGGGACAGGTTCCTGTATCATTGGTTGCAAGCGGTAAGATGCATAACGATGCAACAGAATTCTTTAATGGTCAGTTTGTTATTGTATGGGCTGATTCCCGAAACGACAGTGGAGATATTTATGCTCAGAATCTTAAAGGTGACGGCACTCTTGGATCGGTTTTAACTATTATACCAGGTGATGCCAATTGTGATGGGATAGTAGATGTTCTAGATGTAATTACAATTTCAAGTTTTATTACAGGTTTGAATCCACAGCCATTTTGCCCGGATAATGCCGATGTGAATAATGACGGAATAATTGATTTGCTTGATGTTATTGCTATAGTCAATCTTATATTAAGACTGTAATTCTTTCGGGCTTCAGTCTTGTTTTTGACTAAGGTTGTTTTATACCAGGCTGTCAATCAGTTGGTTAACACTGTTTGTTTTCATTTTATTACCGGAGGCTTGATAAAGTTCTTTCATTTCTCTAAGCAGAAGCGATGCCACCAGTAAATTGTTAGCAGGTTCAAAAAATTCAGATCTAGACTCTATATCATGGTTTTTCAAAAATCTTTTTATTTCACTCATGTTAAAAATGATCCCTTCAAGTAAAGGATTAGTATAGAAAAGAACTATAGTAGTCTCAATAGCTGGTTTGAAAGATGTTTGGGAAGTATAGGCAAGAATGAAGTTTTCGGGCAATGCAACATAATATACCGGTAGATTAAGTCTTTGGCATAAACCCAGATATAAAGCTCCGAGCATTGAAGGATGCGCTGTTTTGTTTTTAATAGCATTATTCAGAAAGAAAAGATCGGTTTCAGGCTTGTCTGAAGTATCAGGTTTGTATTGCCAGGTTCTGAAAATAAAATGATTTACCAGTCTGATACATTCAAGTGATGTAAGATCCTCATTCATTTCAAGCCAGATGACTTTGTGCATGGAATTAACCCGGTCGTTCAATTCCAATGTGTCGAGCCTGCGATTATGAAATTTGTTCAGTATTTGCAGGAGTTGAAGAATATCCTTGTTGTATGAGTGTTTCCAGGCTTTAAGATCTTCTTTTATATTGTTAGTATGAATTGCAAGAATAACTTCTTCAAGTCGTTCACTCATATCAGGATCAAAAGTGTTATCTTTAGCTTCTTCAAGCATTTCCATAGCCGGATCGCCAATATTAATTATTGACTGACTTATTTTCCCGTACAAATTCATATCGGGTTCGTCAAGCATACTAATAAGCGAGCGTATATCTTTTTGTAAATCCTGATTCACTTCCATTTATTCATAATTCGTGTTTGACCTGTGTTCTATCCGGCAAAACGGTCCAGTACATGTTTTATGAGCAAACCTATGTGTGTTTTACTGTTCTTGCTGTATTCTTTATGATGTCTGTTTGCAATGGCAACGCATATCGTTAATGCATTATGCCCGAGTAATGCTGACAAGCCGTACAATGCCGAAGATTCCATTTCAAAATTACTGATCCTTAAACCATTGTATTCAAATGATTCAAGGCGTTGGTTCAGATCTTCGATACGAGGTGACAAACGAAGCGTTCTGCCTTGCGGACCATAGAATCCCGGCGCTGTAGCCGTAATTCCGCTTAACAGTTCATTGCCATATTGTTTTAATAAAGCTTCAGAAGCCTTAACTACATAGGGCTTTGCCATTATATCAGGCCAGTTTGAATGCTTAATGAAGGCTTCAGCCATTTTGTTGTCAAATGTCGGATTATTTCCCGAATAAAAATTTAGCAAGCCATCAATCCCAAGAGCATGAGAAGAAACAATGAATGAATTTACCGGGATATCAGGTTGAATGGCTCCCGAAGTTCCAAGTCGGATTAAATTAAGAGGAGTCTTTTCTTTTTTAATCTGGCGTGTGTTCAGATCAATATTTACAAGAGCATCCAGTTCATTAATCACAATATCAATATTATCGGTTCCCATACCTGTGGATAATACACTGATCCTTTTTGATTTATAATATCCGGTATGAGTAATGATCTCGCGGTTTTGAATTTTTACATCAACCCTGTCGAAAAAACCTGAAACGATTTCAACTCTTTGAGGATCGCCAACCAGAATGATAGTTGATGCAATATGCTCGGGGCGGAGTTTTAAATGATAAACACTACCGTTATCGTTTAGAATTAATTCTGATTCCTGCAATCTGTCCATAACTTTCTGAGTATTTTTGCAAAAAAGTGCAAAATTAGTGGAAAATATACCACAAAGCACAAAAATAAATTCATTGGACTTAAAAAACTGATTTTTTGATGATTGCAGATATAATAAATATTGGTGATGAACTGCTTATTGGGCAGGTTGTAAATACGAATGCGTCATATATGGCTGAAAAGCTGAATTCAATAGGTATAAATGTCCGCCAGATAAGTGCTGTGTCCGATACTCGCAAACATATAAGGGAGTCAATAAATGAAGGTTTTAAAAACGCTGATGTGCTGATACTTACCGGCGGCTTGGGTCCTACCAGGGATGATATTACCAAACATACACTTGCCGAGTATTTTAATTCGAAAATGATTATCCATGAGCCTACCTTGAAGCATGTAGAAGAGTTTTTCAAGCTGCGAGGCAGAGAAATTACTGAGATAAACCGCCGTCAGGCTGAAGTTCCTGACAAGTGCGAACCTTTATTCAATGCTAATGGAACTGCTCCTGGTATGTGGTTCGAAAAAGAAGGAAAAATACTTGTCTCGTTGCCCGGAGTACCTTTTGAAATGAATGGGCTGATGAATGATTATGTGTTGCCTCGTTTGGCAGCTATGAACAATGGTGAGGTAATAATTCATAAAACTGTTCTTACCATGGGGCTTGGCGAATCATTTTTATCAGAAATAATTTCCGGATGGGAAGATGCTTTGCCGAAGAATATTAGGCTGGCTTATCTTCCGCAACCGGGAATAGTCAGGCTAAGACTTACAGCCTGTGGTGACAATCGTAAGAAAACTGACAATGAATTAAATAAGCAGCTCGAAATATTATTAAGCCTGATTTCTGATTATGTTTTTGGCTTTGATGATGATATTTTGGAGAATATAGTGGGTACAATGCTTAGACAACAAGGAGCAAGTATTTGCACTGCTGAAAGTTGCACCGGAGGGTATCTTGCACATAAAATTACCAGTATTTCAGGAAGTTCTGATTATTTTAAGGGAGCAATAATATCGTATTCAAACGAATTGAAAGAAAAACTGCTTGGTGTTGAGCCAAAATCATTAGAAACCTTTGGTGCTGTTAGCAGAGAGGTTGTGGAGGCTATGGCGGTAAATGCACGAAAACAACTTGATTGCACTTATGCGCTTGCTACATCGGGGATTGCCGGCCCTGCAGGAGGATCAAAGGAAAAGCCCGTTGGCACAGTGTGGATTGCTCTTGCCGGTCCTAACGGAGTGGAGGCAAAACATTTTTTATTTGGCAGTAATCGTGAGCGAAATATTCACGTTACGGCACTCAATGCATTGAACATACTTAGAAAGGAATTGCAGAAAAACAAATAATGGGTCTTTAAAATACTTTTTCTGTTTTTTTGCAGAAATATCTGTAGTTATAAGCCTTTTAGCAGATTTTTAAGTTATTAAGAGTTATAATTGTGGTTCGGAGGAATAAAAAATTATACTCTTTTTTGTTGCTTTCAGAAAAAATACCGTTCTTTGCACCCCAATTTAAAAAAAACGTATTTAATAGTCATAACCATGTCAAGGATTTGTCAGATTACAGGAAAGCGTATGATGGTGGGTAACAAGGTTTCACACTCTAACGTAAAGACCAAACGCAGGTTCTATCCTAACCTGCAGACTAAGAAGTTTTTCATTCCTGAAGAAAACCGCTGGGTTACCTTGCGCGTTTCAGCCGATGGCATTCGCCATATCAATAAAAAAGGAATTAGTGAATGCCTGAAAGAAGCAGCCGAAAAAGGCTATCTGAATGCATAAAACTATAAATCAGCAGCAAAGATATTAAGCCCTGGTTATGCCATGGGCTTTTTTGTTTTTATGATGTAAAGTGTTTAAAAACAGACAAGTATATTTAATTATTTTTGAATAAATATTTGTTGAAACAGAAAAAGTTTATGCTGATCTCACTATGCCTGATCAAAAAAGACAATTATTCTTTTTTGTTTGCAAGAAAGATCGGATTTAGCCGTTATCATAGTCAGTATTTTTCTGTGAACCATTGGTAAATGAGATATTTAAAATTCTTATCCTTTATATTCTTCTCTTTTTTAATTGCTCCATCAGCTTTTGCACAACAAACTGCAATTGTTAAAGGTAAAGTCGTAGATAAAAGCAAAAAGCCTATCGAACTGGCAACAGTAAGCATACAGAATTTAAACAAAGGAGTGGTTACTGATGCCGGAGGAAATTATAGGATGCAGGTTTCGTCAGGGCGCAATATAACCATAGTATACAGTTTTCTTGGTTACACCACTGAACGTATCACAGTTAACCTTAAAGCCGGGGAAGAAAAGACCATAAATATCACACTCATTGAAACATCTACCACAATTGAAGGTCCTGTGGTTGAAGACAAGCAGATCAGAACCTCTACACTTGCCCGCATTGACCCCAAAGTTGCTGTATCAATTCCAAGTATTTCAGGAAATGTTGAAAGTCTTATTAAAACCATGCCGGGTGTGGCTTCGGGTAATGAACTGAGTTCGCAATATTCAGTAAGGGGTGGTAATTTTGATGAGAACCTCGTTTATGTGAATGATATTGAAATTTATCGTCCTTTTCTTGTACGCTCAGGGCAACAGGAAGGACTTAGTTTTTTAAATTCTGATCTGGTTTCCTCTATACTTTTTTCAGCAGGCGGATTTGATGCCAAATATGGTGATAAAATGGCTTCGGTACTTGATATTCAGTACAAAAAACCTTTGCAGTTTGCTGGTTCGGCTTCGGCAAGTTTACTTGGCGCTTCAGCTCATTTTGAAGGGATATCAAATAATTCAAAAATAACTTATCTTGCCGGAGTGCGCTATAAATCAAATCAATATGTTTTGAAAGCAATGGAAACCAAAGGTGAATACAAACCTTCGTTTACCGATGTTCAAACCTATATTTCGTGGAAACCCAAATCTGATATCGAAGTTTCTTTTTTAGGCAATTATGCACTCAATAATTTCAAGGTAGTGCCTCAAGACAGGGAAACAGCTTTTGGAACTATTAATGAAGCCTATAAATTCAAGGTTTATTTTGAAGGACAGGAAGTTGACCGGTTTGAAAATTACATGAGCGCACTGAGTTTTTCATGGAAACCACAAAGTAATATCAATCTCAAACTTATAGGGTCTGCGTTCAGCTCGGCAGAGAGCGAGACTTATGATATTCTGGGTCAATACTGGATAGGAAGGCTTGATTCAAATATAGGCAGCAATGAATATGCTGATATAGTTGAAGCTGTTGGGGTTGGTTCATATCTTAACCATGCAAGGAACTACCTCGATGCCAATGTTTACAGCCTCGAGCACCGGGCTTCATATATACTTGACAACTCATTCTGGCAATGGGGTATAAAGTATCAGCATGAATTCATTGACGATTATTTGAACGAATGGGTACTTATTGATTCAGCAGGTTATTCTTTACCCCATCCAATAAGTATTCCGGGAGAAATAAATGAAAAGCATGATTTCTTTCTGAACTCAGCCATTCTTACTAATAATGTGCTGAATTCAAATCGTTATTCAGCCTTTATCCAAAATACCTGGAAACTGGATGGTGATCTTGACAGGATTCATTTAACCACTGGAGTGAGAACCAATTACTGGGATCTGAACGAGCAGTTGCTTGTAAGCCCCCGTATAACCCTGTCGTACAAACCTGTATGGCAGAAAGACGTTTTATTCAGATTTTCAGCGGGGTATTATAATCAGCCGCCATTTTACCGCGAACTTCGTAACCTTAAAGGAGAAATTAATAGAGATCTGAAAGCACAATCCAGTATTCATTTTGTTGCTGCTACCGATTATAATTTTATTGCATGGAGCCGTCCGTTTAAACTAATTGCCGAAGCTTATTACAAACATCTTGATAATCTGATCCCATACGAGATTGATAATGTACGTATACGTTATCATGCTTTAAATAATGCAAAAGGGTTTGCGCGGGGTATTGATTTTAAAATAAACGGAGAATTTGTGAAAGGAATTGATTCTTGGGTGAGTCTTTCAGTAATGAAAACCATGGAAGATATAAAAGACGATTTTTATATTAATTCGGAAGGAAAAAGAATAGAGCCGGGTTATATTCCCCGCCCTACCGATCAGCGCGTTAATTTCTCGTTGTTCTTCCAGGATTATCTTCCCCGAAATCCAACCTATAAAATGCATTTAAACCTTTTATTTGGCAGTGGTCTTACCTTTGGACCCCCAAATTCGCCCCGATACAAGCAAACTCTGAGGATTCCGCCATACCGCAGAGTAGACATAGGTTTCTCAAAAGAAATAATTGGAGATAACACGCCTTTACGCGAAAGACCAGTGTTCAGACATTTTAAATCGCTATGGGCAAGTCTCGAAGTTTTTAATTTGTTGCAGGTGAATAATACAGTGTCTTATATCTGGATCAGTGATGTAAGCAACAGGCAGTATGCAATTCCAAATTACCTCACACCCCGGCAGCTTAATATTAAATTACAGGCAACATTTTAATCAAACGGATTAGATTAAAATATTTTCATTTTTCATTACTATTTTTTAATTCTACGATGTTGAAAATATTATCTTTGCCTTGTTTTAGCGATCAGAATTAAAATCTTAATCTCATGTCAAAGAAAGAAATACCTGATCTTCAGTCGGTTAACTTTGTAGCTAAAGAAACAGTAATAACCGGCGAAATACAATCAAATGGTGATATCCGTATTGACGGAATCCTGAATGGTAAACTGAACTCAACTGGTAAGGTTGTAGTTGGAGCAACCGGTAAGGTAGAAGGCGAGATCATTTGTCAGAATGCCGAAATTGAAGGAGAGCTTAAAGCCAAGCTACTGGTTAAAGAAAGGCTGAGTCTGAAAGCAACTTCAGTATTCAGAGGCGATATCATTACCAGCAAGCTATCAATAGAGCCGGGAGCTATTTTTACAGGTACCTGTCAGATGGAAAATCTTAATAATGACCGGGTAAGTAATATCCAGCAAGATAGTCCTAAAGAATAAATATTTTGTTAAATGGCAAATGATAAGATATAATTGATGTTATTTGCCGTTATGAGCATTATGAGTAATTTTTCTGGGATTTTTGAAAAACATTTTTAGTTTGATTTTTGTTAAACTATGAAAATCAAATCTTTATTCTTTAATATATCATTTGATAAGTTATGATGTTTATTACCCGGCGCGAACATTTTAACGCTGCACACAGGCTGTATCGCGAAGACTATACTGACAGCCGGAATCTTGAAGTTTTCGGCAAGTGTTCGAACCCTAACTGGCATGGGCATAATTATGTATTATATGTTACAATAAAGGGCGAAGTAAGCCCTGAAACCGGATTTGTTGCCAATTTAAAGACTCTTGGCGAAATCATCCATCAGCATATTATTGACAAGATTGATCATAAAAATATGAACATTGAGGTGGATTTTATGAAGGGAAGACTGGCTTCAACAGAAAATCTTGCCATAGCTATCTGGGAAGAACTTGAAACCCCGATAAAATATATTGGTGCTGAATTACACAGCGTCAGGGTTCATGAAACTGAAAACAACTATGTTGAATATTTTGGAAAACACTAAAAAAATAAAAATATGACAAGTCAGATCATAAAAGAAATGTTGCAGGAAAATATGATGGATGGTTATGAGAAAATTGACCTTTATAATCAGGAAATTATTAAAAAGCTTGCTGAACATTATCATGAAATTATTAAATTAATCGGTGAAAATCCTGATCGCGAAGGTTTGATGAAAACTCCTGAGCGTGTTGCCAAAGCTATGCAGTTCCTTACTCATGGCTACGATCTCGATCCTGATGCTATAATTTTATCAGCCATGTTTAATGAGGATTACAAGGAGATGGTCATAGTAAAGGATATAGAAATATATTCAATGTGTGAACATCATATGCTTCCGTTTTTTGGAAAAGCTCATGTAGCTTATATACCTAATAAGCATATTGTAGGGATAAGTAAAATTCCACGTGTCGTTGATGCTTTTGCCCGCCGTTTACAGGTACAGGAACGTCTTACCCGTGAAATCAAGGAATCGCTGATGCGCACTCTTAATCCTTTGGGTGTGGCTGTGGTAATTGAAGCGCAGCACATGTGCATGAGCATGCGCGGTATTCAAAAGCAAAATTCAGTAACTACAACATCTGATTTCTCGGGTGCCTTTAATGCTGATAAAACCCGTGCCGAATTTGTACACCTTATAGGCTCTAATTTACATTGATAAGTTGTTGATCATAAGAGTAAAAGTGTTTTAGGCTGACGTAAAATCCGGATAAATGAATCTGAAAAAACAGGCTTGCCTTGATTGCTTAGAGTTGGTCCGGCTGCTTTTAAGGAGAACGTGGCAATTGTTAAACTGTAAAAAGTATAGATACCCCAAAACGATGTAAATATGAAAGCTTATATTTTCCCGGGTCAGGGTGCCCAGTTTGTTGGTATGGGTAAAAATCTTTATGAAGAGTCAACACTGGCAAGATCAATGTTTGAAGAAGCCAACGATATACTTGGCTTTCGTATTACAGACCTTATGTTTGCCGGCAGCGATGAGGATTTGCGCCAAACCAGGGTGACTCAGCCTGCCATTTTTCTTCATTCAGTGATCCTTGCAGCAAATCTTGGGGAGAGTTTTCAGCCACAAATGGTTGCAGGGCACTCATTAGGAGAATTTTCAGCTTTGGTAGCTGCTAAGGCATTAACATTTGCCGATGGCTTACGTTTGGTTTCAGCACGTGCCTTGGCCATGCAAAAAGCCTGCGAAGCTGAGCCTTCTACAATGGCTGCCATTATTGGTCTTGACGATGAAACTACTGAAAAAATTCTGGCAGAAATTGATGAAATAGTTGTACCTGCAAATTATAATAGCCCCGGACAGCTCGTGATCTCTGGTTCTGTTAAAGGAATTGAAGCAGCCTGTGAAAAATTGAAGACTGCTGGTGCAAAAAGAGCGCTTCCGTTAAAGGTTGGCGGTGCGTTTCATAGTCCGTTAATGGAGCCGGCACGGATTGAACTGGCTGAAGCAATAAACAAAACAACTTTTCATAATCCGGTATGCCCTGTTTATCAAAATGTTAATGCATTACCAGCAACAGATCCTGATATCATAAAGCAAAACCTTATTGATCAGCTTACATCTCCGGTTCGCTGGACGCAAACCGTGCTGAATATGATATCAGATGGTGCCCGTACCTTTATTGAAGTTGGTCCCGGTACCGTGCTTCAGGGATTGGTAAAAAAAGCCGATCCTTCAGTTGAAGCATACAGTGCCTGAAAATAGGTTATAAGCTGCTTTTTTAAATTACTGGTTTGCCCGCTTAACCTGGTTTCTAAAGATTGGGTTCAGATATCTTTTTACTATCTCATATAGTTCTTTTGATAGAGATTAAAATATATAGTTGCAAAATCAATTTCTGTTAAATTCTTGTAATCAGTTTTACATTTATATCATTTTTGATTTTCTATACTTCTGATATTCATTTTGTTGTATTCTTTATAGCAAAGTCTATGTATTTTATTTGCGGTAGTTATTTGATAAACGCTCAAAAATATCCTATCTTTGCTTCGCAAATTCATTTTTATCTTTAATAAAAAACAATTTAAAGTCAAATTAAGGGCTGACAATCCATAGAGGCAAAAAAGGAGTTAACCGAAAATCCTTAAAAGAGTAGGGAGGTTATTAAAGTAAATTATGACAAAGTGATTTGCTCAGCAGTCCATAAGGCTTGCATTTTAGAGGTATTTTGTTAGGAAAGGAAGTCATTAAACGGGAATGCATATGATATACTGGTATAACAATTCTGTTTGACGTGGGCAATAAATTAGCAATTTCGACGAATTATGAATAAATAAAGCTTGGTTAAGAAAGTTGTAGGAAATACTCTATCATTAATTAAATTTTAAAATTACCGCTATGAGAAGACTATATTTCATTTTCGCTTTTGCTGTTTGTATTGCAATGACAATGTCCGTTACAGCCCAGAAAAATCTTTTAAAAACTTTAAGGGATAATCCTATTTTTGCTAAATAAGGATAATGTTGAGGAAAAGTTTCCTGAAGAACTCAAATCCGACCCGAAACTTAAGCAAATTCTGATTGATGCATTATTAGCTTCATGTAACAACAAAGAGGGATGTTAGGATATCGCTGAAATTCTGAAATTTATTATTTTCGAAAAAGGCTGAACTATCCGTCGTCATGAGTTGTCGGGTATTGTAACTGATCGGTATATCAGATCCTCTATTGCTGTAGAAAGGAATGATAGGAAATGTGGTTATCTGCGTCTAACTTTCAAGCAAGATTATGTCGGAAATGCATATGCGCCTGTAAAGTTTTATGTAGCCAGCGATTTCTTCGTTGTTGAATGCGAAAGCCTTGAGTGATTAATATTGCAAACTGAACTCACTGCCTCATCAATGGTATTTCACCATTAGAATGAGAATGCTTAGCAATGTTTAAGCACTTGTGTGATCATGCCCATATATAAAAATATTCTCGGTGCGAAGCGATATTATCACTTGATTATGTGAAAGACTGTAGAATACAGTAGTTAAATACATTAAATGAAATACTTAAATACTATGACTATGAAAAGGATTATAATTATGCTTGTTGTTTCTCTGGTATTTACAATACCGGTAACAGCGCAAATTGGGAAATTAAAGAATCTGAAGGATAAAGTACCTTCAACGAAAAAGATTTCGGATATTAAAAAGGAAATACCGCCAGCTGAACAACTGGAGGAAATTAAATCTGAAGGAACTCTTGAGGTGGAATCAGTAACGACTGATGCTAAGCCTCAAAATATCAGGTTTTCTACCTTACCTATTAATCCCGAAAATCCGGACAAACTTACAAATGAGTTCAAGACCGGTGATTACATATACGCAATCGTAGATTTGCCTGAAATAATCAATAAATACTATCCTCATGAAAAATCGGACAAAGCGGTGAGTATTGACATCATGCTTTATACCCTAACACCTCCGCCTCCGGGTGCATTTTATAAAGAGGACAGAGAGTTGCAGCTTTCGACAACAAACCTTCTTATTCCGCCTTCTCAGCGTGAAAATGATTATCTGTTATTGGAAATTGCACCTAATCCAGAATTGGAAACTGTTTATTCAAACCCTGAAATGAAGTTCCGGGAGTTTGGTAAAAAGTGGAACGGGCCGGCACAGCTTGCTCTGGATATTTCTACTCTTGAGCCGGGTAAGAATAAAATTAAAATGGTTGTTCATTTGCGTTATAATCCGGTAGCCAATGGTATTTTTAATATTAATGGAGATGATTTTCAATTTTATGCTGGATTATCGGATCAGCTAAACATGCTTGCTGCCGAAGGAGGTGCTTCTGCTGCACAATTCCCCAGGGCTGAGAAATCAGATCCGGAGCTTGAAAAGCGTATGATAGCCGAATTCAAAAACTCAAATGATTATAAAAATGGTCGTTTTAATGTGGAGGAAATACTGAAAATAGCTATTTACGATAAAGACTGGCACATACGTCGTCATGATTTTACCGGAATCATTCTTGAGCGTTATATCAGGGCTTCTATCGCCATTAAAGGAAAGGACGGACAGTGCGGATATTACAATGTAACGTTTAAGCAGGACTATGTGGGAGGACAATATGAACCTATGAAATACGATGGCTCAACCGAAAGGAAAGCCATTAAATGCGAAAACCTGAAATAATAATTTGTATTTCGCAAGCTTAGTGAATTATTGATAATGAGATAAAAAGCAGTATTCTGCTTTCTTTATGTTATTGAGATTCAATAAAATTATCTTGTTACTTCAGCTATAAAAAATATGTTGTCGCACCAACGCACAACAATAGCTTCAGGGATAAGGTGTTTTCTGTTTCAAATGAAAAAGCAATAAATATAATGTCTGAAAATTTTAAACTCCTAACTTGTCCCTTTTAGTGCGGCGAGAATAATTTGCCTGAGATCTCTTGTGGATATTCCGATGATACTGACCCCTCTGGATTTCGATTAATTTTTAAAAAATATTTCTGCTGACAATATTACAGTTTTTTCTTAAACTTTCATCTTTTAGTTTAATTCTGTGTGAAGTATTAACCAATCTATCTAATATGGCATCTACGATGGTTTCTTCTCAAATTACATTATACCAGCTTAGCACAGGCAGCTGACTAGCGATGATGCTAGACATCTTTGCATGCTGGTTTTCTATTATTTCCATTAAATCCATTTATTGTTGATTTTCCAAATTTGCCGGACCGAAGTCATCCAAGATCAATACTCTTGTTTTTGCAAGCTTTCCAAAGGAACGGATCATAGTTCCTTCCAATTGGCTCAGTTTTATTTGCAAAAATAGTTTTTGAGTATTGTAATAGGCTGCTGGGCACCCTTGCACACAGGCTTGATGCCCCTAATGCCGAAGCTAAAAAGTTATTGCCTCCCCGTGATGAAAACAGATTCTCCGTTTTCAATGTAATTGCTGCTTGAAAGTGTGGCGATAAGCTGATTGTTCAATCCTCTGGCTGCATTTGTTTTCAATTCTTCTACAGATGCTTTGTACCAGAAGTCGGCTTTGTATTCTAAGCGTTTGAAGCAACTATTTTGCTGGTCTAATTCTTCTGCTTAACACAAAAACACTTTGTATGCATATTTGTTATTTTAAAATCTTTCTTTAGATTATTTTCAATAACATCAAATATTTCGGGAATCTTCTTTGGAAATATTTCACGTCCTATTTTTCTTAATTCTTTAATCAACTCCCTATCGCTTTCTTTTGAAGCTTGATCGATTTTATAAAAGTCAAGTTTAAGATGAATGTTTTCTAATATTGCTTTTAATTTTTCAAATGGTTCAATTTCATTTAAGTCTAAAAACACCTTTAAATAGGTAAAACTTAGTTTGAATTTTATCCATAAATCGGAAAATTCATTTCTAGCTTCTTGTTCAGATTCTTCATTATCCTCAGCTAAAGCCTGATACAAATCTTTCAAACAGGCTTCAAGCCGAAAAAAACTAATATAAAAGTTTTTAAGCTCCATTATTTTAGTTTCTTTAATCTGATTAAATATAATTTCCCTCCTCCTTAAATCCCAATCAAAATAGATTTTAAGCAAGTAGCTTGTGCCCCCAATTAAAATGGTTAGTAGAAATGAGAATTGTGGCCAGTATGTTCCTATAATTTCTAGCATATATCTGTAATATTTAATTATGTGTAACTGTTGTTGAACTAAATCCTGGATATTCTGGCGATACTGACCCCCTAGGAATTCTGGTCAACTTAAAAAATATTTCTGCTGACAATATTACAGTTTTTTCTTAAACTTCCATCTTTTAGTTTGATTCTGTGTGAAGTATTAACCAATCTATCTAATATGGCAGCTGCGATAGTTACCTCTAAAATTACATCATAACAGCTTGCTACAGACAGTTGACTTGCTATGATGATGGTCATATTTGTATATCGGTTATATTGGTTTACTCCCTCCAGTCTCTTGAACATTTTCATTGTCAGTTAGGTTAAGGCCGGGATTGATGATATATCCCATGATTTTCGGCTCCTCTGTGCTGAGTTTGCACCCACGTTTGTCGTATTTTGGCTTGTAATAGAGCTGTTGCGGTGGTTGTTTAAGCACCGGCACAACTGTTTCCTGGTTGTATGCTGCTCAAATTCAAAGATAATCTCTCTTTTCACCTACAACGGAGTTTCGCACCAACTAAAATTTACTCATAGTATTCTAATTTACTGTACAAAAATAAGAAATTGATTTTTGTCCGAGGAATTAAGGGATTAGGATAATTTTTACAAAGGAGTAGCAGGCGATAATATCTATATTATGTTAACTGCTGTTGCACTTAACTCCAAATAGATAATGAATAAAATATATCCTCTCGGTAACCTGCATCTATAATAAGATAGTCAGATTTCTATCTTCATCCTACCGGTCCGCTATTTTTGGAGTCATTGACTTGTTTGTTCTCAACAATCAAACTTTTGTTTGAATGTCAAAAGTCTAATTCTGACTCCATGTCAATATAACATATTTTAAGTTTCCTCTTCGTAATAAATTTTATAATATTTTCGTCCGTCTTTGTCAACTCCCTGTTCTATTAAATCCCGGTTGCCGTGGATATAAATATGAAAGTTTTTATCCAGTTTCAGAACACTTTTGAAAGCCCGGGCTTGTTTTTTTACTGCAGGTGCGGAAATCACAAAGTTGTCATCCAATTCAATTTCATTTTCATTTCTATAAATCTTATCGAACTGACGGAATGATTCTATTAAATTTGAATCGTTAAAAACTTCTGCTTCAAATTCTTCCTTGTCAAACTGATCATGCTTTTTAAAATAATCAACTGAACGATTAAGCAAATCTATTTTATCAGCTTTATTAATTTCAAATTCGTTGTCTAACTGCTTTGTTACAAACTGTTTTGTAATACCCAAAAATTGATTGGTTTGATGATATTCGTTGTTAATAGGTTTTACACCCAAAAAATCATTCATCCAATATTGTGCTTCATTTCCTTTGTTTGTGTTGTCAACAACAGATAATATATAACCATTCTCTCTTTCAGTATTGAATATCAAACAACCTTTGTCTAATTTTTCAATATTGATTCCTTTATCATATTTTAGCGAGAACTCTTTTGAGATCTTATTCAATTTTAAAAAATCTTGTCTATTTTCAGATTTAAAAAAGCCTAAAGCGTTTACCATTTCTCCATCTAAACTTATATTTTCAAGAGTTACTACAAATAAATCTCCCGATTTTATTTTAGGGTGTAAAGCTATTTTATAAAGATGTTTTGCAATACTCTCACTTTTCATTTTGAAGTTATCTTTTTCTGAAAAGATACTAGTCGCATATTGATAAAGGGGGTTTAATGTGAAGTCTTCATCTGAAAATGTAAATGAATAAAACTCTTGCATATTTTCGAAAGGATAAAGAAAATACTTAACCAAGAGTTCTCTCAGATGAGAGTCTTCTGTATTCAATAATGAAGCTGACAATATCAATTCTTCATCATTCGTCTGATTGCCAACTTGGTGGGCAATCAGATCAAGTATATTACAATTTGTAAGGTCTAACATATTTTAAAATTATAAGTCATTTCCCCAAAGGGTTTTAATTTGTTCTAGGTCTTCTTCTTCAAAATCATTTGCCCAATTATCTTCTAATGTAAATGGATTGTTTTGGAGCATAAACCAAATAATAAAAATTTCAGGTTGTGTTAAAAATAGTATTGCGTAAAAACGGTTTCTGTTTTCATCGTATATTCTTTTTATTTTTTGTTCATTGTTAGTTATAAAATTGCCAATTTTACAGATAATTTGATTAACACTATCCTCATTTTCGTAATAGCTTAAAAGGATATCAATGGTATACAAAGTGATTTCTCTGTCAAAATCAATTTTGGCATACTTATAAAATTTCCCTTCAAGTTTTTTCAAAAGAGTAAAAGAGTGATTGTCTTTATATTCCTTTAAGGCTTTATTTACACTTGAAAATTCATCGTCAGCTAATTCATATAAAGAAAGTAGTCGATAAACTTTTCGTTTTAGCTTTGGTGGTAAGTCTTTATCTTGTTTATATGCTAACGAATGCGCCATATTTGACCAAGCATGTTGGTTCAATGTTCTTACTTGTATCTCAAAAATGAGAGCTCCGAGATTAGTATATTTTCCAAACTCATCAACGTCTAAGTTAATTTGGACATCATAGTGATTGGAAACATAATCTAATTTATCAAAATCTAACTCCTCTTGCTTATATTCCGCTTCTATGATTGTGAAAAAATCATGCAATAATTTATCAATAATTTCCAATTCCTCTTGAAAAGAACAGATAATTCTAATGCCTAATTTATCTTTCAGGTGGTGGTAGGAATATTCCTTATGATCTTGCTTCTTTTTGACCTTTTTTATTATGCTTAAGAGCTCCTTTGTTCTATATTGAATTTCAGGTAATATTTCATACTCGGTAATTTTATCTTTTATGAAAGCACAAACGATTTTTCCTAATTCTTCATATTTAGGTTGCTCTTCATTCCATAAATCAACAATTTTCTGAACATTTATCATTATCGAACACTTTTTACTTTAGATATTATTTCAGCTTTAGTTGTGCCATCTTTTTGTTTTTCTAACTTGACGTTTTGATCAAATGTCCCCTTGTTTCCAACAATAGCAATATCATTGTCAAAAGTCATGGTTAATTTTTTTATTTTATTTTCTATGAAATAATTGTCCTTGGGAAACTCAGACATTCTAAACTCTTTTTCTTTTAAATAATTATTGTAAAGATCTTTGTCTGATGTTTCCATATAATCATCTGCAAATTCCTTTGCACTTATTCTGTGAGTGTTTTTTTGTAAATATGAATTTAAGTCTTGTGTGTATTTTGCTTTCTTAATAGGATCTTCTATACTTTGAATAAATGTTGTTGTAAGATCATGAAATTTCTTTGTAGTAGTTCTTGGGTCAGCAAGAGGAACGCAACCTAAAAATTTCTCAATAAACCAAGTCGTAACTTCTTTTTTAGTTTTAGGATCTATCTGTAAATCTGCTGTACTTCCGTCATACTTAATTTCGAAAACTGACTTGTCAACAAATAATCCAACCTTATATATTTTAGTTCTTCGTGTAAGCATTAAGTTTTTTACATCTTTAATATTAAAAGAGTTTGTTTTAGGATCTAGCTCTAACTGCGCCCCTTCATCTTTTTCTAGCTTAATAATTATGCAAGTGTTTTGGTTGTTAATTTTACCGAAAATAACAACTAATATTCCTGATGAATTTTGGCCTCCCTGAATTTCAAATAAATACTTAGTCATTAGCTTTGATTGCTTAACTAATTCAGCACCATCAGTATTTAAAATTTGATTAATATATGTTGAAACTGGAGAAACACTTTCAGTGTCATAGCAGACTCTTAATTCTTTATTACTCTGTAAAGACTGTATTATTTTATCTTTAAAAAAGACTCTTAAACCGTCTGGTAATGAGCTTTCTTGTTCACTATATTTGGGTTTAATAGAAAAATCCCCTTTCCTGTGCCTAGGAATACTATGAACAATAATGTTTTCAATTACGATAGTGCTTGTGTCTATTTTCTTTGCCATACCTATCTGTATTTATTATAACTATAATATCTTCTTTACTCCTCCAAATACTTCATCAATACCTCTCTTTTATCTTCTTCAACAGTGGTGATAGATTGCTCTAAATTAAAGATTTCTTTTTCAAGTTTCTCAATTTCCTCAACAATTTTTTCTTGTTGTTTGAGCGGTAAGACACTTATAATAATTGGGTTAAGATATTTTACAGATAAACCGGGCTGTGCAACTCCTCTAGCATACTGGTTTAAATTCATTGTACGTAAAAGATGATAGAGCCAAACAACGTTAATTTCTTCTTTTGGAGTAGCAACCAATGCATGTTCGGTAGCGTGAAACTTTCCTTTTACTAAATGAACATTTCCGCATAAAGCTCCCTGCCTTCCAACTAAAGGAAAGGTTCCCTCATGAGTAAAAGTTTCTGTATAACCTCTTAATCCATTACCTCCATAGCATGGATATAAATTATCGTCAGGCATATCTTTGATATCAGCTGCTTTAACAAATTTCCCTGCTTTTAATGTGCAAATTTCTTCCAGTGTCTTTTTGAAAGAGCCAATAAAAAAAGTTGAAAACAGCTCATCAATCTTATGTGTTTTTTCTTCAATTACTTTTTTCGCTTCTATTTCCTTTTTTTCAATAGCTTCTATTTCCTCAATGATTTTCTTTTGTACAGCAATTGGTGGAACAGGGATTTTTGCTGATTTATAAGCATTCTGATTTAAGTTTTTAATACGAATACCAGATTGATAAATTAAAGTTCCTCCTTTTTGATAGAGGTCATTTAAAAGTATCATCGCATATTTAGGAATAATTATATTTTTATCAAAAGGTCTGAGCCTACTGGTGAAATTACCAAAAGAATAAGTTTCATTAGTTTCAATTTCAAAATAAGCAACTCTGCCAATGTTTTGAGTTTCACTGCCTCCACTCCTTTCCAAAATAATATCACCATATTTCAATTTGCGACTTTCTAATTGTTTTGCTTCAACTGAAATAACTGTTGGATTTTCATAATTTAATTTACCATCCGGTAAAAATTCAGTATTCCTTATCACTTTAACATCTATTAGGGGGTCGTTTTCTCCTTTCCATAATCCTGATTGAAAATTAAGTAAACTCCCGATACTCTTTAATTCATATATTGTTTCATATTCAATTTTAGACTCAACATTTAAATTTATCCTTTTGTCAAAATCAATTCCCTCATAATTAATGCAATCGGTCAATCTTACCAAAGAAAGATTTTCGGTAAGTTCTTCATCAATTTTTATTTTTTGGTTTGTGAAATTTTTATAGATATAGCTGTTTGCTTTTTGTGGATTTAACTGATTTGCGGTATCATACATTAAAGTTTCGCCTGTAAAATCAATTCCTTTGTAACCTCTTCGGTTACTGAATTTGTAGCCTAAAAATTTCTCCTGTTCTTTGGTGCTTCGTCCTGTTTTTACAATCAGTGTTTTTTGTGGTATGGCTTTGCGCTGCGGATAGGCTACTTTTATCGGTGCTCCTTCATTTGTTTGGTCATTATACCATGCAAAATGTTCAGGATCTTCCTCTATACGATGGGTGAGTAAAAAGTAAAAAAACTTTTCGGTTTCAATTTCCAATATCAGGTCAAAAAACATGGAGGTGAGTTTTTCTTCCTGATCTGTTTCCGGCATCTCTTTGAAAGTTTTTCTTTTTTTTAAGTTTTTCACTTCAGTTAAGCCATCAAACCAGTTTTTGTAACTTTTGTAGAATTCGGTCTTTTTAATTTCTTTATTAGGCTTTCTCGAAATAAAAGTTTTATAATCTTCTTCTTCTAATTCCAAATGTGTTATATAGTTTTCAAAAAGTTCTTTCGAGTTTATAAAATCCCCTTCGCGTGTTTTGTTTTCAAAAATATAATCTTCGGAAATATATTGGCAATTGGTTACAAAATCTTCATCTCTTTTTTTCAAAAACAGCGTAACGGTGTTAGTGCCTGTTGCTCCAAAAGTATTTCCGCCAAATTCAACGATTGCCTTTATTTCAAAATATTTGAGAATAATTTCTCTTGCTTTGGTATATGCTCCTGAATTGCTAAGTATGGAACTTGGAAGAATAATACCGGCCATTCCACCCGTACGAAGCAATTGTTTCATTCGCTCTATAAAGAAAACTTCAATGTCGTCGGAATCAGGCGTTACATGCTCCCAAAGCTCGAAATTATGCGGATTTACATTCAGGTGTTTTTTGAAATCTTTAATGGTGTAGGGAGGATTTGCGACAAGTACATCAAAAGAACCATCTTTACCTAAACGTTCATGCTTTTCAAGCCCGTCGCCAAAAATTATATTGGCATCTCCGTCGCCATGCATAAAGCAGGCTACCTGGCTGGTTCTTGCCAAACGATAATCCTTTTCAATTCCGAACACATATTCGCCTGCCCATCTCATATCATGCTTGTAGTTTCTCAGCTCTTTCAGAGCAAACTCTAACTTGTCCGCATCCGGCATGACTTTTATGTCATCTTCGGTTATTTCTTTAATCAATTCGGCAATTTCTTCAATAGCTTCCGTAAGGAAATGTCCGCTCCCACAGGCAAAGTCAACCACTTTGGGTAAAAAGAATTTTTCTCCTTTTTGAAGTTTTTCCTGAACTATTGATTTTAAAGGAATTGAGTAAATAATGAATTTTGTGATAGGCGTAGGTGTAAAAAACTGACCTTCTGATTGTTTATATCCGCTTTCCAGCATCAATTCAAAGAAATCTCCTAAGAATTGCGCTTTTTGGTCGTATTTAAAACGGTATTTCTGGAAAAGCCTCACAACCTCCTCCAGCACTTTGGCATTTTCTTCAAAAAGTTTTTTGTTGTAAACTTCTTTGAAAGCAAATTCATTATTCTGATAAAACTTCAGTTCCTTATAAATGCGATAGAGTGTCTCTTTTGCGGTTTGTCGCGGAAAATTAGAAATCTGAGCTTCAATATCTTCTAATTTATAGTCAATTACTTCTTCATCCAGATAATCGCGCATTGCTTTTGAATAGAGCGATTGTAACCGTTCCAGCAATGTTTCGGCATCATCAATTCCTTCCTTTACCTGAAAGTCGGTAATGGCATCCTCGCCTTTGTTTTCATCAACGATTTTGGCTAAAATCAATGAAATTATCCTGTTAAAAGCATTGGAACGGTCAGAAATATTGTTGTGTCTCAAAATTTCCTCAAACTGATTAAATACCTTTCCTTTATCATCAGCTCCAAAATCTTTTAAATCGGCTACCTTAATCGGAATGTATCCCGGATTATAAGGTTCAATTTCCGGCTCAAAAAGCCCTGTGTTAAGAAAAGTTTGTTTCCCTTTTGTTTTGTGTTTCCATACTTCAAGCATCTCTTTTATGGTTTTCGCCTGTTCGTATGTAATCAGTTTTTCAGTTTCTTGTTGAAGAATTTTCTCCTGGGCACTGTCTTCAACTTTTATTAGTGCATTGGCCTTTTCAATTTTTCCTCCATACTCTCTCGAGGCATAGAGGCAAAGATAACGTGTGTTTTTATCTTGTTGGAAATAAGAGAAAAGCTGTCCGCCATTCTGTTTCATCCTGTCGAGTTCGCTTTCGTATTCCTTTCCCCAGGTTTTACATTCGATAATTAAAAGTGTTTTTTCGTTTTTACCTTTAATTGTAATGTCTGCTTTACCGCTTTTTGCAGTGCGTCCTAATTTCCACTTTTTTTCAAGTGTTAAATCGTCGGGTTTATAGCCCTTCTCCAACAGACGATTAACACATTCTAAAACAACGATATTTTCAGGATTTTTCAAATGCGAGGTGGTGTCATCCCCCTTCTTTATTTTCGGTCCAAAATCAATCCGGCTTTTTAATAAATCCACCGAAATCCGATATCTAATATTATCATAGGTTTTGGAGTACTGTTTTTTATTGTCTGAGTCAGCAGAAAACCCAAAAGCTTTAATTGTTGATATAATTTGTTGTTCTTTCATTTTTCGCCTTTTGATTTTAAATATTTTACTCTCTCTTCTGCTACTTTTAATGCTTCCATTCCCAATTCCTCATCTTGTATTTCATACATTATTTTATCACTCAGAAAAGAAACCAGAAGTTCATGTGCATCATAATCATAAATGTCAGCCAATTGTAAAACTATTTCTTTGGTTATTTTTCTTATTCCCCGCTCCATTTTACTTAAAATTGCCACATCAATATCCAGTTGTGCTGCTACTTTTCGTAAAGGAAGTTCCTTTTCTTCCCTTAATTGTCTGAGTTTTTCCCCAATAGTATCTGTTGACATAATTAATGTTGACTATTTTTGTCAAAAGTAAATGAAATAATTCAATCACAAAGTAATTTTTTTAAATATTTCATGGTGAAATCAATTTAGCTATAGTGTGTCAGGACAAAACGAAATATAGTACTTTGAAAGGATATATAAAGAAAATTAACATATATTATCGTGATAATACGTTCGTTAATAACACGATGGATTTCAATTATCTGATTAAATGTTTATTCTTGCGATACTGACCCCATTGGAATTCTGGTCAACTTAAAAAATATTTCTGCTGACAATATTACAGTTTTTTCTTAAACTTTCATCTTTTAGTTTAATTCTTTGTGAAGTATTAACCAATCTGTCCAATCTGGCATCTATGATGGTTTCTTCTCAAATTACATCCTACCAGCTTGGTACAGGCAGCTGACTTGCGATGATGGTGGTCATCTTTGTATGTCTGTTCTATTAGTTTACCTCCTCCAGTCTCTTGAACATTTTCATTGTCAGTCAAGTTAAGGCCGGGATTGATGATATATCCCATGAGCTTCAGCTCCTCTGTGCTGAGTTTGCCCCCACGTTTGCTGTTTATTGGCTTGTAGTAGAGTTGCTGCGATGGATGTTTATACACCGGCACAACTGTTTCCTTGTTGTATGTTGCTCAAATTTAAAGACCATCTTTCTTTTCACCTGCAATGGAGTTTCTCGCCAACTAAAATTTACTCATAGTTTTCTAATTTACTGTATAAAATTAAGAAGTTGATTTTTATCTTCTTAATTTTAAAAAATAAATCGAATTTGGCTTTTTAAGACTTGACTATTTAAGTACAGCCGTATAAAAAGAACCCGTTGACCTGTCAGCAGTTAACAAAAAACTGGCTAAGATTGAAAAAAAACAACAGCTAAAAGTAAAAAACGGGAATATGGTTCATCCTCTGTAAATGAACCGTTAGCTGGATATGGAAAATTGTTTAATGATGAAGAATTTTGATATATCTGTTTTTCATCATTTTGGCATATCTTACCAGTATTGCTTGATCAATCTATAACGCTGTCAATCAGACTGTCGTCGGCTATATTGGGTATGGTCACCTTCAGGTTTGGAGTTCTGTCCATTTCACGACGGATGGCAAACATGGCTCCTTTGTTGCGTGCCCAGCTACGCCGTGCTATACCGTTGTTCACATCCCACATAAGCATTGAACGTAAACGGCGTTCAGCATCGTCCGAACCGTCAAGTGTAAGTCCAAAACCGCCATTCATTACTTCGCCCCAGCCAACTCCACCGCCATTATGAAGCGAAACCCATGTAGCTCCGCGGAAAGCATCGCCAATAACATTTTGTACAGCCATATCGGCAGTAAATTGTGAGCCGTCGTAAATATTACTTGTTTCCCTGAAAGGTGAATCAGTACCGGAAACATCATGGTGGTCGCGGCCAAGAACTATTGGAGCGCTTATCTCACCAGAAGCTATTGCTTTATTGAAAGCTTCGGCAATACTGATACGCCCTTCGGCATCAGCGTATAAAATACGTGCTTTTGAACCTACTACCAGCTTGTTTTCCTTGGCGCCCGCAATCCACTGGATATTATCTTTCATCTGTTGTGAGATTTCATCAGGAGATTTTGACGATATTTTTTGAAGCACTTCCATTGCAATACGGTCAGATTTGTCGAGGTCGGATTCCAATCCCGAGGTGCAAACCCAGCGGAAAGGTCCAAACCCGTAGTCAAAACACATAGGTCCCATAATATCCTGCACATACGACGGATATCTGAAGCTGCCATCAGGTTTCATAACATCAGCACCGGCGCGGCTGGATTCAAGCAAGAAAGCATTTCCGTAGTCAAAGAAATACATGCCTTTTCCGGTAAGTTTATTTATTGCTGCAACCTGCCTGCGAAGGCTTTTATGAACCATTTCTTTGAACCGCGATGGATCTTTTGCCATCATTTCATTAGACTGTTCATAGCTCAAGCCCGCCGGATAATAACCGCCTGCAAAAGGGTTATGCAGTGAGGTCTGGTCAGAACCCATATCCACATGAATATCCCTTTCGGCAAGCTTTTCCCATAGATCTACAATATTTCCAAGGTATGCTATTGAATGAGCCTGCTTTTTCTGCTGCCATTTTTGAGCCAGATCAATAGCTTTATCAGGGTCATCAACTATTTCATCCACCCAACCCTGATCATGTCGTTTATGAGCTGCCACAGGATTTATTTCTGCCGTGATGCTAACCACTCCGGCAATATTTCCGGCTTTTGGCTGTGCTCCACTCATGCCTCCAAGCCCCGAGGTAACAAACAAGCGTCCGGCAGTACTTTCACCACTTTTAGATATTTTACGGCTTGCATTTAAAACAGTAATAGTAGTGCCATGAACAATTCCCTGAGGTCCTATATACATATACGAACCGGCTGTCATTTGTCCGTATTGGGTTACTCCAAGAGCATTGAAACGTTCCCAGTCGTCAGGTTTCGAGTAATTTGGTATCATTATCCCATTGGCTACAACCACACGAGGGGCATCTTTATGAGAAGGGAACAAACCAAGCGGATGTCCTGAATACATTACCAGTGTCTGCTCGTCAGTCATGGTGGCAAGATATTGCATAGTGAGCAGGTATTGCGCCCAGTTCTGGAATACAGCACCATTTCCGCCATAAGTTATCAGTTCATGCGGATGCTGTGCAACCGCAGGGTCAAGATTATTTTGTATCATCAGCATAATGGAAGCTGCCTGAACTGAACGAAACGGATATTCATGGATAGGTCTGGCATACATCTTATAATCAGGACGAAAGCGATACATGTATATTCTTCCGTAATTTTTCAGCTCAGCGGCAAATTCCGGAGCCAGAACGCTATGATGACGGGGATTAAAGTATCGGAGTGCATTTTTTAAAGCCAGTTTTTTTTCATTGGCGCTTAAAATATCTTTGCGAACCGGAGCATGGCTAACGCTGTTATCAATTGGTTTTGGCAATGGTAAATCTTCGGGAATGCCTGTTAATATGGCATTTTTAAATGCAGTATCAATCATTTTTTTTAAATATTTGTTCAAAAAGCAAAGTTAAGGAGAAAAACCAAGTTTTTTCTTTCCTGTTAAATAATAATCACTGTTGTTTAGTTCATATTTTGTATTTTTGTGTAATTATGATTTTCTGATTACTGACCTTGAAGCCGATAATTGAAGTAAATCTACCTTATATATGTCTGATATTCAGATGATCAAACTGGTTTGCAGACATTATTTCTAAACATAAATTTCAAAAAAAATGAAATTAAGAACTTTAGCCCTTTTAAGCCTGATCTTCTTTTTCAGTTATTGTAAAAAAGATAATGATGAGCCTGATATGGTTTCAATGCAGGTACATTTTGCCCATCATGTTGACGGAAAGCAGCTTGTAAAAAACAAGATGGTGTATGTTAATGAAGCGGGGAATCCATATGAAGTTACTGAGATCATGTATTTCATTTCCGAGCTGAAATTATTTCGCAGCGATGGCTCAGTTGTCAAACCTGCCGGCGATAACGACATTCATTATATTGACACTAATGATCCTTCGACCTTTATATGGGACCTTGATGCTGAAATTCCGGTAGGAACATATGATTCGCTGACATTTATTTTTGGTATTTCGGAAGCAAGAAACAAAACCGGTTTGTTTGTGAACCCACCGGAAGTGAATATGGCATGGCCTCCTCATCTTGGCGGAGGTTATCATTATATGATGCTGAATGGTTTTTGGCTCAATACTACCGGCGATCGCAAATCATTTAATTTTCATCTTGGTATTGGACAGATTTACAGGAATAATTCCGGGCAAGTGGAGGATATTATAGGTTTCATACAAAATTACTTTTTGATAAAACCCCCTGATAGCAGCTTCAGTGCAGGAAAAGGACAAACAGTTAAAGCCAGATTTACCATGAATATTGAAAACTGGTTCCGTGAACCTCATACTTACGATCATAATCAATGGGGTGGTGCAATAATGCAGAATCAGGATGCAATACAGATGGGTTGTGAAAATGGAAGGAATGTTTTTTCTGTAGAATATTTTTAAAATTTAATGCACTGATTCTTTGCGACTTGTAAAATAATTCAAAAAAATTCTTAATTTTTGCACCATATTGAACAAATGTTCACTATCTTTGCAGCGAACATTTGCTCATAATAATATGTCGCCAAGAAACAAACGATTACGTAAAGTTATTAACCCACCTTGTATCAAGGGTTTGAAGCCTTTTGGCTCAAGCCGGGATGAAGAAAGCCACGGATCGGTTTCCCTATTAATTGAAGAATATGAAGCTTTGAGGTTGTGTGATTACGAAATGCACAATCATCTTGAGTCATCTCACATAATGGGTGTTTCAAGGCCTACCTTTACCAGGATTTATGCAAGTGCACGCCAGAAAATTGCCCGCGCTCTGGTTGAAGGCAGCCAGATAAATATTGATGGAGGCAAGATTTATTTTGACAGCGACTGGTATCATTGCAAGCAATGTTCTTGTTATTTTAACAATCCGGAAAAAGAAATCAAGGCTGAGGCATGTCCTTTATGTAAAAGTACTGAAATACGTAGTGTTGGTCAAAAAGAAGCGAGAATGCGTGGTTTTGCTCATCATAGGGTGAATATATGTATTTGCCCATCCTGTAATTTTGAATTGGAACATAAATATGGGCATCCATGCGGTTTACAGATCTGCCCGAAATGCAATATACGTATGACACGAAAAAGAATGCGGGGAGGCAGAGAAATTCATTGAATTATTAACTAAAAATCTAAAATAAAAATGAAAGTTGCTATTACATCTACCGGTAACACTTTGGAATCGAAATTAGATCCACGATTTGCTCGTTGTTCATTTTTCGTTATTTATGATACTGATTCCAAATCTGTTGAATTTATTCCGAACCCAAACAAAGATCTTGAGGATGGTGCGGGACCTGCTGCTGTTCAATTGGTTGCAGGCCGTGAAGTGAAAAAGATCGTTGCGGGCGAATTTGGAGTTAAAATAAAATCTTTGCTTGATAGTCTTAAAATCCAAATGATAGTATATGATTCTGAAAAAACTATTCAGGAAGTAATAGATATGTTAAATTCTTAAAAACAAAATGCTATGCCACGTATGGACGGAACCGGACCTGAAGGCAAAGGCGCTGGCACAGGCCGGGGATTAGGAAGGTGCAAGGAACACACCGACAAAGAAGCGCTAAAAAAACTCGGACGGGGTATGGGTAAACGTAGAAAAGTTAATGAAGAAGGTGAAGGTAAGGGTAAACGTTTGAGAAGTAATGAATAATTTTTTTAACTAACTAAAATAAAAAGGAGTAGTTATGCCTGGATTTGATAAAAGAGGACCGTGGGGCGAAGGACCAATGACTGGTCGCCGTATGGGTCGCTGTACCAATTATGGTACAGAATCTGCTAAAACAGCAGCACCTGAACCAATGGAAGATTATCCTGAATTCTATGCCCGCAGAGGTTTTGGTATGGGACGTATGAATTGGGGAAGAGGAATGGCATGGGGTGGCAGAGGTATGGGATGGGGAAGAGGTAGAGGATTCAGAAATCGGCCTAGATCTATTTATTAATAATAGTATTAATTTGTCAGAGAATTTTTTACTGACGAATATTAAAAGACTTTAAAACTTACGAGTGTACATAGTATGCTTTGTATATCAGATTATTATATTTTTATTAATTAAAACATGTTTCATTTTTAAAAAATCAAAATTATGGAAGAGCAAGCTTTTTCAATGCCAAGAATTGGCGACAAAGCGCCTGAATTTAAGGCGATTACTACACAAGGTGACATGAATTTCCCGTCAGATTTTAGCGGTAGCTGGGTTATACTTTTTAGTCACCCTGCAGATTTTACTCCTGTATGTACATCTGAGTTCATGACTTTTGCAACAATGGAAGAACAGTTCAACAAAGCAAACTGTAAACTGGTTGGTCTGTCAATTGATGGTTTATACAGTCATATTGCATGGTTGCGTACCATTAAGGAAAAAATTGAATATAAAGGAATGAAGGACGTTGACGTTAAATTCCCGTTGATTGAAGATATTTCAATGAACGTAGCTAAGAAATATGGTATGGTGATGCCTGGCGAAAGCAGTACTCAGGCTGTTCGTGCCGTATTTGTCATTGACCCCGAAGGTGTTGTGAGAACCATTTTGTATTATCCTCTCAGCCTTGGACGCAATTTCGACGAATTATACAGAATAGTCATAGCATTGCAGGCTGCTGATGAATTCGAAATTGCTACTCCGGCTGACTGGAGACCCGGTGATGATGTAATTATTTCACCTGCTGGTTCATGCGGAACAGCAAAAGATCGTATGGACGGAAAAGAAGAAGATCTGGATTGCAAAGACTGGTTTTTCTGTACCAAGAAACTCGATAAGGATACCGTTCTTAAAAGAATCCTGAAAAATTAAAGAATCAAATTGAAATTAATTAATTTAACTCCGGCATGTGTAAATGATCATGCCGGAGTTTAACCAAACATTCACATATGAACCGAAAAATTGCTATCCCAATACAAAATGGAATGTTATGTCCGCATTTCGGACATTGTGAACAATTCTCAATAATCGAAACTGATAATAAAGCTATTGTCAGCGAGCAATTGGTAACACCACCACCACATGAACCAGGAGTATATCCGGTTTGGTTAGCTGAAAAAGGAGTAACCGATATTATTGCCGGTGGCATGGGACAAAAGGCAATTACAATTTTCAACAATCAGAAAATAAATGTTTTTACCGGTGCCCCTGTTAGTAAAACAAAAGAACTGGTAAATGATTTCCTGAATGATGAACTAAAGCTTTCAGCTAATTACTGCAGCCATGACCATCACGGACATGGTTCTCACAGTCATTAGTTATTGATGGCTGAATTAAAACATCTTAAAAAAGCAACCTGATAAATATAGTTCTGAAAACTCCGGTAAAGGTTGCTGGTATTTATCAGGTACTTATTATTTTTATTAAACAAAGCCAGGCACATATACGGCTATCAACATGAAGCTATGTGGTCTGGAAAGAAAGTCTGACAAATGTTCGTGTTCAGAAAATAAATTGTATGATCAAAACAACACCATATAAAATAGCAGTTGCCAGTGGTAAGGGCGGAACCGGAAAAACTTTTGTAGCTACCAATCTTTTCAGGGTTTTAAAGAATGCCGGAAAGGAAGTTACTTTGATCGACTGTGATGCTGAAGCGCCAAATTCAATGACGTTTTTTAACACACGCATAACCAATACCTTTGATATTTCTTTACCTATACCATATATTGATACCGAACTTTGCACTTTTTGCGGGAAATGCCATGAATATTGTAATTACAATGCAATTTTCTTTTTACCCAATTTTAGGATTATCAAGGTAATTGAAGAATTATGTCATTCTTGCGGTGCCTGTCTTGTTGCTTGCAACGATGGTGCAATCACCGAAAAGCAGGTTAAGCAAGGTGAGGTTGTTTTTCATAACTGTAACGAACAAACTGAATTGATTGAAGCGCGAACACGTGTAGGAGTCATGACTCCTGTTCCGGTGATTAAAGCGGCAATGAGAGAGATTAACAAAAAATATGAGATCGCCATTCTGGATGCGCCTCCAGGAACTTCATGTCCTTTTATTCACACTGTCAATTTTGCTGATTATGTGATACTTGTTACTGAGCCTACTCCCTTTGGCCTGAGCGATCTTAAAAGAAGTGTTGATACCCTCAGACAGATGGACAAACCTTTTGGAGTTATCGTTAATCGTGCAGGAATTGGTGATGAATCGGTTTATGGTTATCTTGAAGATGAAAATATTGAATTGCTTGCTGAGATACCATTTGATAAAAGAATTGCCCAATTCTATTCCCGGGGCGAAATTGCTGTTAACAACATGCCTTCTTTAAAAAAACAACTTTTTGAAACCTTTGAAAAAATATTGAATCATGGAACTGGCTATAATCAGCGGTAAGGGTGGTACCGGTAAATCGAGTGTTGCAGCAGCATTTGCCACTATTGAATCCAATGTGGTTTTGGCTGATTGCGATGTGGATGCAGCTAATCTTTTTTTGCTTTTTAACCCTGAAAATGAAGAAGAAGAGGTGTTTATCGGCAGTCATAAAGCTGTGGTTGACCATGAAAAATGCACACTTTGCGGAATATGTACTGAGATTTGTCGCTTTGACGCCATTACACAAAAGGAAGATAAAATCGTAATTGATGAAATATTATGTGATGGCTGCTTTTTGTGTTCGAGGGTTTGTCCGGAACAAGCTATTACAATGGAGAAAAATGATGATAGCCGCATGTTTACCGGTAGTTTCCGGAATGGCAGGTTGGTGTACGGATGGCTGGCTCCAGGTGAAGAAAACTCAGGTAAACTTGTAAATCTGATTAGAGATAAGGTTAAAAAAATTGCTGAAGAAAATAATATCTCACATATAATTATTGATGGTCCTCCCGGTACCGGATGTCCTGTAATTTCTGCAATTACCGGCATTGACAAGGTATTGATAGTTACAGAACCGACTATTTCGGGTTTGAATGATATGAAACGCACAATTGAACTCGTAAAAGGGTTCAGAGCTAAAGCAATGGTTATGATAAATAAATACGACCTTAATGAGACAATCACCAAACAGATCGAAGATCATTGTAATTCAGCGGATACCCCTGTTGTCGGGAAATTACCTTTCGATCAGGAGATAACAAAAGCCATGCTCAACTGCAAAAGCATTATTGAATGGAACCCTGGATCAGATACAAGTAAAGAGCTGGTTAAAATATGGGATAGGATAGCAAATACAGATCCGTGATTTGTGATGCTCCTTTATTCTTTTTGTCCGTATTTAAAACAGCAGCTTAAAACTCCGGAAAACAGGGTTTTAGGTAAAGATCTGATCAAGTGTATTGAAAATCCTTTCAAAATCCTCATCACTAAGGTTAGAACCTGAAGGCATACAAAGTCCAGTATCAAATAATTTTTCGCTTACATCATTTACAACACGTAATGAATCGGAAAAAACCGGTTGAGCATGCATTGGTTTCCATAGTGGCCGTGATTCAATATTATTGGCTTCAAGATGGATGCGCACTTTTTCCCTGTCAATATTATTATTTTTCTCAGGTTCAAAAGTTATGGTTGTCAGCCAGCGGTTCGAAAAAAAGCCTTGTGGTTCATCCAACAAATTTATTTCATAACCTCGCTTGTTGACTTTTGTAAAATAGTCCCTGTAGCGTTCAAAATTTTTCCTGCGCGCCTCAACCCTGTCATTTATCACTGTCATCTGCCCTCTGCCAATAGCTGCCACCACATTACTCATCCGATAATTATAGCCAATATTACTATGCTCGTAGTGAGGGGCATTATCTCGTGCCTGCGTAGCTAAGAACCGGGCTTTCAGTGTATATTCTTCTTCATCTGAAATTAAGGCACCACCGCCACTGGTGTTCACAATTTTATTTCCATTGAAGCTCAAAATTCCCATTTTACCAAACGAACCGCAAGTTTTCTCATTATAACGGCTACCAAGTGCTTCGGCTGCATCTTCAATAAGCGGAATATCGTATTTATCGGCAATTTTGGTTATTTCATCCATTTTAGCCGGCATTCCGTAAAGATGCACAACAATTATTGCTTTTGGCTTTTGAGGCTTCAGATGTTTATGTTTTGATCCATTGCCCAACTTATGAAAATTTCCTTCCTGACAGGCAATTATGGCATTTTCAAGTAATTCAGGATCCATATTCCATGTGTCAGGTTCGCTGTCAATGAAAAGAGGAGTTGCACACTGATAAATAATAGGATTGGCTGAAGCCGAAAATGTAAGACTTTGGCATATAACTATATCACCCTTCTTGATATTGAGCATTACAAGTGACAGATGGATGGCTGCTGTTCCTGAATTAAGCACTACTGCATGTTTTACACCTGTATAATCAATCAGATCTTGTTCAAATCCTGTTACGTTAGGTCCCATCGGTGCAATCCAGTTGGTTTCGAATGCATTGCGAATAAATTCCTGCTCACGACCGCACATGTGAGGGGGAGAAAGCCATATCCTGGGAAGCTGAGTCATCAGATAAAATTAAAATTGTGCAAAAATAAGGATTTTAGCATCAGAAATTCATAAAAGCACCGGATTGCTCAGTAATAATTGATTTATTGGTAATTAGCTAATTAAATAATTCTGGAACACTTTGCCTTTTCAAGCACTGATTATCGGTTTTGTGATATGAAACCATAAACTAATTTCGGATTCACTGGGCACCACAATTTAGGGAACTACGACACTGGAAAACATAAAGCTTTTAGTCTGCCAGTTTTTCTTTTATTGATCTGAAACCTTCTCCGAGGATTTCGTTAGCATCCATTACAGTAAGAAAAGCATGAGGATCGGTTTTATGAATGAATTCTTCAAGCACAGCCAGCTCCCTGCGGTTCACAACAGTGAAAATAATAGTCTTTTCAGCACCTTTATACATACCTGTTCCTGAAATAAAAGTTCCACCTCTGTCAAGATCGTCAATGATTTTATCGCGTATTTCCTGATATTTGTCAGAAATAATGAACAATGTTTTATCATAGCTTATACCCTGCATTATTCCGTCAACAACTTTTCCGGTAACAAAAATTACTATCCATGAATATAAAGGAATACGCCAGTCGCCAAAAGCGATTAATCCAACAAGCACAATTACCGAATCAACATAAATAATGAGCTGTCCAACAGGTAGGTGGGTGTATTTTGCAAATATCATAGCTATTATATCACTGCCGCCCGATGATGCTTTTGATTTAAATATGAGTCCAAGTCCAAAGCCTACCAGAACACCGCCAAAAATTGATGACAGCAGCGGATCATTTTCCACCAGTGGTTGTTCGCCCCACCACCATGTAAGGGCATCCATGAAAAAAGAAGTAAGTACAAATCCAATAATGGTTTTAACACCAAACCGGGGTCCTAATATTTTTATTCCAAGTATGGTTAAAGGAATGTTAAGTATTAAGCCCATTAATCCAACAGGAAAACCATCAGGAGCAAATGAAAGAATGCCTTTTGTAAGATAGTGTATTACTATTGAAATACCATAAACTCCTCCGGGTACTATCATATAGGGAGTAATAAAAAACACAAATCCTGCAGCCAGAATAAATGTTCCTATAATTATCAGACCATAATTAATAAGCCATTTCTTTGAAAAAGGTTTCTCTTTAACTATAAACGCCATAATACCAGTGATTTAAAAATATATAATAAAATTCATGCAAAAATATAAGAATATATAGTGCGAACTTATAAATCCAATAATAAAATTAGGATTCTGGAGTTATTAACAAAGTCTTAATCAATTCAATTCATTTACTACGATTCAGTATTGCTGATAAAGTTTGTATAATTGCAGCTGAATTTGGTGTTTTTAAATAAATTAAAATAATCCCGAATAATAGGGAATAAGCATATTTAATTGAACGACTACAAGCCTGACGAATGCGTTTAGTTCTGAAAATCATATTGTTATTGCAAGCCCTGTTCATTGTCACATTTGTTTCGGCACAACAGGAGCCTCAGTTTACACATAATATGTTCAATCATATGGGTATTAACCCCGGTTATGCCGGATTGAACAATGCTATTTGTGCAACAGGTCTTGCCCGTCAGCAATGGGTGGGATTCAAAGATGCTGAAGGAAACAGGGTTACACCTGAAACCTATTTGATTTCTGTTGACGGAACAGTAAGAGCTTTACGTGGCGGCATTGGCGGAAGTGTGATGCAGGATAAAATTGGGTTTTATACAATTAATGATATTCAGCTGGGATATTCATATCATCGTCAGATACGTGAAGCAAAGCTTGGAATTGGTTTGCAGTTGAATTTTATCAATTCAATACTCGATGCCGGAAAATTCCTTCCTGTTGACGAAACAGACCCTTTGCTTCAAAACCTGCAAGGTGAGGCAAGCAACATGATGTTTGATCTGAACCTTGGTATGTTTTATCAGGTTCCTGAAAAATATTATTTAGGTTTTGCTTCAACACGGCTGCTTGAAAGCAGTAAGGAGTACGATAATTCTTCAGGAGCGTACAATAATTTCAGGCGGCATTACTATTTAACTGGTGGTTTTCAGTTTAAGCTAGGCAGAAATCCTGCCTATGAATTTATACCATCAGTTTTTATTAAATCGGACGGAGCCAGTATTCAGACAGATTTTAACACACTGGTCGTTTATAATAAAAAGGTATATGGCGGAATTACATACCGGCATCAGGATGCTATTTCGCTAATGGTGGGTTTTACAACCAAAGATATGCAGATAGGCTATTCATATGATGTTCCTATTTCGGTGGTGGGAGGATATGGTAGTCATGAAGTAATGCTGAGTTATTGCTTTAAGCTTGAAGTAGAAAAATTCAAAAATAGCTATCGGAATACAAGGTATTTATAGCTTCTAACAATTTTTATTTGTATAAATCAATAATTAAAAATACTAATAATAATGCCTCTCCGTTATTTGCTTAATGAACACAATCATTCGATAATGAAACGATTAATCATTTATTCTCTTGGACTTCTGATACTTGGAAGTTGTGGTAAGGCAGGAAAAGGAGAACTGATAGGTGTGCAAAAGCGCCCAAAATACTATCAGCCTGATCCTTACGGCATGGTTTATGTTCCTATGGGCAGCTATACTATGGGTGTAGGTGATGAAGATATGTTGGCCTCAAACGATCATCAGCCCCGTACGGTTTCTGTAGCTGGCTTTTTTATTGACGAAACAGAAATTACCAACAACGAGTATCGGCAATTTGTACACTGGGTAAGAGATTCCATAGCAAGATTTCTACTTGGTGAAGCCCAGCCTGATATTTATCTTATAGAAGAAGATCGTAAAACAGGTGAAATTTACGATCCTCCGCTATTAAACTGGAGTAAGGAAATAAAATGGAACGGTGAAGAAGAACGTGAAATTCTTGAAAGCATGTTCATCCCTGAGCAGGAGCGTTATTTCCGCCGTAAACAAATTGATGCCCGCAAATTATATTACGAATATTACTGGATTGACCTGCGTGCTGCAGCAAAAAAGGATTTTTCGTCAAGTGAAGTTGAAGATGGTGCATTTGCCAACAGACCACAAGGTATGAGCGACCGTTCAGTTTATGTGAACAAGGAAAAAATCAATGTGTATCCCGATACTCTGGTGTGGATACATGATTATGCCTACTCGTTTAACGATCCGCTTACTGAAACATATTTCTGGCATCCGGCTTATGATCATTATCCTGTTGTTGGTGTAAACTGGAAACAAGCCCGCGCATTCAGCATCTGGAGAACACAATTACTGTCAGGTTATTTGACCGGAAGAGAACGTGCCACAACTCTGGAGTTTCGTTTACCTACCGAAGCTGAATGGGAATGGGCAGCCCGAGGAGGCAATACTCTGAATCCGTATCCCTGGGGCGGACCTTACACGCTTAATGAAAAGGGCTGTTTTCTTGCCAATTTCAAACCTCGCCGAGGAGATTATCAGGCCGATGGAGGTCTTACTACATTGGTTGTTGCTCATTTTCCACCAAACGATTTCGGAATTTATGATATGGCAGGAAATGTTGCCGAATGGACTAACGATGCTTATCATGAGTCAGCTTATAATTTTACCTGGGATCTGAATCCGGCATACACTTACGAGGCTAAAGACAGTGATCCTTCGGTTATGAAACGTAAAGTCATACGAGGAGGATCATGGAAAGATATTGCTTATTACATGAATGTAGGCACACGTGCTTATGAATATCAGGATACTGCAAAATCATATATTGGATTTCGTAATGTACAAAGCTATCTGGGACGCCAAAAAGGTGATAATCCACGGAAAGCTTCAAGAATATACAATTAGGGTTTAAAATAAAACAAAATCATTCATTTCTAAAATTCTTAAATTATGGGATTGTTTAAATTAGCCAGAAGCAAAGGTTTTAAAAATTTCATGGCAAGACTTTATGGTTTTGGCGCTTCAATAGTTATTCTTGGCGCTTTGTTCAAGATTAACCATTATAATTTTGCTAATGAAATGCTGCTCATCGGCATGAGTATGGAATCCATTATTTTCTTTTTCTCAGCTTTTGAAGCACCACCGGTTGATCCTGACTGGAGTCTGGTTTACCCTGAACTTACACATCTATATCATAATGGAGAAGCACCTTCAAAGCCAGTGAGCAGACTCAGACCCTCTGTTCAGGAAGGCACCACTCAACAGCTTGATAATTTGCTGGCAGATGCGAAAATAGGTCCTGAACTGATACAGAGTTTAGGCGATGGCTTACGAAGGTTCAGTGAAAATACTGCAAAACTATCAAACATCAGCACTGCCGCTGTTGCTTCTGATGAGTTTGTTGATAATATGCAAAAAGCTACTTCATCAGTTAAGAAATTAGCCACTTCGTCAGAAAAAACTTCTGATATACTTGATAAAGATTTGCAGGTAACTGAAGAATTTGCTTCCAGCATTCGCAATGCATCACAAAAGGTGAATGAGCTTTCAAATGTGTATTCACAAGCTTCAATAGCTTTGAAGAGTGATCTGCACTCTACTTCGCAATTTGCCGGTGCCATTAACCTTGCTACTCAATCAGCCAATGAGCTTGCACAGAAATATACCCAATCAGCCGAAAATGTTTCAAAGGCTTTTGATAACCTGAATCAGAGCAAGATGGGAAATGAAACATATAATACACAACTGAAAAAGGTAGCTGATAATTTATCGGCTTTGAACACAGTATATGAACTGCAGTTACAAAGTATCCAGAAGCAGGCTGACGCCAGTGTTCAAATTCAGAACACCATGGGCAATTTTGTAAGCAATATTGAGCAAACCACTGCAAATATGAACCGATACAAAGAAGAAGTAGATATGCTTACAAAAAAGATATCAGCCCTGAACAGTGTTTATGGAAATATGCTGGCTGCAATGAATGTACAGCCCAAGTAAATTAATCAATAATTAAATAAATCACAAATAGCTAAATATGGCCGGATTTAGAGAAACGCCTCGGCAAAAGATGATAGGCATGATGTATCTTGTGCTGACAGCCCTTCTTGCACTGAACGTTTCAGTCCAGGTACTTGAAGCCTTCGTTACAGTGAACGAAAGTATGGAAGCTACCAATGAAAGCTTTTCGCAAAAGATTGATGCAGTATATAATAGTTTTGAACAGCAAAACTTACTTAATCCAGCACGTGTTGGTCCTTATTACGAAAAAGCTATACAGGTACAAAATCTTTCCAATGAAATTATTGATTATCTGACTGAAATGAACATTTCTGCAATGGCCCATGCTGAAGGAGTTAGTATTGAAGAAGCAAAAGTGTTGTCGCTCAGGGATGCTGCCAGTAAAGATAAATACGATCGTACTACTAATTTCTATATTAATGAGGGCAGAGCCACTGAAATAAAAAATAAAATTGAAAAATATAAAGAAGAAGTATTAAATGTTCTTGAACCTGTTGATCGTGAAAAACTAAGTATTGGCCTGGATACCGAAGGTCCTTTTTATAACCGTAACAAACAGAAAGAAACCTGGGAAATGCATAATTTTTATCATTCTATTCTTGCTGCCAATACAACTATCATAAACAAAATTATCAACGAGGTTCAAAATGCGGAGTATGATATTATTAATCTTCTGTTCTCTTCAATTGATGCTGAGAGTTACAAGTTTGATGCAATTGATGCAAAAGTGATCCCATCAAGCAGTTTTGTGTTTCTTGGTGATACTTATGAAGCTGAAATCCTTGTTGCTGCCTATGATACTAAAAGCAATCCTGAAGTATTATTTGTAGATGGTGCTGATAAGGTAACAACTCAGAACCTTGCATCAGCAAGAAAAATCAAGGGTAAGGACGGATCGGTCAAGATAAGTGTACCGGCAACTTCAGAAGGAACTAAGCGTTATGCTGGTTCTATTATGGTACCCGATCCATCGGGGCAGATGAGATCATATAATTTCAGACATGAGTACATTGTCGGACGGCCCTCAGTTACTGTTTCTGCTACAAAAATGAATGTTTTTTATACCGGTGTTGATAATCCGGTATCTATCTCAGTATCAGGTATGGCAGATACAAAAATCGAGCCCCGTATTTCAATAGGAGAAATTCGCCGTTCAGGTACTGATTGGATAGTACGCGTTCCTGATGGAGTGCAAAAAGCCGTTGTAAGCGTTACCGCCGATGGTAAAAGTATGGGTTCTAACGAATTTCGTATCAAACGTGTACCCGACCCCACCGCTACCATTGCTAATATAACCAGCGGAAATATTGAAAAAAATCGTTTGCTGGCTGCTAATGCCATTATACCTACTATGCCCGCTGACTTTGAATTTGATCTTACTTTCCGCATTACTTCATTTAGATTTGTTGCAGTGAGATCAGGCGATATTTTTGAACGCCAGAGTAGCAGTAATCAGTTTACTGATGAAATGAGAACATATGTTCAAAATGCAAGACGTGGCGACAGAGTCTGGCTGGAAGATATTTATGCTACCGGGCCTGATGGTGGAACCCGTAAATTAGGAACTATTAATCTTACATTACAATAAAATGAAAAGAATAATCCTGCTTTTGCTTTTTCAAAGTTTAATCTTCTCTGTTTTTACAGATGCCTCAGCGCAGGTTTCACCACCTCGGAATGCTGTTTATGATAAGCAGCATATAATGGATAAGACACCTGTTGAATTCCCGTATATCAGGGAAGCTGACGTTATCTGGGTGAAAAGAATATGGAGGGTTATTGATCTTCGTGAAAGATTTAACCAGCCACTTTACTTTCCTGAAGTCCCAACTAAAGAAAACAGAAATCTGATAACAGTTATTATGGACGCACTCAGAGAAGGTACGATTGAAGCATATGATGCTTCAGGGCTTACAGATGATTTCCTTGTTCCTCAAACCTATCAGGAAATTGAAAATCGTTTGAATAAGGCTGATACCATGCGTATGCAACGCCCTGACCCACCATACGATTTTTATGATACTGTTATTTCAAAGGTTTTTAATCCAATGGATGTTAAACTTTTCCGTCTTAAGGAAGACTGGGTATTCGACAAGCAACGTTCAGTATTTGAGGCGAGGATTATTGGGCTTTGTCCTGTTGTTGACAGTTATGCCCCTGATGGTGAATGGAGAGGTCATGACCCGTTATTCTGGATCAATTTTGATGATGCAAGAAAAGTGTTTGCGCAGGCAGAGGTCTTCAATCCCCGTAATAACGGTGCAAGGCTTAGTTACGATGATTTGTTCCTGAAACGAATGTTCACAAGTTATATTTACAAAGAAGACAATGTTAGTGACAGCAAGATAAGCGATTATGCCACAGGTCTTGATGCATTGCTCGAAGCTGAACGGATAAAGGAAGAAATGTTCAGATTTGAAAGCGATATTTGGGAATATTAAGCGTTAAATCAAAAATTTATCAGGAGGCTGCTCAATAATTGGGTAGCCTCTTTTGTTTTCTTACCTTTGCATCAATTCATTTAAGAAATTGTCATGCAAATTTCCCTTTTGCAAACTCCTGTTGAATACCTCAAAGGTGTAGGACCGATAAGGGCTGAACTGCTTAAAAAAGAACTGAATGTCCATACTTTTGAAGATCTGCTGTATCAGTTTCCTTTCAAGCATATTGACAGAAGTGAGATAATCAGAATCAAGGATATAAAATCTGATGCAGCCTATATTCAGGTGAAAGGCATAATAAGAGATATGAGGGAAATAGGTGCTAAACGTACTACAAGGCTTACTGCAATCCTGTCAGATAATAGCGGATCTGTTGAATTAGTCTGGTTTCAGGGGATACGGTGGGCAAGAGAGAAAATAAAACCAAATACCGTATATCTGGTTTTTGGAAAGCCAACAATATTCAATAACAGGTTCAATATAGCGCATCCTGAAATTGAGCCGATAGAAGAAACAAAAATAGTTGCCGGTGAGCCTTTGCAGCCTTTTTACAATTCTACTGAGAAACTAAAATCAAAAGGTTTGCACAGTAAGGGAATTGCCAGGATTCTGAGGAACCTCATTGAACGTGTTAAAGGATATATCCCCGAAACTTTATCAGATGCTCTGTTAGAAGAACAGAAGCTTATGAGGAGGGAAGAAGCTCTGCTGAGCATTCATTTTCCTGCCGACACCTATAAACTTGCCCTGGCGCGCTACAGGCTTAAGTTCGAAGAATTATTTTTTAACCAGCTTCCAATGCTTTCTGAACGCAAACAAAGAAAGTTGAAAACTCAGGGACATCGTTTCACACAAATAGGGGAGGTTTTTAATACCTTTTATCATAATTACCTGCCTTTTGAGCTTACAAATGCCCAGAAACGTGTGTTGCGTGAGATCCGTACTGATACTGGTTCAGGAATACAGATGAACCGCCTGTTACAGGGTGATGTTGGAAGCGGGAAAACTGTTGTTGCCCTTATGACCATGTTAATGGCTATTGATAATGGTTATCAGGCATGTATGATGGCGCCTACTGAAATCCTTGCCACACAGCATTACGATACTCTCAGCCGCTTGCTTAAAGATATGGATATACAAGTTGAATTGCTTACAGGTTCTACAAAAACTACAAAAAGAAACGAAATATCTGAAGCACTTCAGAACGGAGAACTAAAAATACTGATAGGAACTCATGCACTAATTGAAGATGCGGTTCAGTTCAATAATCTTGGAATGGTCATAATTGACGAACAACATCGTTTTGGGGTTGCTCAACGTGCCAGACTTTGGGAAAAAAACATTATTCCGCCTCACGTTCTGGTCATGACTGCCACACCAATTCCACGTACTCTGGCTATGACCCTATATGGCGATCTTGATTATTCAGTCATTGATGAATTGCCTCCTGGGCGCAAACCCGTTAAAACCATTCATCTCAACGATTCTCAGCGACTGAGACTATTTGGTTTTATGAAACAACAAATAAAGGAAGGACGACAGATATATATAGTTTATCCATTGATACAGGAATCGGAAACACTTGATTTAAAGCACCTTATGGATGGCTATGATAGTATAGTGAGGGAATTCCCGCTGCCGGAATATGCTGTAAGTATTGTGCATGGGCAAATGAAGTCGGCTAATAAGGATTTTGAAATGCAAAGGTTCGTAAAAGGAGAAACACAGATAATGGTTGCCACAACGGTTATTGAAGTTGGTGTTGATGTTGCTAATGCATCGGTTATGGTCATTGAAAATGCTGAACGTTTTGGTTTATCGCAGCTTCATCAGCTCAGAGGCAGAGTTGGACGCGGAGCTGACCAGAGTTACTGCATTTTGATGACAGGTTATAAACTTACTTCTGATGCACGAACCCGTATTTCAACCATGGTAAATACCAATGATGGATTTGAAATTGCAAGTGTGGATTTGAACCTTAGAGGTCCCGGTGAATTACAGGGAACCCGGCAAAGCGGAATAATTGAATTTAAAATTGCTGACCTTGCCAAAGATGGCAGCATATTGCAATTAGCCAGGGCTGCTGCTGAAAAAATAATAGAAATGGACCCGGAACTTCAGAGAGAAGAGAACGACATGATCAAGGAATATCTGAAGTATCTTTCTTCACAAAAAATGAACTGGGGGAAAATTTCATAACTTCAAAATCATTTGAGATGCAGATGAATAAAAGCATACTATACCCGTTGTATCTTCGTTTTCAAATACTCACTTAATGATGATCATTACCCAAACACATGAAAAGAAACATTTATATTACCCTTGGAGCGCTGGCAGTGATTTTGTTAGTTTTATGGTATTTTTTGGGTCGGACTGACAAAACTGAAAGCACTATAATTGTTCCTGCAAAATTTGGTGAATTCAGGGTGTTAGTTACTACTTCAGGTGAACTTGAAGCCAAAAGCTCTGAAGATATTAAAGGGCCATCCGGATTGCGTGATTTTCGTATTTGGCAGGTAAAGATAAACGATATCATTCCTGATGGAACTGTTGTGGATTCCGGCGCTTATGTTGCCGATCTTGATCGTTCGGATCTTATGAACCAAATGAAAGATATTGAAACTGAACTTGAAAAGCTGCAATCGCAATATACTAAAATTCAGCTTGATACTTCAATGGAAATGCGTAATGCAAGGGAAGAGCTAATAAATCTGAGATATAACCTCGAAGAATTGCAGCTCAGATACGATCAAAGTAAATATGAACCGCCGGCAACTATCAGGCAGATCCAGATTGACCTTGAAAAAGGACAAAGAGCATACGAACAGGCTCAGAACAATTACCAGCTTAAACTTGATAAAGCACGGGCAAATATGCAGGAAGTTTCAGCAACATTACAGCAGACTGAACGAAAATATTCACAGATAAACACCATACTTAAGCAATTCAGGATATATGCACCCAAAGCCGGCATGGTAATACACAGGCGAAACTGGGATGGCAGCAAGCAAGGTATTGGCTCTACCATTCAGACCGGATGGGATAATGTGGTAGCATCGCTGCCTAATCTTACTGAGATGATAAGTAAAACCTATGTGAATGAAATTGATATAAGCAAGGTGCGTACAGGGCAGAAAGTTGAGATCGGGGTTGATGCATTTCCGGACAGAAGCTACACCGGCGAAATAATTGAAGTAGCCAATATTGGTGAACAGTTGCGCAACAGCAATGCAAAGGTTTTTGAAGTCAGGATCATGATCAATGAAAGCGATACCATTCTTAGACCGGCAATGACAACCAAAAACACAATTATCACAGATGTTATCCCGAATGCTGTGTTTGTTCCACTCGAAAGTGTTTATACAATTGATTCAATTTCATTTGTTTACTTTAGTGGACGCCAAACAAGACAACAAGTGAAACTGGGGCGCAGCAACCAAAACGAAATCGTGGTTATAGAAGGCTTAAAAGAAGGCGATCTGATTTACCTTGCACCACCTGCTAACGCTGAAAAATGGAAATTAATCAATTTATAGATTGTAGTGGAACGTCATATTTATAATCTACAAATTGCATTAGAAGCGGTTTTTGCAAATCGTTTCAGATCCATTCTTACAGCATTGGGTATTATCTTTGGTGTTGCTGCTGTAATAGCTATGCTTGCTATAGGTGCAGGCGCACAGCAGGAAATCCTGGAACAAATAAAACTGGTGGGAGTGAATAATATCATCATTCTGCCACGCCCGGTTGAAGAAACTCAGAGAGAACAGGAAGAAAATCAGAGTATGGTTCTTAAATACTCTCCGGGATTAACACTTCACGATGCCATAAGTATTGAGGAAATCATTCCTTCAGTTGCAAAGGTCAGTGCCGAAGTGGTTTATGATGTGCCGGTAATAAAAGATGGTGTTCGGAGTATGGCAAAATTAAGCGGGGTTACAACCGGATTTTTTGATGTTTTTAATCTTAGAACCGAAAAGGGAATGCTCTTCAATGAAACTCATCTTGAGGAAACTTCACCGGTTGCAATTCTAGGTTCAGAAATCAAGATCAAATTTTTTCCTCATAAGGACCCTATTGGCGATTATATCAAATGCGGGCATATCTGGATGAAAATTATAGGTGTACTTGAGAATCGTTCTGCCGATCCCGAATCAAGTGAGAACCTTGGTATTAGCGATTATAACAATAGTGTTTACATACCATTGCAAACAGCCTTGCTACGGTTTCGCGATCGTTCGCTTGTTAATTCAGCTTCAGTAAGCGGAAGCTCCACTTCAGTTGTGATAAACGGAGGAATGGTAACTTATCAAACAAGCGGAACCGGTGGAGAGGGTAACCAGTTGGATCGTATTGTTGTACAGGTACACGAAAGTTCGCAACTGAACACAACTACGCAGGTATTAAAGCGAATGATGGAAAGACGACATCAGGGAGTTGATGATTTTGAGATCAAAGTCCCTGAACTTTTACTAAAGCAGGAACAGCGTACCAAGGATATTTTCAATATTGTTCTCGGAGCCATTGCAGGTATAAGTTTACTGGTAGGAGGGATAGGTATAATGAATATAATGCTGGCTTCGGTAATGGAGCGTATTCGTGAAATAGGGATACGTATGGCTACTGGCGCACGTAAAACTGATATAGTCTTTCAGTTTCTTGCCGAAGCCACTATGATAAGTCTGAGCGGGGGAATAATCGGTATTATCTTTGGAATCCTTCTTGCCAAAGGTATTACTGAATTTACCGGCATCCTCACTATTGTGGCTCCTCTGTCAATCGTTATTTCATTTGGAGTAGCTGCTACAGTAGGTATTATTTTTGGTTATATGCCTGCCAAAAAGGCTTCGGAGCAGGATCCGCTGGCATCGCTGAGATATGAGTAACAGGCTTTGAAAAATAAAATGTAGTTTTTTAAAATTATCACTCTGAATAACAATTAATTACTCTTATTGATTTTTCTGTATCTATTTCATGTTACTGATCATTGTGAAAAATCAAAATTTGATTAAAAAAAGGATTTTACTAAATAATTGAATAGTAAGAAGTATTTTAAGTTTTTCGTTCTAATAGAGTAGCAAATATTAATAAAACCATGTTTTTTGTATTTTTGTAAGATTATGAATGATATATTCAATACAGAATCTATTATAAATGAATTGTTTGGAAATAATATTGAACTATTTCCAAGTGTGAATGAACTATTTGAATTAGAATTAGCTAAGCTAGAATATAAAAGATTATCAAGCGAACAACTTTTAGAGAGAACTGCTTATATAAAATCAGTTGACAATAAACTTTCAAAGCACTATCTATTGTATTCCAGTAATTTAGAAAAAATCCATGCTAATAGGTCATCAGCAACGCAAGTGTATTTTGAAGAAGGACAATTTTCAACTGGATACGCTACTCATGGATTATTTCCTTATCGTGGAAAATTTCATCCACAATTAATAAAAGGTTTAATAAATATTTTAAATATACAAAAGGGTGAAATTATTTTAGATCCGATGGCTGGTAGTGGTACTACCAATGTTGAAGCAGCTTTAATGGGTATTAATTCCATTGCGATTGACGTTAGCCCTTTTTGTCAGTTTATGATTAAAACAAAGTATGAAGCTTTAACTATTGATATCAAATTATTAGAACAAACTACAATTGAAAATAAAAAAGTGTTTGATTTTTTCAAGCAAGGCAATGTCTTAAATAGAATAGCTAAAATCGGAGATGATAATAAAATCAAAATATACAACCTTGCTTTCTTAGCATTTTTAGATGCCTTGGGTTATTCTAAAAGAGTAGTGAAATCAAACCACGAACAATTGTTTGAAAAAGTCTTCCCAAGATATATTGAAACTGTAAGATCATTTTTATCTAATCCATGGTTTGTCCAGAATGAGATAGGCAGGCTGAATATTTTAACAGATTCGGATGCTTTGAACATGAAACTTGACATTAATTCTGTTGATTGTGTTATAACATCACCACCATATTCATTTGCTATTGATTATGTTGAGAATGATAAGGAACAATTGGAATTTTTAGGTTATGATACCAGCGAGTTAAAGAACAGATTAATTGGACTTAAAGGAAAAACCAAAAATCAAAAATTAGATAATTATTTTGCCGATATGGATGCTTTTTGTTTGGAAGTTTCCAGGGTTTTAAAAAAAGAGAAATATTTTGTTTTAATAATTGGTTCAAATACCAATCAAACTGGTGGAATAAGATTGGAAGAAACGATAATAGAATCAGCACAGAAGTATGATATGCCATTGGTAAAGAGTATTTTAAAACCTATAAAAGGAATGAGAAACACGATGAAGGAGGAATTTATATTAATTTTTAAAAGGCAATAATATGGCGAAAAGTGTTGATGAAAAATTTTTAACAGTAATCCAGAAAAACACGTTTTATTTTTTCAACTCGAAGTTTGAAGAAAACTATGAAGGGTATATCAATTCATTAAAAGAAACTCTTTTAATTGTCAAAAACAAGGTTGAGACAGAGGGGCTAAAAAAGGAGATTTTTGAATGGCTTTTAATGGATAAAGAGAATGGATTAAGAGCATTATTGGCTTTAACCGGTTTTTCAAATGAATACTTAAAGAGATTAACTACAATAATTCGGATAATTGATAATCCAGAACTTAATAAACTTGTTTATAAAGAAAAATGGTATAATGAAAAAAGCTCTGATAATATTCAAGAGTGGTCTAACAGTACTATATTAAAGCATATACAGAGAAATGAATATTTTAGAAAAGGTATTGTTAATATTTTTTTTGAAGGGGCATCAATTCCGTTTTTAGCTAATACAATTCCATTGTTTGAACTAAAAAAACTTAGTATTTCAAAATTGAAGTTTGAAATACCCGAATTAATTGATACGCTTATCCGCTATAAAGAAAAGGGAAGTTATTCTGGATTGAAAGGAAATAATCCAGAAACTCTCATTACTGAGATACTAGACAGACATGAAATTACCTTTGATACTGGTGATTTAAGAGAACTTATTACTAATGCACCAGATAACAAGCGAACTATGGACTTCATTATCCCTAATAAAAAGAATCCGTTGATAATTATTGAAAGTTCTTTTTTAGCAACAACTTCTTCGGGACAAGGGGATAAGTCTAAAACGGAAATTTTCATTGATAGTTTAATAAAAGCACACTATCCAAATGCAATTTTCATTGGATTTGTCGATGGTATTGGTTGGTATGTTAGAAAGGGCGATTTAAAAAGAATGGTAACAGCTTATGAAGATGTTTTTACTTTTCATAAAGACGAATTAAAAAGATTTGAGGAATTTCTTATTGAAAGATTAAAAAAATGATTAGCAAATATATAAATAAGATTCATAATGGAGATTGTATCGAATTATTTAAGAATATTCCAGATAATTCTGTTGATATGACTTTCGCAGATCCTCCATTTAATTTAAGAAAGAACTACACCAGTTATGGCGATAGCCTGGAGTTTCAAGAGTATCTTGATTGGTGTGAAAAATGGATATCAGAAATGGTTAGAGTTACAAAACCTACTGGCTCAATTTTCCTTCATAATATCCCCAAGTGGCTAACTTATTACGCTACTTATCTAAATAGATTTGCAAATTTTAAACATTGGATTTCATGGGATGCTCCGACTGCTCCTATGGGAAAATCTTTACAACCAGCCCATTATGGTATATTATTCTATACCAAAGAAGCTAAAGGTTCAAAAATTTATGAATTAAGGTATCCACATAAACGTGATAGAAAACAACGTTATTTATTGAAAGATTATGGTGGAAAAAAAGACCAGCTTCATCCATTTGGCCCATTGGTTTCTGATGTATGGACTGATATTCATAGAATAAAGCATAACTCAAAAAGAGACCCTCATCCTTGTCAGTTGCCTATTCATTTAATGGATAGATTAATTCTAATGACTACTGATGAGAATGATATTGTACTTGACCCATTTTCAGGAACTGGTACTACAGCTATTTCAGCAAAACGACTTGGCAGAAAATATTTAGGGTTTGAATTAGACAAAAAATATGTTGAAATATCACAGCAAAAACTAAATAGAACGGAATCTAATTTTAAAATAGGTGAAAACTGGGTGAGTTTTTATCTGAACGATATTATTACAATTAGAAATAATGACTGGGATGATCTTGCAAAATACTTCTCAATACCGAATCCTTTAAGAAATATTGATTTTGAGCGATCAAAATTAGTTGATAAAAGCTTATTACCGCAGGAATTAGATTTTGAAAAAAATGAGATTGAAAATAAAAAAGGGACAATAAAAAAATCAACAAATAGTCATGGCAAAAGAATTGTAGATACTGAAGCACCGTCACTAAAACAATTAACTTTACAAATTTCACAACCCAATATGAAAATTAATCCTACAAAATAATTTTTACTAGAGGCAAGGGTGAATAATATGTGGTAAAAATAAAGAAAAGTCAAAAAAGAAGTAAAAGAAGAATTGCTTATTGTTTAAGTTTTGATATATAAGGAGTTGATAGCAGTATTCAGGGTAAACTGTAATTCAAGAACATTTTAAGATATACATTATTTCAGTTTACAACTTTTGAAACTTATTAAACTAATTAATGTTCGCCAGAAATTATGAGGGAGTTATTATCTCATTGCAATAAGAAGGGGCAATTAAATTTATTGATTATTATCGTATACTTTAAATTAGTTTTAAAGGCACGGTTGCAAATTATCATTAACAATTCTTGGAGGCTTAACAGTAGGTGCAATTATCTGCCTGATTTTAATTTCTATAGCTTTTTATCTTTTTGTTTATATCAAGGATAATTTTAGGAGCGAATTAAAAAATTTAACATAATCTTTGAAATCTTTCGTTTAGACAACCAAAATATGTGCTTTAAGTATCTTTTCTTCTGAGATTTATATTAAAAAATACTGCTGTGATAAAACAAAATTCTTTCGTTGCATTACTTTTAGCATTTTTAGCTATTTCTGATTTTAGTGTTTTTGCTCAACAAAATATAATTAAGCTCTCTCTTGAGGATGCTATCGTATTTGCTGTAAGGCAATCGCCTGAGGCAATGATGGCTCGCCATCGCTATCGCAACAGTTATTGGCAGTTTCGAACACATAAAGCAGGATTTATGCCTATGCTTAACCTCGATGCTACGATACCTGAACTTAACCGTTCAATTGACCGGATCACACAGCCTGACGGAAGCGAAGCCTTTCGTGAAAGACGGTATCTCAGTTCAAGTATGAACCTTTCACTTGCCAAAAACATTGGGTTTACAGGCGGTCAGATATTTTTAAATACAAATCTGCAACGTATTGACCTGTTTGCCGATTCTACAATAACCTCATATTTATCCACTCCGCTGAATATCGGATTTCGTCAGCCTTTGTTTGCATATAATCAGTTTCGCTGGAGCCGTAAAACAGAACCGCTGAGATTTAATGAAGCTCAGCGCCGTTATGTGGAAGACCTGGAAGCTACTGCTATCACTACCATTAATTATTTTTTCGATCTGCTGATGGCTCAAATACAGAACCAGATTCAGAAGCTGAACACGGCAAACAACGATACTCTTTTTCAGATAGCACAGGGAAGGTTCAATATGGGAACTATTGCCGAAAATGAATTATTGCAAACCGAACTGAATCTGCTGAATTCCCGTGCTAATCTTGAAAATTCGCAATTAGACCTTGAAACCAAGGAGTTCAACCTTAAATCCTATCTTCGCCTTCCTGAGGAAATTATAATTGAACTTTTACCTCCTTACGAAACTTCAGCCCTTATTATTGAGCCCGAGCAGGCTATAAATCAGGCACGTAACAACAGAGCTTCAGCGCTTGGCTTTGAGCGCCGCCTCATTGAAGCCGAAAGTGAACTCAGCAAGGCCAGACTGGACAGCCGGTTCAATGCCAATCTTTATGCAGTATATGGTTTGACCCAAAGTGCTGAAGAGCTTAAGAATGCTTATCTTAACCCACAGGATCAGCAAAGGTTAACAATTGGTGTTCAGGTTCCTATACTTGACTGGGGGCTTTCAAAAGGGAAAATTAAAATGGCTGAATCGAGCAGAGAGCTTGTAAAAACATCAGTTGAGCAGGAACAGATTGATTTTGACCAGGAAGTAAATCTGAAGGTCAAGCAGTTCAACATGCAGCAAAATCAGCTTATGATAGCCGCCCGCAGCGATACCGTTGCACTTAAGCGTTATGAGGTAACAAAACAGCGCTACCTGATAGGTAAGATAGGGATAATAGAATTAAACATGGCACAGACTGAGAAAGATAATGCCGCACTTGGCTATATTTCAGCATTACACAGCTACTGGCGGAATTATTATGAACTCAGACGCCTCACTCATTTTGATTTCCTGAGTAACCGGCAACTGGAGTTTGACGAAGAAAAGTACGAATAATACCGATTGGAAAAATATAACAGACCAACTTTCAAAAGCCAAGGCTTTTGAAAAACCGATCTTTGCATGCATTATTCTATTTCTACCTCAATCCATTTACTTCTGTCGGGTGGGGCAGGTGGTTTTATTTTCTTCACCGGATTAGCTTCCAGTTCTTTCAACAGCACTTCCACCGCTTTTTCAATTCCGGGATCAATTCCTGCTGCCAGTTTTTCAGGACGGTCAATAACTTCAATATCAGGATAAACGCCAATACCTTCGATTATCCATTGCTCATTTTCATCAAAGATACCAAATCTTGGAACCGATATATATCCGCCATCCACCAGGCGGGCATTTCCTGAAATTCCTATTAATCCTCCCCAGGTTCGGGTTCCAATGAGCTTACCCTGCCCTGTTTTCTTAAAATAATATGGCAGCGCATCTCCGCCGGATGAAGAATAACCATTTATCAGCATTACTTTAGGTCCATCATGTGCTACGGCAGAAGCTTTGCTGGGCAATAACCCGTCACGGTGCCAGTAGTTGAGAGTACGCCGGTCGAGCAGGTCAATCAGGCGGTCAGGAATATATCCTCCACCATTATAACGATCGTCAATTATCAGAGCTTCTTTGTTATGGAAAGCATACATGCCGCGGTAAAGCTCGCGGTTGCCTTCCTGTGCAGTATTTGGAACATGGATGTAGCCAATACGTCCACCTGAGAGCTTATCAACCATTTCACGCCGTTCAATCACCCAGTTATAATATTTTAATTCCTGTTCGCTGCTAAGGGTGGTAATTGTAGATATTTGTGCGCCATCAGTAAGTGGTTTTGAATTTACCGCAATTTCAACCCTTTGTCCTGCCAGATTTTCAAGAAACATGTACGGATTATCTTTTGTGATTATCTCTTTTCCGTTGATACTGATCAGATAATCACCTTCTTTAACATTAACTCCGGCTTCGGTAAGAGGTGAGCGGCGCGCAGGATTCCAGTTTTCGCCGGCATATATTTTTGTGATCCGGTAACGTTTGGCGTTTTCGTCAGCTTCGAGTTCGGCTCCTAACAATCCGTTGTCAATACGTTTTACGCGAGGAAAATCGCCCCAGTCGCCATAAGCATGTCCGGCATTGGTTTCTGAGATTATTTCGTTAATTATATAATCCAGATCAAAACGATGTCCTATAAAAGGAAGCATAGCGCCATAATTTTGCTTAAGTCCTTCCCAATCAACGCCATGCATATTGTTGACATAGAAATAATCGCGAAAAATTCTCCAGCCGTCACGGTATATCTGATCCCATTCCTTGCGCGGATCAATTTTCATATCCATCTGATCAAGATTGAGTTTACCGGCACCGGCTTTTTGGTTTGGAGCTACTTTTGCAATACCATAGCTGTCGCCTGAGCGATACATAAACTGTTTGCCATCGGCTGTAGGTTCTGCCCAGAAAACCCTGTCCATTATTTCTTCGGCTTTCCTTTCGCCGGCATTATAGCGCATAAGTTTTCCATCGCTGATATACAATAATCCACCATCGGCAGGACCGATCATACGATAATTGCCGGCAGGCAGTGGAAAAGCTTCAATTCTGTTGTTTATACCTGTGAAATCAATTTTTACTTTTGGTTTTTCCTCACTTTTTGCCGGTTCATCTTTTGTTTTTGGCTTCGAACCTTTAGCCGGCTCCTCAGCTTTTTTGTCCTCGTTTACCGGTTCAGTGTCAGTTTTGTCTTTAAAAAGTTTCGAACCATCATTCATCAGTGCCACAGCATAAATTTTGGCGGCTTTGGTGTAGAGGTAATCAAATTCAAAGCTTGAGAAAGTCAGATTGAAATCACGGTTTGAAACAAAAAACAGGAATTTGCCACATTTCCCGAATACAGGCATGCGGTCGCTGAAATCATCGTTAGTGAGTTGTGTAGCCGTTGCCGTTGGAATATGATAAACCCACACTGCTGATAGTCCGTTTTCCGATTCTTTGTCGTAGGTGATCCATTCGCTGTCGGGCGAGAAGTTAAAAGACCGGATCTCATTAAATGTAGCATGATCTACTTCAGTTTGTTTTCCGCTTTCCACGTCAATTAACCAAAGTTTCAGGGTGCGGTCGCTGTAGGCAAGATAGCGGCTGTCGGGCGACCATTCAGGTTCGTATTTCCATGCTGAAGAATTAAAGGTAAGCTGACGGGGTTTGGCATAACGCTTGTTTTCAAGCAGATAAATTTCGTATTCGCCGCTGGCATCAGAGTAATGTGAAATGTATTTCCCGTTAGGAGACCATGAAGGATAAATTTCACGAATGCCCTGAGTTTCGGTAAGGTTCTCAATAACGCCATTTTCGGCAGGAACCGAGAAAATATCGCCTCTGGCATCGAACAAGGCACGCTTGCCTGACGGAGAAACCGAGAAACTATGAATATCGTCTTTTACATTTTTAAAGTATGAAGCCAGATTAGGATTGTCGAAGTTTATGTTTACTCTGATTTTTTCGGTTTTTTCGGACGAAAGATCCAAAACATACAGATAACCACCGTTTTCATAAACAATTTTTCCATTTTTCCCCGATGGCCACATCACATCAAATTCCTTGTGAAAGGTCAGTTGCTTTATTTCTTTGGTTTGAGTGTCATAGCGATAAATGTTCAGTCTCAGATCGCGGTCGGAGGTGAAATAAATATTTTTTCCAAACCATACAGGCCATTGGTCGCTTCCGGCAAAATCAGTAATTTGTTCTGAAGTATTTTTTTCCAGATCATAAATCCATAAATCGGTGGCACGACCTCCCTTATAGCGTTTCCAGGTACGAAATTCACGATCAACAGGGGTGAAACATATCTTTTTTGTATCGGGTGATAATGCTGCAAATCCACCATTTACTATCTGAAGTGGTTTTTCAAGTCCGCCATCCAGGTTTACAAGAAAATATTTACCTTGTCTCTCGCCAAAAGTTGTCCGGTTGGCACGTATAAGGATTTGTTTGCTATCAGGGGTCCATTCCAGAACTACATTATCAAAACCACCACGCGGAGGCATCATACCTACTGAATTGTAATAGGTAAGTTGCTTTGCCTGACCACCTTTTGAGGGCATGACCCATATCTGACGGCTTCCGGAATATTCAGCCGAAAAAGCTATCCATTTCCCATCGGGCGAAATTTTTGGAAAAAGCTCCAGCCCTTCATGGGAAGTAAGCCGGCGGGCATCGCCGCCATTGGCATTAACAGTCCATATATCGCCTGCATATACAAAAGTTATCAGGTTTTGGCTGATGTCAGGAAAACGCATCAGGCGGGCTTCATCCTGCGCTTTAACATAAGTAGTCATACATAATACAAGTATGACAGCAAAGAGTTTTGAGGTTAGTTTATTCATTATTTAGTATGTTTTGATTAGCGCTGCAAGGTACGGAGAATTTGATGAACAGGGGTATTTGTAAACCAATAAAAAATAAAGCAAACAAAGCCGGATGTTAAACCTTTAACACAATTTTATAGGAGTTTGGAATGCTCAAATTTCATAAAGCATTATAAGGTGAGAACCATTTGATACGTCAAGCCATTAGACTGTGATACTTCTTTAGAATGATTATAAACTACAGTTAATTACGATCTTTTCAATACAATTTCTTGGTTTTGGCTACTTTATGTTCTGTTTTTACAGGCACAAAACCATGAATTATATTGCTGAAATCATATGTCGTTTATTACCTGAAAATTTTTAAATCCATGAAAAAATCAATTCTTACCATTGTTTTAATGTTTGCAGCATTGTTTTGTGTAGCACAAAACAATGCTATAGTTGTAACGTCTGTTCAGCAGCGCGGCGATGGAAGCGGACTTGTGGATATATTTTTTAATCTCACAGGACCTACCAGCACATACTACAATATTAATATTAATGTAAGTTTTAATGGTGGAAGCACATACACGCCTATAGAACCTGGATTTTTAAGCGGCAGTATTGTAGGAATAAATCCGGGGAATAATAAATATGTTGTTTGGGATGGTCTGGGGAGTTTTCCGAACACCTATAGCACACAAACAAGGCTGAAGCTAATTGCTACAGCGGAAATTGCAGGCGGAATACCATGCCCGGGCATGCCTACATTTACTGATCCCCGCGATGGGCAGACATATAATACTGTGCAAATTGGCGACCAGTGCTGGATGAAGGGAAACCTTAATTACAATGCTGACAATAGCTACTGTTATGGGTATGACCCTTTAAACTGTGCAGCATATGGCAGGTTATACACCTGGAATGCAGCTCTTACCGTATGTCCGGTCGGTTGGCATTTACCAAGCGATAACGAATGGAGCCAATTGGTTTATTATGTGGTTTTACAGGGATACCCTAATAGCAGTACTACAAATGGTGCCGGTAATGCTCTTAAGTCCTGCCGTCAGGTAAACTCGCCTTTGGGTGGAGATTGTGCCACATCTGAACATCCGCGATGGAATTCACATATTACTTATCACGGTTTTGATGAGTTTGGCTTTTCGGCACTTCCTGGCGGCTACCGTAATAGCAATGGAAGTTTCAGCAACATTGGGAACGACGGTCACTGGTGGAGTTCCAATGAGAACTCGTCAACGACCGCCTGGGACCGGAATATGTACTGCAATAACGGCTACGTGTACCGCAGCAACCACGGCAAGGCAGACGGTTATAGCGTAAGGTGCCTGAGGGATTAGATTATTTGAAAAATCATTATATTATTGAGGTATAGGGCTAACTCATATTAAAAAATACAATATGAAATTAAAAAGACACATAACTACATTGCTTATTGCAAAGATGCTTGCTCTTTCCGGGCTTTATGCCCAAACTATAGTAGGTTATTCCAGTTTGTTTACGTTTGATACAAGAAATACTAATTTAGATTTCATAGGATATTCTGGCTTGTTTACATTTGATACAAGAAATATTATACCTGATTTATTTATTGAGTACCTTAATATCACAGGTGGAGCTGATACTTGCTTTGAGGCATTGCAAACAATAGTTGTTACTGACCTTACTGTTGAACCTGGCAATAGATTGAATCTTGTGGCAGGTGAAATGATAAATATTCAGGCGCAAAGTTATATTGAAAGTGGAGCACAATTCTGGGCTTTCATTGATACTACAGGACAATTCTGTTCTATTAGCAAAAGTTTAATTGCAGCTTTTGATATTGAAAATGAGAGAACAGGATATAACCAATATTTATCAAAGGAACGATCTTTCTTCTCCCTCTTCCCCAACCCTACAGCAGGTACTTTTACCCTGCAATTAAACGATGCAGAGGAAACAACAGCTATAACGGTTGATATCTACTCTCTCATAGGCGAGCTTATAGTTCAGACTCAGTTTGCAGGCAAGCAAAAATATGAGTTTGATTTGAGAGGCAGACCTGATGGGGTTTATCTAATAAGAGTTTTGAGAGGTAAAGAAGTGGGAGTTGACAAGCTCATAAAACAGTAAAATGAGTTAAGAAACCCGTATCAACAAAAAAGGCTGCCTTATTATCGGCAGCCTTTTTTATTGGATTATTTTTTGAATAGTTTCGACCATTCGTATTTCTTACGTTTTCTCCAGTCGCCTTTATGATACAGATAACTTACAATTAAAGGCAGCACTGAAGTAGCTTCGGCATAAACCATTTGTTCGTGTACGGTATCAACCTTACCCCACGATGAGGCTTCTTTCAGCGTAGAGCTTGAACAGGCACCATCGCGGGCATCAGCAACGGTGATCTGAATGGCATATTTATGCATTGGCACATTCTTTCCAAGAACTTCAGCACATATAACTATATCCTGAGTGAAATTTTTAGGAACACCACCTCCAATCATAAACAATCCTGTAGTGGAAGCAGCCATCTTTATTTTTGTGAGTTCCAGGAAATCGGCTACTGAATCAATGCTCAGGTGCTTGTCAGGATTTTCCCATTGATGTCTTACCAGTCCGAAACCGGCGCTGCTGTCAGAAAAAGCGGGGCAGAATATTGGCACATTATGTTCGTAAGCAACCTGGATCAACGAATCTTTTTTAACAGCTTTATTGGGATTGTTCACCAGCCATTTCCCCATTTCATGAATGAATTCACGTGATGAATATGGTCTGCGTTCAAGCTGATCAGCAATTTCATACACAGTGTTATCGCACATTTGCAGTTGTTCTTCGTCAATCAGGGTATCGTAGATCCGGTCAATATAGAGGTCGCGCAACATTTTATCATCCATATCAGACCTGCCCTTATAATGCTTAAATCCCAGGGCTTCAAAAAAGTCCATATCAATTATGCTGGCACCGGTAGCTACCACAGCGTCAATCATATTGCTTTTTATCATATCCACATAAATCTGCATACATCCTCCGGCACTGGTACTTCCTGCCATAGTAAGGATAATTGAGCAATCCTTATCATTGATCATCAGATCAAAGATATCGGTAGCATTAGCAGTATCACGCGATGTAAACGACATATCGCGCATGGCATTGATCAGTTGGGTTGAATCAAAGCTTTTTATATCAATATGCTTTATTTCATCCTTCAGCAAATCAGATTTTTTCATTTTTCTATTTAATTTTATTTAATGAATAATTACTTTCCTTGTTTTGGGATCTGGTCAATAAATGAATATGTCAGCAATTTATAAATAAGTTTTGCTGCCAGGAAATCCGAAGCTTTTGAAGCAGGATTCGGGCATAATTCCACAACATCGAATCCGACAATTTTTGACCTTTCGCTTATTCTCCTTAGTATTTCAATGGCTTCGAACCAGTGTAATCCTCCCGGTTCAGGGGTTCCGGTTGATGGCATTATTGAAGGATCAAGTGCATCAAGGTCGAAAGTGATATAAACATTGTTGCTAAGCACGCTAAGCATATCGTATTTCCATGTTTCCCCCTGATTTATATCTCTGGCATAAAAGATCCGCCCGGGTTCAGTTACAAAACTTTCTTCCACGCTCATACTCCGAATACCAATCTGAACGGTAGGTGCAAATTCCCGTGCTCTTGCCATTACACAGGCATGATTGTATTTTGAACCAAGATATTCGTCCCGCAAATCGGCATGAGCATCAATCTGGATTATGGTCAGGTCGGTGAATTTTTCGGTATGAGCCTGAATAGCACCAATGCTTATTGAATGTTCTCCACCAATGGTAACTACAAATTTATTCCTGCCCAGCAGCTTTTTAACTTCCTTATAAACTGCTTTGGTCATATCTTCCGGACTTTTATTTTCCAAAACCGGATCGGCAGTATGTATGCCGAGAAGATGTACTTCGCTATCGGTTTCAATATCATAAATTTCCATATTTCCGGAAGCCTCAATAATAGCCTGAGGTCCTTTGTCAGCACCTTTTATCCATGTACTTGTGCCATCGTAAGGTACGGGCAGGACAACAATCTTTGATGATCCCAGTGTTGAATATTGTTCAGGTAAATCTCCAAAATTCATGGTTTTAAGGTTTTTGGTTAATACTGCGAATTAATATCTGCCATATGGCAGATATTGCCAAATGAATTGGTAAAATTACAAATATTTCAATTAATACCCTAAAATCTTAAGCATTGACTTGTAGCTCTGCTCTTTACCAAAGAGCTTGGTGAAATATTCTCCTTCTTCGTCCACATCAATAATAATATGTTTGGGAGCCGGAATAAGACAATGCTGAATACCGCCGTAACCGCCGATAGATTCCTGATAAGCTCCGGTATGGAACAAACCTATATATTGTGTTTTCCCATTTGATATTTTTGGAAGGAATATAGCATTTGCATGTGCTTCTGAATTATAATAATCCTGACTGTCGCAGGTAAGTCCTCCAAGAAAAATACGTTCATATTCTTTATCCCAATTGTTAATAGCCAGAAGTATAAAGCGCTGGTGAGCTGCCCAGGTATCAGGTAAAGTAGTCATAAAGGAGCTATCAATCATATTCCATACCTCACGATCGTTCTGGCGCTTCTGGTCAATTATTGAATATAATACAGCCCCGCTTTCACCAACTGTATATGAACCAAACTCAGTAAATATATCAGGTTCAGGAACTTCATTGCGAATACATGCAGCTTTTATCTGCGATACGATTTCTTCAGCCATGTATTCATAGTCATAGTTAAACGATAAGGAATTCTTTATCGGGAAGCCTCCTCCGATGTTAAGTGATGTTAGTTCGGGGCATATTTTCTTTAGGTCACAATATACGTTTACACATTTTAGAAGCTCATTCCAATAATAGGCATTATCGCGGATACCTGTATTAATAAAGAAATGGAGCATTGTTAGTTCAAACTTGGGGTTATCTTTTATTTTTGCTTCATAAAACGGGATAATATCATTATATCTGACTCCCAGCCTTGAAGTATAAAACTCAAATCTTGGTTCTTCTTCAGAAGCAATTCTGATTCCAAGCTTACATTTTTTAGTCAGTCTTTCTTCATAATGATCAATTTCTCCAAGGTTGTCAATAATTGGAATGGTGTTGACAAAGTCGTTTTCAATGAGATTGATGATGTTTTCAATATATTGCGGTCGCTTAAAACCATTACAGATTATATAGTTGTCCTTCTTGAATTTCCCTTCTTCATAAAGCTGCTCAATAATATTAATATCAAAAGCCGATGAGGTTTCGATGTGAGCATCATTTTTCAACACTTCCTCCAGAATAAAAGAAAAATGTGAGCTTTTTGTACAAAGGCAGTAATGATATTCACCTTCGTAGTCAACCTTTGCCATAGCAACATTGAACAAGCGCCTGGCTTTCTGTATCTGCTTGCCTATTTTTGGCAGATATGTAAGCTTTACAGGTGTTCCATATTGCTTAATGATATCCATCATTGGTATATCATTGAAATACAATTCATCATCAATTACTTTGAATTCCTCAGTCGGAAAGTCAAAAGTCTGTTCAATGAGGTCAATATACTTGTTCTTCATTTCGGGATTAAGTTAATATGATTACTCAATAATTCCTAAAACTAATTAACCTGGATTCGTAAATCTAATGTGAACTAACTAACCTGAATTCTACTTTTTGGTTATGATTTGCAAAATTAATACCATTATTTTTATAATAATGCAGGAACAGCAAAATAATTAACTAACAATATCGTCAGTCAATTTATCATATTACAACATTAATGATCCTGCCCTGAACAACAATGATTTTTCTAGGGGTTTTGCCTTCAAGCCATTTAGCTGATTCATTAGCTTCAAGCACGGCTTTTTCAATTTCCGGAACCGGCATATCGAGGGGGAGATCAATCTTAAAACGCATTTTCCCGTTAAATGAAACCGGATATTCAAAAGTGTTTTCAACAAGATGTTTTTCATCATATTCCGGGAAAACAGCATTATAAACACTTTCAGTATTACCCATCTTATGCCATAATTCTTCAGCCAAATGTGGTGCATAAGGCGAAATGAGGATTACAAGTTGCTGAAGGATAGCTTTTTTATTGCATTTTTGCTCGGCAAGGTCATTTACGCAGATCATAAATGAACTCACTGAAGTATTAAACGAAAACCGTTCAATGTCTTCGCCAACTTTTTTAATGGTTTTGTGAAGTATTTTCAATTCCTTTTCAGTGGGTTCCTCCTCACTCACATTGTAATTATTGTCATTATCGTGGAATAAGCGCCATAGTTTACGTATAAAGCGAAATACTCCTTCAATGCCGTTGGTATCCCATGGTTTTGATTGTTCCAATGGGCCCAGGAACATTTCGTACAGCCTCAGGGTGTCCGCACCATATTTGTCAATCAGATCATCAGGATTCACAACATTGTATTTTGATTTCGACATTTTTTCAACTTCCCATCCGCAGATATACTTGCCGTTTTCAAGTATGAACTCAGCATCAACAAATTCTGGTCTCCATTTGCAAAATGCCTCAATATCAAGAATGTCGTTCTCAACAAGACTTACTTCAACATGCATTGGGATTACTTCGTCATCGTTTTTCAAACCGTGAGAAACAAAAACTTTGGCGTTCTTTAGTTTATAAACAAAGTTTGATCTGCCCTGTATCATTCCCTGGTTTACCAATTTCTGGAAAGGCTCATCTTTGCATACTAAACCGAGATCGTACAAAAACTTGTTCCAGAATCTGGCATATATCAGATGCCCTGTTGCATGTTCGGCTCCGCCAATGTACAGATCAACGTTTTGCCAGTAATCATTGCTTTCTTTTGAGAAATATTCATTGTCATTCCATGGGTCCATATAACGCAGATAATACCCGCTTGATCCTGCAAACCCCGGCATTGTATTGGTTTCCAGCGGATAACCATCTTTGTTCTTCCAGTTTTTGGCACGGGCCAAAGGCGGTTCACCAGTTTCTGTTGGCAGATATGCATCTATTTCAGGAAGCTCAAGAGGTAATGAATCCTCTGGTAATGTATATGGGATATCATCTTTGTAGTATATCGGGAAAGGCTCACCCCAGTATCGTTGTCGGCTGAATATGGCATCATGCAGACGGTAATTTACTGTTCCGTATCCTACACCGCTTTTTTCAATTCTTTCAATTATTTTCCTGATACCTTCTTCAACACTCAAGCCTGTTATAAATCCTGAATTTACAACTACTCCTTCCATTGCATCATAAGATTCTTCCCATGATGCAGTATCTGACGGAGATTCTCCATCGCGGCAAATAACCTGAATAATAGGCAAATTAAAATGTCGTGCAAACGCAAAATCACGATTGTCGTGACCCGGAACAGCCATTATAGCTCCAGAACCATAGCTCATAAGTACATAATCGGCAATCCAAACTGGAATTTTTTCCTGATTCAAAGGATTAATAGCATAGGCTCCTGTAAAAACTCCGCTTACCTTTTTTACTTCGGCCATGCGTTCCCTGTCACTTCGGTTTTTAGCCCAGTAAACATAATCATCAACCGTCTGAGTATGTTCAGGAGTTTTAATTTTATCAACAAGTTCATGTTCAGGTGCCAGAACCATATAGGTAGCACCAAAAATAGTATCAGGCCGTGTTGTAAAAATCTCAATTTCCAGTTTTTTCCCTGTATTGCTTTCAACCGGGAAATACATCACTGCTCCTTCTGAACGTCCTATCCAGTTACGCTGTATCTCCTTCAGGGATTCTGACCAGTCAATTCTATCCAGCCCCTCATTAAGTCGCTGAGCGTAGGCAGTGATGCGTAATTGCCACTGACGCATCATTTTGCGTTCAACCAGATGTCCACCACGAACTGAATAACCATTGCTTACTTCATCATTAGCCAGTACAGTTCCAAGTTCAGGACACCAGTTCACCATTGTTTCAGCCAGATATGCCAGCCTGTAGTTCATCAGGATATTCTGACGCTCTGCTTCAGTCATGTTTAACCACTCATCAGATGTGAAAATGTTTTTTTCTGATGTAGCGGCTTTTATTTTAGCATTTCCATTTCGTTCAAACTCAGAAATAAGGGTTTCAATAGATTCAGCCTTATTGGAAATATTATTATACCATGAATTAAAAAGCTTAATAAAAGTCCATTGAGTCCATTTATAATATTTAGGATCACATGTTTGTACTTCCCGACTCCAGTCGTAACTGAACCCGATTCTTTCAAGCTGTTCTTTATAGCGATTTATGTTTTTCTCAGTAGTGATTGCCGGATGTTGCCCTGTTTGAATAGCATATTGTTCGGCAGGCAAGCCATAAGCATCAAAACCCATAGGATGCAGCACGTTGAATCCTTTCAGGCGCTTGTACCGCGAATAAATATCAGAAGCAATATAACCAAGTGGATGCCCTACGTGTAGTCCCGCTCCTGACGGATATGGAAACATGTCGAGAACATAATACTTGGGTTTATTGTGGTCAATATCAACCCTGTAAGTTTCTTTTTCCTTCCAGTATTGCTGCCATTTTTTTTCTATCTCATTAAAATTATAGTCCATTTTCCTTTCCTTGTTATGATTAAGTAACTGAATAATGCCCCGGAAATCTGGCAGGCGCAAAAATAGAAAAATTAAAGGAAGCTGATACCTGCCTTGTAGTTTATACATTGTTATAAAAAGGATTAAAAGTTCAGTTTTCGTTAACTACCGGGGCAAAAACAGACTTACGTTGTAAAATAATTCAGTGGATTTTTTGTTAATCAATAAAACACAGCATAATAATAGGATAGGTTTGAAATATAGCTTTCAGGCTAATGGCTTTGTTTGAATAAATTGCATTTTTATCAAATGTATTAATTTTGCTGCAACAGTAATTGTAAAAACCAATTAAGATTTATGACTACAGAAGTCGGGAAATTACTGGCATCAATTCAGCAGCCTGCTGATCTCAAGCTTCTTGACAAGGAGCGCTTACCTGAATTGTGCAATGAGTTAAGGCAGTTTATAATAGATGTAACTTCCTTTAAACCCGGACATTTAGGGGCAAGCCTAGGGGTTGTAGAACTTGCAGTGGCTCTGCATTACGTTTATAATACTCCTTACGACCGCCTTATCTGGGATGTTGGGCATCAGGCTTATGCTCATAAAATACTTACCGGCAGACGCGATTTATTTCATACTAACAGATCATATAAAGGTATCAGCGGATTCCCGAGAAGAGAAGAAAGTGAATACGATGCCTTTGGTACCGGACATTCCTCTACTTCTATATCAGCAGCACTTGGAATGGCTCTTGCCTCAGGGTTTTTAAAAGAAACTGACCGTAATCATGTTGCTATAATCGGTGATGGTTCAATGTCCGCTGGAATGGCTCTGGAAGGACTTAATAATGCAGGTGTTTCAAAATCGAACCTACTGGTAATACTTAATGACAATGGAATAGCAATTGACAAAAACGTTGGGGCTATTAAGGAATATCTTACTGATATTGTTACCTCACAAACCTATAATAAGCTAAAGGACAGAGTGTGGCTGATGTTTGGAGGGAAAAGTACCTATGGCAAGAACTCACGTGCTATTATCAAGCAGGTTGGAAATGCTTTAAAATCAACAATATTCCGGCGGAGCAATTTGTTTGAAGCCTTTAATTTCAGGTATTTTGGTCCGGTGGATGGTCATGATGTGATAAGGTTAACACAGTTACTTAGTGATCTTAAAAATATTCCGGGACCCAAACTTTTACATGTTATTACTAAAAAAGGCAAGGGTTTTTCATTTGCCGAAAAAGATCAAACAACCTTTCATGCACCCGGGCAGTTTGATCGCAACACAGGTTCGTTGATTTCTAATCAATGCGAAGGCACACCTCCAAAATACCAGGATGTTTTTGGCAAAACAATTCTTGAACTTGCCAGTCAGAATGACAAAATTGTAGCAATAACCCCTGCAATGCCAACAGGTTGCTCTCTTACCTATATGATGGAGAAGATGCCTGAAAGAGTTTTTGATGTGGGTATTGCCGAGCAACACGCAGTTACTTTTTCAGCCGGTTTGGCTGCCGGAGGTATGGTTCCTTATTGCAATATTTATTCGAGTTTTATGCAACGGGCTTATGATCAGGTAATTCATGATGTGGCTTTACAGAAATTGCCTGTCATATTCTGTCTTGATCGGGGAGGTTTGGTCGGCGAAGACGGTGCAACTCATCACGGAGCTTATGATCTGGCTTATTTTAATGCTATTCCAAATATGATCATCTCTTCACCTATTAACGAGGAAGAATTGCGCAATCTGATGTTTACAGCACAGTCAATTAAAATCGGACCTTTTGTAATACGCTACCCAAGAGGAAACGGCGTAATGACAGAATGGGAAACACCATTTAAGTATCTGGAAACAGGAAAAGGCAGCATGGTTTCTGATGGCGACGATCTTGCTATTCTTACCATTGGTCATGTAGGTAATTATATTAAAACCGTTAAAGAGAGATTGATTGGTTCAGGCATTACTGCGGCTCATTACAATATGCTTTTTCTGAAGCCAATTGATGAAGATATCCTGCATCAGGTATTTCGTAAATTCAGAAAAGTCATTACTGTTGAAGATGGTACCGTTAATGGAGGACTGGGCAGTACGGTAATTGGGTTTATGACTAATAATAATTATAAAGCTACAGTTGTAAGACTTGGAATCCCCGATAGATTTATTGAGCATGGCAGTATTGAGGAATTACAGCGTGAATGTGGTTTTGATACTGATGGTATTTTAAAAGCTGTTTTTGATTTGTTTCCTGATAAAAAGTAAGTTGCTTATTATTTGATATTCATATCCGGTTTTGTATTTTTATGACCGATGATTAAAAAACACAAGATATTTACAGGTGAATCCGACAATTTCACGATCATAGGGGTAGTTTCCCGACTGGTTGATTATAAATTGTGCTTTCATATAAACAATGCCCTTAATATTGGTTTGAAAAGAGGAAGCGATATATCTGTTATGGCAGTAAAAGCTCATGAGGTTCAGCATTTTCCGCTATTCAGATATTACAGTGAGCAGTATAAAAACAATTGGATCCTGATCCCTAATAAAAATCCGAATAAAGATATACTTTTTGCTGACCTTCAGCCGATTGACTATTTTTTCTTTATTGATGAATTTCCGAGCCTTCTGGATATTAAAGACCTGATGAGAACTTTTAAAAATATTCCGGAAGTTACTCTGGTGCAGCAAATTAAGCCCCAGGCTTCAAAAAGGATTAATCATATATTGCAGGATATTGAAATATATTTGCTTAGCCAGAATCAGAAAAAAGAGATGTAATCATACTACAAATGGTTAAACTCATCTAAAATGTTGTGTTTTAGTCAATAGCATTATTTTTGGAAAGAATCAGGAAAGGATTTATTTTTTGTTAAGTCCGTCATATTTTCTTGGTTCATATGTAATTTATGTCAATAAAAACATGATTTTGTTGAACTTCCGTTTAATTTTCATTTCTTTCAGAACCCTTGATAATACAGAACTTTTTTGTTATTAAATTGTTGAATTATAGCATATTTCGATTATGCTGAAAGCAATTATTTGTTTGCAGCACGGATTTAATTACTACTTTTGCTAATTAAATTCAATCTAATTAAGTAACTGTATAAACCTTACAGAATGAGCAATGACCAGCAAAATATATTAGACGAAGTTACCAGTCAGGAATACAAATATGGTTTTTACACCGATCTGGAAATGGATATATTTCCAAAAGGATTGAATGAAGATACTATACGGGCATTGTCGGCAAAGAAGAATGAACCGCCTTTTATGCTTGAGTTCCGGCTAAATGCTTATCGTAAATGGTTAACCATGAAAGAGCCTGATTGGGCACATTTAAAATATCCTTCCATTGATTATCAGGACATTATTTATTATGCCGCTCCAAAGAAGAAACCTGAGCTTGAAAGTCTTGATCAGGTGGATCCTGAGCTTATAGAAACTTTTAACAAGCTTGGTATTTCGCTTGATGAACAAAAACGCTTGACAGGTGTAGCTGTTGATGCTGTAATTGACAGCGTTTCGGTGAAAACAACTTTCCAGGAAACACTTGCCAAACATGGAATTATCTTTTGTTCGTTCAGCGAAGCGGTTCAAAACCACCCCGATCTGGTTGAGAAATATATGGCAACAGTTGTTCCTCCTGATGATAATTATTTCGCTGCATTGAATTCTGCTGTTTTTTCTGATGGTTCATTTTGCTTTATTCCCAAAGGAGTAAGATGCCCGCTTGAGCTATCCACTTATTTTCGTATCAATGCTGCAAATACTGGTCAGTTTGAACGCACACTCATTATAGCCGAGGAAGGCAGTTATGTTAGTTATCTGGAAGGATGTACCGCGCCTGCGCGTTCTGAAAATCAGTTACATGCAGCAATTGTTGAGATCATTGCAATGAAAGATGCTGAAGTGAAATACTCAACTGTACAAAACTGGTATCCGGGAAATAAAAATGGTGAAGGAGGAGTATATAATTTTGTTACCAAACGCGGTATTTGTAAGGGAAATAATTCAAAAATCTCATGGACCCAGGTGGAAACAGGCTCGGCTATCACCTGGAAATACCCAAGTGTAATACTCCAGGGCGATAACTCCATCGGAGAGTTCTATTCAGTAGCCGTTACCAATAATCATCAGCAGGCTGATACCGGAACCAAAATGATACATATTGGCAAGAACACACGAAGTACTATTATTTCAAAAGGAATTTCGGCAGGAAAAAGCAATAATAGCTACCGCGGCTTGGTCAAAGTAATAAAACGTGCTGTAAATGCCAGGAATTTCACTCAGTGCGATTCGCTTCTGCTGGGCGATAAATGCGGGGCTCATACATTTCCGTATATCCATAATGAAAATTCCTCATCAATTATAGAGCACGAAGCAACTACCTCAAAAATATCAGAAGATCAGTTGTTTTACTGTAAACAGAGAGGTATTGATACTGAAAATGCTATTGCACTGATTGTAAATGGTTATGCCAAGGAAGTGCTTAAACATTTACCTATGGAATTTGCAGTTGAAGCACAAAAGCTTCTGGCTGTCAGCCTTGAGGGAAGTGTAGGATAAATTGGTGTCTTTTGATTTTTTAAAAAGTGAGTTGATAAAAAAGATATGTTGTTCAGGATTAAATTTTAAATTAATTAAAATGCTAAGTATAAGAGACTTAAAAGTATCAATAAATGGTAAGGAAATTCTCAAGGAAATAAATCTTGAGGTAATGGCAGGTGAAGTTCATGCTATAATGGGCCCTAACGGAACAGGGAAAAGTACCCTTGCTTCAATTATTGCCGGAAGAGATGTCTTTGAAGTAAGCGGAGGGCAGGTTTTATTTGATGGCAAGAATTTGTTTGATCTTTCTGTTGAGCAGCGCGCCTGCGAAGGAATATTTCTTGGATTTCAGTACCCTGTTGAAATTCCGGGAGTAAGCATCGTCAACTTTTTACGAACCGCTATTAACGAACAACGAAAATATAAAGGGCTTGACCCTATTCCCGCTCCTGAATTCTTGGCAAAAATGAATGAAGCAAAAAAAATGCTTGATGTTCACAGCAATATGACCAGTCGTTCAGTAAATGAAGGATTCTCAGGAGGAGAAAAGAAAAAGAATGAGATTTTTCAGATGGCAATGCTGCAACCCCGATTAGCCATACTTGACGAAACTGATTCAGGTCTGGATATTGATGCGCTTCGTGTTGTGGCAAAGGGAGTAAACGAACTTCGAAGCAAAGACAATGCTTTCATTATTATCACACATTATCAGAGGCTGCTCGATTATATAATACCCGATTTTGTTCATATACTCTTTGATGGACGTATTGTAAAATCAGGTAGTAAAGAATTAGCCTTTGAGCTTGAAGAAAAAGGTTACGATTGGATAAGAAAAAGTACCTGAAGAAAATTGATGTTTGCTTGATTTAATGCTAACCCAGGAAAATCTGATAATATGGATGTTATATTGACAGAATATAGTTTTAAGGATAAAATGGTGGAGTTGTTTCACGAAACAGTTCAAAAAAACTTCAACAACGATAATCCTTATTTAAAACAATTAAGAAAAGAGGCAATACAGGAATTTGAAAAAGTTGGTTTCCCTAGCAATAAGCAGGAAAAATGGCGCAATACCAACCTTTCAAAACCGCTTAAACTTGAATATGTACATCATTTTGAACCATTTGAGCAAATTACTGATGTTGGACAATTGTTTATGTGTGAAGTGCATGAACTTGAATCCCACCTGTTTGCCCAGTTGAACGGATGGTTTGTACATCAAAATGGAGGAATCAACCATTTGCCTGGTGGTGTGATAGTAGGAAGCTTGGCAAGTGCATTTGTTCAATTTCCTGAGATCATTGAAAAATATTACGGGAAATTTGCCCCATACCAGAATAACGGCTTGGTAGCCCTGAACACTGCATTTGCTCAGGATGGGTTGTTTGTATATGTTCCGGATAATGTTGTTGTTGATAAGCCGGTGCAGATCATCAATCTGATAAATTTGACGGAAAACTTATTTATTCAGCCCCGAAACTTAATTATCCTTGGTAGGAATAGTAAACTTCAATTGCTGTACTGCGATCATTCGCTACTGCATAAACACAGTCTGATTAATTCAGTGACAGAAGTGTTTATTGACGAAAACGCTGAGTTTGAAAATTATAAACTGCAAAACAAGGACAACGATTCAACTTTGATCACTAATGTCTGGATCACACAAAAAAGTAACAGCAACATGTTAACCAATGTGCTTACACTTAATCCAGGCACTATACGTAATAATATAAATATCCTGCTTGACGGCAGGAATTGTAATGCAGAGCTTTATGGGCTTTATCTTCTTGATAAAGAGCAGCATGTTGATAATAATGTTCTTGTTGACCATGCAAAGCCTGATAATTACAGTAATCAGCTTTTCAAAGGCATTCTTGACGATCATGCTACAGGCGTGTTTAACGGATTGGTTATGGTAAGGAAAGATGCTCAGAAAACCAATGCTTTTCAGAAGAACCAGAATATTCTTTTAACTGATAAGGCTACAATTGATTCCAATCCTCAGCTTGAAATTTATGCCGACGACGTAAAATGTAGTCATGGATCCACAGTGGGGCAGTTGGATAATGAAGCAATGTTTTATATGCGCTCAAGGGGCATATCGGAAGAGGTAGCCCGTATGGCTTTGATGAATGCCTTTGCTTCAGCCATTATTGATAAGATCAGGATAGAACCATTACGGAACAGGATAAACGAAATGGTGTCAAAACGCCTGAGAGGCGAACTCTCAATTTGTGATCAGTGTATTCTTAATTGCAGGGATGAAAGAAAAATATCTTTTGATATTGACCTTTCAGGTATAAGATAAAAGCTAAATTCAATAACAGCTATGAATATAAAACAGGATATTGAAAAAATTAGAAGTGATTTCCCGATTTTGAGTCGCGAAATTTACGGTAAACCTCTGGTTTATTTTGATAATGCAGCTACTACACAAAAGCCTTCCGTTGTTATTGATGCTTTGACTAAATACTATACTGAGCAAAACTCGAATGTTCACAGAGGAGCGCATCATCTAAGCAATTTAGCATCAGAGACTTTTGAGCAGGCAAGAATTAAGGTTCAAAAGTATATAAATGCAAGGAGTATCCATGAGATTATTTTTACCAGCGGCACTACTGAATCGTTAAACCTTGTGGCAGCTTCGTATGGCAAAAAATTTATTGGAAAAGGTGATGAAATCATTGTTTCTGAGCTTGAACACCATTCAAATATTGTACCCTGGCAGATACTTTGCGAACAAACAGGAGCAGTTCTCAGGGTGATACCTATGCTCGATGACGGGACTCTTGATTTTGAAGCCTACCTTAAACTGCTTAATCCGCGAACCAAAATGGTTTCAGTCACTCATGTAAGCAATTCGCTGGGAACGATTGTTCCTATAAAAAAGATAATTGATGCAGCTCATGAACTAAATATTCCTGTTACAATTGATGGCGCACAGGCTTCGGCTCATATGGCTATTGATGTTCAGGAGCTTGGATGCGATTTTTATTGTTTTTCAGGTCATAAAACCTTTGCTCCAATGGGTATTGGGGTTTTATACGGCAGGGAGGAATTACTTGAAGTAATGCCTCCGTTTAAAAGTGGGGGTGAAATGATAAAGATTGTTACTTTCAGCAAAACTACGTTTAATGACCTGCCTTTCAGGTTCGAAGCCGGCACTCCAAATGTAGGAGGAGCTATCGCCCTGGGAACGGCTCTGGAGTATATTCAGGATATTGGTTTGAATTTTATTGCCGAACGCGAAAAAGCTTTGCTTGACTATCTTAACAAACAATTGTCAACTGTTAAAGAAATTCGTTTTATTGGTACGGCACCCGAAAAAACCAGTGTTGTTTCATTTCTTATTGATAAGATCCATCCATATGATGCCGGAGCAATTATTGATCGTTTTGGCGTAGCTGTCAGAACCGGAAATCATTGTACACAGCCTATTATGGAGCATTATGATATTCCTGGGACTATTCGGGCATCATTGTCGTTTTATAATACTGAAAAAGAAATTGATGTTTTGATCGGGGCAATAGAAAAAGTAAAGAAAATGTTGTATTAAACTATTGATCGTGAGATTATATAGCCAGAATGATTTTCCTGGAATTTTATTAGAACACGAAGATATATTTACAATAAAAATCCGATTTTATATTTTAATAATTTAATCAGAAACAAGTAATTAATATAATATGCTTTCAATTGAAGAGGTTGAAAACCAGGTAATTTCAGAATTTGAGATTTATGATGATTGGTTGGATCGTTATAATTATCTGATTGAGATGGGTAAATCGTTGCCGGTTATTGATCCGAAACATAAAATCGATAATAACCTTATACATGGTTGTCAATCAAGGGTGTGGCTGCATGCCGAACACGAAAATGGCAAAATATATTTTACCGCTGATAGTGATGCTGTTATTACCCGCGGGATAATCAGCCTGTTGGTTCGTGTGTTTGATAACCGTACTCCGGATGAGATAATTAATGCCAACCTCGATTTTATTAATACAATAGGGCTTACTCAGCATTTATCGCCAACCCGTTCAAACGGACTGGCTTCAATGATAAAGCAGATAAAAATATATGCCCTGGCATTTAAAACCAAAGAATAATTTCCAATGGACAACAAAGAACATATTAAAGCAATTGAAGATCGTATAGTAGAAGAGTTACGACAAATTTATGACCCTGAGATCCCGGTAAATATTTATGATCTTGGTCTTATCTATGGCATTGAAGTTTCAGCAAACTATGAAGTGAAGCTAACCATGACGCTTACCACTCCTAATTGCCCCGAAGCTGAGGTTATTCCGGCTAAAGTAGAACAGGCTCTGAGGGCAATCAAAGGGATTAAAAAGTCTGAGGTTATACTTACTTTCGAACCTCCCTGGGACAAAGATATGATGAGCGAAATTGCAATGCTGGAGCTGGGATTCTTATAAAATATTCTCAATCAGTTTTCTTATTCAGTAATTCTTTGGTTGACAGCATTCCGCACGCTGCTTCAATGTCCTGTCCGCGTGATTGCCGTATTGTGGTCATAAAGCCTTTGGATTTCAGCTCATCGCGAAACCATTCAATCGTAATATTTTCTGATGATTGCAAGGGCGTGCCCGGTATTGGATGAAATCTCAGAAGATTGATTCTGCATCGGATACCGTTGAGAATACGCACCAGCTCTTTTACGTGCCGGGGAGTATCGTTTAATCCCTTGAACATGATATATTCAAATGAAATCCGGCGCTGTCGCGAAAAATCATAACTGCGGATGGTGTCAAGTACTTCGTTGAGAGGATAAACATTCTGGATAGGCATAAGCTTTTTTCTGTCTTCTTCAAACGGAGAATGAAGACTGACAGCAAGATTGCACCGGCTTTTTTCAATAAATGTTTTCATGCCCGGGATAATACCAATTGTTGAAACCGTAATACGTTTTGGACTCATGGCAAAGCCATAATCCGAGGTTAGTACTTCGAGACTTTTCATGGTTTCATCAAGATTGTCGAGGGGTTCACCCATGCCCATGTAAACAATATTGGTTATCAGATCCCGCTCCGGTAAACTTCGTATCTGGTTAAGAATCTCTCCGGCAGTAAGTTGCCCCTGAAAACCCTGTTTGGCAGTCATGCAAAAAAGACATCCCATTTTACAACCAACCTGAGTTGAAACGCATAATGTATGACGGTCAGCTTCAGGGATATATGCTGCTTCAATATATTTACCCTGTAATGATCGGTACAAATACTTTTTTGTGCCATCATCTGATATCTGCACCTTTATTGGTTCGGATAAACCTGTAATAAATTGATTTTCCAGCAGTTGACGAGCTTCTTTTGAAAGGTTGGTCATTTCGTCGAATCTGTTTACATCTTTTTTATAAAACCAGTCAGCAAGCTGTTTTGCAGTAAATGCAGGCAGGTTGAGTTGTTTTACAATTATTTTAAGTTCGTCGGATGTTTTCCCGAACAACGCTTGTTTTTGCATAGATTAAATATTTATTTGCTGATGGTTTTAATAAAGTCTAATATTTTAATTCGTTGTTTTACAGAGTTAGAAATAGATTTCGGCAATAATATTTTCAAACGATACACCTTTTGAGATCAGCAGATCTCTGGTATCAATTACCATTTCGGCGCTACCACACAAATAATAATTAATACCTGCCGGAAGCGTTGGCAACTGCCCGATATAATCAGTAACCCGACCTTTGAAGCAATCTTTTGAGATTTCTCTACTACAACATTTTATGTAATTTTCCCCAAATGTTTCTTCAAAATATTTTCGGAAATAAAAATTCTTTGATTTGCCAACCCCGTGAATAAGGTGTTTATTAACATGCAAGCCTGCGTCAGCCATAATTTTGAAAGGAGCCACACCTGTGCCTGTGGCTATCCAGTATGCAGGTTTTTCGTCTGCTGCAAAGGTGCCAAAAGGTTTTGTCATAAAAATCTTGTCTCCGGCTTTAAGTTCTGCAAGTTTAGGAGTAAGAACCCCCTGTGATTTAACATCAAAAAGGAATTCAATCCAGTTTTTAAAATCGGAGCCGGCAATACTGTATATCCGTACAGGAATTGTATCATTTAAAGTAAGTCCTGCCACTTGCCCGGGTTTGAATGGGAAAATCATAGGAAGCTTTATTACGTGCCCGTGCAAGCCTGTTAATGTATGACTGATGACATGAGTAGGGTAAATATCCACTGCTGTACAGTTATAAGCCGAGTGCATTTGCAATCATCTCGGCAATATCAAGGTTTTTAACATCTTCTTCCCTGTTCTGGTATTTTATTCCATCAGTGAGCATGGTCATACAAAACGGGCAGGCAGTGGCAATTATTGAAGCACCTGTAGCCAAAGCTTCTTCAGTACGTTCAGCATAGATTTCCTTGTTTCCCGGCTCTGCTTCCTTGAACATTTGTGCTCCGCCGGCGCCACAGCAAAGTGCAAAACTTTTGTTGCGCGGCATTTCAACCCTTTCAGTTTTTAGGGCATCAATCACTTTTCGAGGGGCTTCATATTCGTCGTTTGCCCTGCCCAGGTAACATGGATCATGGAAAACAATCTTATCTTCATTGAATATATTATCCGGAACTTTTAATTTATTCTTTTCAATTAATTCTTGCAGAAATTGGCTATGGTGGATCACTTCACCACTCCAGCCCACATCGGGGTATTCATTTTTAAAAGTATTATAACAATGCGGACAGGTTGTTATTATCTTCTTTATATCGTAACGCTCAAATGTTTCAACAACCATTGAAGCCTGTAAGTGGAAAAGCATTTCGTTACCTGCCCGGCGTGCCGGGTCACCGTTACAGGTTTCTTCTTTGCCAAGAACTGCATAATCAATACCAAGATGGTGTAATATACGTGTAAAAGCACGCGCCACTTTCTGGTAACGATCGTCAAAAGCTCCGGCACAACCAACCCAGTAAAGATATTCAGGTTGTTTGTTCTGAGCCTGCAGGTCTGACATTATTGGAAGCTTTATATTCATGGATTTGTGTTTTTAATTTTGGATTATCCTGATGCTGTATGTTCAGCGATTGGTTTTTTTTAGAATTTGCTTTTTTGCAATGAATAAAAGTCACTTTTTATTTAATAAACTTTCCAAAATATTCGTCAATTTCTGATCTTAAAATTATGTCACAATTCAATTTTCCACTAATAATGATCTTATCACCATTACAATCCTTCAGCCCACAGCAGTCTGTCATCCTGACTGCGCTGCCACGGAGCTCCATTGTTTTCAATATTGGTAAACATCATGTTTAGTTCAGCAGGAGCAGCAGCTTCTTCCATGACCAGATAACGGCGCATATCCATAATCAGTGTTGGATGGTTAATGTTTATAGGACATTCCTGAGCGCAGGCATTGCAGGTAGTACATGCCCAAAGCTCCTCTTCAGTTATATAATCGCGTAACAGACTTTTATTGTCAGTGAATTCTTTCCCGTTTTTAACCAAACCAGGTCCTTTTTCTTTCATTCTTGCCCTCAGATCAATAAATATTTTTCTGGGCGAAAGCTTTTTTCCGGTGATATTTGCCGGACAAACCGCAGTACATCGCCCGCACTCAGTACATGCCAGAGAATCCAGATAATTTTTCCAGTTAACATCTTCAGCATCTTTTACACCAAATCTGCTAACAACCGGCGATTCGGCTACTGATGCCTCAGGATTAATCATCAGCCGGACTTCATTCATGACATTCTCCATATTGGGCAGGTAACCCAGAGGTTCCAGACGACTAAGAAAAACATTGGGGATAGAAGTAAATACATGGAAATGCTTACTGTAAGGAAGAATATTTGCAAAAATGAAAATAAGAATGATGTGAACCCACCAGCTTACCTCGAAAAGAGTGCCGGCGGCATTATTGCTCATTTTGGGAGCAAAATATCCTGCCAGCCATTGACTTACAGGATATACACCTGTAATATCTTTATCATGAAGAATAACATACCCGATGTTCATTCCCAGCAACGAGATCATGAGGAATAAAATCATGGTTAACGCAATATAGGCATCAATTGTTGATATCCTTTTAATTTCTGTTCCTTTGAACCGCTTGATATTGTGGAAAACCCTCCTTATTATAAAAACAAGTATGGAAATTAAAACTATGGCTGCAAATACATCACCACTTCCGATAACAACATCATAAACTGGTCCTAAAAATCCCATTATCCTTTCGGTTCCCGAAAGACCGTCAATCACCATTTCGATGCTTCCAAGGGTTATCACAATGAAACCCCAGAATACCAAAGCATGAAAAAGTCCTGCAAAGGGCCATCGGAAAATTTTACTTTGACCAAATGCAACGCGAAGGGTCAAAGCCATTCGCTTCCCGATATCTTTAACCGGAAAAGCAGGCTGAGTAAGTTTGAAGAAACGGGCAAGCCGCCGTATAGTCCATGCAAATGTACACAGAGTAATAAGTAGGATAGCTGAAAAAATTATTTGTTTTGTCATAACAGTGTGATTTTGGAAATCTGCCGACAAAATAAACAAATAAATAGTTAACAGAGCAATTGTAAGCCTGCGGATTAAAAATAATCTATACTGTTTTTTTTATTTCATTGACCATCTATTTCTGCCAGAGTATATTTTTCTTTGACTTTCACGCCCTTTGCAGTGCTTTCCAGAGTACAGCATTCAGTATAAAAATCGTGTTCGAAAAATAGAACAAGATCATTTTCTATAGTCTCTTTCAGAAGCGATTCTTTTTCTTCGAGGGTTGTTAAAGGTTGGATATCATAGCTCATGATATAGGGCAGAGGTATATGGGCGCTTGTGGGAAGCACATCAGAAGTGAAAACCACTGTTTTTCCATTATAACTAATAAATGGAATAGCCTGACCCATAGTATGGCCGTTGTATATTTTGTACTTGAAACCGGGGAAAAGCTCACCATCTTTTTCAAAAAGATTTAAACGCTCCTTCATAGGCAAAAGATTTTCGGGCGGGTACGAAGGTTTTTCGCGCTTATTAGGATTTATTGCCCATTCCCATTGCTGACGGCTTACATGAAATTCAGCATTTGGAAATGCCAGGAACAGATTCCCGTTTTCATCTTTATCAACACTGCCTCCACAATGATCAAAATGCAAATGGGTGAGAAATACATCGGTGATGGAATCCATGCTGAAATCATGTTTTGCAAGAGAGTTTTTAAGGTTTACCATAGAATCGTCAAGGTGGAAATATAAAGTGTTCTTATCCTTGTTTTTATTGCCCATGCCATTGTTTATCAGAATCTTGCGATCGCCATTTACAACAAGTAAACAACGCATGCTCATGTTGATCAGATTGTTTTCGTCAGCAGGATATGTTCTGCTCCACAATGATTTGGGCACAACACCGAACATGGCGCCTCCGTCTAATTTGAAATGACCGGTTTCAATTGCGAAAAGTTGCATAATGATGTTTTTTAAAAAAACATCAGCGATTATGCTTTGTTCAAAAAACCGCAGGAATTATTGAAGTCAGTTTTAAGATGAGTGTTAAAATGAGATTTTTACAAAAAAGTCTGTAAAGAACTCAATCAAATGCAGAAACCTTGAATTTTCATCCGGTAAGTAACAGAAAACTTATGACTGAATAATTTAATTATTCTGTTTAGTACTTTTCAGTATCAGTCGCAGCGACGTATCCTTGGTAATATACGCCCATGCCCAGTTTATAAATATTATAAGTTTATTCCGAACGCTAAGAATAAGCATCAGATGCAGGAACATCCACACCATCCATGCGAACATTCCCTGAAATCTGATATAAGGCAGGTCAACTACTGCTTTATTTCTGCCTATTGTTGCCATAGTGCCAAGATCCTTGTATTCATAATCTACCGGCTTCTGATCAAGATGTATTCTTTTAAGGTTTTTGGCAAGATTCTTTGCCTGGTTAATTGCAACATTTGCCAATTGCGGATGCCCTTTCGGATATTTGGGAGTAGTCATAAGCGCCATATCGCCCACTACAAATATGTTGTCGCTCCCATTTATTTTATTTATTCTATCCACTTTAATTCGATTACCTGCTGTAAGCCAGGCTTCAGGAATTCCTTCTACTGTATTGGCTTTTACACCTGCTGTCCAGATCAGATTTTTTGTTTTTATGATGCTTTCATTATTTAAATACAGGGTCTCGCCATCATAATCAGTTACCAGGGTTTCAGTGAGTATTTGCACTCCCATTTTTTGAAGGTATTTATATGATGCCTTTTTTGAAGAGTCGCTCATGTTATTTAAAGTGTATTTACTCCCTTCAACAAGAATGATCTTGAACCTCGAAAAGTCAATTCCGGGAAAATCTTTTGGCAAAATATTCTTTTTGATCTCGGCAAATGCTCCGGCAAGCTCTACGCCTGTGGGTCCAGCGCCAACAATTACCAGATTCAGCAAACTGTCCTTTTCGCTTTCCTTTACTGAAATTATATCTTCAAAGGTTTGTAAAATATGATTTCTGATAGAAATTGCATCATAGGTCGTTTTTAGAGTTAAAGCATTTTTTTTAATTTTCTTATTTCCAAAAAAATTACTCTGGCAGCCTAAAGCAAGAATCAAATAATCGTATTCATAATCTCCTGTGCTTGTTGTAATGCTGTTAGCCGATGTATTGACCTTTAGAACCTCTGCAAGCCTGATTTGTATATTCCTTTTTTTTCTGAAGATATGCCGCAAAGGGAACGAAATACTAGATGGCTCGATCTGAGAAGTTGCTACCTGATAAAATAAGGGTTGGAACTGATGATGGTTGATTTTGTCAATCAGTGTGATATCAAATAGTTTGTCGTCCAGTTTTTTAACAAGGTTAATGCCGGCAAAACCACCTCCAACTACTATTATCTTTTGTTTTGCTTCCATTTTAACACCTCTGTATTATTTAGTTTTTAATAAATTCAGTTTTTTGTTAAACATGCGCAGATTTTCATATAATTTCCAAGCAATAATGAAGTTTTGTCATAGCCATGTTTACAAAGAATACAATAACAAAAAGCTGATAAATATAGTGCTGATTTACAACAGACTACACTTTATAAAGAGAACATAAACCCTGTGATTTTGTTCAATCCGGATTGCCAAATATTAGATTTAAAATGGCTCTGACTTATAGCTATTTTCATTAAAACCCGGGTTCAGAAAAAAATAATTCAAAAGGGATATTGCTCACCTGGTAATAGCTTGCTGATCAGTGAATTATATGTTCATTGATAAATCAATGAACCCTGCTTACACAGCAGATTGTTTTTTGATAATAAAGGAAAGGAATGATATCTTAGCTAAAGACTATGAAAACCTCAGGATTTACTCGTAAATTTTTGGTTCTATTTCACCACGAAGCACCATAAGTCCATTCATTGCTAGAGCACGCATTTCGTCTTCACCGGGATAAACATAAACCGGAGCAATACGATGTACCCGCTCCATAATACGGTTTACAAACCATGCACTTTTTGCTATACCGCCGGTGATGAGGATCCCGTCAACATGTCCGTAGAGAACTGTTGACATTGCTCCTATATATTTTGCTACCTGATATGCCATTGCATCAAAAATCAGTAATGCTTCCTTATCGCCTTGCTGAACCCTTTGTTCAACTTCGTAAGCGCTGTTCGTTCCGAGGTGTGCTACCAATCCACCTTCTCCTTTAGCCATCTTCAGCAATTGTTTTTCAGTATGTTTCCCGCTGAAACATGTTTTTATAAGATCAGCAGTAGGTAATGTTCCGCTGCGCTCCGGCGAGAACGGACCTTCTCCGTCCAGCCCCTGGTTTACATCTATTACACGTCCGTTTTTATGAGCTCCAATAGTAATGCCACCTCCAAGATGAACAACAATGAGGTTTAACTCTTCGTATGCCTTCATAATTGATTTGGAATGCGCACGGGCTACTGCTTTCTGGTTCAGAGCATGAAATATTGAGATCCTCTTGAATGCAGGATGCCCTGAAATACGTGCAATATCCTGTAGTTCGTCAACTACAACCGGGTCAGCAATATATGCTTTTGCGTCGGGAAGCGATTTAGAAATATCATCGGCAATAAGTCCGCCAAGATTACTTGCATGTTCACCCATAGGACTGTTGCGCAGATCGGCTATCATCTTTTCATTGACTAAATAAACCCCCGAAGGAATTGGTTTAAGCAGTCCGCCTCTGCCTACTACAGCGCGTATCATTCCAAGAAGAATTTCAGCTTCCTGCATTTCCCTGTAAACAATGTCTTTACGGTATGAATACTGATCGGTTACTTTATCAAATTTTGATAATTCTTCATTGGAATGGCTGATATTTTTAACCAATACAGGCGATAATCCTGCATAAACAGCAATTTTAGTAGAAGTAGAACCTGGGTTTATTGCCAGAATACGAAATTCTTCCATGAACTGATAAATAATAATTTTTTAATGTTAACTGATAGCTGCTGCAAGAGCAATTGACATGAGCTTACTTCTTTCAGAGTCAGCCCTTGAAGTTAGTACAATAGGAACTCTGGCGCCCATGATAACGGCTGCAGTGGTAGCTCCGCCAAGAAAGTTCATTGCCTTGTACAATACATTTCCGCTGTTGATATCCGGAGTAATTATCAGGTCAACATCTCCGGCAACATCGCTAACTATGCCCTTGTGCTGAGCCGATTCGGCTGAAACTGCATTATCAAGCGCCAAAGGTCCGTCAATGATACATCCTTTTATCTGTTTGCGGCGGTTCATTTGAGTAAGCATAGCAGCATGAACGGTAGCTTCCATCTTTGGATTTACTGTTTCAACAGCTCCGATCACAGCCACTTTGGGTTCTTTCATCCCAAGTTTATGAAAAACCTCAATTGCATTTTTAACCAGACTTACTTTATCATCAAATTCAGGTGCCACATTCATGGCTGCATCAGTTACGCCAAGCAGTTTGTGATAAAACTGTGTTTCAAATAATGCTACATGACTAAGTACAGCTCCCTTACGTAATCCATTTTCTTTATCTAACACTGCTTTAAGCATGGGACCGGTTCCTACCAGCCCTTTCATCAAAATATCGGCTTTTTTATTCCGGATCAGAGAAACAGCTTCTACAGAAGCCAGAAATGGATCGGCGATATCAATTATTTCAATTGTTGAGAGGTCAAAGCTAAGTTCCTGAGCTATTTTTTTGATAGCTTCTTTTTCACCAATAAGGATCGGTTCGGCAAAACCTTCGTTTTTAGCCATCATCAGGGCATCAAGAACATGTTTGTCAGCAGCAGCAGCAACGGCTACCCGACATTTGCCTTTCTGTTTTGCAAGTTCAAGGAGTATGCTCAATGATTTTAACATGATAGGGTAATTTAGTAAAGAATTATTGTTTTTTATCTAAGTTATTGCAAAATAATGAAAAATTTATGGATTTTTTGATAGTTGAAATATATTACTGCTTATGTGAATCAATAATACGCTGTATTGAACGAAGACAAACAGGGCAGAAATTATCGTAACCTGCTGACTTCATGGTGCAATCGTAAAACGGACGATAAACTCCTTTAGCCATATATCCCCCGCCTTCAAAAACTCCTGTTGTTTTTCGGTATACCTCGTCGGCAGGTGTGGGAATAGGCGTGCCGGGTTCAATCATATCCGCCCATTTTCTATCAAAATCAATCATAGTAGTCAGGTTGGGTTCCCAGGGTTCAACTTGCAGATTGTAAAAATTCTCGTAAGCAACTTCTGACGAATAGTATTCATCGCCTAACCCTGCCAGCGCATGACCAAATTCGTGAATAAATACATAATCAGCTTGAAAATGATCAGTAGTGGTGATTGCATAATAATTATAAATACCTCCTCCACCATATTTTTTGCTGTTAACCAGAATGATCATCTGATCGTAGGGTACATTGGCAGCAATATTTCTTACACTTTTTAAATCCATGGTTGTAAGATAGCGGTCTACCCCAAAAGTGTAAAAATTACTGTTTACAGCAGTTTGTTTCCAGATGTTTTGCCCGGGAATATCTGTTCCTGATTCGTTGGAAGGTGCCAAAACAGCACGTATATTGATAAAATCCTGATTTTCGGAAAAAGGTTTTGCTTTTAGCAGATAATCGGCAAAACGAAGGCAATCGTTACGGAATTTTGGCATTTCGTCTTTTGTGTATCCTTCGGGTATGAACACGATATCCAATGCATTCCATGTGTCATTTGACAATGATACTTCGAAAACCGGAAAAACTGATTTACGCTCTTTGGAGATAAAAATACTGGCTGGATCAATCAAATAGCTAAATTTCTCAATCCATTCATTGTTGTAATCTCTGGTATAAAATACCACATTTACTCTTTGCAGAGGAAACGGAAAAACTATGCTTTCGTTGAAGGTCCGCCAGGTTTCTTTGGCTTCGGCGGTGGTTTGCCATTCATTAAAAAGCGAACTGTAAGTATGTGAATAAATCAGAATATTATTCAAATACTCATAAACTTCAAATTTATGATTGCCATAATCAAACTGATCAAATAGCTTTGTTTTTGAACCACCCCAAAAAGGCTCTTCAATCAGTTCATCAATTGAGATGATTTCGGTCTCATGATTACCGGTTCGAAAATAATCCAGCCGTAATGTTTTGAAACTGAAGTAATCATCAAAATTTGGAAATACGTTCAGTGTGATCAGGCTAAACAGAATTATAAACAGAGTTCTCATAATAACTGGTATTGTCTTTTCGGCGTGAAAGTACAAATTTGTTCAATAAAAACTGTGCCGAATGAAGGATTACGTTTAAAAGCAGATATTTTTTTAATACAGAAATTACAATACTACTGCATATCATTTTACTCAAAAGCGGGTTCAAATACTTTTAATTCAAATCGTTCCCCGTCAAAAACTGCGTAACTGTAGTGAGTTAGCCAATCGCCCAGGACGATTAATCTGGTATTGTTTTTTAAAATAATATCGGTTGGCATATGGCGATGACCGAAAATAAAATAATCAATATCAGGATGCTCATCTAATTTCGTAAGGCTGTAGCTGTACATCATTTCCTCTTCAATTGGTGGAAATCCATGTTTTTCTTCCCGTACATTATTGGCATAACGGCTTTTTCTTGAGAAAAACAATGCCATACCTGAGCCCAGATCAGGATGCAGCCATCTGAAAAGCCATTGGTTAAAACGATTCTGAAACATTCTTTTCATGAATTTATATCCGAAATCTCCCGGACCAAGTCCATCGCCATGAGCAAGAAAAAAACGTTTCCCGAAAATATCAGTGAGTAGTGTGTCGTCATGAAGCTGAATGCCTACTTCCTTTTTTAAATAATCTTTAGCCCATATGTCGTGATTACCTTTGAAAATATGCACCGGAATCCCTGAATCGGTAATTTCAGCAAGCTTTCCGAGTAATCTGACGTATCCTTTTTGAATAACGGTTTTATATTCGAACCAGAAATCAAAAATATCTCCCATCAGATAAATAGCTTCAGCATCTTTTTTGATTTCATCAAACCACCGGATCAACAATTTTTCGCGTTTAAAACTGGCTTCATAGGTAGGTATTCCCAAATGAAAGTCAGAAGCAAAATAGATTTTTTTATTATTGGAGTCCGGTTTCACTTGCTATGTTTTATTAATGGGAATGTTTGAAAATGAATTATATACCTGCTAATAATTTTTTGATCAATAATGTTACTTTTGGTTCGACCCGTGAAGCTGCAGCAATAACATCATTATGCGAAACCTCAACAATTTTGCCTGTTACACCAAGGTCGGTAATAACACTTATTGCGAAACAAGGTATATCCATTTGCCTGGCTACGATCACTTCGGGGATAGTTGACATGCCTACAGCATCGGCACCAATGGTTCTGATATAGCGATATTCGGCAGGTGTTTCGTACATAGGTCCTGTTACAGCAGCATATACACCAGTTTGGTATTTAATGTTATGCCGGCGTGCAATTTTTATGGCTTTATGGATAAGTTCATCACTGTATGCTTCGCTCATATCAGGAAAACGAGGACCAAATTCATTATCGTTAGGACCAATCAAAGGATTGGTTGGCAATAGATTAATATGATCGGTGATGATCATCATATCTCCAATTTCAAATTCCGGATTTACTCCCCCACTTGCATTTGATAGTATTAATGTTCTTATACCCAGCAACTTAAAAACTCTGATGGGAAATGTTACTTCCTGCATGGTATAGCCTTCATAATAATGAAAACGACCCTGCATTGCAACAATATTTTTGCCGCTGAGAGTGCCAAAAATCAAACGGCCATTATGTCCATCAACAGTTGAAACCGAAAAGTTTGGAATGTCCTGATAGGGAAGGCTTTCCTCAATATTTATTTCATTTATCAACCCTCCTAATCCGGTGCCTAAAATAATCCCGACTTCAGGTTTGGATTTAATTTTGGTTTGAATGTATTCGTGAGTTTCCTTTATTTTTTTCAACATAATCCAAAATTTGACGATCAAAGAAATTTTTTCCTCCATTGTGAAAATCAACTTCAATGGAAATGTAATGAATCGGCAAATTTACAACCAATTCCCAAATTTCAGGATTTTTCAGCCGCATATAATCTTTCTCGGTTGTTACCAGTATCTTGTTTCTTGTGTAGATATTATTCCATTTTTGGTTTATCATTTCAATATCTGAAGCATTGTATTGGTGGTGATCGGGAAAAGTAACCGAGATTAATTCAGAACATTGCTTTTTTAGATGATGCTCAAGCGGATAAGGGTTCGCAATACCGGAAAACAATAAAATCGTGTTTGTCGTTCGTCTTTTCTTATCCTGGTATATCTGTAAGTTAACCGGAGTTAACATGCCATATCTAATATAAGAAAGGTAAATATTTTGATGAACTTGCGGTTTAAGTGAATCAACAAGTTGTTTATGAACAATTGGCGAATACACCCTTCCGGTTTTAGTAACAACTATTATATCGGCACGTTTAGCTCCGCGCCTTGGCTCACGCAGGTTACCCGAAGGCAAAATATAATCGTTTGAATAAAGATGAAAATAGTCAGTTAGTAATATTGAAAGACCCGGTTTCACAGCCCTGTGCTGAAAGGCATCATCAAGAAGAATTATATCAGTTTCAGGAAAACGATGCAATATTTCTTTAATTCCATGTTTTCGATTTTCATCAACGAATACTTTGATATTTTTAAATTTGTTGACTATTTGCAGAGGTTCGTCACCAACTTCTGTTGCTGTAGAATTAGCAGAGGCTTGTAAAAATCCTCTGGTTTTTCTTTTATATCCCCTGCTTAAGGTAGCAACATTGTATTTGTCTGAAAGCAAACGCACAAGGTATTCAATATGAGGTGTTTTACCTGTGCCTCCTACTGAAAGGTTCCCTACACTAATAACCGGAATGTCGAATTCTTTGAATTTGAAAATGTTTTTATCATACAACCAATTACGGATAATCATTATTAATCCGTAGATCAGACTGAATGGATATAAAAACAACTTTCGCATTATAAAAGCGTTTAACTAACTCTGCCGGCAAATAATAAATCCCTTCTTTTACTAATAGAGGCGCAAGATACAAAAATTTGTTTTTAGTTCAGGCTGAATTGTTTGTATTTATTATCTAATTTTGTTCATTTAACAATTTCTTAGCATTATTGTTAATGGTTTTAAAAGATCATGAAGATGTTTTGTGTTTCCAAACTTATGTAATGGAAATGGATTCTGTAATTAATAAAGGATTTTATTAATCATCTTAAATTGATTGAAATTATGCTTACAAAACATATTACCCAATTTCTTGATAGTGAATTTCCGCTTGCTTACCAGGAAGATTATGATAATTCAGGTTTTCAGATAGGCGACCCGGAGCAGGAGATAAACAGCGTGCTGGTTTGTGTTGACGTGACTGAACCAATAATTGATGAGGCTGTTGAAACTGGATGTGGATTGGTTATTTCCCATCATCCTTTAATTTTTGGAGGCTTGAAAAAAATTACCGGACGAAATTTTGTTGAGCGGGTTGTGAAAAAAGCAATCCAGAACAGGATTGGTATTTATGCAATTCATACCAACCTTGATAATAATTATAAAGGACTTAACCATCATCTGGCTAAAAAATTTGCGCTTTCGAACCTGAAAATTCTGAAACCAAAATCTGAAACCCTCAGAAAATTGGTAACATTTTGCCCTGTTGAACATGCTGCTAAGGTCCGTAATGCTATTTTCGAAGCAGGTGCAGGTCGTATTGGAAATTACGACAGCTGTTCGTATAACACAATGGGAGAAGGTTCATTCAGGGCTTTGGATGAAGCAAATCCATTTGTAGGAAATATTGGGGAAATTCATTTTGAAAAAGAGGTGAAGATTGAAGCAATATTCCCTGCATATCTTGAGCAAAACATTATTGAGAAAATGATTGAAGCTCACCCATATGAAGAAGTTGCATATGATATTTTACTTTTAGGAAACAGTGACAAATATATTGGCAGTGGTATGATTGGTGAACTTGATGAAGAGATTTCTGCTTCAGGATTTCTTGAAAAAGTAAAATCAATATGTGGTTTGCCTACGATCAGATACACAGGGGATCTTACCCGGATCATAAAGAAAATAGCTGTTTGTGGTGGCTCGGGAAGTTTTCTGATAAGCAATGCTATCAGAGCCGGTGCTAATGTTTTTTTAACAGGCGATTTGAAATATCATGATTTTTTTATTCCTGAAAATAAAATTATCCTTGCCGATATTGGGCATTATGAATCTGAGCAGTTTGGTAAAGATTTGATTGCGCAGGTGCTTATGAAAAAATTTCCTAATTTTGTCGTCCTTAAAACAAAACAAAACACAAATCCGATAAAATATTTGTAATAAATAATTTAATAACCAATGGCAGCCAAAAAGAAAACTGCGAAAGCAGAAGTTGAACAAATTGAACAAAAAGAACCAAAAGTTCAGAAACAAACACCAATTGCAAATATTCCTATTCAGGAAGATGCTGATGATACTGTATTTTCAATTGAAAACAAGCTTATAGCTTTATATAACCTGCAACAGATTGATTCACAGATTGACAGGATAAGGATTGTACGCGGAGAACTTCCTCTTGAAGTTGAAGACCTTGAAGATGAAGTGGTTGGATTAGAAACCAGGATCTCAAATTTCAGAAAAGAAGTTGAAGGCATAAAAGCTAAAATTACGGAGTTTGAACAAAATATTCAGACCAGCAAAACCCTTGTGGAAAAATATAATGCTCAGCAAATGAATGTAAGGAATAACCGTGAGTTTGAATCCTTGAAAAAAGAGATTGAGTTCCAAAATCTTGAAATACAGCTTTCGGAAAAAAAGATCAAGGAATTTAATTTAAGTCAGGCAGCCAAAAAAGAAGAAATCAGCAAGGCAAAGCAAGAGCTTGATGAGCGTCGCGGCGATCTTGATCAAAAGAAGAAAGAGCTTAAAGATATCGTTTCGGAAACAGAGAGAGAGGAGGAGGTGCTTAAGGTTCAATCTGAAAATAATCAGAAAGTGATTGAAGAAAGATTACTTAATGCTTATGCACGAATCAGAAAAAGCGCACGCAATGGATTGGCAGTGGTAATGGTTGAAAGAGATGCCTGTGGTGGCTGTTTCAGTAAAATTCCGCCTCAGCGTCAGCTTGATATAAAAATGCATAAAAAGATCATAGTTTGCGAATATTGTGGACGTATTCTTGTTGATCCCATGATTGTGGAAGCAGCTCAGAATAAAGAATGATCTTTTTTTGAAAATAATTGTTAGAGCCTCTTTTTTACGAGGCTCTTTTTTTTGTGAGCATAATTTTTTGAACCTATTTCCGAATTTTGAAAAAACATTTTGCAAAATATTTGCCCAAAGTTTTAATTCTGAAGTTACTATTAGTCGTTATTCTTCTATTTGGTTCAAAACCGGTGTTTTCTCAGTATGATTTCAATTCGGGCTGTGTAAAGGCTTATAATGAGATCATATCATTGAATTTTAGAGCAGGAAAAAAGCTATTGGACAAGGAAAAAGAAATTAATCCTGACAATAAAATAATCCTATTTCTTGAAAACTATATTGATTTTTTAACTCTGTCAATTGGTGAGAATAAATCAGATTTTGAGAAATTATTTCCGCATCGTGCCGAGCGAATTGAAGCATTGCAATCAATAAGATCTGCTTCGCCATGGCACCGGCACACTCAGGCTACCATATATTTGCAATGGGCTTTTGCAAGAGTTAAGTTTGGTGAATATTTTATGGCCGGCCTTGATATGAACCGTGCTTATCGCCTGTTAGCTGATAACAAAAAGGAAAATCCGGAATTTGTACCTGATTTGTTACTCGATGGCGTAATGAACGTTCTTATTGGAAGCATCCCCGAAAAATATAAATGGACTGCCAGACTTGCCGGTATGGAAGGCAATATTGAAACAGGAAGGAATAAACTATATGAATTGATACGGATTGCTGAAAGAAATCCATCGTGGAGTCATTTCAGTTCAGAAGCGTTTTTTTATCTTTCATTTATTGAAATAAATCTTCATAACGATAAAAACGCTGTTATTGCTTTGCTTAAGCGCATTGAAACATCAAAGGACCTGGCAGGCGGACCATTAATATGTTATATTCAGGCAAACCTGAACAAACACATTAAAGAAAATGATAAGGTCATTGAGCTTATTGAAAATTGCAACTTTTCCGGTAACTCATATCCGTTTTACTATCTCGATTTTGTTTTGGGATGTGCAAGGCTGAACCGCCTTGACAAAAATGCAGCCCGTCCTTTACTTAATTATGTGAACCGTTATGAAGGGTCTAACTATATTAAAAGTGCATATCAGCGGCTGGCATGGAATTCACTGATTAATGGAGACGAAAACGCCTACCATTTTTATATTTCACAAATACCTGATCATGGTCAGGCATTTACTGATGAAGATAAGCAGGCTCAGGCTGAAGCTCTGTCGAACGAATTGCCCAATATAAGATTGCTTAAGGCAAGGCTGCTTTTTGACGGCGGGTATTTTGAAACAGCTTTAAAAACCATGGAAAATGGACTTACTCCTTCCGATTTACCCTCAAAAAAAGATACGCTTGAGTATATTTATCGTAAAGCTAGAATTTTTCATGGATGGAGTAAAATCACTCAGGCAGTTTCAAATTATGAGTTGGTAATAGATTCCGGAAAAGATCTGCCTTATTTTTATGCTGGCAACTCAGCTTTGCAATTGGGTTTGATATACGAAGCAATGAAGCAGCCCGAAAAAGCTCTGCATTATTATAATATGTGTCTGAAACTGCGTTTTAATGAATATCAGACAAGTATACACCAGAAAGCAAAAGCAGGTATAAACCGTATTTCAGGAAAAAAATAACCGGCTGATTGGTTTCAGCCGGTGGCACCCCTGTTTAGGGGAGTATTATGAAAAAGTATTTCAGAATCTCCATCCAAGTGTGAGCATATACATTTGCTCACTAAAATTTTGTTTTGCAACAGGTGTGAAAAACTCTAATTCAGGATCTGAAGGCACGCTGTACATATAACGGTTCTCTTTCATTTTGGTATTTACCCATGCAAAATCAATATAATAATCATGTTGCCTAAAACCCAGTCCCAGTGAGGTTTGGGTGCTTTTCCCGGTATTAATGCCTGATTTGTAGGGGCTTCCCAAAAGAGCATATCCGCCTCTGAAATATATATCGCTTATCCTCCATTCAGTTCCAAACCTGAGATTATGTGCAGCGGTATATGAATCACGGATATTTTTATTTTCACTTTCAAATTTATAATCAGATGAGTTCAGTTTTGCTTCAGTATAATCAGCAAATTCGTATTCGGCTGAAATAAATCCTGATTTCCCTAACAATAGCGATGCACTGCCTATAGCCTTCATTGGCGTTGTTAATTCATACTTAAAGCTTCCGCGGGGCGATTCAGCAGATCTCTTAATGATTTCATTGTCAATAAAAAGTTCAGAATCCATGCTTACCCGCCATTTGTCTTCCATATTTGAATAATAAGTTGGTGTGTGAAAAGCTACGCCTAAACGCAACCATTTGCCAACTCTTCCAATTGCACCAAGTTTCAGATTTACTCCTGTTCCTCTTGTTTCAATTATTTCACGTCTTTTCATTGAAATAAATTCAGGATATTTATTCTCCGGGTCAGTTTCGCTGAAAACCGACTCATAATTGTAACGTATTATTGGTATTCCAACAGTAGCCCCGAAATAAAAAACATCATTATAATCAGAACCAAAACTAAACAGAACCTCTCTCATCGACCCTTCAGTAATGATCTTCTCTTCCTGCATTATATGTCCCCAGTAAGCATCATTATTGTAGAACATGTTTTCATCTTCCCATATAAGCCAGCTGTCATAAGCCAGTTGTGTTGAAAATGGATCGAGATTGTCAGGATGAATATAATCAGCCTGGTGTACATAATTTGAAAGCAAGGAACTATTGTCGTTATACCCTTTAATATAAGCACGATTATTGAAATTATTTATCCTGTTATATCCAAAACCGAATTGAATCCGGCTTGAACCACCGCTTGAATATACAAAACCAATATTGCCTAATCCGAGATTATACTTGTCATCGCTATGAAGTTCATTGAAATAACTGACCTCGGTTTTTTGAAAATTGATCAGGGGAGTCAAAACAAATTCCGATTTGCGAAACATTCCAATTCCGGCAGGATTTACTCCAATAGCCGAAAAATCAGCACCAATAGCACCAAAGGCACCGCCTGTTGCCATATATCTTGCTGTTCCAGTCATTGAGGTTTTCGAAAATCGTAAGGCATCTTCCTGATTTTGAGAGAAGAGCCATAGCGTAGAGAGCAAAAGTCCTGTTGTTACAAACAATCGTAGTTTCATAGTTTTAAGTCTCTTTCTTTTTTAATTCAGTTGATTTATTATCTCCCGCCTCTTCCTGATGATCTTGAAGAACCTGAAGAAGAACTTCCTGAAGACCTGGTTGAATGAGAGCTGCTACCACTTGATCGTGAAGGTGCTGAATAACTGGAACCTCTTGAACTTGATGGTGGTGTGCTGCTGCTCCTTGGCGGTGCAGAATATCCTGGTGTGGATGAGCGTGAAGGCTGAGATTGCATTGATCTCGGAGGTGTTGTCTGACGATTTTCACCTTGCCTTTGAGGAGCTTCATACCTGGGCTGAGCCGAAGGCTGACGTCCGGGGCTTTGCTGTTGCTGTCTTTGTATTTCACGACCCGGATAAGATTGCTGTTGCGGCTGCCTTTGTACTTCACGGCCTGGTGTGTTTTGTTGTTGCTCTGACCTTGAAGGAGTTTGAAGATTTTCCTGCCTTTGAGGACTTGTGCTTTCAGTCGGGCGGGTTATTCCTCTCGGATTCCTGTATGCAGGATTAGTGAACTCTTCGCTGGATTTAGGCTTTGTATATCTTGGCGAAGTATAAGGCTGTGGTTCTCTCTGAATCTGCTCTCTTTGAGGCGACTGAGTTGAAGGTCTCTGATAGGTTTGAGTTTCACGACCACTTTCACGAATATATTGGTAAGTGCGCTGGTTGGGTTCAACACTTCTGCCGGTTTGATTAGTGGAAGGTCTTTCAGAAACAGGACGCTCATAAGACGGTTTTTGTGTTTCAGTGCTTCCGGGCCTCTGGGTTTCCCTGCCGGTACTTACATCTCTTGAAGTTATAGTGCCGGATTCCTGAACTGAAGAACGTCCATCACTTCTTTGTGTGTCAGTAACAGGCCTGCCCTGGCGTGAAGCTTCAATACTGCCATCCGGTCTTGAAGTACGGTCGGTAGTAACAGAACCTCTGGGTGTATTGATTTCTTCATGAACTTTTTCAACTCCGCCTCCTGAACCCGGTCTTCCAGTTCTGCCGGAAGATCCGCTACCGGTATTACTGGCAAATGAAGTTCTTGGTCCATAATAATAAGAATTCTGGTCATAGCTGTTGCTATACCATCCGCCTGAACCATAATAGGGATATCCCAGATATCCATCCCAGTATCCACGATTGTACCCTGACCAGTATGAATAGCTGTTCCAGCCATAATAATAATGCGGATATCCAAATCCATACATAAAATAGGGATCGTACCAAACAGACCAGTATGTTCTTCTTGGCATTCCCCACCCATAATAGAAGGAATATGAAGGGTACCAGTTAAAACCTGTGTAAATACTTGTTCCCCAATAAAAAGGATCGTAATTATACCAGTACATATTGGTATAATAATCGTGATAATAAGAGTTGAATCCGTAAGGTTGATGGAACCTTCTGATCCTTGCGGCATAAGAGTAATCATAATAATCACCGTAATAATTATTGATTATGGTATTGCCATTCGGGTCAGTATACGAATCTGATTCGGTGTAATAATTGTTATAATCCTGATCAGTGTAGTAGCTTGTATCGTCAGCAACAGCCTGTTCCTGAATTTCATCGGATTTGATAGTTTGCTGCTGGGCTGGTGCCTGTGTAACCACAACTTCTTTAACAGCTATTACCGGATCGTTAGGTGAATAATAAACATCGTCATATGATGTTGAAACTGATCTGGTAATACCGCAGGATGATAGCAAGATTACTGCGAAAAGACTAAGGATTGAAATGGGTTTCATTGTTCTGCTCTCCCTGAAAAATAAGTTATTTTGTATAATTCTTGATTTCATAGCTGTAATATTTGTTATTTTTGCCGTTTTCAAATACTTTTTAGGTACTAAATAGAACACAATTTTCATACCATAATAGTAAACAATGGCAAAAGATTTTCCTTCAAGGGCAGAAAATTATGCCCAATGGTACAACGACCTGGTAATTAAAGCCGATTTGGCTGAAAACTCTGCGGTTCGCGGTTGTATGGTTATTAAACCTTACGGATATGCGATCTGGGAAAAAATGCAGGCTGCACTTGACGACATGTTTAAAAAAACAGGTCATGTAAATGCTTATTTTCCACTATTCATACCAAAATCATTTTTCAGCCGTGAAGCAAGCCACGTAGAAGGGTTTGCAAAAGAATGTGCTGTAGTAACTCATTACAGGTTGAAGAATGACCCTGAAGGCAAAGGTATTGTTGTGGATGAGGAAGCAAAACTTGAAGAAGAACTTATCATACGCCCCACATCAGAAACAATTATCTGGGATACTTACCGGAACTGGATACAGTCGTACCGCGATCTTCCATTGCTCATAAATCAGTGGGCAAATGTGGTGCGCTGGGAAATGCGAACCCGTTTGTTTTTGAGGACTGCTGAATTCCTATGGCAGGAAGGTCATACGGCTCATGCTACAAAAGAAGAGGCTATTGAAGAAACCGAACGTATGCTCGACGTATATTCTGATTTTGCTGAAAATTGGATGGCTCTTCCGGTTCTTAAAGGTTTTAAATCACCGAATGAACGCTTTGCAGGAGCACTTGAAACTTATTGTATTGAAGCGCTTATGCAGGATGGCAAAGCTTTACAGGCAGGTACCTCTCATTTTCTCGGGCAGAATTTTGCGAAAGCCTTTGATGTGAAGTTCTTAAACCAGTCAAATCAGCTTGAATATGTATGGGCTACTTCCTGGGGAGTTTCTACCAGGCTTATCGGTGGATTAATTATGGCTCACAGCGATGATAATGGCCTTGTTCTGCCGCCTAAACTTGCTCCGCTTCAGGTAGTTATAGTTCCTATTTATAAATTACCAGAACAACTTGCAGCAATTACTGAAAAGGCAGTACAGATAAAAAATGCTCTTGAAGAAAAAGGTATTTCAGTAAAATATGACGACAGAGATACTTTTAAACCGGGCTGGAAATTCAATGAATATGAATTTAAGGGTGTGCCTGTACGTCTTGCTATAGGACCCCGGGATCTTGAAAACGGTACTGTTGAGGTTGCCCGTCGCGATACCCTTGAGAAGGCTGTTTTTCAAATAACTGATATTGAAAATAAGGTTATTAATTTGCTTGATAAAATACAAAAGAACCTTTTCCAGAAAGCTTATGCTTTCAGAGAAAACAATACCCACCAGGTTGATTCATGGGAAGAATTCTGCGATGTGATTGAAAATAAAGCAGGATTTATTTCAGCTCACTGGGATGGAACACCTGAAACCGAGCAGAAAATAAAGGAAGAAACAAAGGCGACAATAAGGGTTATACCTTTAGATGCGAAAACTGAACATGGTAAATGCGTGTATTCAGGCAAACCGTCAACTAAAAGGGTGATCTTTGCAAGAGCATATTAATATGATGCAATTATTAAAACTCAGAATGTTAAGGGATTAACAATTGTATTTTAGTAGTTTATTGGATTTTTAATCTACTTAGGCATTGTTTTTTTAATCCTAGGCTATCATTCTCAAAATTTATATTATGACTGATTTTTCACCGGCATTAGCTTCTTTTCAGAGACTCCTTGAAATAATGGACAATCTGCGAGCAAAATGTCCCTGGGATAGTACCCAGACTATTGAAACGCTTCGCTATCTTACAATTGAAGAAACTTATGAATTATCTGAGGCAATTCTTGATGGTGACATGAATGAAGTAAAGAAAGAATTGGGCGACCTGTTGCTTCATATAGTTTTTTACAGCAAAATAGGATCGGAGCAGAATTCATTTACTATAAAAGACGTTATTGACGGGATAAACCAAAAGCTTGTTATGCGTCATCCGCATATTTACAGTGATGTTGAGGTTGATGATGCCGAAGATGTAAAAACCAACTGGGAAAAAATAAAATTGCAGGAAGGGAATCGTTCTGTCCTTGGCGGGGTACCTGTTTCGTTGCCAGCTATGGTAAAGGCTTACCGTATTCAGGAGAAAGCTCGTGGTGTGGGTTTTGACTGGGAAGAACCACATCAGGTTTGGGATAAGGTGATGGAAGAAGCCGATGAATTGAAAAACACACTTGAGACTAATGACGAAAAGAAAAGAGAAGAAGAGTTTGGTGATCTGCTTTTTGCCTTGGTTAATTATGCGCGCTTTATTGGTGTGAATCCGGAGGATGCCCTCGAAAGAACAAATAAAAAATTCATCAGTCGTTTTACCTATCTTGAAGATGAAGCCCGTAAAATTGGAAAATCACTGAAAGACATGACTCTTGAAGAGATGGATGAATACTGGAATCAAGCTAAGAACGGTGAATAGAAGAATTGAAAAAATTTTCAGAACTATCAAAACAACATAAGCTTTTCTGTTTGAAAAAAATTCTCATCATAAGGTTTAGTTCAATCGGCGATATTGTGTTAACTACTCCTGTGATTCGCTGCCTGAAAAAGCAAATACCGGATGCTGAGATTCATTATTGTACCAAAAAGCAGTATGAACCTGTACTTTCTGCTAATCCGTACATTAATCGGATACATTGTCTGGAAGACAGCCTGATGGAGCTTGCATCAGGATTGAAAAAAGAAAAGTTTGATTTTGTAATTGATCTACACAACAATCTCAGGTCTGCTATTTTAAAAATAATGTTGTGCAGGCCTGTTGGTTCTTTCCCAAAACTTAATTTCGAAAAATGGTTAATGGTTCGTTTTAAAATTAATCGTCTTCCTGATATTCACATAGTTGACCGCTATTTTAAAGCTGCTGCCCGTTTGAATATTTCCAATGATGAGCAGGGTCTTGATTATTTTATTCCCGAAAGCGATTCTTACCATTCATCCTGGCTGCCCGAAAGTCATCAAAGAGGTTTTATAGGTTTTGTGATAGGTGGGAAGCATAACACCAAAATTTTTCCAATGGGAAAAGTGCTCGCTGTATGCAGATTGCTTGATCTCCCTGTTGTATTGCTGGGTGGAAAGGAAGACAGACATAATGGTGAGAAAATTGCAAATGCTTTGCCTGAAAAAGTATTTAACTCATGCGGGATTTTCTCTGTTAACCGTTCGGCAGCTTTGGTTCAGCAAGCTTCTCTGATAATAACCAACGATACCGGTTTGATGCATATGGCTGCAGCATTCAAAAAGAAAATAATCTCATTATGGGGCAACACTATACCTGAGTTTGGCATGTATCCATATTTACCCGAAGGCTCAACAAACAACTCAGTGATTTTTGAGATAAAGGACCTTAATTGCCGTCCTTGCAGCAAAATTGGTTTCGACGAATGTCCTAAAAAACATTTTAACTGTATGAACCTTCTGGATGTTTCTTTAATTGCTGAAACCGCTAATAAACTTGCTGGTTTATTATAACAATGAAAATATTATTGTTTTAATGGATCAGCATTGTTTTGAGCACAAAACCGTTGGGTTTGAACACTAATAAACAAACCATCAGAATAAATTCCGTAGAATTGCCATGATATTTTATTATCAAATCATATAGCAGGAACTCGTATCTGGCGGATTTAATAAAATTACCGCTCGTTTTATCCTCTTATAAAGGGATTACTTAGTTTTTCGTTGCCAATGGTAGTAGTTTCCCCATGGCCAGGGTAAACGATATAATTATCGGGAAGAGAATATAATTTTTGGCTGATACTTTCAGCAAGAATGTCAAAATCGCCTGTGAGCAGGTCAGTGCGGCCTATACTTCCGTTAAAAAGTACATCTCCGGTGATCACAAAGCTTTGTTCATGGTTTACAAGACAAACAGAGCCATCGGCATGACCGGGAGTATAAAGAACTTCGAGAGTTGAATTGCCAAAACTTATTTTATCACCTTCATTAATAAATTTTTCAGGCATTATCATATCAGCAACCTGAATCCCAAACATAGCCGCATAATCTGATGCATTATTTAAAAATATTGTTCCTGCATCATGTATAATAGGCTTAAGATTAAAGGTTCTGAAAATAAAATTATTACCCAGAATATGATCAATATGTGTATGAGTATTAATAACAACTACCGGATTTAACTGATTATCAGAAATATAGGCGCTAAGTTCTGTTTCTTCTTGTTTGGTATAACAACCAGGGTCAATAATAATACATTCTTTAGTATCGTCGTGTAAAATATAGGTGTTTTCCTGAAAAGGGTTAAAAACAAAAACTTTAATCTGGATCATAAGTTATAAATATAGTTGATAAGGATTTTTGCAAAAATATACATAAGCTGCAAAGTACCGTTAAAGGAATATGTGTTAATTTAGCTGCTCAACTTTATTGTTATGCATCATATACCGGCAATAAAAAGAATCAGTTCGGCCATGATTATGGTTGCGGTTCTGCTATTTTTGCTGTTGCCGGGTTCTTTGCATGCTCAATTTTATTATGGTTCGCAACAAAATTTTGGACGCTCAAGGGTAAGTTATATTGATTTTTTATGGACTCATTATCGTTTTGATGATTTTGACACTTATTTTTATCTGAACGGCGAACATCTTGCAGCTTATACTGCATTTATTGCGCAGCAGGAGATACCGAGGATTGCCGGCATGCTCGAAACATCGCTTCAGGATAAATTGCAGTTCGTTATTTTCAATCGTCTCAGTGATGTGCGTCAAAGCAATATAGGATTGCAAAACGAAATGCAATATACCTATAACACAGGAGGAATTACCCATATTGTCGGCAAACGTGTTTTTCTGTATTTCGATGGTAATTACAATCATTTCGACAGGCAGATACGAGCCGGGATTGCTAATGTGCTTATTCAGCAGTCATTATACGGAGGCAGTATCAGCGGCCAGGTGGTTTCTTCTGCAATGTCAAAGCTGCCGCAATGGTATATTAATGGGTTGGTTTCGTATATTGCAGAGCCATGGAGTGTTGAAACCGATAATATTGTCAGAAATGCCTTTCTGAGCAATCGCTATAAACGCTTTAATCAGCTTGAAGGTCAGGATGCTATGTACGCAGGCCATTCGGTTTGGAAGTATATTGCCGATAAATATGGTGAAACCATGTTGTCGAATCTGGTTTATATGAACCGGCTTGGTCGTAGCCTTGAAAATGGAATAGTTTACATTCTTGGCATTTCGTTGAAGACTATGCTTAAGGAATGGAAAGAGCATTATCAGAAAATGTATGAACCGTCAGGTCAGAACCTGCCAGCTGCTGCAAAGAGCATAGATATAAAAAACCGTAATGGTGAGGTTTATCAGAATCTTCGCATTTGCCCTGATGGGCGTAATATTGCTTATGTTTCGAACCATCTGGGGCGCTATAAAGTAATTCTTCATGACATGTTTGCCAATAAAAAAAAGGTTTTGCTGAGAGGAGGATACCGGCTTGATGAAATAATTGATTTATCCTATCCATTAATGGCGTGGCATCCTTCGGGCAGGCTGTTGGCTATGATAGCGGAAGACAAAGGATTTCTAAATCTGTATTTTTATAATCTTGATGACAGGGAGATCACCCAGCAATATATGGTTAATTTTGAGAAAGTACTTCATTTTCAATATTCTGACGATGGTTTTTATTTTGTTCTATCTGGAGTTCAAAAAGGCGAAACCGATCTCTATCTTTATCATATCCCATCAAATTCTTACGAAAAAATAACGAATGATATTTTTGATGATTACACTCCGGCATTTATCAACAACTCCGGTAGAGTGCTTTTTAGCTCAAAGCGTCCTGCTGATTCTCTAGATTTGACCACAAAATTTGACTTTCAGCCAGCATCGGGCTATTATAATTTATTTATGTACGATCGCAGCAAGAAGAGTAAAACTTTGCGGCGCATGATCTATGAACCCACATCAAATCAAACTCACCCCATTGAATACGAAAAAAACTATTTCTCGTACCTGAGTGATGAAAGCGGTATAACAAACCGCTATTTAGGCCGTTTCGACAGTGTTATAGCCTATGTTGACACAGCTACTCATTACCGGTATTTTGTTGAATCAATGGCTGTAACTGATTATCCGGGCGATATTGTTTCATATGACATAAACCATTCAGCAGGGCTACTTGGCGAAATTGTTTTTTATAAAGATAAGCATTTTATTGGGATCCAGCCACTTGAGTCTCCGGAAGAGCTTGTTGCGACACATCCCGGGATTTCACCTTATGTTGCAGCTAAATTTCAAAACCTACCCGAAATATCGATAAAGGAGGGTGCTCGGGAGAAACCGGTGGAAATTAAACCAAAACGTTTTCGTAGTGTAATGGAAAATGAGGTTGAGTCAAAAATTCATATTGACGATATTGTTGAATCGGATCATGAACTTTTTACTGATACAGTTCCGCAAGAGCTAATACCAAGGCGATTGGAAGTGCAACCTGAGAAAACAAAGGATACTATTGATAAATTCAGAGTTCCCAAAAGGTTGAATTACAATGTGGAATATTTTATTGATCAGTTGGTTAACCAGCTTGATTTTACCTATATGGCTGCCACATACCAGCCTTTTACAGGAAGTAAAAGCCCGCTGTTCTTAAGCCCCGGGTTAAATGCGTTTTTAAGTGTCTCATTAATTGACCTGCTTGAAGATTATAGGATCATTGGAGGTGTCCGGCTAAGTCCTGATTTTGTCAATAATGAATACCTGTTAAGTCTAAGGAATTATAAGCACAGGTTAAATAAGGAATATTTGTTTTATCGTCAGACCATTGACGAAACCCGTGAATCACAAACCATACGTAATTATCATTCTTTGGTGCGTCATAGGATTCATGAGTTTCATTATATCTTAACCTGGCCACTTACACGTGTGCTCAGTCTGAAAAGTAGCGCGGTTCTGAAAAATGATAAAGCAGTATATCTTGCACTGGATCGTATAAGTATACAGGAAGCTGATCAAACAAGGAACTGGGCAGGATTAAAAGCCGAACTTATTTATGATGATAGTAAATCGTTAGGTACAAATTTATTTCAGGGTACGCGCGGTAAACTGTTTGGTGAATATTATCAGGGTATTACTAAAGACCATAATAATATGGTAGTTCTGGGTGCAGACCTGAGAAATTACTTGCCAATTCACCGTAACTTTATATGGGCAAACCGGTTTGCTGCCAGTACATCGTTTGGCAACAATTTGTTGATGTATTATTTAGGTGGTATTGACAACTGGCTTCTACCAAAATTTGATCAGGAGATGAATATTGACCACACACGTGCTTTTGCCTATCAGACACTTGCAACAAACCTTCGGGGATTTCAGCAAAATATAAGGAATGGCAATAGCTTTGTTGTGGTTAATACTGAATTGCGTTTCCCGGTGTTCAGATATTTTCTGAAACGACCTATTAATATGCAGTTTATTAATGACTTTCAGATCATTGGTTTTGCTGATGCTGGAACAGCGTGGACGGGTTTACATCCGTTTTTGCAGGGTAATCATTTATTCCGTAAGCATTTTGAACAACAGCCGTTAAGTGGTTGGATTGAAATACAGAAAGAGCCTGTAGTTGCCGGGCTTGGTGCAGGAATCAGAACTTCATTGCTGGGATATTTTGTCCGTGGAGATGTAGCATGGGGTTTTGAAGATAAAAGGTTCTTAAAACCAGTATTTTATCTGTCGTTTGGAACCGATTTTTGACGTTTCTTAAGCAATTTTTCTTTTTTGATGAACTAAAAACCATTGTTCATTGTTTCTTAAACAAAATAATGAATAAATTTAATAATCTTTAAAATTTTAGAAAAATGGCTACAATAACACTTAAAGGAAATGCTATTCACACTTCCGGCGATTTGCCGGCAATCGGTTCACAGGCTCATGATTTTAAACTGGTGAAATCTGATCTTAGCGAATTAACTTTATCAGAACTCAAAGGTAAAAAAGTTGTATTGAATATTTTTCCAAGTCTTGATACCGATGTATGTGCTGCTTCGGTTCGTAAATTCAACGAAAAAGCCGCTGGTATGACAAATACTGTTGTGCTTGCTATATCAAAGGATTTACCCTTTGCAATGGGACGTTTCTGCACTACCGAAGGCATTAACAATGTTGTATCGCTGTCAGCTTTTCGTAATAGTGAGTTTGCAAAAGATTATGGTGTTTGCATTATTGATGGTCCTATGGCCGGTTTGTTAGCCCGTAGCGTTGTGGTAGTTGACGAAACTGGAAAAGTTGTTTATACTGAGCTTGTACCTGAAATTGTTCAGGAACCCGATTACGAAAAAGCTATAGCAGCATTATAAAATCCATGCTACTGGATTGAAAAATGCTTTCGCTCTTGCAGATTTAATGCTTATTGATATTTTTGTGGTATTAATTCACAAATAGAGTGATTTATTGCAATCATTATTCATTAAATCTGTTGTTATGAAAAAACAAATTATCTTTTTGATTATGCTGGCTTTTCCTTTGCTTGCTTTAACGCAGGTAGAGGTAAGCCGTGCATTTTTAGGTCCTGATGGCGAGGTTCTTACCGAAACCAAACTAATGGACACTCCTCCATATCCTGCTGAAAGCGGCAGTAAATACAGTCAGTTGCCTGGCTTTCCTGTTAAAGTAGGGGCACATCCCAATTTTAAAAATATGCGTGGTGTTACCCTTGCTGATATTGATGGTGATGGTGCTGATGAAATTCTTGTTGGATCATATGGTGTACTTAGAGTTCTTAAAGGTGACGGAACTTTGTTATGGAGTAAAAACCTTACAGGAACTGCAATTTATCCGCCTTCAGTAGCTGATCTTGATGGTAACGGAACTTTGGGTATTGTACAGGTTACAGGTGGTGTTCCAAATAATGGAAGGGTTTATTTATTGGATGTCAATGGTAATGATCATCCGGGATGGCCTGTTAATTTCAGTAACCATTGGATACTATGCGCACCAACAATTGCCGATGTATCAGGCGATGGATTCAAAGAAATCATTGTTCAAACCCGGACTTCAAACAATCTGCATGTGCTAAAGCTTGATGGCACCCCGCTGAATGAAAACTGGCCTCTGACTCTTGACGGCATACCAGCAATCACTGCTTCAGTAGCTGATATTGACAATGATGGTGAAATGGAGATAATAACCGGAATTTCTGATGGAACTTTGTATGCCCTTGATATTAATGCACAGGCTAAACCAGGCTTCCCTGTTCCAACAGATGATTATAAATTTTCTTATCAGTCACCGGTTCTTGTTGATTTAGATGGCAATAGTCAGCTTAGTATTGTTGGTTCAACCCACGGAGATTTACCAAAGTTTTATGCAAGAAACAGTGATGGAACTTACAGAACCGGATGGCCTGTTCCCGTTCCCGATAATAGCTGGACATATTCTCCTCCCACTGTTGTTGATATTGACGGAACAGGTAATTACAAGATTTTTATGAGCCGCCCGATTTCAGAACAGCCCGAACCTGTTGTTTTTGGTTTTAATGCTGATGGTTCATTAATGGATAATTATCCTATTGTTAAATCAGGCGGGTTGGAAGGATTTATAAGTGTAGCTGATATTGATGGCGATGGTCAGCAGAATCTGATATTTGGAAGTAACCTTAAAATTGAGGATAAAGGTTTTATACACGCCTATAATATTGACGGAACAGGTGAGTTGGATGGTTTTCCGCTACGTCCGTTTGGTTTTACTTTTATGAATGGTGTTAATCTGGGTGATGTAAATGGCGATGGAATGCTTGACCTTGTTGCTTTTTCGTATGAACAGAATTTCAGTGTTTCTGACTCAGCTTTTGTGAATGTGTATGATTTGCAGGTACCTGTTTCGCAAGCTAATGTTTTGTGGGGAACATATAAGGGAAGTAACGATCGTGCAGGATTTGTACATACTACTGTTGTTTCTGTTCTGCCTGGCGATTCAAACTGCGATGGAATAGTGGATGTTATGGATGTGATAACCACCGTTGCCTTTACAGTCGGTTTGGCACCAGAACCCTTCTGTTTTGAAAATGCAGATGTAAATCAGGATGGAGAGGTTGATTTGCTGGATGTTATTGGTACGGTAAATATCATTTTAAGAAAAGACTGATTTTTTAAGATATTATAATCAGAAGCCTGTTTTCTGTTGATCATGAGAGCAGGCTTTTGTTTTTTACTTGCGTAGATAAAGGAATATTGAGATGCTCTGATAAACCTTGGTAGGAATTTGCAAATTTTAAATTTTTTGTAGTATGAAAAGAAAAAAAGAATATTTAGTGCTGAATTCAAGGGCAAAGTGGCTATTGAAGCAATCAAAGAGGTAAAAACCACCTCAGAACTGGCTTAGATTTATCAGATTTATCCTAATCTTATTGGTCTCTGGAAGAAAGAGTTTCTGTTGAATTCCTCAAAAGTTTTTAATAATAGTGGTAAAGAAGAATCCGATCACATTCTAAAGCTTGAAAATGAAAAGGAAGTTATTAGTCTCCCCCCCCAGCCCCTCCTTGTATAAACAATATCAATTATATTTGTATAAAATATTATCCAAAGGGATTAGTCCACCTCAATATTTCTCATAATATTAAAATTATATTCATTCTATTATAATAATACTATTTTTTAAAACTTATGTCCAGTCTTATAAAAAACCCCTGCTCATTATCAGCAAGGGTTAAAATTTTAAGGCAAGTCATAAACTTTGAGAGTATCAAAATAACTTGGAGAACGAATTGTTAAAAATAACTTGCTTTGATTTATAGCCACATAACCAGATTTATAGGGATCGGCTTCCCAAAGTAAATAACCATCAAGATTAAATACTTTAGGTCCTCCTATAAGACTGAAGCTAAAAGTAGCAAATTCAGAGTTGTTTCTTTTAACTAGACCAAAATAAGTTAAATTCTCGTGATAAAGATGAGTCCATTTAATATTTAAATTATTGCCTGTGATATCATACTTATTCAGATATGCCACATATCTATTGTTATTATACATTTGCTCTACCACCACTATTTCGTTACTTTCTGGAAAAGAAATAATACTAGATATATGTACTCCCGATAAACTACCAGTAGTTCCGAAATCCTCCCAAACAATATTTAAGTTTTTATCAAGAAAAACAATTTTATTATACCACAAACCGTTTCTGTTCTCTCTTGAACTTACTAAAACCCAATCATTAAATAAAGTAACAGCATCATATGCATAACCTGTTATATTTTTAACTACTTGGCCCTGAGGGTTTATTTTTTTTAAACAATTTAAATCAATAGTTAAAAAAATATAGCCCTCCTCATCTACCGTCATATCACAAAATATAACATCTCCAAGATCAATTTCCTGTAATAATACCCCTGTTTCGCTATCATAAACATTAATATATCGCTTAGACTTATAATTCCTTTCATTATAAGCATAGATCATGCCATTTTTTATTATCAAAGCTTTATCTACCCTATTAGGGCCAGCATTGGTAAGAATTAGGCTTTCCCAAAGAAGGTCTCCTTGAGAATTAAATTTTGCTACCATGCCATGTGCATATGCAAGTGTTCCATCATTAAATATCTCAATCTTCTCCCCTCCTACATAAACATCTCCTTCTTCATCCGTAGCAACTATACACAGATTTCCGCGAAATACTCTAAAAGGGATACTATAAATTAAAGTAGTAAAACTTTTAGCTGGAGAAGTATAAGAGCTACTTCCTGCAGACATAATAAGTCTATAATAATATTGAGTTCCTTCAACTAGGTCTTCAAAAACAGCAGACGCTAATAAACCCTCAGGATGGCTTTCAAACGTTGGGTTAAAAGAATCGCCAGAGCCAGAAAAATCTTCGTATGGACTACATTCGAATCTAACAAAGATTCCCGATACATCATCACTCTTAATTATCGCGCTCACCATGGCTGAGCTCTCTGTTATATTAGTAACATCCAAAAGCTCGGCCTCGGGAAGTTCTACTGGTGGGTCTGGCCCATCAAGGGTTTCAAAAAATCCCACTTGACTATAGGCTATTTCATTATCATAAATCATCTTCAAACGATAATGATGTTTTATTCCTGGCCATAAATCCTCAACATCAGCGCTAACAAAGGTTCCATCTGGATGATCACTTAAAATTATATTACTCTCTATAGGGTTAGGGAATTTAAAGTCAGCATCGCATTGAAAGATAAACTCAAAGTCCTCAAGCTCTTTTGACAGAATAACGGCATTTAGGGTCGCTGTATTAGCAGTAATATTAGTAGCAGCTAAGATCATAACCTCTGGAAACAAATCACCATCAGCACCAAATTCTCCAATCGGGCTATAGGCCACCTCGCCATCACGCATCGCTTTAAGACGATAACAGTAAAGATGGTTTGCTTCTAAGCTATCAGCTATAGCCCAAGCTTGAGCGCCATTAGCCTTTAGTTCAATTATAGCAGTCTTAGTTTGATAGCTAGGGAAATTAGACCATAAGCTATACTCGAAACTAAAGACTATGTCCTCTAAATCAGTATTTCTATCAATAAAAGCATTTAATGTTGCCTTATATCTAGAAACATTTGTTGCCTCCAAAATTTCCATTCCAGGCAAAGAACTTGTTTCAGCAGCTAGAGTGGTAAAACTTGTGATCGCACTATAAGCTACTTCACCGTCACGCATCGCTTTCAAACGATAATAATAAAGCGTTTCTGCTTCTAAGTTATCAGCTATAGCCCCAGCTTGAGCACCATTAACCTTTAGTTCAATTATAGCCATCTTAGTTTGATAGCTAGAGAAATCAGGTAATGTACTATACTCAAAGCTAAAGGTTATACCCTCTAAATCAGTATTTCTATCAATGAAGGCATTTAGTGTTGCCTCATGTATAGAAATATCTGTTGCCTCCACAATTTCCATTCCAGGCAAAGGACTTGTTTCATCAGCTATGGTGGTGAAACTTGTGATCGTACTATAAACTACCTGCTCACCATCACTAACACACAAGCGATAATAATAAGTAGTATTTTCCTCTAAAGCACTAACTTCAGCATAGGCAATCTTGCCCATTGGTTGATAATCTAATAATTCAGCCTCAATAGTTTTAAAATTAGCCAAATTAGCTTCTTGACTATATTCAAAGATAAAACTTAAAGCAGCTAAATTATCAGTTTTCCCAATCAAACAATTTAAAGTGGCTAAATGTTGTCCAATATTACTTGCCTCCCAGATTATTAACGAAGGCAAGGTTGGGACTTCTTTCCTAAGCGTTATAAACTCTAAGCTATCACCATAGCCAGTACCTGCACGATTACGAGCAAAGGCTTGAACAAAATACTTGGTATTATCTTGTAATTGTGATAACTTGAGCGCAAACTCTGCCTCATCGTTATTATCGGTTAACATTTTGTTACCGTTGAGGTAAAAACCTCTTTCCAATATGTCACCACCACCAGCAAATTTTAATTTTCCCAAAACTACAGCTCCATTTTCTGTTATATCACTAACAGAAATAGTGCTTACTTCTGGAATAATTATTATTATTGGATCTGGCTTACATGATGGCATAATTATACTTGTTACGATAAATAACAAGAAAAATAATAATTGTTTTTGCCAAACATTGGATCTAATCCCCTGTTTCGACCATTTCAGTGTAGTTTTCATGACTTTATATTTTTATTAATTTGTACAAAGAACTAGTTGGTAGTATTCCAAAAAGTGTGTAATTTTTACTTTTATTTGTTACAAAACTAAACATTATTTTATTTTCTTTTAAGATTTAGGACTAATGGGCAGTGGAGCGAAGGCGTTGCTTAAGCGGAACTGCCCATTAGTCATCCCATTTAAATTTCTTTTATTCAAAATCCAGTTTTGGTACTTTTCTTTGATACGCTTTACGACTCATTACTACACCAGCCAGAAGAAGTTTGGTGGCTTCTGGATTGGG
>JAAYJT010000069.1 GCA_012522795.1 Bacteroidales bacterium | reverse complement strand
TTCCACACATGATTTCTAGGATAAAAAAAAATCTCCCTTTGGGTATTTTTATCCAAAGAGAGATTGTTGAAAGCTGTTTTTAATCCCAAAAAGTAGAAATTATTCTATTTTCTGAAAGTGCCTATTTATAAAAGAATAGTAGGTGGTAATCTCTTATTATTATTGCTGATTCTTGTCCAGACGGTTCAGAGCATCAATAGCTTTTTGATAATTAATGCTTATTTTCAGAACTTCTTCATAATCTTTTCTTGCTTTACCAAAGTTCATCATTTGCTCATAAGCGAGTCCTCTGTTGTACAGTGCGTCAGCATATTCAGGATAACAATTCAGAGCCTCTGAAAAATATCTGATCGCTTCATCATAATATTCATTCTCAACAAGGTTGATATAACCAATGTTAAACAATGCCCTGTGATCGCACGAATTAATCTCAAGAATACGCTTATATGTTTCAATTGCTTTATTATAGCTTTCAATTTCATGAAAAGCCATGCCTATAACATAAAGCATTTCAGTATTTTCAGGAGACAGCCGGAGCGCATGATCAAGATAATCGGTTGCAAATCTGTCTTTGCGTTCTGATAATAATATACCGAGGTAATAGTAGTAATCAAATTTCTCTGGGTCTCTGCTTACTGCTATCTGCCAATCGTTGATAGCTTTGATTGTATCATGATTCTCAAGCCATGCCATACCCCGCCAAAAATGTGCCTCACTATTGTTTTTATTTAACTCCAGAGCTTTTCTTAAATTCTCAAATGCCTGCGGATAGTCCTCAGTATATATTTGCAATCTAGCGATATTTACATATATCTCATCGTTTTCTTCATCAATGTCCAAAGCCTTATAAAGAGTAAATCGGGCGTGTTCTATATTGCCCATCATAAGATAAATATCGGAAAATGTTATATAATACTTTGTATTTTTAGGTTCTAATTCCAGACTTTTATTAATATTGTGAAGTGCGTCATTGAAATTCTCCCTGGCAAGGTAATACAATGCAAGTTCATGAAAAATATCAGCATTTTCAGGTTGTTGAGCAGCCAATTGAAGTAAGGCTTCAAAAGAATCTTTTATTTCATTTTCGGGTTGATCATTTTTATTTTTTAGGCTATTACAACCCCAAAATAAAAAGAAGAGCAAAAAGATTGAAACAGGCAATAATCGTAGTCTGAGCATTTCAGATATCAAAATGAATGGATTGCATTATAATATAAAAATTGTCTAATGGCTTTGTAATGAAAAATCAACGATGGATTTAAAATTTATTAAAATTCAGACTACACTTTTTGTTCTTTTAGTGCATCTCTTACCAGTTTTTCCAGTTCTTCAGTAAGTTCAGGATTATCGCTCAACAAGTTTTTCACGGCATCTCGTCCCTGTCCAAGCTTAGTTTCGCCATAGCTATACCATGAACCACTTTTTTTAATAATCCCCAGGTCAACACCCAGATCAAGAATTTCACCCAGCTTTGAAATGCCCTCACCATAAATAATATCAAACTCTGCAACACGGAAGGGCGGAGCAACTTTGTTTTTAACCACTTTAACCCTAGTGCGGTTTCCGGTAATATTTTCAGAATCTTTTATCTGGGCAAGCCTTCGTATATCAATTCTTACCGAAGAATAGAACTTCAAAGCATTACCTCCGGTAGTAGTTTCAGGATTTCCAAACATCACGCCAATTTTTTCACGCAGCTGATTAATAAATATACAGCAAGAACCTGTTTTACTGATGGTGGCTGTTAGTTTACGTAGTGCCTGGGACATAAGGCGTGCCTGCAACCCTACTTTTGAATCACCCATTTCGCCTTCAATTTCGCTTCTTGGAGTTAGAGCTGCCACCGAGTCAATAACTATAATGTCAATAGCTCCCGAACGAATCAGATTTTCAGTTATCTCAAGTGCTTGTTCTCCGTTATCAGGCTGGGAGACCAACAGATTTTCAGTATCTATCCCGAGTTTTTGTGCGTAGAAGCGATCAAAGGCATGTTCGGCATCAATAAAAGCGGCAATTCCACCGGCTTGCTGAGCTTCTGCAATTGCATGAAGCGCAAGGGTGGTCTTACCAGAAGCTTCAGGACCGTAGATCTCAACAATTCTGCCACGGGGTAAGCCTCCAATACCCAAAGCATGGTCGAGAGAGATTGAACCAGTTGATATTACAGGAATATCTTCCATCACTGAATCTCCAAGCTTCATAATTGTACCTTTGCCATAAGTTTTATCCAACTTATCCATTGCAAGCTGTAAAGCTTTGAGCTTTTCTTTGTTTATTTCTTTTGCTTCGGACATAATTCTTTATTATTTATTTGATAATTAAAATTCCTGTTTGTTAAAAAAGTGCTCAAATATATGAAAAAAGTAAAGTGTTCAGCTTAAGCTTATACAATTAAAAAACCTAACTCCTTAATACTGAATAAATACTGAAATTACTATAAATTAAAAGAGGTTCTTAAAACTTAGTTTCAAATAAAAACAGAAATGAAACTTAAAAGTATAGATCTCTGACACCTTCCTTTATTTTTTCAATTCTGTTTCTCAGTTCATCGGTTGAACCTTTTTTGTAGTCTTCCAGTTGCTGGATATTTTTCTCAATTACTTCCCATCCTTTTTCCTTTGTGCTCTCAGGAGCATAGTCGATAAGGTATTCTGCAAGGGTTAGAATTGCATTAGGAGAACAGAATCTTTTAATAAATCCGGGTACTGAGAACTCCATAAAATGTTCTCCGGTACGTCCAAGTCGGTAACAGGCAGTGCAAAATGAAGGAAGATAATTCTGATCCAGAAGCTCATCAATAATTTCATTTAGCGAGCGTGTGTCACTAATCTGAAATTGTTCTTTATCAATATCCTGTATATAGTCGCTTTTAGTATAACTGCCAATTTCAATTTTGGTTCCTCCGTCAATTTGTGAAATACCAAAGCTCATAACTTCACGACGGATATCAGCGGGTTCTCTTGCTGTAAGTATCAATCCTGTGTATGGAACAGCAAGCCGAAGAATTGCAACAAGTTTTGTAAAGTCTTTGTCTGATACCAGATATTTCTCACTTATATTCAGCACAGAAGCCAATTGTAATCTGGGAAATGATATTGTGTGAGGACCTACATTATAACAAGCTTCAAAATGATTGGTATGTCGTACAAGACCTAATACTTCATATCGCCAGTCGTACAATCCAAAAAGAGCGCCTATACCTACATCGTCCAGCCCGGCTTCCTGCGCCCTGTCAAGTGAAGTAAGACGATATTCAAAATTACTTTTGGGTCCGCTTGGATGATAAAATTTATATGTTTCAGGATGATATGTTTCCTGAAAAACCTGATAAGTGCCAATCCCTGCCTCCTTTACAATCCTGAAACCTTCAATATCCAATGGGGCAGCATTAATATTAACCCTTCTTATTTCTCCATGTCCTTTTTTAACACCATATACAATTCGCACCGTATGAGCAATATATTCAGGCGAATAATCCGGATGTTCGCCATAAACAAGGATTAGACGTTTTTGTCCGTTTTCTTCCAGTGCTTCAACTTCCTGAACAAGTTGCAGGTCATCAAGAGTAGAGCGTTTAACCCTCTTGTTTGTAACTTTATATCCGCAATACTGACAATTGTTTATGCATTTATTACCAACGTACAAGGGTGCAAATAAAACGATGCGGTTCCCATATATTTTTTCTTTTAGTACACGTGCACCTTCTTTGATCTCTTCAATAAGTTCAGGATCATTTGCATTTACAAGAACAGCAGTTTCTTCAAGATTGAGCCTGTTCTTTGCCAGCGATTTGGCAATTACATCACGAACCCGTTCTTTGCTTGAAGTGGTATTATTTATGAAATGCCATATTTCATCAGAATCAATAAACGGCTGCATTGGCCTGTCTTCTATGCTGTATTTTTCAGGAGTAAATTTCATGGCTTTTATATAAAAATCAGATGTTGTTATTTTTTACAAAATTACAAAAAATTGAGAGTTTAGGCTTATATAAATCCTGAAAAGTTTTATAAAAGATTTGGCTTTAACTATTATTCAGCTTGATGTTCTCAAAAACTTTCTTAAATTTGGTTACTAATCAATTAAATTTCAATAACCAAATTATCATAGGCAAGCCGTACATGTGGAGGGAGTTTTTTTTCAACTTCTTCATGAAGCCCAAGAAAATGGCTGATGTGGGTAAGATAGGTCATTTCGGGTTCTAATTTTTCAACTACCTCCACTGCTTCTTCAAGTGAAAAATGAGAAATATGGCGGGAATTTCGTAAAGCATTTAAAACCAAAACTTTAGTGCCTTTCATTTTTACCATTTCTTCAATAGGAATATAACTTGCATCAGTTATATATGTAAAATCTCCAATCCTGTAACCGAACACACTTAACTTGTTGTGCATTACTTCTATTGGGATAATTTTTATATTATTGACAACAAAAGGTTTATTTTCAATTTCATGGGTTACAAGCTGTGGTGTTCCAAAATAACGGGTTTCAGTGAATATATAGGGAAACTCAGTTTTTATTGCTTCAAGTACCTCTTCAGATCCGTAAATATCAATATCTTTATTAAGAATATAATTGAATGCTCTGATATCATCAAGCCCTGCAATATGATCGCGATGACCGTGTGTAAAGATAATTGCATCAATGTCTTCAACATTATTCCTCAGCATTTGTATGCGAAAGTCAGGACCACAATCTATTACAATGTTTCTTTCGTTAATTGTAAGCATGGCAGAGGTTCTGAATCTCTTATCCTTTAAGTCACTCGACATACAAACTGGGCAGTTACATGCTACTACCGGGACACCAATAGAAGTGCCAGTTCCTAGAAAAGTTACTTTCAAACTATGTTTTGCTGTCTTGGTCACTATTAATAAATCAATTCATTAATATCTTCTTTATCTCTGTTAAGCTGCGTTATCAGTTGTTCGGCGTCATTGAAATTCATTTCATCCCTCATCCTTTTATGAAACGATATCATAAGAGTTTCATTGGTCAGATCATTTTCACAATCAAATAAATGAAGCTCAACTACCATTTCTTGTCCGTTAGGTTTTAGGATTTTCAAAGGGTTTGAAATATTAAGCATTCCTTTTAGATATATTCCATTGCCACTCACGCTTATTGCATAAACACCTTCAGGTGGTATAAGCTTTACATCTTCATCAATTATTACCCGATAAACAGGCAAACCAACTGTATCCAGAACGGTTTTTATTTTATATAATTCTGCAATAATGATATAATGATGATCAAGATAGGCATTGGCACGCTGAATACGTCCTTCTTTTATAGCTTCCCTGATCTTTGTTGAACTAACAGTTTCATTATCAATATCCTGCTGTGGAATCTCTTCAACCATGAAATTATAATACTTCCCGAGTTCATGAAGATGCTCAAAATCACCTTCTCTGTTATGCCCGAAGTGATGATTAAAGCCTATTACAACAGTGTGTGCGTAAAGTTTCTTAACCAATATATTGCGAATGAAATCTACCGAACTCATTTTTGAGAATTCAATATTAAAAGGAACTATAATAAGATTGTGAAGTCCCACTTTTCTAAGCAATTCTATTTTTTCGCGCTGCGAACTAATCAGCTTTAATTCTCTACCTGCAGTTTCGGGATACAATACTTTTCGTGGATGGGGATGAAAGGTAATTAAAGTTGACTCACCTCCAATATCTTCGGCAATATCATTTAAGCGTTTGAGAATGGTTTTGTGTCCAATATGTACTCCATCAAAAGATCCTGTTGTTACAACAGCATTTTTTACTGGCAGTGTCTGATTCAGATCTCTATAAATATTCATAGTTTACAGCCAAAATCCTATTTATTTATCTTTTGTTTTTTTACAAAGTAAGCCACTTTCTCAAGTGAGGATATCATGTTATATTCTTCAAGATAAACATGTTCAGGTACATTAAGTGGTATTGTGGTAAAGTTTAGTATGCCTTTAATTCCAGCCATTACCAATTTTTCGGTCATCGCTTCAGCATCAGCTGGTGGTACTGTAAGTATAGCAATATCAATATCCTCCGCTCTTACTATTTCCCTTAATTTATCTGCAGGATAACATGGTACGCCGGCATAAACCCTGTTAACTTTTTCAGGGTCTATGTCAAATGCACCAACAATAGTCAGTTTCGATCTTTTTCCTGAGAAATAATTGATAATTGCACCCCCCATCAATCCAACACCCACCACTACAACTTTCATTCCTATATCAACATCAATAATCTTTGAAATTCTTTTTAAAAGATCACGAACATCATACCCTCGACGTAATGTACCTGTATGACCAATCAACATAATGTCACGTCTTACCTGCACAGGAGTAATATGTAGCATACCAGCAAGTTCATGAGAAAATATGTGTTGTTTACCAAAGTTTGAATAAGCCATAAGCAGATGCCGGTACTGACTCAAGCGCTCAACTGTTTTATCTGGTAACCGTGTTGTTGTCATTTTATAATTTTGACTATTTTAATAATATTTCGTAAAAGCCCTGGTTTTATAATTGTACCATTAAAAAATGTTTTTCTGACCAGAACTTTATTTTTTAAGTTTTACAGTAAATGTAGTGCCTTTGCCGGGGACACTACTAACATCAACGTTGCCCTCATATAATTCCACGGTTTTTTTCAAAATTGATAAACCTAAACCGCTGCCGGAGACTTTTCGTGTTTCCTGATTTTTAATTCTATAAAAATCATGAAATATATTTTCGATTCCTTCTTCATTCATTCCTATTCCTGTATCGGAAACCGTGATTTCAATAGTGGAATCTTCTTCTCTGATCATACAATCTACACGGCCACCCTGAATATTATATTTTACAGCATTTGAAATCAGGTTGTTGAAAATAATTTCCATTTCGTCTGGATAAGCAAGATAACTGATTCTTTTAGATGCGTTCAGATAAACATCCACATCCTTTTGAATCGCATAAGGGCGCATAATATCAATGGCATTGCGAGCTATATCATTTAATACTACCATTTCCTTTTTCTGAACCGTTTTACCTGATTCAAGCCTGGTTAGATCAAGCATATCAAGAATCAGATTACGCATTCCTGTAATCCTTTCAAGCGAACGATCAATAACTTTATCATATGCAGAAATTTCTTCTCCTAGCTGTTTTTCTTGCATGATCTGCAGGTAGCCTTCAATGGCATTAAGTGGTGCTTTAAGCTCGTGTGAAAGTACGGTCAGGAACTGAAAACGGATCTGTTTTCCTTCTTTATGCATTTGCTGGGTCATCTTCCGCAAAAAAACATGCTTACTTGAATTCTCAATGCTGGCACGTAATTCCTGAGGAGTAAAAGGCTTAGGAACAAAGTCATGAGCACCGTCGCGGGTAGCTTTTACTGCAAGCTCAAGCGATGCATATGAAGTGATCATTACAACAAGAGTATCAATATTGTTTTTCTTTATCCATTCAAGAACTTCTATGCCCTGTATGCCAGGAAGCTTATTATCAAGCAGAATAATTTCAGGATTATGCTTCAGAATTATCTCAATAGCTTCTTCACCTGATTCAGCTTCATGTATTTCATAACCAATTGGCTCGTCAATAAATGGAAAATCTGCTTTGAAATCCCTAAGAATACGCGAGACTCCAGACCGAATACCTGGTTCATCATCAACAACAAGAATTTTTAAAGTTGCCATTGTTTGTTTTTTTAAAATGATTATTAACTCTTTTCCTATTTTGGGGAAAATTGAAAGTGCAAGAATTAAATTTTTCTTCGATTCAGATTTTCAGTAATTTATTAATTTCTCTGTGTAATTGGTCAGCACGCAAACCTTTATCAAGGAAAAGATCGGCTTTGATCCATTGCCGGTCTTGTTCCGAGCGCACATCAAAAGTCATTCCTGTTTCAGCAGTAACAGCCGTTGCAATTATAATGGGTACATCCGGATATTTTCGTTTTAGTTTATATGCCAGAATAAACCCGCTGTCTTCATTCTCCATCATCAGGTCAACTATAGCAAGATCAGGTTTAAATGTTTCAATAATACGCTCTGCATCTTGCTGTCCTTCAGCGGTAACTACGTCAAAGCCAAATCCTTGTACTTTTAATTGCATTTGATACAAATAGTCAAGGTCATCGTCAACTATCAGCACTGTTTTCTTCATATTTTTTTATGTATAGATGTTATTAATTGTTCGAACCTGTTCTGAGATTGTTCTATAAATTATCATGATTCGAATTATATATTACTGTCGTTTTTATTCATATCTTTTTATTATCAATATTTCCTTTTGTGCATTGTTCTAGTTTTGAAAAATTTATTTTACTATTCAAGCCTATGTCTTGGCAGTCTGATATTAAAAGTAGTTCCTGTTGGTCCGGCAACCGGATCAGCATTAGAATTAACTGTTATATCGCCTTTGTGCATTTTTACAATTCCATAAATAATTGAAAGTCCTAATCCTGTTCCTTTCCCTATGGGTTTAGTAGTAAAAAATGGCGTAAACAGCTTGCCAATATTTTCTTTAGGGATTCCACAACCCGTATCGCTAACTTCAAATATGACATCATTTCCGTTTGGTTTCATGTCAATTTTTATTGATCCACCATCGGGCATGACATCTATTGAGTTTTTGATCAGGTTCGAGAAAACCTGAGTCATCTGATCCCTGTCAGCCATTGCCATTGAGTCGCCTTCAAGATATAGAATTTCAATTTTTACATTATTTGGAATAATAACTGAAGATACACTATTTCTAATCAGGGTGTTTAAGTCAACTTCAGAGAAATTCACCTGATTCTTACGGGCAAAATTAAGTAATCCGCCAACAATCTTTTTGCAACGATCAGCCTGATCCACAATTAATTGTAAATCGCCTTTTATGCCTTCATTTTCTCCCAGTTCATCTTTTAGGATATTGCTATACATTGTAATTACACCAAGCGGATTGTTGAGTTCATGGGCAATACCGGCTGAAAGCTGTCCCAGGCTTGCTAATTTTTCTGATTGTTTAAGCGCTTCCTGAGCATTGGCAAGTTTTTCGTTCGAAATATTTAGCTCTCTGATGTAATTATGCAATTTCTCGATAGTAAAAGGCAGACACATTTCATTTTCTGCCAGGCCATTAATAATGGCAACAGCGTGATCAACGCATGATTCATATCCGCAGGCGGCACAATCAAGGTAATCTTTTTCTGAAAATTTTCCCATACGTTGCAATACTGGTTCAATTTCATCCCACGAAGGGCGACGCATACTACGATCAGAGGTCTGGAAAGTTCTGGTTAAATCTAATTTAGAATATTCTTCAATATCTTTCTCCCATTTTTTCATGTCAAGTTTATCCAGTTTTTCACCGGCATACTTACTTACTTTACTACGTTTTTGAAACCGCCGTGCAGTAGAAGCATAATAAGGATATGGCGACATGCCAGGACCCATGATACAACCTTCGCAACAAAGTAATTCGAGATGATTGTCCCTGATATAACCAGCTTCAAACTCTTTTAATGCTTCCTGAAATGCACTTTTACCTTCAGCTACTATTATATTTCCTTCCAGAATATCTTCTTCCATTTCCATGGTTTGCAGCAAACCTCTGCTTATTGGAAAAACAGCTCCTTTGCCGCTATGTGGAGGGTCAAATTCAGATGGTGTTGTTTTCTCAGGTTTAATACCATTCAAATCAAATAATTGCCTTAGCTCCCTGAAAGAAATAACTTCATCTATTTCAGTTGATTCATCTTTTTTTGCAATACAGGGACCTATAAAAACCATTTTTATACCGTCGCCCATTTTTTTCTTCATTACCCTTGCCATTGCAACCATTGGCGAAACAACTGGCGTAAGATAAGGAAACAGCTTGGGATGATAATATTCAATAAATGTAACGATAGCAGGGCAATCAGTAGAAATCTTTGCATTACTTTCGTGGTCAAGAAGGTGTTTTTTGTACTCCTTTGCCACTAAATCAGCGCCAAACGAGACTTCAACAACCTGCGAAAACCCGAGTCTTCTGATCATTCCAACCAGGGTTTTGTAATCAATATCTTCAAATTCGGCAGGAAAGCTTGGTGCCACCATTGCTATCACCTGATCGTTTTGCTCAAGTAGAGTAGTTACATTATGGCTGTCGTTCCTGAACACTTTTGCATACTGGCTGCAAACTTTTATACAGTTCCCGCAAAGGATACAGCGTTCATCAATTACTTCAGCCTGTCCGTTAATGATTTTAATAGCTTTGGCAGGACATTCTCGAACGCAGGTATAGCAAACCCTGCAACGCTCTTTTATTGTATATACTATGTTTGATTTCTTAGCCAATTCTTTTCTGTTTTTGAATTATTAATAATAGTTCAAAGTTTGTGAAAACCAGTTGATTATAATAAAACATCTCTTGGTGTATATTTTGTATGAAGCAGTGTTTTACATTTATCACTTCCGGGTTCTTTCAGAAACATCTGATACAAATCCAATACCATTGGATTCTTATGAGATGCTTTTATTGAGTCTTTTTCATCAATTTCATAAAGAGTTTTAGCTCTTGCTTTAACTGCCGTCGGATCAGCCGGAATTGGTTGACCTCCTCCATTTATACATCCTCCCGGGCAGGCCATCACTTCCACAAAATGCAAATTAGTTTTGCCTTCTTTAATATCTTTCAATAAATCTTTAACATTAACCAACCCGCTTATTATAGCAAACCCAAGTTCATATTGCCCGATTTTAAATTTAAATTCCTTTCTGCCTTTAACTTGTCTGGCTTCAGTTATCTTAAACTGAGTTATTTCCTTGCTGGTAATCCTGTAGTGTAAGGTGCGGATAAGAGCTTCAGTAAGTCCTCCGCTTGCTCCATAAAGTTTTCCTGCCGAACTTCTGGTACCCATAGGCATGTCAGGTAATTCCGGTTCATTGTGGTGAAAATCAATTCCGTATAAGCGTATGAGTTTTGCCAGTTCGCGTGTAGTAAGCACGGCATCTACATCTGTTATACACTTGTGAGTCATTTCTTCACGCTGAGCCTCAAATTTTTTCGCAGTACAAGGCATAACCGAAACCGAGTAAATTTCTTCAGGTTTTAAATTCTCAGATTCAGCATAATAGCTTTTTACAATTGCACCCATCATTTGTTGTGGCGATTTGCATGCCGATAAATGATGAAGCATCTCAGGACTGTATTGCTCAATGAACTTAACCCATGAAGAACAACAGCTTGAAAACATAGGAAGGTTTTGGTCAGCTTCGAGCCTTTTAATGAACTCGTCAGCTAATTCCATGATATTCAGATCAGCAGCAAATGAGGTATCGAACACCCTGTTAAATCCAATTTTACGCAGGGCAGCGTTAAGCAAGCCACTAATATCTTTTCCGGCTTTTAACCCGAACTCTTCCGCCAAAGTTACTGATATGGCAGGAGAATAATGAAGCACAGTATGTAGTTTTGGATTATGCAATGACTCCTGAAGTTCGGGTAAATGAGTTTTTTCGTAAAAAGCACTTGCAGGGCATACCATGATACATTGCCCACAGGTAATACAATTAGAGAGGTTAAGTGGTTTTTCGTTTGCGGTTGAAACCGAAGTGCTGTCGCCTCTGCGGACAAATTCAAGTGTGGAAACTCCTATTACTTCTTCACAAATTCTAACGCATCTGCCACAGAGTATACATTTTTCCGGTTCGTGAACTATACTTGGACTTGAAGGGTCAGTTTTATATTTATTTCTTTTTCCTACGAACCTGCGTTCCTTAACGTCAAGTTCGGCGGCAAGTTTTTGTAATTCACAGTTTCCGTTTCTAACACAATAAAGGCAGTCGTCAGGATGGTTGGCAAGCAGTAATTCGAGGTTGGTTTTTCGTGCTTTTACAACCATAGGGCTGTGAGTTTTGATTTTCATCCATTCTTCAACAGGATGAGAACAGGCAGGAGCAAGGTCGTTCATGCCTTCCACTTCAACAACACACATGCGACATGCACCGGTAGGAGTGAAGTCTTCCATATAACAAAGTGTCGGTACCTTTATTCCGTTACGCGATAATGCCTGCAGAATGGTTTCGCCCTGTCGTGCCTTTATGATTTTATTATTGACTTCAATATCGAAAAACATGATATATAATTCTTAAGATTATTTGACAAAAATTGCGCTAAATCTGCACACATCGTAACAAATTCCACATCCTATACATTTTTCTTCAATAATATAATAAGGATTAAGAGGTGTGCCAAATATTGCATTTGTGGGGCATTTACTTTCACAAGCCGTACATCCTGTGCATTTATCAGCATCTATATAGTATTTTCTAAGGCTCTGACAAACCCCTGCTCTGCATTTACGATCGAAAATATGTTCTTCATATTCTTCCCTGAACCATTTCAAAGTACTGAGAATAGGGTTAGGCGCTGATTTCCCAAGCCCACACAATGAAGTGATCTTAATGATTTCTGCCATTTCTTCCAGTTGCATAACCCCTTTAAAACGCTCCAGGGTTTCAAACGAGGTTTCATAGGAAAGATTCCGGGTGATGTTGTCAATAATGTCACTCATACGCCTGCTTCCTTCCCGACATGGAATACACTTACCACAACTTTCTTTTTTCATAAAATGTATGAAAAACCTGGCAACATCAACCATACAAGTATCTTCATCCATGACTACCATTCCACCCAAACCTATACTGAGTCCTTGTTTTTCCAGTTCTTCAAAATCAATTACAGTATCAAGCATATTCTCAGGCAGGCTAAAACCTGACGGACCGCCCAGATGTAAGGCTTTAAATACCTTGTTATCCTTTGTGCCGCCTGCAATATCAAATACTACCTGTTTTAGGCTCAAACCAAAAGGTATTTCGATAAGACCTATGTTTTTTACCCTACCCGAAATTGAAAACACCTTGGTTCCTTTACTTGAAGCAGTACCATGCTCGGCATACCATTGTGGTCCCATATTGAAAATAGCTGGCAGAGTAGCCAGAGTTTCAACATTATTAACTACTGTAGGTTTTTCAAATAATCCTATTTGAGTTGGGAAAGGAGGCTTGTGATTAGGGGTTGCGCGTTTTCCTTCAATGCTGCGAATCAGTGCAGTTTCTTCTCCGCTTATATAAGCACCGGCACTACTTCGTAACACAATATTCATGTTTACACCGCTACCTAAAATATTATTACCTGTAAGCCCATATTTGCTGGCTTGCTCCAAAGCTATTGTCATTTGCTCAATAGCTTTTTCATAAGCTTTACGAATATGAATATATGCTTTAGTAGCACCTATTGCATAGGCAGCGATGGCAATTCCCTCAATAACCAGATGAGGATCGCTTTCTATAACAGAACGATTCATAAAGGCTCCTGGATCACTTTCGTCGCAATTACAGATCAGATATCGCTGGTCACTGCTATGTTCCCGTGCTATTTTCCATTTTGCACCAACATAAAAGCCTCTTCCACCTCGTCCGCGTAAGCCACTTTTGTCAACTATTTGGCAAACTTTCTCAGGAGTATAACTGGTAATTGCTTTCAAATATGAGCGGTAGCCACCTTTAGCAATATATTCTTCGATATTTATTGGATCACTTATACCACAGTTTATCAGGACTATTCTTTTTTGATACTTGAAAAAAGGATGCTCATCAATAAACTGAACATTACTCCATGGTTCATGCAATTTACTGCGAAATTGACCTATGATGTTATTAGCTGGCACGGTATGATGCAATAAATCCCCAAGCAATATCTCAACATCAGATGGCATGACATTGGAGAATGACAATCTTGGTTTTCCCGGAAGCTGTATGTCAACAATTGGTTCGGCACTACATAAACCTATGCAGCCAACCTCAACTATCCTGGTTTCAATTTTATGTTTTTCAAGATATTTTTTTATTGCGTCAAGGGTTTTTAAGGCCCCTGCCACAACTCCGCAACTTGATGTGCCAATATATATTACTGGCTGTTCAACTATATCATGCCTTAACAGCGCAAGCATCTCATTCTCTTCAGAACTCAGGGATTCACTGGTATCAAGCAATATACGCTTTATTAACCATTCTTTTGAAAATAAATCTGTTGGCTTCATGCTTCCTTTATTTTCATTTTACACTCTTCAATAATTTGACTAATATCGTCAGCGGTAATTCCGGAATAAAATTCATCGTTAATTTTTATTACTGGAGCTGAATTACAAGCACCCAGACAACCTGTTAATTCATATTTGAATATTCCGTCACGGGTTAATTGCCCGGCTTTGACTTTTAATTCTTCTTCAAGTTTCCTTAAAATATTATCAGAACCAGCAAGATGACAGTTGATTCCATTACATACCCTGATATGATACGCAGGTTGACGTTCAAAGTGGAAGAAATCATAAAAAGTAGCTACTCCATAAATCTTGCTTGCCGGAAGTTTAAGGAAGCGACTAACTTTAACAATAGCTTCTTCGGATATAAAACCCCGCTCTTCCTGTATTTCTTCAAGAATAGGGATTAGATTATCGCGCTGAGAACCTGTATATTTTTCCAAAATGGTTTCTATTTCCATGTGTTTGTTTTTTTATTTTCTGAATCTCAATATTCTGGAATATAGCATTTTAAGGTGTGACTAATCTTGTTAATATAAGAATTCTTCTTAAAACTTATTTTCTTTGAAGCTGATTTGCATAATCATGCTTAATCCACCTTTGTTTTAATTGCCAGATACAGATATTAGTTTTAGACGACAAAGATAATCATTTGTTATTTATTTCACATTGTTAAATTATTAACATTGAAAAATAATCTTGTTTTTATAGTACGGAATTATTTCCCGGGATCAATTTATGGGAGAAAAATATCAGAAGGATAGGTAACTGATACAAGATACAAGCCTTTTGCAGGTGCAGTCATTCCTGCAAGGCGTCTATCGCCCGATTCAATTATTTCTCTCATCATTTCTGTTGAGAGCTTTCCACGCCCTGCTTCAACAAGAGTTCCTACAATAGTCCTGACCATGTTATGTAAAAAACGATTAGCTGTAATGCTAAAGATCAAAATGTTATCATGCTCTTCCCAGGAAGCCTGCATAATATTACATGTATAACTCGTTGTTTGTGTATTTGATGAGGTGAAACAGCTAAAATCATGGTATTCCAGCAAGATATCCGTACTTTTTTGCATCAGCTCAATATTTAGTTTCTGATAAAAGAACCATGCCCGATTTATTAAAAAAGGTTCTTTACGTCTGCTGATAATATATTCGTATTTTCTTGATACAGCACTGAATCTTGCATGAGCATCGGGTTGAACCGGAAATATGCTGTAAACTGAAATATCAGGAGGCAATAATCCATTAAGATTGTACCGGAGTTTGTCAAGGTTCGCAGAATCAAGAGTTTCATCAAAATCAAAATGAGCAAAAAACTCTCTGGCATGAACGCCTGCATCAGTACGACCTGCACCATGAACTATTACAGGTTGTTTCAATATTGTTGCAAAGGATTCATTAATAGTTTGTTGTACAGTAATACCATTGGGCTGTATTTGCCATCCGCAGTATGCAGTACCATCATAAGCAAGATGTATAAAATATCTGGGCATCAGAAAAGTGTTTGATCAAAAACGAAACTTCATATTTTTTTCACTGTTTCAGAGCAGGTAAAAGTATCATTAATTTCAATTGGTTTCGCAGTAATTATTAAATTCGCATTTTTTACAACTAATATAACTTAACTTTCGCAAGTTCAATAAATAAAAGAAAATGAGATAAAAAGCAGCATATTTATTTTGTTATGTTATTGAAATTCAATAACTTTGCTTTATCAAATAAACAAGATAAAATATGCTGCAG
>JAAYJT010000068.1 GCA_012522795.1 Bacteroidales bacterium | reverse complement strand
GACAATTTAGCAGTGCAAGAAATTTGTCAAACCATAAACGATTATGAAGCAATTTTTCCAGGTACAAAACTCAAGCTGGTCTACAAAACTACGACATTAACGACTGCGTGAGATCAGGAGTTCTGATCCTTCACTTTATCGTTTTATTGCTCTCTCTTTCCCTCACTTCACCACCACCTTTGTCGCCCTCCAGAGCTTTTCATCCCATAGCCTTACCATGTACAATCCTGACGGCAAACAGGCAGTTTCTATCTTATGAAATTGGCCTACAGGTTGTGCCCGGTAAATCAACCTGCCTGTGGGGCTGAACATCTCAATTTGCGCCTGTGCCAGTGGTATGTTTTCGGGCATTTGTAGCCAGAGTTCCGTGGAGGCGGGGTTGGGGTAAACATTAATAATTAAATGTTCCGGTTTGAGTGTGCTTACAGACATAGTTGTATCCTGAATCTCCACAATCCAATTATAGCCTGAATCATGATTAAAAGGACCATCGCAAACCAACATACCGCCGGGCCATTTGGCTAATCCCAACAGCAAATAATGCATATCGGAAAAGACATGAAAATCATATAATGCATTGTCTCCGGGACTGTCAACATATTGTGTCCATTCAATTTCCCCTTCAGGCGATAGTTTTACAAGCCACATAGTTAATGCACCCTGAACACAGGGAGGGCAATAGAAAATCCCATTGTTTGATTCGCTGCTACCGCCAACCAGATAACCTCCATCACTAAGCTGAACGATGTTGGTTGGGATTTCTCTTTTATTACCACCCAAGCAGCGCTGCCATTCCAGGTTCCCACGTGAATCGAGTTTTACTACCCACATATCTACTGTTTTATGATTACCCGGCTCGCCGCTAAAGCCACTTACATCACCATCGTTTGAAGAGGTGGCAGCAAGCAAAATATAGCCTCCATCGGATGTTTGTTTTATCTCATACAAAGCTTCAGTATAAGTACCACCATAGCAGTTTTGCCATTCAATTTCACCGTGGGGATCGAGTTTAAGCACCCAGATGTCAAAATGTGCCCCCGGGAATGCTATTGTACACGAAACATCACCATCAGATGATGATGTGATACCGCCGGCAAGGTAGCCTCCATCTTTTGTCAGGACTATGCTTTGACCCCAGTCAATATAGCTGCCTCCATAGCATCTTTCCCATTCAATTTCTCCAAGGCTATTAATCTTTACTACCCACATATCAGTTGTTCCGTTATTATAGCTAATATCACCATCGGTTGAATTTGTCCAGCCGATAAATATATATCCGCCATCAGGTGTTTCACGAATACGGTAAACCCATTCCCAATTGCTGCCTCCATAACACCTTTCCCATTCTAACTGGCCAATGCTGTCGGTTTTGATGATCCAGATACTCACAGTACCGGGATTATAGCTTACATCTCCATCATTTGAAAGTGTTAGTGCAGATAACAGAAAGCCATTGTCAGAAGTTTTCAGCATATCTATTGCATCATCATCACTATTTCCTCCATAGCAGCGGTTCCAAACTAAATCACCATTGGCATCAATTTGGTAAAGCCATAGATTGCTCTTTGCCGGGCAACCGGAAGGGGCATGATTGTTACCAGGCAGTATAGTTGCAAAAACGGTAAATCCTTCTCCGTTAGGAATAATTTTCGCTCCTCTCGGGCCGGGTGCTCCACCATAACATCTTTGAGAAATTATATTAAAATTCTGAGCCTGTATTGTATTAACCGAAAAGGACAATGCAATCAAAATTATCATCAGTGTTCTCATAAAGGCATCCACATGGTATTTGTTTGAAATGTTTTTTATAATTATGAGTTTTAATTGATTATTACAAGTTTATCAATAAACACTGAATGTCCATTTAAAATATTCACATAATATAATCCTTTATTTAAATTTCTTAATTCAAGTGCATGGCTGTATCCGGATAGTTTAGTGTGCCTGATTAATCTGCCATATGAATCAAAAATTTTAAGTTCTGATGAACTTTGCAACGCAGGATTAATTCGAATATAAAGCATATCTTTTACGGGATTGGG
>JAAYJT010000067.1 GCA_012522795.1 Bacteroidales bacterium | reverse complement strand
TCATCTCGCTTTTTTTGAGAAACCCCGATTTTGAGACTTTATGCTCGTTTTCGGGGTTTTGTTTCTGCAAAGATACAACTTAATTATTTATAAATCAAATATTTAAGCCTTTTCTGAAAGTGCCTATTTAAAAATCCATTATTTAGAAATATTACTGTTTTCCGGCTCAGATTAATAAGCCCATTTTAAGTAAATGGAACCCCAGGTGAAACCGGCACCGAAACTTGCAAGAATAATATTATCACCTTTTTTAAGCTGATCTTCCCATTCCCACAGACAAAGCGGAAGAGTAGCCGCAGTAGTATTTCCATATTTCTGGATATTGATCATCACCTTGCTCTTTTCAAGCTTCATACGCTGGGCTGTTGCTTCAATTATACGCATATTCGCCTGATGAGGAACAAGCCATTGAAGGGTTTCAGATGTAAGTCCGTTTCTTTGCATTATTTCCACTGAAACATCAGCCATTTTCGATACTGCCCATTTAAAAACAGCCTGTCCTTCCTGGTAAATGAAATGCTCACGAGCATCAACAGTTTCATGTGAAGCTGGTTTTTCAGAACCGCCTGCTTTCTGATGCAGGTGAATATTTCCAACACCGTCGCTTTGAAGGATTGAATCAATTATGCCAACATCTTCAGTAGTGGGCTCCAGTAAAACAGCACCTGCACCATCGCCAAAAATCGGGCATGTGGCACGATCAGTATAATCAACAATTGATGACATCTTTTCGGCTCCCACAACAACAACTTTTTTATGTGAGCCTGATTCAACAAATTTTGAAGCTATGGCCAAAGCGTAAAGAAAACCGGAACAACCGGCATTAAGATCAAAACTGAATGCATTTTTTATCCCGCATTTATCACTGATTATATTGCCTGTAGCAGGAAATTGCCTGTCGGGTGTAACTGTAGCACACACCAGCATGTCAACTTCATCGGGAGAAGTATTGGTTTTTTCAAACAGCTGATTTACAGCCTTGTATCCGACTTCAGAGGCTCCTTTTTGTCCTTTTATAATGCGCCGCTCTTTAATACCGATACGGGTCATTATCCACTCATCAGTAGTGTCAACCATACGGCTGAGTTCATCGTTTGTCAGAATGTAATCGGGCAAATTGGCACCAACTCCTGTAATTGCAGCTCTGATCTTGTTCATAATTAAACCGATTTAAATTTCGTCAGCTAATTTATTGGTTAATGAATGTTGAACTAATGCTTCTTTGATTTTTTGCGTCAATCCAGCTTCATGAACTTCCTTGGCAAGCAGGATCATATTTTTAATTGCCTTATCATTTGAAATTCCATGACCCACTATCACAGTACCGTTAACTCCAAGGATCGGGGTTCCACCATAATTTTCATAATTAAACCTATCAAGATATTCATCCCTTATCCCTCGTTTAACAAGGATGCGGTAAAAAGCTTCTGCCTGTTTTAAAACAATATTGCCTGTAAAACCATCGCATACAATAACATCAGCCTTATCTCTGAACAGATGCCGCCCCTCAATATTTCCAACAAAATTGATTTTTTGGGATCCCTTCATCAAATTATAGGCTGATTGAGCTAATAAATTTCCTTTATTTTCTTCTTCACCTATATTAAGCAAACCAATTTTGGGGGTTCTGATATTATGCACAAACTCAGCATAAAGCGAACCCAAAATAGCAAATTGATATAGTACATCTGGTTTTGCGTCTGGGTTTGTGCCCACATCCATTATTAAATTAAACCCACCTTCAACTTTAGGAACAATTGCAGTAGTTGTAGGCCTGATAATTCCCTGAATAGTATTCACTGAATAAATTGCACCTACAAGCATTGCTCCGCTACTGCCGGCACTTGCAAAAGCGTTTATTTCACCGGTTTTCATTAATTTAAAACCAACGGCAATGCTTGAATCCGGCTTCTGGACCAATGCTCTGGTTGGCGATTCACCCATTTCGATTACTTCACTGGCATGAACAATAATAAAGTCCTCAGGATTACTGTTCATGGCTTCCAGCTCGTCACAAATAAGCTCCTTGTTGCCAATCAGAACAATATCATCGACCTTTCCTAAAACTTGTCTTGCCAGTATGGCACCAGAAATAGTTGTTTTGGGAGCAAAATCGCCTCCCATAACATCAAGCCCAATTTTCATAATTGTTATTTTTATTTATACTTGAACAAAATACGATAAAGCCAGGGCTGTTGCCAGGGCTTTTGTTGGTTTTCTCAAAAAAGGCTTAGGATGAGTTAAGAGGCTACTTCTTTTTCAATAGTAAGTTTGCCCTTATAATAACCGCATTCAGAGCAAACTCTATGATAAAGTACAGGTGCACCGCAATTTGAACAAATTATAAGTGTGGGTTTTACTGCTTTGTAATGTGTGCGTCTTTTGTCTCTTCTTGTTGTAGAAGATTTTCGTTTTGGATGTGCCATTTTAATTAAATATTAATAGTTACTCCTTTAGTTTTTTTAAAATCCCCCAGCGTGGATCAATCTGTTCTTTTGTTTTATGTTCTGCTAATTTCTGCAATATTTCCGGATCACAATTACTTGTACCATCTTCATTATCAGGGTGTATATGGCGCATAGGAACCGAAAGCACAATATATTCGTAAATATAATGTCCGATATCAAAATGAGTTTCACTTTCAGGGATCACAATTACTTCATCACTCTCTTCATGACTATCGTTGCCAAACTTCACAAAAAGCCTGTAATTTCCATAGATCTCAAGAGGAAAAACATCAAGACAACGATCGCAAACCACATCAATTGTTCCTAAAATGGTAAAAGTAAAGATAAGCATGCGCTGCTGCTTTTCCATTTCTACCACTATATTCAACAATCCATCCTCATATTCCGAATATCCAAACTCATCAAAGAACTTTTTGTCAATTTCAAACTCAAATCTGTGATTCCCAAGCTTTAAGCCGCTAAACGATATATGAAATTGACGTCTGTAATACACATTTAGGGGTTTTTAATTTTAGGGGTGCAAAATTAGAAATAATATTTTGATTAGCAATTTGATGCATGATGCAATTATACTAAAAATGAAATTTAAAAAGTCTGGTAATCGATAAATCTTTATCTTCAAACACCAAACATCCTGATTATCAATGAATAAAGCTATGTAAAAATAATATGGCTTAAATAAGAACTAATTTGTTTTTCAACAGCTAATTAGACTGATTTTTTGAAAATTGAGATTTATTTTACTAAATCATCCTCTGCCCAGAACCAGTAATATCAGTAAAAAAGCCTGAATTATTGCCATGACCAAAAGTCATCCTCATTTAATCTATAATATATCAAGATGATGATAAATACTAGATTTCAAATCTATAAACCTTTCACACTTGGTTTTCCGGCAACAAAATCTTTCAAATAATAAGGTTCGAAATAAGCTACATCTTCAAAACGGGATAACTTAAAGTATTCTAGAGCAATTTTACCCATATATGTTGCCGAATTATGAAAATCAGAGATCAGATTCCAGTTTTGCCGAGCCGATAAAATATTCAGGCATTTATCAGCGCCTTCACCAAAATAATAAACCGGTTTATCAGAATCAAACTGATTTAAAAAATCTTTATCAACGATAAGCACATCAACCTGGACAACGGGAGTGAGGTTCTTATCGTACACAGCAGTATAAACTTCCATACGCCGTGCATCAATCATAGGGCAAAACAAGGCATTGTCAGGAATATCTTTTTGGTTTGAAATAAAACCAGAAGCCATGCATGCCAAGGTATCAGGCGCGATCAAAGGTATACCAAGAGCGTAGCATAGACCCTTTGCCGTTGAAACTCCAATCCTTAGTCCTGTATAGGAACCGGGACCTTTGCTCACAGCTACGGCATCCAGATTGGAATAATTATATCCTGATTCTTTAATCAGCTCGTCAATAAAAAGGCTCAAAACTGTGGAATGTGCATTCCTGATGAGCGACAGACGGCTATCCACAATTTCGCCATTGCTGAGCAAAGCAACAGAACAGGCTGTTGTTGCAGTTTCAATACAAAGAATAAGAGCCATAATCTATTTAGCTGTGAATAGTTCGGTACGTTCCACTTTCTTAACTATATCACCATTTTTAAGGGTTGTAGAAATGGCGCGATACGGTCCGGAAATGATTTCATGTCCTTCCTCAATTCCTTCTATGATCTGAATAAACATATTGTCCTGAATACCGGTTTTGACTTCAGTTAGTTTTGCCTTATTATTTTCAAAAACAAATATGTATTCTTTAAAATTATCATCTGTTTCGTCTGTTCGAACCGATTCTTTGTCTTCTGATCTTATTTTATTGTTTTGCAAAGTGTCAGAACGGGTTGTCACTGCCTGAATAGGAACCGAGAGAGCCCCATATTCAGTTTTAGTCTGAATATCCACAGTTGCCGACATTCCCGGACGAAACGGAGAATAATCACTCATTTCACCACTCAAAAGGTCGGAATAGCTTTCAGGAAGTATTCTGATCTTTACATCGAAATTTGTAACCTGGTCAGCACTAACTCCGGTAAGGTTTGCCGAAGTAGCAATGGAAGTAACAACACCTTTGAATTTGCGGTTCAGATAAGCATCTACTTCTATCATTGCCGTATCGTTATGCCTTACTCTGACTATATCATTTTCTGCCACGCTTACAATTACTTCCATACTCGAAAGCCTTGCAATACGCATAATTTCAGTGCCGGCAAACTGTGATGTGCCAACTACTCTTTCTCCTTTCTCAACCGAGAGTTTGGAAATAGTTCCTTCAATAGGTGAAAAAATTGATGTTTTAGTGAGATTTTCACGTGCTTCCTTAACAGATGCTTCAGAGCTTTTAACACTGTATTCAGCAGCAACAACACTCTGTTCGGCAGCTTCAACTTCCGATTTTGCAACCTGATACGATGCATTAGCCTGATCGTAGTCAGCCTGAGAAACAGCATTTTGATCGAGTAATGATCTTGTTCTGTTATAGGTTACCTCAGCATTGATAAATTGTGCTCTGGTTTGTGCCAGGCGTGCCTTGGCATTTGCTAGGTTAGCCCTTTGCATATTGAGCGAAGCTACAATACGATCGTAGTTTGAAATATAAATCTCAGGGTTTATCTTGGCAAGAAGCTGACCCTGCAAAACAAAATCACCTTCTTTAACATTTAATTCCACCACTTCGCCAGAAAGATCAGGTGAGAGTTTCACCTCCACTTCAGGCTGAATTTTACCACTGGCAGCCACAATCTCAATAATAGTCCGCTTTTCAGCCTTTTCAACAGTAACTCTGATTCCGGGCTTATCTCCAATGAATCCTTTCTTTTTGGCTACTGCCAGAACAATCACCACAATAGCTATTAGTCCTATAATGATTCTCAGCAAATTTTTCTTATTTTTCATCTGACTGAAATTTTTGTCAAAAGTATTAAAAACGAATACATAATGTTAAATAACGGCGGAGTTTTAATGCTATGATTAGCGTTCAATCCGAATATATAAGCATCTGATTTATTCATTCACTCCCACTCTTCATCAAAGTGTAATCGGAATACCCATATAAAAGTCAAGTACCTTGGTTTTAAAAATATAATTGTATTTGGCTTGCAGCATTTCCGACTGTGCCCGCTGTAATTCATTCTTAGCATTATTATAATCAAGCGAAGTTAGCATGCCAAGATTGAAGCGTTGTTCGGCATATTTAAATGATTCTTCAGTAGCTTCAACTTTTTTTCCTGAAGCAGCATATTTTTTAAGTGATGCTGAAGCATCAGCCCATGCCTGTTGAATAGTTTTATTCAACTGAAGCTTAGCTGTTTCGTGTTCGTAGCTTGCATTCTGAATAGCCAGTTTTGCTTTTTCAATACTGCTTCGCACATACCACCCGTTGAAAATAGGTATACTCATCCTGAAATCAATAGTACGATTATTATTATCGTTAAATTGTTGTTTAAAAGGCTTTATTTCGTATTTGGAATATTGCGTATAATCAGTAAAAACAGGTACTTTCGCATTATTAAACCATACATAGCCAAATTCGGTAGGAATAGTAATTGCATCCTCGCCGGTTTTTTGAGCACCGCTGAAACCTGTTCCCCATGATGCATTCATGCTAATTGAAGGACTTTGAGCGCCACGGGCAATGGCAAGGTTTTTTATCGCACTTTCTACCTTAAGTTCGGCGCTTTTTATATTAGGTCTTTTCACAACTGCATTTGTAAAAATCTGCTCAGGTGTCATTGTCATGGTCTGAGATTCATACAATTCAATTTCAGGTTTTAAAATTCTGAAATTCTGAACTGATGGCAAATCGAGCATTTGTACCAGAGTCAGATAGGTTAAATCCAGATTGTTACGGGCTTCAACCATTTGAAGTTCTTCGGCAGCAGCCTGAGCCTCAATTGTAAGTAAATCACCTTTTGCCAGAGTTCCGGCAGCAACAAGTTTCTCCATACGTTCAACCTGCTGGCGGGTAATATTCAGTTGATTTGTCGTATTTTCAAGTATCTCTTCGGCAAATAATAACTGTAGATATGCGGTGGCTATGTTCAAGGCGAGGTCGTCCATAAAACTATCGGCATCAAGCCGGCTTGCCATAGCATTTAACTGCTCCTGCCTTACTGTATTTATTTTTTGAAACCCACTGAAAACATTGAATGAGGAGGAAGCATAAAAATTGTTTGATCTTACTCTTTCAGTTGCAAACTGGTTTGTAAACCGGTCAATTGCCTGCCCCCAGTTCCATCCATGCGAGACGTATCCGTTCAGGTTTGGCAGCAAATTTAACTTGCTTTGTAATAAATTGGTTTCGGCATTTTCAACACCAAGCATATATTGCTTGATCTGAATATTATTTTCAAATGCATGTTGAATACAGTCTTCCAGAGTCCAGACCTTTTGAGCAAAAGACAAGAAAAAGAAAGAAACTGATAGGGTTAATGTTAGAAAAAGCTTTTTCATAAACGACAGTTATAAATTAAGATTTGTGTTCTTTAAGTTGCTTCTTATGCCAAGTCATTGATATTCTGCGTCTTACCTCCCCAAAACTAATTGCAACAAGTATAAAACAAAGTCTTTAACAATTATTTGACAAATTTACGACAGTAATGTTACAATTTCATTTGTTTTGAAAAAGGACGATATTTTTGCAAAACTAAAATAAATCAAATGAATTTCCTTGCTCACGCCTTTCTTTCAGGTAACAATGAAGATATTATTCTTGGCAATTTTATTGCCGACCATGTAAAAGGAAAGGCAATAGAGAGATACAATGATGACATAAGGGTTGGCATAGATTTACATCGCCGCATCGATTCTTTTACTGATTCGCATCCTGTAGTCCGAAAAAGTATTAACAGGCTTAAAGATAGATTTGGCAGGTACTCGGGAGTTATTGTTGATATGTTTTACGATCATTTGCTGGCAAGCAACTGGAAAGATTACTCTTCTATTCCGTTAAAAGAATTTACATTGAATATTTACCAGATTATTTTGAACAGTCTTACAATTCTTCCACCAAGAACTCGTAAAATGATGCCATATATGATTGAAGCTGATTGGCTTGCAAGTTATGCACAATTACAGGGTTTGCATAAGGCTCTGTCGTTAATGTCGGAGCGCACAAAATATATCTCCCGCATGGAATATGCAACTGAGGCGCTGATACAGGATTATCAGGATTATAAAAATGAATTTCTGATGTTTTTTGAAGATATCAGAAAAGATACAGCAAGCTTTTTTATTGAAAATGAGCTTTAAAAGCCATTTTTAAGAGCATTGACTTTCAATTTGAGTTCAAAACCAGATTTTCGAAATCAATAGGCTCTGACGTTTCTTCCTTCAATGTAATTAATGAAAGAACGATTCACTACTTTATTTCCGCCCGGAGTTGGGTAATTGCCCGTAAAATACCAGTCGCCCTTATGGTTTGGGCAAGCCTCATGAAGGTTCTCAATAGTATTGAAAACAACACTTACTTTTGCGTTCACAGTAGCTGGACGCACAAGTTCAGATATCTTTTCTGAAATCTGGTCAGCACTGAAAGGACGATAGATTTCTTTTACATAATTGATTATTTTTTTCGCAGGTAAATTTTCCTGCTGTTTACATTTTCTATAAACCTCGTTAATAATATGCGATTGATAGCTTTCTCTCAATAATGCTATGGTAGCCCGAAAAGCAATGAAATCGCCTAATATAGCCATATCAATTCCGTAACAATCAGGATAGCGTATCTGTGGTGCAGACGAAGCTATTACAATATGTTTAGGACCAAGACGATCAAGAATATGGATTATACTTTTTCGCAATGTAGTTCCCCGAACTATTGAATCATCAAGTACTACAAGGGTATCAATTCCGGTTCTTACAATTCCGTAGGTAACATCGTAAACATGCGCCACCAGGTCGTCACGTCCAATATCCTGGCTAATGAAAGTACGCAGCTTATGGTCTTTTACTGCTACCTTTTCAACGCGTGGACTGAAAAATAAAATCTCATTTATCAGTTGCTCGTTTAGTTCATTTTTATGTTGTAATAATTTCTCACATTTTACTTTATTGCAAAATTCGTTAAGAGCTTCTACCATACCATAATAAGCAACTGCAGCAGTGTTTGGAATGTAGGAAAACACAGTGTCAGTCAAATTATAATCAATTATTTTAAGAATGGTATTGGTCAGCGTTTTGCCAAGTTTTTTGCGTTCAAGGTAAATGTCAGCATCAGTTCCCCTTGAAAAATATATACGCTCAAACGAACATGGTGATTTTTCAACAGGTTCAATACACTTGCTTTCAAACCAAACTCCATTCTGCTTTATGATAAGCGCATGCCCGGGCTTAATTTCCCTGATTTCACCAAATGGAACATTAAAAGCTGTTTGAATTGCAGGTCGTTCAGACGTGATTACAATAACTTCATCATCAGCGTAATAAAATGCCGGACGAATGCCAGCCGGATCGCGCAATACAAAAGCATCACCATGGCCAAGCATACCTGCAATTACATAACCTCCATCCCAGTTTTTAGAAGCATTTGCAAGTATTTTCTGAAGATCAAGGTTTTCGGCAATATGAGCACTTATCTCTTTTTTCAAAAAACCTTTTTGCTTGAATTTCCGGTAAAGTTCTTCATTTTCATAGTCCAGAAAATGCCCGATCTTTTCAAGAATTGTTACAGTATCAGATGTTTCGAGTGGATATTGTCCTATCTCAACCAGCAAATTAAAAAGTTCGCCTACGTTGGTAAGATTGAAATTTCCTGCGAGAATAAGATTCCTGGTCTTCCAGTTGTTTTGCCTGATAAAGGGGTGCACATTTCGTATATCATTATCACCGTATGTTCCATAGCGGAGGTGCCCAAGAAATAATTCTCCTGTAAAATCAATATTGCTTTTCATCCATTCTACATCCCTTAATCTGTCTGGATAGCTTTCTTTTATCTTATTAATGTTTTCAAACACCTGATAAAAAATATCATTTACAGGCGTATCAGCCACTGAACGCATATGACTTATATATCTCTGACCCGGCTCTGTATCCAGTTTAATGCCGGCAATTCCAGCACCATCATGTCCGCGGTTATGTTGCTTTTCCATCAGCAGATGTAACTTGTTTAAACCATAAAAGGCTGTACCATATTTAAACAAGTAATATTCAAGTGGTTTCAATAGCCTTATCAGGGCAATGCCACATTCGTGCTTAATTTGTTCGCTCACAATTATTAAGTTAAAAATTATTTTCTTTTACTAAAAACCTTATTTTTGCAGAGATAATAATCATTTTTTTAAAAATACAAAATTAATATTTATGAAACGAACATTATTACTTTTTATGGCATTTTGTTTCAGTTCATTGGTTTACGGTCAGTATATTACTCCTGGAACCGGTGTTAGCTGGACATTTAATGATCTTGTACAGGAATCGGGTGGTGTTGTTACCATTGATAATGGAATTTTTACTGTACATCAAAATCTTACTGTTTCGCTTACCGACACTTTACGTGTTGTTGAAAATGAAACAATTAAGTTCGACCCAATAATCCTTTTAACAGTAAAGGGCGTATTTATTGCTGATGCACCCAATCAGTCATTGTTTACTGTAAGTTCGGAGGATCAGTTTTTCAAAGGATTCAGATTTGAGAGTTCGCATGCCTCTGTAATACGCAATTGCGTAATTGAATATGCCGGGGGAATTCAGATAATCGGTTCACAAATGTTGCTTGAAGGCAATACTATCAGGCTTTTTAACCGTTCGAACACTACAGGTGCAATACAGGTTTCAAATGGAAGGACCTGGATTAAAAACAATGAAATACATCAAAATCATGGACCCGCAATTGCCTCAGCATCAAACGGTGCTGCAGCACCACAAATTTTTAACAATAATATCTGGAGCAATAACACTGGCAATACTAATGCTCCACAAATCAACCTTGGCAGTGCCTCAGGCGATACCATAAGGATCATAGGCAACACCATCATCGGACAATATCCTATGGCAGGAGGTATAGCAGTTTCTACTCTTATTGGTGGTGGATGTGTATCTATTGTCGAAGATAATTATATCGAAAACAACCGCTATGGTTATGCTGCTATTGGAAACAATATTTATTCAATTGTTCGTAATAATCAGATCTTTGATAATGACATACAAAATGAGCCCAACCTCGGCGGTAGCGGACTGAATTTCAACGGAGGCACAACAAATACTGGTATTGTCAGCTTCAATGAAATAAGCGGAAATCTCTGGGGAATCACATTACAGGGATCGGCTACTCCAAATCTTGGAGATATGAGCAATCCTGATGTTCATCCCGGAGGAAACAAATTCTATGATAACGGAAATGATGGTCAGATCTTCGCAATGTACAACAACACAGCCCAGGACCAGTTAGCTCAGAACAACTATTGGGGCTATAACGATGTTGACTCAGTGGAAATGGTAATTGTGCATCAGCCCGATGATCCTGCACTTGGATTTGTGGATTATCTGCCAATAATGGTCTTAAATCCGGTATTAACCGGCGATGCCAATTGTGACGGAGAAGTTGACGTGCTTGATATTATTTGCATTTCAAATTATATCCTTGGACATAACCCTGAACCATTCTGTTTTGAAAATGCTGATATAAACGGAGATGGTATTATTGACCTGCTGGATATTATTCGTACTGCAAATATAATCCTGCGTCTGGATTAACTTTCACTCAAGATCCGGATCCATAATTTTATAAATTCCTGCAAATCAATACTATGAAAAGGTAGTTGTGAATTGATGGAATTAATGAGTCATCTGTCAGAAAATTCTTTCGGTTTCAAACAATTGTGGCTTTTATTATACGAAATCATAACAAAGTTCTGTTTTTATGTAATCAGACCCGATAAGTTTAACATATTTATAAATTCCAGGTATTTATAAAAATCATTTATCGTACTATCCCGGGATCAGAAATGAATAAAACTTAAGCTATACAAACTAATTAAACTTTTTATCAAACACACTATAAATGAGGGCAATGACCTTTCTGGTATTTTTTGCAATAGTTTTCGTTGTTTATTCTTCCATTAATTATTACCTGTTTTCCAGATTAAACATGGTTTTCCCGGGCACTTCCAGAATCGCCCTGTATGTAAAAATAATTTTCTGGTTTTTGGTTGTTTCTTATTTTGCCGGACGGTTTCTGGAAAGGATATGGCTTTCAAAAATCACAATGGGCATTACAATTATAGGTTCGTACTGGCTGGCTGCCATGTTATATTTACTAATTGCCGTTTTACTGATTGACTTGACCCGCCTTATAGGGTATGTTATCCCGTTTTTATCATCTGGTGTTTCAAGCCATTTGAATGATGTGAAAAAATATTTGTTTTGGGGTTTGATTGTAGCCACCGGAATATTGATGACTTATGGTTATTTCAATGCCCGTAGACCATTGATAAGAGACCTTGAACTCAATATACCGAAACAAGCCGGCAACAGAAAAGAGCTTAATATTGTAATGGGTTCCGATATTCATCTGGGTACAATGTTTACTAAAAAGCGTCTTCAGAAAATTGTAAATCAGATCAATAGTTTAGAACCCGATATTATATTACTGGCAGGAGATATCATTGATGAAGACCTGAAACCTGTTATTCGTAAAGATTTAGGTTCGGAATTAAAAATGCTGAAAGCTAAATCAGGAGTTTTTGCAGTAACCGGAAACCATGAATATATTGGAGGAGTAAATCCGGCGGTTTCATATCTTGAAAGTCATGGCATACAATTGTTACGCGACACTGCAGTATTGATTGAAAACAGCTTTTACCTTATCGGACGCGAAGATCGCAGTCATCGGGGATTTTTTGGCAAACAGCGTAAAGCTCTGCCTGATATAATGAAGGGGTTAAATAAGGATCTGCCCCTAATTCTTATGGATCATCAACCATTTAAACTTGAAGAATCGGTAGAAAACGGAATTGATGTTCATCTGGCTGGTCATACCCATAACGGGCAAATATGGCCTCTGAATTATATTATTGATGCTGTTTATGAAATAGGCTGGGGTTATAGAAATAAATCCGGCACTCATGTTTATGTTTCTTCCGGTTTAGGAACATGGGGACCACCGGTAAGAATAGGGACCAGACCTGAAATAATTAAAATGAAACTGAATTTTAATAGCGAATAATTATTTCCTTATCTTTGAATTCATGTCTATTTCATTATAAATCATGTTATTATGATTGATTGTGTAATACGTAAAGCAAATCCTAGTGAATCTGATCTGATTGCTGGATTTCAAATTGCTATGGCAAAGGAAACCGAAGATGTTGCTCTTTCTGAACCAATTGTTTCAGAGGGAGTTAAGGCTGTTTTTAAGAATCCTGGAAAAGGGCAGTATTATGTTGCTGAAATCAATAACGAAGTGATAGCCTGCATGTTAATAACTACTGAATGGAGCGACTGGCGAAATGGAACTTTTTTATGGTTTCAGTCAATTTATGTAAAGCCTGAGTTCAGAGGCAAAAGTGTTTTCAAACAAATGTATAATCATATCAGATCGTTAGTTGAAGCTGATAAAAATTTGAAAGGAATTAGGCTATATGTGTTTCACACCAACAAGAAAGCTCAGGCCGTTTATAAATCGGTGGGAATGGACGATGAGTTTTACCGGCTCTTTGAATGGGTAAAACAGTGAATATAAACATATTGCCCTTGGTAAATCAGCTTATCTTTTTAAAATCTTAAAAACCTGTGTCAGAATGAATAATCAGGCTTGTTACAGCTATTACATCAAGCAGAATAATTATGCCGTTACTATTCAAATCTGCATTATCAAAACAGAACGGTTCCGGCTCGAATCCAAGTATTTTGTTTACGATTGTTATTACATCGAGAATATTGATCAAACCATCGCAATTAGCATCACCTGTTAATACCGGAGAAGGAAAACTTACTCTTACTGCTCCCCATCCGCGGAAAGCCGGAGCCCACCATTGCTAAACTACCTGCCCCTACTGATCGAATTTGTATATTTTCCCCAATTGATTTTCAACAGATTCTGCTGTCCAGAAATATTCACGATCACACCAAAGACCCCGACAATCAGCATTGGGAGGAAAAAACTGATTCCCGGGAACCTCAACCAGATTAGGCCATCCCGAGAAATCATAGCATCTCACAAGGTTCTCATTACCTATCATCCAGTAATAACCATCCTTAAAAGTAGCCCCATAAACTGAATGAGCAAAAGACGCAGAACCATAACTATTGCCACTGATATCATAACGATTCATTGACCACTTTTTCACATAGAAATACGTGCCGTCCCAGGCAAGCCCATAGAAATAATACAGAGAGAAATAATGCATTACCAGAGTCAGGTCGCCGGCGAAAATATCCACCTTATAAATTCCGGGCATAAATGCCTCAGCAACATAAACTTCGTTATCAATTACAGTCATATCCGTCCAGCGATAATTTATATATTCATGATAAGTATGTACTGAACCATCCATATTAAGTACATAAATCCGTAAAAGAAAATCCTGTGAAGCCGTAAATACAATGTATTCCTGCTTTTGGGCAAACACACTACCCAAAGGATTATTACAAAACAAGCAATAAGCAAAGCTCTCTTTTTTATAACAGTTGTTTATTTTAAAGTTCACTTTCAATATTTAAAAAAATTGACATTCAAAATTATAATTCTGACCCGATAAAAGCATCCCCCAAATATTATTTTATCTCTTTTATATAGAGAAGCAGACATAAGGCTCAGAATCCTATTAAAAAACTAACTTTGCACACTCTTAACAAATTATATTATAAATGTCGCTAAAACCTTCAATTCCAAAAGGCACGCGTGATTTTTTGCCTCTCGAAACAATCAAGCGTAATTATATTTTTGAAACCATACGTGATGTTTTTAACCTATTTGGTTATCAACCCATTGAAACACCGGCAATGGAAAACCTTACTACTTTAATGGGAAAATATGGTGAAGAGGGCGATAAATTATTATTTCGCATTTTAAATTCAGGTGATTACCTGTCTGGCGTCAGCGATGAGCTGCTGGCTGAACGCAATATTGCCACACTAAGTTCCAGGATTTGTGAAAAAGGATTACGTTATGACCTTACTGTACCATTTGCTCGTTTTGTTGTTCAGCACCGTAACGACATAACATTTCCGTTCAAACGATATCAGATACAACCTGTATGGCGTGCCGACCGCCCTCAGAAAGGACGTTATCGTGAATTCTTTCAATGTGATGCCGATGTTATTGGCAGCGATTCCTTATTGAACGAAGTTGAGTTGATACAAATAATTGATCTGGTTTTTACAAAATTGGGATTGAAAGTAGAAATACAGGTGAACAATCGTAAAATACTGGCAGGTATAGCACAGGTATTAGGTATTGGCGATAAGCTTATTCCGTTTACAGTTGTAATTGATAAACTTGATAAAATCGGTATTGAGGGTGTACTTGAAGAATTAAAAAGTCTGGGAATAGATTCTGAAGCACTGAAAATGATCTTATCAGTACTGAAAATGAAAGGTGAAACCACAGCTATGTTAGGTTCGCTGAAGCAAATCGTAAGCACTTCAGTCGAGGGATTAAAAGGTATTGAAGAACTGGAAACGATTTTTACTCACCTTAAAAACCTTGATTTAAATTCTGAAGTTATAGTTGGACCTTCACTTGCACGTGGTTTGAATTATTACACCGGAGCTATAATTGAAGTTAAAGCTGCTGGTATGAAAATTGGGAGCGTATGCGGTGGAGGGCGTTACGATGACCTGACCGGTATTTTTGGTTTGCCAGGAATTTCGGGAGTTGGAATATCTTTTGGAGCTGAGCGTATATATGATGTGCTTGATGAACTGAATTTATTTCCGGACAACCTTGCCGGCTCAGCAAAAATCATGTTTGTAAATTTTGGAGGAAAAAGTATTGAAGAAAGTATTAAATATTCAGATGAACTCAGAAAAAATGGGGTGGCATCAATACTCTACCCTGATGAAACAAGGCTTAAAAAGCAATTTGCTTATGCCGATTCACTGAACATCCCTTATGTCGCAATAATAGGAGATGAAGAAATAGAAAAAAAAGTAATTAATATTAGAAATATGAAGACCGGGGAACAGGCAACTTTTAAAAATATTAATCTGTTTTTGCAAAATCCGGTTTAGGAAAGCCTAATATCTAATCTTAAATATTAAAGAATTGAAAATGAACAATATACATTACATCAATAATGACCTGCTGGATTTTGAAAGGATTGAAGAAATTTTAAAAAACAACTTCCATCTCGCTCTGGCTCCATCTGCTGAAAACAGTATTGTAAAATGCCGGGAATATCTTGATAACAAGATGGAAAACTCTGACGATCCTATTTATGGTGTAAACACAGGATTTGGTGCATTATATAATGTTAAGATATCCAATGAAGATCTTTCAAAGCTTCAGGAAAATCTTGTAAAGTCTCATGCTTGCGGAACCGGGGATGAAATACCCCGTCAAATTGCCAGATTAATGCTTCTGCTTAAAGTACAGTCACTCTCATACGGTCATAGTGCTGTACAATTGGTAACAGTGAGGCGTTTGATTGATTTTTTCAACAATGATGTAATTCCTGTAGTTTATGAATACGGCTCTTTGGGAGCTTCTGGCGACCTTGCCCCACTGGCACATCTTTCACTTCCATTGCTGGGATTGGGAGAAGTATGGCATGAAGGTAGCAGGCAACCTGCAGAAAACATCATGAAAAAATTTGGGTGGGAGCCTATAAATCTAAAATCAAAAGAAGGTTTAGCTTTATTGAATGGTACCCAATTCATGAGTGCCTACGGTGTGCATTGCTGTTTAATGATATTTCGTCTTTCCCGTCTGGCGGATATTATAGCCGCCATTTCACTTGATGCTTTTGATGGCAGAATTGAACCTTTTCATGAACTGATACAGAAAATACGCCCCCACAAGGGCCAGATAAAAACAGCCCGACGTATTCGTTCGATCCTTGAAGGAAGTGAAATGATTTCACGTCATAAAGTTCATATTCAGGACCCATATTCATTTCGCTGTATCCCTCAGGTACATGGTGCAAGCAAGGATTCAATAAATTATGTTTCTTATGTGTTCAGAGAAGAAATTAATTCGGTAACTGATAATCCTACCGTTTTCCCTGATGAAGACTTAATTATTTCAGCTGGTAATTTTCATGGACAGCCATTAGCACTGGCTTTGGATAATTTAAGCATTGCCGCTGCCGAGCTAGGAAGTATTGCGGAACGTCGTACATATCAGTTGCTGGCGGGCAAACGTGGGCTTCCTAATTTTCTGGTAGTAAACCCAGGTCTGAATTCCGGATTTATGATCCCCCAGTATACTGCAGCCTCCCTTGTCAGCCGAAACAAACAACTTTGTACACCGGCTTCAGTTGATACGATTGAATCATCGCAAGGGCAGGAAGATCATGTAAGTATGGGTGCCAATGCAGCTACAAAAACATTTATGGTACTCGAAAATCTGAAACGAATTCTTGCAATTGAATTATATAATGCTGCTCAGGCTATGGACTTCCGAAGGCCATTAAAAACTTCTCCGGTATTAGAAAAATTCCTCGCTGAATACAGAACCAGGGTAAATTTCGTACAGGACGATATCATTATGTATAACGATATCAACAAAACAATTGAGTTTCTTGATGAAGTGATTATTGAATTACCAGATGAGGAGATAACAAAATATCAGCTATAGCTAACCAAAAATCATTCTTCATCTTTTATTTTTTGAAGATACTCACTTGGCGTCATTCCTGTAAGCTCTTTAAAATGAGAATTAAAGGAAGATTTTGAATTATATCCTACTATCCTGCTTATACCTTCAATTGAATATAATTCAGTGTTTTTTTCCTCTATTAATTTCTTAGCCTCATCTATTCTAAGTTCTCTGATATATTGCGAAAAGGTCTTGCCTGTGCTAACATTTACTACTTCTGAAACATATTTCGAGTTAGAATTCATGCTTTTTGCCAGACTCGACAGGTTAAAATCCACATTCAAATAAATTTTTTCTTCAATTAGCTGATTAAATCTAGCAAGCAATTCTTCTCTTCTTTCAGGTGTTAATTGTGACTTTGTCTTTGTTCCATTTTCATCACTGATCTTTTTAGCTGTTATCTGAACATTGGCAGTTTCTGAATTTGAATAAACTATTTCACCAGAATCATCATAAACAACAGTAACACCATCAGGCAGCTCCTGATATTTAAAAGCAAAAAGTCCGATTACTATGGAAATGGTTATAAAGGCAATTATATAGAGTATGATATCATTTGTTTCTTTCTTATAAACCATACTATCGAAAATCATAAAAGCCATGATTATGGAATAAACCCCAAAAGCTACAAAAAGCAGCAATTGCCATTTTACCCGCGCCTCTATTGAAAATGATATTTTTCTGAATGACAAATAACCCGTTTTCCAAAGGTATTTTATTATCTGAATAGTATAAAACAAAAACTGTCCCCACAACACTACCTGTAATATTATAATTACTGCCATTGAATTATGAGGAATATTCATCAGACTAATTGTTGGTGAATGCCTTGTGAATATAAGAATAAAATTAACGATCAGTAAAATAGCTGCAGGTATGAAATGAAATAAGATCCAGACCCATGAATCATATTTTTTATTTGCCAGAGACCTGAGATAAAAATAAGCAAATGGCATAATAAGAAAAAATCCACCCGGGAGGAGGAAATTAAGCTTTCCCGCCATTTGAATTCTTCCGGTATGCTGAAAAAGAAAAGCAAGAAAAATAATACCCGAAATGAGAAAAAACTGGGAAAGGATAAGCTTGGGGCGGCTGGAAGCCCATTTACCATAATAAAACATTATGATAAATAAAAGAAAGTTCTGATAAACCAGAATTGCAAAAAACCATTTTGAATGAAACTCCAGAAATACCATTAAATCCTTTAACATACAATCCTCAACTTCAATTATGATTTCAATACAATATTACCAAAAGTACAAAAATAATTAATATAAACTAGGTAAGGGTTCTCTTTATCATTTTTCCACACTTGATTGTTAAATATTCAAATATATAAATACGATGGTTCGAGTACGATTAATTTATCAAAAATAAACAAATCTTTCCTTTTTCAGGTATAGCTCTGTAAATTGCTTTGGCATCTTTTTCTGATAGAATTAATTGGATAACAGGGCTATAATCAGGAAGCCTGAATTTCAATATGCTTTTTGTATCTTTAATAGCTCTTTGTACTGCCAGATCAAGGCGAAATTTAAAACGGTTAATCTTACTTAATTCTTCTTGCTGAATAATCAATATTTTAAAATCATTTTCTAAAGTTAATTCAAAATATACAGGCTCATCCTTAATAATCTCCTGGTTTTTATTTGGCAAACTCGCTTCAGTGATATCTTTTTGTGCTATTTTATCTATAATGGGTTCCTTTTCAATTGAAGCAACTGAATTAGTTATCCGTAAAGGTTCTAAAAGCATTATTGCCAATGCTCTATGATCAATTGCATATAAACTGCGACTGAATTTACTGTTGATTATTTTTGCAACACCTACATCTACTCCACTGATATCGAGAGCCATAGTGCTATCCGGAATATTGATTATTAAACCAATAGAATCAGTTTTAGCCATTGATAATTGTGCTTTGATGAAAGCAATCTCATTTTGTAAAGCAATATATTTCTGATTATTAATCAGTTGAGGATCAGATCTTTCATGTACCTGTTCAGAATACCGGGAATTAACATCTTTTATCCATCTGCTTGTAGAAAATGCCGACATTACTATGTAAAAAACAAGAAATGCCAGAATAAAAACCAGCAATGAAATAGCAAGTTTAAAAAATATCTTTAGCCTGGAATTACAGGATTTGACCTCTTTACTGGTATCCATTATCTCTGTTAATAAATATATACATGTGAACCTGTATTCAATGATTTGAAAATAAATTCAAGATCTTCATCATTCATTCTGATGCATCCATGAGTAACCGGCATTCCCAAAAATCTTTTATAAAGTGTGCCATGTATCAGATAACCATCACCAAGACTTAATGCATAGTCGCCAAGAACACCGGCTTCATATCTGCTTGGATGATTTGCCGAAGGAACTGGTAAACTTTCTTCAACAAATGCCCAGTCAGGTTTCCTCCATACAGGATTTGTCATTTTCCCCTTAACAGTTCTTTTACCTTTAGGGGTTTTAAACAGCCACTCCCGATTATCTTCCGACCGCAAACGAATATAACTCCCCGTACTCACAAATCCCTCCCTGATTAGTTCCCGTTTTTTATACAAAAAGAAATGATTGTCAGTTGTGTTTATTACCAAATAGGGTTGTTTAGGTGTAAGAGAAATGTATTTGGTTTTCAGAGCATTAAGTTCTTTTTCTAATAGTGTTAGTTGTTTTGTTACAGAATCATTTTGTATCTGCTTATTAACCGTTGCTTTTTTTACAAACACCCCGCCAATGGCAGGCACATAAAAAACATACAGATAAATAAATGCGATAAATGCAACCAGTAATGCAACTACCAGCGCGCTTAATTTAAGCAGCCTGAATGACTTCTCTTTTTTAAATCCATTTGAGATATATTTAAGGAATAAAAAAGACCTTTTCTCTTTTCCCCCACCTTCCTTATCGGTTAGTTTTAATGTATTTTGCATGATTAACAATCAGTTTTTGAAAATCTCATCAAACGAAGATATTGAACCGATAATAGTAACTGGTGTGCCAATACGCACTAACCTGAAAATCTTATCCATATCGCTGTTAACCAGTGCTACGCAACCTTCTGTCCAGTCTGCTCCTTTTCCTCCATGGCCGTGAATTTCAATAAGACCTCCAATATGAGAATTGCGCGGAAGTGTTCCATCGGCAATTGCCGCCTGAAAACGCTGTTTATCCTCATTATTCGGATAATCAATAAGTAATGCCTTATAATATTTTGTAGCGCTTCCTTCCTTCTTTTTAATTATCCGATATCGGCCTTCAGGAGTAGTATTATCACCTTTATGGCGTTTATCGCTCATCCATTTCTTACCAAGCTCCGCATCAAATTCATTGACTCTTTTACCATTTTTGTAAATAAAGCATTTACCCGCATATTTATCAACTATTATAGCAGTAGTTTTTTTATTACGTGACTCAATTATAGTTTGCTCCATCCATTGTGACCACTGATTATAACTTTTGAAATAATTGATTATGAGGTCAAAAGCCTTATTATGAGCGCTTTTTAAAATACTTTCTGTTTGATTCAACATTTTATCAGCTTCAGTGTATTGTTTATTACTATAAACAATCTTTACTTCTGAAAACAATAACTTACCCCGTGCAATTTCTGAACTAATTTCTTCAGACAAAGGAAATCTGCTTAAAGAACCATTCATTTCTTTCAGCAGTTCATTGAGTTTATTTAATTTATTTGTTGTTGTTTTCTCAAGATCGGCTGATGAAATAATAGTTTGTTTTAAAGCTTCTTCAGATTTCTCAATTGAAAGATATGTAAAACCAGTTACTCGTGAATAATCTCTAAGTAAAATAAAGCGTTCATTTTCCTTACGCCATACTGACATTGCTGAATCATAATATTGATTTGCTTCATCATAAAGATCAGTAGCATAGATCTCAGCCTGATTATCACGAGCTTTGGCAAGAGCCATTCCGGCCATTTCCACCTCAGTTAACGGAGGTTCGGGCAAAATCTTTAAAAAAACTATTGGCAAAGAAATAATTATCACTATTGCCAATATCCAAAATATTAATCTCTTCCTGTTCTTCCTTCTTACCATAAAACCTAACTCATATCAATTCAAAAAGAGACTGCCTTTTTAATAATTGGTTAAGACAGTCTCTCTTTAACGACTTTAACAGGATTCATATTACCTTCTTTTTATTTTAGCAATAGCTTCCTGTAGTTCTGTATTGATACTCTGAACGCCTTCAATAGCAGCTTTAACTTTATCGCTGGCGGCTTTATAGTTACCATTTTCAAACATACTGTGTGCTTCAGCCACTGAAGTCTCAATAATTGCGATTTCACTACGCATTTCTTCCAAAACAGCAGCACCTTCTTTACCTTTAGGTGCTTTAGCCATCAAGTCCTTATTTTCAACCAATACGGATTTAACCTGTTCAAACAATCCTTCGGTTTCTCCACGAACAACTTCTTTAGCTTCGCTAGTATTTTCAATAATCTCACCGGTTGAAGCAACAATGTTTTCGAGCTGAACAATCTGTTCCTTGAAGTTTTTAAACGTTTTTGAATTTTCAGTTTCAATACTTGCCATAATTGTTTTCATCTGGTTTTCCAGATTAGCAAATTCTTCCGGAACATAAACGTCAGCTTCAGCAGCACGTAACGTCTCAATAGTAGCTTTTGCAGCATCAATCTTATCCTGCGGAACTTTTCCACAACCAGCTAAAAACAAAAGTATCATCAATGATACAAGACCCATTAAATTTTTTCTTTTCATTTTCTTTTTGTTTAATTGTGTTAATACTATGAATTACTATTACTCAAAAGTCATGTAATCAGCACGCTTAATATACGTGACTATAAGTTTAGACGCATATAATTAAAAAAGTAACATTTTCTTTATTCAATACCTTTTTGGTTATTGTATGACTGATAGTTGGTACTGATAAAATTTGCTAAATATAAGCAAAAAACATGATATTCAGGATATTGATTGTGTTGTTAGGTTATTTTTAAAACCAAAAGCAAATATGCCAATAGTTTTTAAATAAGGAAAATTAACTACGGTAATTTATTTAGAAATAAAAAGGTGGGCGTATATTAGCTGTTTCTAATTGATAAATAGTTGTTAATTTGCAGAAGAATTATTTCAATCGTTAAAAACTATATTATGACAATACAAAAGCGATGGGTTATAGCTATAATGGGGAGCTTTGCACATTTAAGCATTGGTACGGTTTATGCCTGGAGTTTTTTTCAGAACCCGATCTCCCAAAGCTATAATTGGAGCAACTCTATGACAGCATGGGCTTTTAGCCTTGCCATTTTTATACTGGGTGTTACCGCTGCCTGGGGCGGAAAAAACCTAAATCGTTTTGGACCAAGGAAAATGGCTGTAACTGGCTCATTTTTATACGCTTTTGGTTATATTATTTCGTACTTTGCATTCAAAACCCAGAGCCTTGCCTTGTTGTATCTGGGATTTGGAATTATTGGAGGTATGGGTTTGGGACTGGTTTATGTTACGCCTGTAGCTACTGTGTCTGCATGGTTTCCTGATAAACAGGGTTTAGTAACCGGAATGGTAGTAATGGGCTTCGGACTGGGTGCATTTGTTATGTCAAAACTAATTGCACCTCAATTTATGCAACTGTTTAACAATGATCTGGCTAAAACTTTTCTATCAATAGGGATTTTACTTCTGATCATTCTGCCTTTTTTCAGTTCTTTTCTCGAACCTAAAGAAAAACCGGGAAGCATAGATAAGAAACAAGAAAGCGTCATCCCCTATATCAAACGTATTGATTATATCCTGATATGGTTCATGTTTTTGTTTAATATAATTGCAGGCATGATATTTCTTTCATTCCAATCACCACTTCTACAGGATTTACTTCGTGAAAAAGGCATAACTAATAAGATAATTATAGAAAACAGGGGAGCCACCTTAATAGCGGTAAGTGCTATTTTTAATGGTCTGGGCAGGTTTTTCTGGGGGGCTGTATCGGATAAAATTGGTAGGATCTCAACTTTCAGAATATTATTTTTATTGCAAATAATAATATTCATCATTTTAGTATTCAGCAAGGATCCTATAATATTCTTTGTTGGAGTATGCATTATTTTACTTTGCTACGGAGGCGGTTTTGGCGTTCTTCCCTCACTTATCAAAGAAAAATATGCAGGGCTGATGGCATCCATTTATGGAATAACACTTATTGCATGGGGCTTTGGCGGAATTATCGGTCCGCAGATAATTGCCTTTATGAAAGATAATTATCCGGACAATGCAGCTACATTATCATATTATATTGCGCTTGCTTTGCTGAGTTTGGGACTGATAAATTCATTGTTCCTAAAACAAAAAGCTGTAAATCAATAATCTGATCCAATAACCCCGGATTCAAATTTGTCAATTTAAAAATCCCGTACCGGGGAAATATCCGGGCGAATCTTTATTGCTTAATTCATAACCCAAATAGCCAAAAATTGGTGATGTGTGTCAAATAAGGTTTAAGGGAGGGTTGCAGATACTAACCATAAACTAGCTCGGCTGTGAACCTACTTCCAGCCGTTCATTTGCAAGCAATAACAATAGATTGGTAAAAATATTTTACAATGGACTAGACCACCTCAGTTTAATGGTTTATTTTTCAATAATTACTATTGCGTTTACTACATCTTTGATATGTGTAAGGGAAACCTGTATATTGGTAATATTGATTTGATCCACAAAATCTTTTGTTTTTCCGGAAAGCACTATCATTGGTTTTCCCATTTTATCATTCGTCACTTCTATTTCATTGAACTTCAAACCCTCACGCCAGCCTGTACCAATTGCTTTAAGAAAAGCCTCTTTTGCTGCAAATCTTGCTGCATAGTGCTGAGCTTTGTTTTTTTTATTTTCGCAATAAGCTATTTCGTGTGAGGTAAATAATTTTTCCCTCAGTCCTGAATTATTTTCAAGCTGCTTTTTAATGCGCTCAACTTCAATGATATCTGTGCCTATTCCAAAAACCAAATGTCAGAGATTTAAAAACGCAAGATATGAAAAAAGTCTGATCTCCAGACTATATTGCGTTAAGTTTTTTTCCTACCTTGATAAATTTTTCAAGTGCAAACTCTATATTTTCTTTTGAATGAGCTGCACTTAGCTGAACCCTTATCCTTGAATTACCTTTGGGAACCACTGGATAATAAAAGCCAATAACATAAATTCCTTCAAGCAAAAGTTCATTGGCAAAGTCCTGAGATAATTTTGCGTCATCTGGTAAATGACCTAGCATGACCGGCACTATAGGATGGTTGCCCGGAATTATTCTGAAACCTGCTCTTTCCATCCCTTCACGGAAAATTTTAGTATTTTCATTCAATTTATCCCGCAAATCAGATGTTTCAGCCAGCAAATTAATAACTTCAAGTGTAGCACCAGTAATTGCAGGAGCTAATGAATTTGAAAACAGATACGGTCTTGAACGCTGACGCAACAAGTCAATGATTTCTTTATGACCCGAAACGCATCCTCCTGAAGCTCCGCCCAATGCCTTGCCAAAAGTGGTAGTAATAATGTCAACACGACCCATGGCATTGCAGTATTCGTGAGTGCCGCGACCTTTCTCGCCAATAAACCCGGTAGCATGAGAATCGTCAACCATTACAAGAGCTTCATATTTGTCAGCAAGATCACATATTTTATCTACCTGAGCAATTATTCCATCCATTGAAAAAACGCCATCGGTTACAATTATTTTAAATTTTGAACCTGAAGCTTCTTTAAGTTTTGATTCCAGATCATCAAGATCATTGTTTTTATACCGAAATCGTTTTGCCTTGCAGAGCCTTACACCATCAATAATAGAAGCATGATTCAGCTCATCGCTGATAATAGCACTGTTCTCGTCTAGCAGCGGTTCAAACACACCTCCATTAGCATCAAATGCCGAAGAAAACAAAATGGTGTCTTCAGTTCCAAGAAATTCACTGAGTTTATTTTCTAACTGTTTATGAACTAATTGAGTTCCACAAATAAAACGCACGGATGCCATTCCAAAACCCCATTTGAAAAATGAGTAGTTTGCCGCAGCCATAACTCTGGGATCATTGCATAGGCCCAGATAATTATTGGAGCAAAAATTCAAAACATTAGCACCCTGATTTATCTTAATATTCACACCTTGTGGTGTTACCAATACGCGCTCATCTTTGTAAAGCCCGTCTTGCTTGATCTTTTCAAGCTCTTCCTGCAAGTATTCTTTAAATTTTCCGTACATTTTTTAATATTTTTTCATTTGCAAAGGTAGCTATTGTATTAATAATACTTGTATAGAAATATTAAATATTTATAATTTTAAGTAAATAACTGTTAATCAATGATTTTCCGTACGAAAATTATACTTCCAACATCAAATAAAACATCTTCGGTTAATTCTGTTATTACATAACCAAACCCGTTTACTATTTTTCTGAAATCATCAGCCCATTCGTAATGGTTTAGGCTTCCACAGATGAATAATATTTTATTGAGAATACCGCATGTTCCTCCCAGAAACCCATGCTTAAATCCCTGAAGATAAATATTCTGAGGTGAAAAATAAGTACAATCCAGCCCGTTTTGCTTCAATGATCTTTGAATACCCTGATCAGAAGTGATAAAATACTCTTCACCAAGCGATATGAGATTACAGCGTGTATAGCCCTGCTCTGTATGTATGCTGGTTTTGCCGGATGTTAGATCTGCGATGACCGGATCAGTATGATCAAGATTATGAATGAGAAATTTTCTGCCCAATACTGCATTATAACTAACAGTAAAAGGATAAACACTTCCAAGTTTATGCTTACCAGTTACAAATTTTATCTTTTTTGATTTCAGAGTTTGAATATATTCATCTGGAAGATCGAGTGCTACAATAAGCCCATTTTCAGCTTGACAGAAAAAAATATCAGGATGCCCGGATATTGACGGATATACAATGCCGGATGTTTGCAGTTCCAGCAGTTCCCCGTACAAACCAAGTTTTTGCTTAGCCTCTTCAGGCATTTTCTTATCAACGATAATCAACATAAAATTCTCGTCCGACCAAATTTTTATCAACTTTAAATTTAATATCCCTAAACCTTTGCTGAAGCAATTTTTTATTACTGCCTTTATGCCCTATTGCAGAATTTAATTGCCTGGGATTAACAAAAACAGTGATTGCAGCAGATAGATCTTCGGATATTTTCAACAAAATATCTTTCCATAAAGCTGTATGAACCAATTCACCAAAAGCAACATGAAAAGGTCCAGCGATGATATCGTTCCCATGGATCATACCTTCACCGGGATGTAATCCTATTCGAAGTATTTTTACTTTGGCTTCTTCAAACAAAGGCATTATCGAACTGCACCATTCAACCGCGTCACCCAGTGTAAGAGGCTGATACTCACCTTTATTATAGATGGTTTCCAGATCTGTGTTGCGTACAACCAATGTAGGATATATCCTTGTACAATCAGCACCTGACGATATTATATCTTTTGCAGTATTAATGGATTTTTGAAATGTATCGCCGGGTAAGCCAAGCATCATTTGCAATCCAAGTGAAAATCCGGATCTTTTTATTAAAGCGGCTGCCTGCCTAACCTGTTCTGATGTATGTCTTCGTCCGGCTAACTGCAATACTTCATCGTCAAGGCTTTGCGCACCAAGTTCAATCGTGTTCACACCAAAATCCTTAAGTATCTGCAGAATTTCATCATTAATATAATCCGGCCGTGTTGATAAACGCATACCGCTGATAATTCCGCTTTTGAGCCAGGGCTGAACCAGGTTCAGGTAATGTTTTTGCCGCTCAATCGTCAATCCGGTAAAACTTCCTCCGAAAAAACCGATTTCAATTTTACTATTATGCCTGGGGATTGTTTCCAGATGTTTTTCTATTCTTTTAATTATTCCAATATCATCAGGAGCCTCATTGCCCGAAGTTATCTTTCGCTGATCGCAAAACAAACATGCATGCGGACAACCTTGCATAGGTATGAAAACAGGGATAGTAAAGTGCTGGATCTCAGAAGCCATGTTCTATTATTAATTCAAAAGTAAAAGTACCAAATTTTTATTATTTCTGGTCATTTAAGATTTTACAAAAAGCTTAAAAATCTTCATAAATACGACATTTTGTCTGTAAAACAAATTGCATGTGTGCCATATTTGCAGGATTGCTAAGATATTTTATAAACGGTTTTTATCACATAAACTACTATCCGATTCAGAAAAGCATACTTAAACAACAATATATCAATACTTTATAAGATTAATTGAATATTATGAACAAGAAAGTGATTCATTTCAAAGAATTGGCGGCATAAAAATTGACTCTTAACTATGCAAATGAAATTAATAAAATAAAAATTAAAACTAAGGAGGACTAAATTATGTTACCAGTATTAAGAAGAGGAACTACTTTCCCAAGTTTTATGGATGATTTTCTCGGAAGAGATTTTTTCTCAAATTTCTTCGATAACCAGACCGGCATGAGCATACCCTCAGTAAATATCATAGAAGGTAAGGAAGACTTCAGAATTGAAGTTGCAGTACCGGGACTGGACAAGAAGGATTTCAAAATTGACCTGAACAATAATGTGTTGGTGATTTCATCAGAAAAAGAAGTTAAAAACGAGCAAACCGATGAAAAATACATGCGCAAAGAGTTCAGTTACAGTTCGTTTCAGCGCTCTTTCACACTACCTAACTCTGTGGATGCTGAAAAAATCAATGCAGCTTACAAAGATGGAGTACTTAATGTAACTATCCCCAAAAAGGAAGATGCAAAAGAAAAGCCCCCACGTACCATAAAGATTGCGTAAAAGCAGTTTCATAAATTGAGATGTTGAAAGCTGGAATTAAAATTCCGGCTTTCTTTGTTTATAAATGCAACTAATTATGCCATAGATTAATAATATCCGGAATTATTACTTTTGCCGGTAAATACCTGTTTTGTGCTTATAGAATGTATGCTGTTATTGACATAGAGACCACCGGAGGAAGTGCGCAGCGCGATAGAATTATTGAGGTAGCTGTATTTGTTTACGACGGATCTGACATTACAGATTCTTTTGTTACCCTTGTGAATCCTGAGCGTTCAATACCATATTTTATTACGCGGCTTACCGGAATTACTGACCAAATGGTAGCACATGCCCCCCGATTTTGTGAGATTGCTCGAAAAATCCTGGAAATCACTGAAAACATAACATTTGTGGCTCACAATGTAAGCTTCGATTATAATTTCATCCGCCAGGAATTCTTGCGCCTCGGATATGATTACCGCCGCCCAAAGCTCTGCACTGTGCAACTGAGTAGAAAATATCTTCCCGGTTATCGGTCATACAGCCTTGGAAATATTTGCAAGGAATTGGATATTGAAATTGATTACCGTCACAGAGCTGCCGGCGATGCACCTGCCACAATTAAACTTCTGAACTATATTCTCGAAATAAAAGAAACCGGAGATTTTGATGAGTTATCAGAAAAAATAGTTTCGCCCGAATACGAAATGATCAGGAATCTTCCGGAAACAACAGGAGTATATTACTTTTTCAACGATAAAAATGAAATTATCTATATTGGTAAAAGTCTGAATATACGGGAGCGTGTAAAAACTCATCTGCTGCAGTGCAATACGCGGAGAGCGGTGGAAATGAAAAATGCCATTGCAGGTGTTGGCTATGAAGAAACTGGTTCAGAGCTTGTTGCATTACTTTTTGAATCGCACGAGATTAAAAGGGTTAAACCATTGTATAACCGGTCTCAGCGCCGGACTTTAGCGCAGTATGGTTTGTATTATGCTTATGATGATAATGGCTATATGAACCTGATAATTGATAAAACAAGCCGAAACGAAGTTCCTGTTTCAGTTTATTCAAGCAAAACGGCATCGCGGGAGCATCTTTTTGCAATAACAAGTAAGTTTGGTTTATGCCAGAAATTATGTGGTTTGTATCAAACCCAAAATTCCTGTTTCCAATATTCAATAGGGCAATGCAAAGGTGCCTGTTTGGGCAGGGAAAAACCTGACGAATACAATAAAAGGGTAAAGATGGCTATTGACAGCCTTGCCATTGGCAGCGAGAACATTTTTATTATCGGCAATGGGCGCCATGATAAAGAAAGATCAGTGATAAAAATTGAACAGGGGAAATATATAGGCTTTGGATATTTTGATCCTGCGGCTTTGAATGGGAATCCGGAAATACTCGATGATTGTATCAGGGATTTTGAAGATAACCGCGATACCCGGCAGATTATACGCTCGTATCTGCGACATAATGAAAAGGATTTACGTTTCGAAACCAGACTAAAAGCCAATAACACAATGGTTTATATATATCTGGAAAATGATTGTTGTTTTTAAACAGAGATTTTCTCCAGTGCTTTCTCAGCAGCCTGTTGTTCAGCAGCTTTTATTGAATAATCCTGCCCGCGTCCAAAAATAACCTGATCAATTAGCAATTCAACAATATATTGCTTGTGATATCCCGAGCCAACCTCATCAATAACTTTAAATTCAAGGGTTTTCTTTTCACGTTGAGTCCATTCAAGCAATCTGCTTTTGAAGTTGGTATCCATAGTAACCATCTCATCCATATCAACATGCAGTCGTATTATACGATCAATTATGATACGTCTGGTAATTCTGTAACCTTTATCAAGATATAAAGCTCCGATGAAAGCTTCAAAAGCATCGCCCTTCATTGATTTATGATGAGGGATGGTTTCCTGCGAACACTGGATTAACATGTCAATACCAAGTTTTGATGATAGTTTGTTAAGATTGTTCCTTCTTACAATTTTTGATTTCATTTGGGTTAGAAAACCCTCGTCCTTATATGGGAACAATTTGAACAGATGATCTGCAATTATTGCATCCAGAACAGCATCACCCAAAAACTCAAGACGTTCGTTTGAAATCCTCGTTCCGTTAAAATGACGTAAAGCGCGTGATTTATGCCTGAAAGCCAACTGATAAATAGAAATATTGTTGGGATAGAACCCAAAAATATTTTTTAACTTTAAATATAGTTCTCTGTCGGGCGAGAAAATTGCCTTGAAATAACCAAAACAGAACATGTGGGCAATGATTTGTTTGCCTTTATTGTGAGTATAAGGTAGAAAGCTGTCAATAGTTCATACAAAATATTGTAAAGCAATCTGGTATGTCAAACGGTTTTAACTATTATATTTTTTAAAAACCATGCTGACGTTGTGACCGCCAAATCCAAAAGTATTGGAAATAGCAGCATTAATATTACGTTTCTTTGCTGTGTGAAAAGTAAAATCCAGTTTATTGTCAATTTCCGGATCATCGGTAAAGTGGTTGATAGTAGGCGGAACTATGCCATTCACAATCGAAAGTACAGTAGCTACAGCTTCAACAGCACCTGCTGCTCCAAGCAAATGCCCGGTCATTGATTTTGTTGAGTTAATACTAATATTATAGGCATTTTCGCCAAAAAGCCTAACAATAGCCTTTGGTTCGGCTATATCACCAAGAGGCGTGCTCGTACCATGAGTATTAATATGTTCAATTTCATTGATTTGCAATCCTGCTTCTGTAATGGCATATTTCATTGACTTATATGCGCCATCGCCATCAGGATGAGGAGAAGTAATATGATAAGCATCAGCCGAAAGTCCGGCACCGGCTAACTCGGCATATATCTTAGCACCACGTCTCAGAGCATGTTCCAGTTCTTCAAGGACCAAAGCCCCGGCTCCTTCAGCCATTACAAAACCATCTCTATCTTTGTCAAACGGACGTGAAGCAGTTTTTGGATCATTATTTCTGGTTGAAATGGCATGCATAGCATTGAACCCGCCTACACCGGCAATATTTATACTTGCTTCGCTGCCACCGCAAACTATGATATCTGCCTTACCTATTGCAATAAGATAAAAAGCATCAACAATAGCATTAGCAGAAGAAGCACATGCTGAAACAGTTGCAAAGTTCGGGCCCATGAAGCCATGCTTTATTGAAATATGCCCGGCTGCAATATCAGCAATCATTTTGGGTATGAAAAACGGACTAAACCGCGGTGTTCCATCACCATGAGCAAAACTTATCATCTCTTCGGCAAAAGTGTCAATACCACCTATTCCGCTTGACCATATCACACCTATTCTGTCATGATCAATTTTCGGAGAAATACCTGCATCTTTAATTGCCTCATCGCTGCACACAATGCCGTACTGAGAATACCTGTCGTGCTTACGGGCTTCTTTACGGTCAAAATAATCAGCAACATTGAAATCCTTTAACTCACAGGCAAACTGTGTTTTACATTTCGAGGCATCAAAACGCGTAATAGCAGTAGCGCCACTGACTCCATTAATCAAACTGTTCCAATATTCCTGGGTGTTATTGCCTATTGGAGTCAGTGCGCCTAAGCCAGTAACTACAACTCGCTTTAGCATAATTAAATAAGAAATTACTTAAGTACGTTCTCAATATAAGCGATTGCTTCACCGACAGTTCCAATCTTTTCGGCTTGTTCGTCGGGAATGGCCATGTTGAATTCTTTTTCGAATTCCATAATAAGTTCAACAGTGTCGAGAGAGTCTGCACCAAGATCATTGGTGAAACTTGCTTCAGATGTAACTTCACTTTCGTCAACACCGAGCTTATCAACAATAATAGCTTTTACTTTTGCTGCAATTTCTGACATTTTTTCTCCTTTGTTTATTGATTTGAACTTGCAAAGAAAATCATTAAAACGCTTATAACAAAAAAATGATGAGGCATTTTTTCATTATCGCATGATAAAATATTGAATTTCAATATAATAACAATTTTGAGATTTTTAGATTATTTTAAAATAGTTTTCTTAAATAGTGCTTATTTTTGCAAATAAATAGAAATTTTTTGACCTTTGTCTTCAAAGAATAAATAATAATTATGGATCAGCATATTGTAATTTTTGCTTCTGGAAGTGGTTCTAATTCCGAGGCTATTGCAGAATATTTGCAAAAGCATAATGTTGCCGGTATTTCGCTGATTATGAGCAACCGACATGATGCTTATGTTCTTGAAAGAGCAAAATCCCTAAATATCCCCTCATTGTATTTTTCGCGAACTGATTTATATAATGATGTCTTGGTTCTGAACCGATTGATTAGAGAAAATCCCTCATTAATTGTGTTAGCAGGTTTTTTATGGCTGTTGCCGGTGAACATCATCTCAAAATTCCCTGATCGCATAGTCAATATTCATCCTTCCTTATTGCCGGCTTTTGGCGGAAAAGGAATGTATGGCAGTAAAGTGCATGAGGCTGTTATTGCTATGGGCTGTGAGGAAAGCGGAATAACAATCCATTACGTGAACGAAAGATATGACGAAGGTGATATTATTTTTCAAGCCCGCTGTGAGGTTTTTGATGACGATACACCTGAATCTTTGGCTCAAAGAATTCATCAGCTTGAACATTTCTGGTATCCCAGAATAATAGAAAAGCTTTTAACCGGAACTAAAATCACTGATCAGGATAACACTTCATAAGCAGAATAACATGACATACTCTAATTCAGAGGTTTACAAACAATCGCTGGTTTAAATAAAAGATTACAGCTTCTTCCTATTCTACTGATAATCAGGAAATTTGATCATTCTATTAAAATAAAAGTGAAAATATTACGTGCATGTGATACTTTTTCCTGATAAATGTTGTATATTTGGCTCGTAAATAAAGCGTTAGGTATAATCATAAAAAAAATTCCCCATGAAAAAAATTTGTGCAATTATTTTAACAATGACAGTAAGTATTATTACTTACGGACAAGTATCGAAAACTCTTGTTGACGATAATAAACTCTGGAGTAATCTTTGGCAAACTGGCGGCGGACCTCCACCTCACGGAATGGTTACTAATTATATAAAGTTTTCGGCTGACACAACAATTGATGATAAGATCTATAAAAAAGTATTAGAATCAAAAGATGAGTATCAGACTGATTATGCTGTTATAGGCTACATAAGGGAAGACTCACTAAAAAAAGTTTATTACAGAGAAAAAAATGAAACGGAGAAACTCCTGTATGATTTTGGAGCTGAAGTAGGTGATAGCATAATGATTGGTACTATGACTTTAGTGGTAGGAAAGATTGACTATATATTGATCAACCACGAAATCCTGAAAAGAATGGAGGTATATCCTGAAGGATTCGGGGGAGAACCTGGGGAACAATGGATAGAAGGAATTGGTAGCTTATGTGGGATCTTGTCAAGCGGAACATTTGAATTTACTGGCGCAAAGCATGATCTCTTATGCTTTTTTGAGAATGATGCATTGATATATTCAAATCCGGAATTTGAAGACTGCTTCTACAATACTTTAGGAATAGGAGAGATAGAAACTAACAGATTTGGAGTTGAAATAATCCCAAACCCTGTTGCTAGTTCGTCAATAATGAAAATTCACGGTGAATTCAATAATGATCTAATGATAGAAATTTTCACCCTTCATGGTATTAAAATAAGAACAATACACCCGGGCAAATCAAGTATTGTGTTAAGAAATGAAGATTATGTACCGGGAATTTACATTTTCAAAGTTACAAAAAGGGGTGCTGAATATACTACAGGAAAGTTTGTGGTGAAATAACAACTATGCACAACATGATATAGCCAACAAAAGCGTGACCTGGACGTAGTTTGGTGGTCGTTGCTACGTGTTGGCTTTTACAGCGATAAACAGTGGAGCAATCCACAAATCTGCTACTGCAACTTTACAAGGAACGGTAATCAAAAATCCCAACCTGTCGCACTAAACTTGAAAATCCTGCGAAGCAAGGACATTCCTTATTATATCAATTGAAACATCGGAAAGGTGTAAAGCCATCACAGCAGCCAAAACCGCATTAACAACTTGGTTTTCAGCAGAATGAAGTACCGGGATCCTGACTTATTTGCATTATTGAAGACACAAACAAATCACACTGATACTCTATTAGTTATGGAGGAAAAATTTTATTTTGTTACTCTAAAACGGGCAGGATGGATAACATAAAAGTCCTTTTGATGATTTTTTAAAAAAAGTTCTATATTTGAAAAAAATATAAAACCAGCAGAAGCTTGTATTATGGAGTTTAGAAAGTTGTAAAAGAAAAGATTCATTGGAAAATAAGTACCTTAGCGCTAAGGCTAAAAGTCTACACACTAATAAAAAAATGGAACAACTAGGTAAAGATTATACAGACCATAAAGTATTCGCACAGCTTTCTGAGTTTGCCGACTTTTATGATTCTTTGGCATACAATACAATGGGATTTGTAAGCCAAGGTACAGAAGCAATTTTTAATCTGAACACTTATGTATTCAGATCTATAAAAGGAACTCTTGACTCAATAAACAAAATTTTATCAGATAGACGTATAAATGACTCCTACGCACTCTTACGGAAATTTTACGACTCGACGATAATAAACGTTTATACCAATTTATATCTGAACGACCATTTCACCCTTGACAATTTCATAGTTGAGCATATTGACAATTGGATAAAAGGAAAACAGAAAATCCCTGGGTACCGAGAGATCTCTAATTACATTAAAGACACTGAAAAATTAAAACCAATAACCAACTTACTTTCAAAAGATAAACTATACAAAGACGTTCGAGACAGGTGCAACGACCATATACATTACAACTATTATTACAACTTGATGTATAATGACAATGAAATTCATCTGCCAAATATAATTAAGGCATTAGACACCTTTTCAAAGGACTTGACAGCTGTTTTTGTTCAACATTTTGCTTATTTCTTCTACTTAAACGACCACTATATGATGTCAACGGATTATATTGACAATCTTGATATGGGTATGACACCTGAAGAAGATTCACAATATTGGGTTGCGCCTTTCATTCAAGAGATATTTGACAAATGGATTAAACCTAAAAGAAAAGATATTGCTGACGAAATAAAATCAAAATCTTTAATGAAACTAGAATGATTTTAACAATTAAACATAGTGTAAACTAGGAAGCCCTGAACAGTCACAGCTAATAACAAAAAAACAGAATACAAATGGCAAAGATATTATCAACTGAAATAGTATCACTTGTGCATCATGTAAAACTTAACGAGAGTGGATGGTGGGAAAAATCAATCCAGAATATTATAATTTCTACATTTGGTATTAATGAAAATGCCCCTCAGAGTGAGCAAGGGATTTTGAATAACCTAAAACTTGAACTCAATACGAATTTCGATATAACACGTATTTCAAAACAATTAGAAACTCTGAAATCACAAAAAACAATAATACCCATTTCAAATGATTTATATGTTTTATCTGAAGAATCATATACTGAGTTTAAAGCATCATTTTTAGCTCAAAAGGAAATTGAATTTGAAGCAGAAAAACGCTTTAATGAACTTTGCTTAAAAATATGTCCAAATATTATTTCAAAAAACTTATGGAACGAGTTAAATGATTATCTGCTAATCCCGTTAATACGTGAAATAGGAGCAAAAACGTATGAATTGATTAGCGGTGAAAATGCAATATCTATTGACCAATATGGTCAATTTAATAGTTTCCTTTTAAGATATAATAAGGACGACAAAATGAAGATACAGGCGCTTCTACTTAACTACTTCGATTTTAAAAACGACTTCATTAAAAAATTCATTCTTCATCAACTTAATGCATACTTTTTTATTGAAGCAACCAATCTTAACCAAAAAACTATTGACGAAGTCTATACATTATCTAAATCCCAAACTAATTTAAAGGTATTTATCGATACTAATTTTTTACTTACACTATTAGATTTACACGATAATCCATCCAATGAAGCAGCTTTCTCATTATTAGAGCTATTAGACGAAATTCAAAACCGAGTAAAAGTTAAATTCTATGTTTTACCAGTAACTGTATTAGAATTTCAAAATCTTATTGGAAAATTCAAAGACTACCTAATAAAACTAAAGCCATCAATGAATCAAGCTATCGCTGCTGAAAATACTGATGAATTCTCTGGTATTATAAAGAAGTATTTCCAAAAATGTTATGAGAAAAATACTATGTTAAATCTTGATGACTATTTTGACCCATACTTAGATAATTTCACAGTAAATATTAGAAAAAGAGGACTTGAAGTTCAACAAGATAACATGGATAAATACTCTACTGATCAAAGGGTTGTAGATGATTTATTAGAACAAGTTGATTACCGCTTTGAACGAAATGAAAAAGCAGGAAAGTATCAAGGCTTATCAAAGGAGGAAAAGGAGTTAAGAAGGCAAAATATTTATGATAAGTTTAATCATGACTGCCAAATGTGGCATTATGTGAAAGATAAGAGACCAACTTATATTGATTCAACGAAGGATATCGTTAATTGGATTCTAACCCTGGATTTTAGTTTTTTAGAGTATGACAAGTATAAACAGCTGAAAAACTCAATATCTAAAATAAGTATTTGTCTTCATCCGAATGAATTCATTTCAATGCTGCAATTTTGGGTTCCAAGAACTGAGAAATTTGAGAATGCCATTCTAGGCAATTTTAGATTACCATTTCTTTTTAAGGAAGTCGACAGTGAATCTGAAAAGATTAGCATTGAAATATTAAGGGCCATTTCACAATATGAGGATAGCGATAAATTTAGCAGTGAGCTTGTAGCTGAAATCCTAACAAACAAGGCATTACGACAAAAGATTAAACCAAACAATTCAGTAGAAGAAAATGCAAAACTAATAAAGGAAGATTTATTTAAAAAATATGAAGTAGCGAAAAAGCAACTAAATGAGGAGAAAGAAATAAAAAATAACTTAACAGAAGAATTGAATATTGTTAAAAGTGAAATTGGAAATCTAACTAAAAAGATTGATGAGCTACAAGAAAAAACTAATAGAAAAATTGAAAAAGAGCTTGAATTTAATAGAAACTCTAGAATTCAAGAACTAGAAGCAAAAAAGAGTAACCTGTCAACCAAAATTGAACAAATCAAAATCAGACTTGCTGATTATGAAGATCAGGTTCGAAAAGCTGAAATAGAGTTTAATCGCGAATCAAGAACATTTGTAAGTATAATAAAATCAACATTCTATGGTGAACAAAAAGTAAAATCAGAATTAAAAGAAAAAATTCATCGCAAATATTATGATGAGGGAAAATATTTAAAACTTAAAGATGAATTATCGGAGCTAAACAAAGAATACAATAAATTGGTAATACCTTCATCAGAAGATAAAATAATTATTTATTGTGAAAATCAAAACGCTAAATATTTCAATAGCCTTAAATTCCAAAACACACATTTTATACCTGAGGTAGATAGTAATGGTGTTTTTATTAAAGTTCTGGCAAATCCTACTCATTTCGGTTTGCGCGACAGAGATTTTCTAACTGACCTAGAAATTGAAAGAATTAAGAAGGAGCATAAAAACTATTTTATACTCCAATATTATTGCTTTGAAAATTATTTGTATCATCCGGATAATATTAATGAATTAGGTTTAAATGATTTTAACAAGGATTGGTATACTGAAGAACTAATTCGCCAAAAGGATGCTAGATATGATAAAATAATTATGAATCTAAAAAACGTTAGAAATGGCTATCAAGAATTTAAAATACCTGACAATAAGTTTAGAGAAAAGAAAGATGAAATAATTTGTGACTATTTAAAGTCAAACGATGTAGAGATTTTTCTTAAATCTTATAGCCTTAAATCACCAAACTTTGATAAGACTATAATTGCTAAATTCCAGGTATCAATAGAACAATTAACCGCAACTGATTGGTTTAGAAAAAGAATAGAGCAAATACTTACATTTTAAGAACAAATATCAACTAATGACCAAATTAAACGGAAACGGAGAGAAAGTAAAATCCATGGAATCATGGATTTGGGATGCAGCATGCAGTATCAGAGGTGCTGCTGATGCAGCCAAATACAAAGACTATATTCTTCCTCTCATTTTTATAAAGCGCTTATGTGATGTGTTTGATGATGAGATTGACCGCATTGCCGAGAAAGTAAAATCAAGGACCAAAGCGCTGCAACTGGTAGAAAGGGATAAATTGCTGGTGCGGTTTTATCTGCCTATGCGACCGAAAGACCTTGAGAAAGAATCAACCTGGGATGTTATCCGGACTTTGAGTGATAAAATCGGTCAGCAGCTTACTGACATACTGCGTTTGGTAGCAAGGGAAAATAACGGCTTGCAGGGAATCATTGATCGCATTGACTTTAATGCAACCACACACGGGCAAAGAGATATTGATGATGACCGCCTGAGCAAGCTGATTGAAAAAGTTGCTGAAAAAAGATTGGGACTTAATGATGTAGAACTGGATATTATTGGTCGTAGTTACGAATATCTGATACGCAAATTTGCTGAAGGCAGCGGGCAAAGTGCCGGTGAGTTTTATACACCGGCCGAGGTAGGTTTAATCATGGCAAAAATTATGGATGCTGAGCCGGGTATGGAAATATATGACCCTACATGCGGCAGTGGCGGTTTGCTCATTAAGTGCCAACTGGTAATGGATGAAAAGATGAGAACCCTGAGGCTCCCTAAGGGCGAAGATATTAAATATGCATCGCTGAAACTGTTTGGCCAGGAATTTACCCCGTCAACATGGGCCATGAGCAAAATGAATATGGTAATTCACGACATGGAGGGTGAAATTGAAATTGGAGACACATTGAAAAATCCCAAGTTCAGAAACAAAAATAAACTAAAAACTTTTGACCGTGTAGTAGCCAACCCGATGTGGAACCAGGGGCGAGACAGCTTGCCCTATATCAATGATGATTTTTTTATCAATGATGAAATGGTGCGCTTCCCCGCAGGCAGTTGTGGCGGAAAAATTGACTGGGGTTGGATGCAGCATATATACAGTAGCCTGAACGACAAAGGAAGAGCAGCCGTTATTTTAGACACCGGTGCTGCCAGCCGCGGCAGTGGCAACCAGGGCAACAACAAAGAAAAAGATTGCCGCAAATGGTTTGTGGACAATGATTTGATTGAAGGTGTGATTTACCTGCCCGAAAACCTTTTTTACAACACTACAGCACCTGGTATTGTGATTTTTCTGAACAAGAATAAAAAGCATAAAGACAAAATGTATCTGCTTCATGCGGGCAAAGAATTCGAGAAAGGTGACCCCAAAAACTATATCACCGATGCAGGCATTGAAAAAATCAGTGAATATTTTAAGGCATTTAAGGAAGAAGAAAAATTTTCGCGATTAGTCAGCAAAGAAGAGATTATAAAAAACGATTATAACATTAGCCCCAGCCGTTACATACAAATTGCCGATGCCGAAATCTACCGACCAATTGACGAATTGGTGGAAGAATTGAATATATTGGAAGAAGAAGCAATACAAGTAGATAAGGAACTGAAAAGTATTTTTGAAAAGTTGGGTATATGAGTAACAAGATACAAGTACGGGCACTGACCCAGCAGAATATTGAGAAAAGAATCTTTACCATTAGAGATACTCAGGTGGTTTTGGATAAAGATCTGGCTACTTTTTACGAAGTAAAACCCATACGCCTAAGAGAACAGATGAAACGCAATGCAAACCGTTTTCCTGACGACTTCGTTTTTCAGCTTACCCGAAGCGAGGTGGAGAGTCTGGTATCGCAAAATGCGATACCTTCCATACAATCGCTTGGCGGATATATGCCTTATGCTTTTACGGAACAAGGAGTGGCGGCTGTATCGGCAGTTCTCAAAAGTGAGAAAGCGGCAGAAGTGAGCATTATGATTATGCGTGCATTTGTGGCAATGCGCAAGTTTATTGTGCAGCATGGGCGGCTGTTTGAACGATTAGACCGGATTGAGATAAAACAATTGGATACCGACCAAAAAATAGAGGGTATTTTTAAAGCCCTTGAAAGCAAAAAGACACAACCCGATAAAGGCATTTTCTTTGATGGACAGGTGTTTGATGCCTGGGTGTTTATCAGCGACCTGGTAAAAAACGCAAAAAGCAGTTTGATTTTAATTGACAATTATGTGGACGAAACCATTCTTTCACTGTTTGCAAAAAAGAAGAAAACAGTATCACTAAGCATTTACACAAAAAACATAAGCAGAGCTTTGCAGGAAGATGCCAAAAAATTCAATCAACAGTATGGCGGATTAACCCTTCATGCATTTGATGCTTCGCATGATCGTTTTTTGCTGATTGATGAAACGGAGGTATATCATATAGGCGCTTCACTGAAAGATTTGGGCAAAAAATGGTTTGCCTTCAGTAAGATGGATAAAGAGTCAATCGTTATTTTTAAAAAACTGGGGATATGAGAACAAACAATCCAACGATACAAGGGAAAGATATTGAAATCTGGATTTTTACCATTCGCGACCGGCAGGTGATGCTCGACAGTCATCTTGCCGAGATGTATAATATTGAGACAAAAGTTTTCAATCAGGCAGTTAAAAGAAATATTGAACGATTTCCGGAGGGCTTCAGATATCGGCTTACTGAAAAAGAGTGGAGCAGTTTAAGGTCATAAAATAAAAAGTAAATGAAAGGATATATGTACATACTGGAATGTACTGATGGCAGCTACTACACGGGTAGCACCAATAATCTGGAATTGAGGTTAGCACAGCATCAGGCAGGCGAAGGAGCTAATCACACCAAAAAAAGATTACCGGTTAGTTTGGTGTATTATGAAGAATATGCAAGAGTTGATGAAGCATTTTACAGAGAAAAACAGGTTCAGGGCTGGAGCCGGAAAAAGAAAGAAGCACTTATAAACGGAATGCCGGAATTGCTACCTACATTGGCTGTGGCATATAGAGATTTGAAAAAGTTATCGGGTGGCTTTGTAAAGGGTGGCTTCGAGAATACTGCTATGGGTGGCTTCGAGAACCTCAGCCACCTGGACAATACAATGCCTGAAAATCCGCTGAGGAAAAATCCGCTGACTGAGGCTCTCGAAGGCAGCGACAATAAAAACAATTCTAAAAAGTTGGGGATATGATGGAAGATTGGAAAATAAAAGCAATTGAAGAGATTGCAAAAACAACAAGTGGAGGCACCCCAAGCAGAGCTAATAAAAGTTATTATAATGGGAATATCTTATGGGTAAAATCTGGTGAATTGAAAGATAATTATATTTTTGATACGGAGGAGAAGATTACTGAAGAAGCTGTAAAAAATTCTTCTGCAAAATTATTCCCCGCAGGAACTGTTTTAATGGCAATGTATGGTGCAACTGTTGGGAAAACAGCAATTTTAAAAGTCCAAGCTACAACTAATCAAGCTGTCTGCGGAATTATTCCAAAGGAAAAAAAATGCAATAATGAGTTTCTTCGCTTTCAACTGATGTTTAAACGAGAAGACTTTCTAAAACAAAGGTATGGAGGTGCACAACCCAACATAAGTCAAACCATTATCAAAACATTTGATATTATCCTACCACCCCTCCCCGAGCAACGCAAAATCGCCTATATCTTAAGCACGGTGCAAAAAGCCATAGAGCAGCAGGATAAACTTATCCGCCACACCACCGAACTCAAAAAAGCACTGATGCAAAAACTCTTTACCGAAGGCATGCCGATGGCTGTGCTACCCGGGGTGGCTGAGGCACTCGAAGTCCCCGAAAAAATATACAAAATAGAAGAACAATCGCTAACTTCAACAGCAGAAAAATAGAATTTAATATGAAAATACCAGATTTGTTAAAAGAAAATTTAAAAGTAGTTTTTTGCGGAACTGCTGCAGGTAATCGTTCTGCTCAACAAGAAGCTTATTATGCCGGATGCGGAAATAAGTTTTATTGTGTATTGCATCATGCAGGGTTCACTCCTGTTCAACTTATTCCGTCTCAATATGAACAATTAATTGACTACGGTATCGGACTAACTGATTTAGTAAAGCAAAAATCAGGAATGGATAAAGATTTGAAGCAAGAAGATTACAACATATCTGACTTCAATGAGAAAATAGAAAAATATAAACCGCAGTTTGTATGCTTTAACGGAAAAGAAGCTGCAAAGAAATATTTCGGAGTAGAAAAAATAGACTATGGTTTACAAAATGAATGTCTTGGAGAAACTAAGTTTTTTGTAGCTCCGTCAACATCTGCAAAAGCCCACAGCTATTGGAATGAGGAATATTGGAAAAAACTTAATACCCTTACAAATGGCAAAACCCACCGAACATAAAAGCGTTCAGACGCGTATACTAAAATATGCGAGTGAAATCGGATGGACTTTTGTTTCGCAAAACGAAGCTGAAAGTCGCAGAGGTTTCGACATTTTAGCTGAATCACCAAGAGAAAGAGCAAGCAACGCCAGCCGCTTTTTTACGGATACGCTTTTTGAAAAGGTAAAACAATTCAATCCTCAGTTTAAAGACAGCAAGGAAGACTTATTGCGTTTGTTAGAACTGCCTTTACCCACCATTCATGGCAATCGCGATTTCCTTCAATACCTGCAAGGTGAAAAAACATTTTTCAGTAAAGAAGAAAATCGGGAATTCAACCTGATTTTGATTGATTATGACCATCCTGAAAATAATATTTTTGAGATAACTGAAGAATACTATTTCTATAACGGCCAGAAAGCCATTCGTGAAGATGTGGTTTTTTTAATTAATGGCATTCCGGTTCTGGTTATTGAATGCAAGAATGCTACCATTGATGAGGCCATTTCCATAGGGATAGATCAGATTAGAAGATACCACCGGGAAACTCCCGAGTTAATGGTTGCTCAGCAGTTGTTTTCAGTTACTGAAAGCATTGGTTTTTCGTATGGTGTAACCTGGAACACCATTCGCAGGAATATCTTTAACTGGAAGAGTTTAAACACTGACTCCAGTGTGGACTCAATAGGGAATCTCGAGGAAAAGGTAAAATCATTTTGCGAACGCCGGCATATACTTGATCTGCTTAAAAAATTCATTCTGTTTGCTGAAAAGGATGAAGAACTCAATAAATATATTTTGCGGCAACATCAGAAAACGGCTGTTGACAGAGTATTGGAACGGGCTTTGGATCTGTCAAAAACAAGGGGATTGGTTTGGCATACACAGGGTAGCGGAAAAACTTACACAATGATTAAATCTGCCGAGCTGTTGTTCAAAGCTCCGCAAACTGAAAAGCCTACCATTCTGCTAATGATAGATCGCAACGAGCTTGAAGATCAGATGCTGAAAAATCTTGAGTCGGTTGGAATCAACAATGTTGCGCAGGCAAAGAGTATTCACGAATTGCAGCGCATTTTAAAAAGTGATTACCGGGGTATATTGGTGACCATGGTTCACAAATTCAGGGATATGCCGGCAAATGTGAGCTTGCGGAAAAATATATTTGTACTGATTGATGAAGCACATCGGACTACCGGTGGTGATTTGGGGAATTTTCTGATGGCAGCCGTACCTAATGCCACATTTATCGGTTTTACCGGAACTCCTATTGATAAAACAGCGTATGGCCGTGGTACATTCAAAACATTTGGAATAGATGATGAACTGGGGTATTTACATAAATATTCGATTTCAGATAGTATTGATGATGGAACAACACTGCCGCTTTTCTACGGTATGGCGCCGAATGAATTGCTGGTACCTAAGGAAATTCTTGAGGAGGAGTTCCTGAATTTGGCCGAAGCTCATGGTGTTAATGATATTGAGGAGTTGAATAAAATTCTGGAACGGGCCGTAAACACCAAAAACTTCCTGAAAGGCAGGGAAAGAGTTGATAAAGTTGCAGCCTATGTTGCTAAGCATTATAAAGAAAATGTTGAGCCGTTGGGTTACAAAGCATTTCTGGTTGGAGTTGACCGGCCTGCCTGTGCAATGTATAAAAAGGCATTGGATAAATATCTCCCTTCCGAATATTCTGAAGTCGTTTATACCGGCAACAACAACGATACAGAAGAGTTAAAAGCATATCATCTTGATCCAAAAAAGGAGAAGGAAATTAGGAAGCGCTTTACCAAATTGGATGAGCAGCCCAAAATTCTGATTGTAACTGAAAAACTGCTTACGGGTTATGATGCACCGGTTCTTTATGCCATGTATCTTGATAAACCCATGCGTGATCATACTTTGTTACAGGCTATTGCAAGGGTAAACCGGCCTTATGAGAATGAAGAACTTGAAATGGTGAAGCTGCATGGATTTATTCTTGATTTTGTGGGCATTTTTGAAAATCTTGAAAAAGCATTGGCTTTTGATAGTGATGAAATCAATGCAATTGTAAAAGATATTCAATTGCTGAAATACCTTTTCCAATCAAAGATGGAAGAAGAAGTTCCGCCTTATCTGGATTTAATCAGGAGCGGATTCATTGATAAGGATACGGACAATTTAATAGAACATTTCAGGGATAAACCCAAGCGCAAGGAACTATACAGACTTTTTAAGGAAATTGAAATGCTCTATGAAATCATTTCACCTGATAAATTCCTTAGGCCGTACATTGAACCATATGCAACACTTTCTGCCATTTATAAGGTGGTCAGGAATGCTTACGCAAAGCGGATAATGGTGGATAAAGAATTTCAGCGTAAGACCAATGAATTGGTGCAGCGCAAAGTCGCCGGTTCTTACCCGGAATTCAAGAATGAGTATTTCGAAATAAATGAAGAAACAATTGAGTATATAAAAGGTAAAAATGAAAACAGCAATACAAAGGTCATCAATCTGATTAAGAGTATTGAAAAAAGAGCGGATGAAGTTCTTGATGATCCATATCTGATAGGGATTAAAGAAAGGGCGGAATTGGTTGAAGAAAAATACGAAAACCGCCAAATAAGCACTCAGGAAGCTCTTGAAGAAATCAAAAAGCTTTTCGAAGAAGATGTAAAGCGCCGAAAAAAACAAGCTGAAATGGGTTTTGACGGGTTAACCTATTTTATATACAGTAAGCTGCTTGACAAAGGAATTGGCAAAACAAAAGAAATAACCAACCAAATAAAAGATGAATTTATCAGTCATCCGAATTGGAAAACAAGTGAAAAAGAATTAAGAGAACTTAGAAAAGCGGTTTATTTTGTTTTGCTATCAGAGGAAGATGATATCGACAAAGTGGCTAATCTTATTGATGAATTGTTTAACCATTTATTCATCGCATTCAAATTGTAGTTATGGCTAAGTGGAAAGATAAGGCAGAGTTTAAGAATTGCGTACATGAATATGCAAATAAAATGGAGATTAATGTTAAGTCATTGTCTTTGAGGCCAATGGTTAATAAATGGGCTTCCTGCTCCACAGATGGAAATTTAAATTTCAACAAGGAACTACTTGATATTGATAGAGAATTAGGAGAATATGTAATAGTTCATGAACTGTTACATTTCAATGTTCCCAATCATGGTAAACTTTGGAAGAGTTTAATGACAGTATACCTAGGTAACTATGAAGAAATAGAATTAAAACTAAAGAAGCTTGCAAAACCACCTCAGGAAAAAGGTGAATTAAAGAAATCTAACTCCTGACTTGTCCGCCTTATCGAAGTACTAAAAATATTATATTGATATTCAATTAGTTATTGAGCAAAAAAAATAAACCTGTCGCACTAAACCTGGAAATCCTGCGAAGCAAGGACATTCCTTATTATATCAATTGAAACATCGGAAAGGTGTAAAGCCATCACAGCAGCCAAAACCGCATTAACAACTTGGTTTTCAGCAGAATGAAGTACCGGGATCTTTTCGGCTGAGAAAACAGCTGCTTTCTGTCCTTCAAACTTTTTTTCAAACCTATTATTATAAAATCAGAACTCCTGATCTCACGCAGTCGTTAATGTCGTAGTTTTGTAGACCAGCTTGAGTTTTGTACCTGGAAAAATTGCTTCATAATCGTTTATGGTTTGACAAATTTCTTGCACTGCTAAATTGTC
>JAAYJT010000066.1 GCA_012522795.1 Bacteroidales bacterium | reverse complement strand
TGTCTTGGGGGAAAATAGGAAGTATCTGTTGCATATCTGTGTTTTTGGCAAATTTACGACATTTATTGTCTGCGATAGATGAAAGGTAACCTACTGATTCTCAATGATGGGATCAGGAGTTCTGAATTTTAATTTTATCGGTATCCCCCCTCAATCAAAAGCAATCTTGTTGATAAAAAATATGCTCCTCTGATTTTTAGAGGGGAGGTAGTAGGTGAACAACAGAAATCCACACTCTACTATCCAAAAAAGCATTAAAAAAAATAAAAAGTCCTTTTGAGGATTTAAAAAAATTGTATTTTTGAAAAAAAATAAACCCTCATTAAATGGTGCAAAGCCAACCAAAACAAGATGTATTGGCGTCATTTTATGAGGGGTATAAATGAGTTATAGCCAATGGTATGATTAAAATATATGGGACTAACAGATATAAAAAAAGAACTTAAAAAACTCGACAAGGATAAACTCATATACCTTGTTGCTGACTTATATAAAAAGAACAAATCAGTTCAAGAGTTTCTTGACTTTTATGTAAATCCGAACGAGAGGGAACTTTTTGAAAAATATCGTGACAAAGTATTTGTAGCGTTTTACCCGAAGCGTGGCTACAAACTCAAACTAAAAGACGGCAAAAAAGCAATTAGCGACTTCAAAAAACTTGGACCTTCCACTGATTTACTCGCAGACCTTATGCTGTTTTACGTTGAGACAGGTGTGCAATTCACTAACGACTTTGGCGACATTGACGAAGGTTTTTATTCAAGTATGGCGACCACCTATGTCGCTGCGTTAACATTAATGAGAAAAGAAAATTTACTTGACAAATATGCGGACCGAGCCAGTAAAGTTGTTAGTGACACAAGTGGTATTGGTTGGGGGTTTCACGACTATTTGTGTGATGTTCACTCTGATTTCTATGCTGACTAAACAGATAACATTGACGAGCAAAACGAGCAACAGCAAAATCGAAAATTATTAAACTCGGCGCACAATGACGAAGAGAAGAACCACTAGCTATAATAATCAGGGCTTAAACGAATGCAGTTTACGGAGTTGCGTTTTAAGCTCGTTCTTCAATTTAAGTTTTATCGGTACTCCCCTCAATCAAAAGCAATTTTGTTGATGAAGAATATGCTCCTCTGGTTTTTGGAGGGGAGGTAGTTGTTTACTATGGTCTGGTAGCCTGAGGCGAGAAAATAATTGTCGTACCAATGGGTGAACTGATTATTTTGCTCGTTGGTAACCCTGTCTTTTGAATATTTTGTTTCGATGTTGGCATAAGAAACGCCGGTGTGATTATCCTTAACCGGTTTCCAGGCAATTTTACCATCGTTGCTGTATGCCATAACAGCTTCGTTGTCGTCAATGTAAACAGCAGCCTTTTCGGCAAGAGTAAAAGTGCGTATGCTGCTCATTTCAATTCCGTTATCCCATATCAGGCGTCCCAGGCGGTCGAAGGCGAGGACCATGGCATGACGGTAGCGGTAGCCGTCGAAAACTGAATAGGTGCGTGGTATGGGACGACCGTAATAATCGTAAACAATGGTGGTGATATTACGATAATCGGAAGTGAAAGCTTCGGCAAGGAGCAGGAAAATATTTTTATACTTTTCAATTTTATGGATTATAAGGCTATGTTCGAGGTCGGAGGTTTTTGAACCGAACAGGCTGCCTATTGAACGGCGGTTTTTGTGTGTTGTGGTACCGCGCATATAGGTTTCAAAATTTGAAAGTTCGCCGAAGCTGAAAAACTGAACCGATGGTTCGTTTATATCCGATTCGGAAATTATTCTGTAAAAGCCTGTTGCTTTGGCTCCTTCGGGGTCGGAAACATAGACAGGACGGCGCTGCGGATGAACGGTAAAGCTGCCCAGAACCATGAACATGCCGTTGCCCAGGCTTACATAATCAGCCGAAGTGAGAATCTTTCGGTTTTCACCCTTCATGAGAGGTATAAAAGCTTTCTGATTGCCAGCCGTGTCAAGGCGCTGAAGATAAAGCGAACTCTGGCGGCGCTCGTTGCGCATACTGGTAAGAACCACAATTTCGTTGTTTAGCGTATCAATACAGATGTTTTCAAGAAAAACACCTCCTGATTCATTAAGTATAATATCGGATATTTCGCCGCTTTCTGTGTCAATCCTGAAAAGCTTACAGGCAGTCTTTGCGTTCGAACCCAGAAAACAGAATTTATCCCGCCTCACAAAAACAAAAGGTTCATACCGCTTGTCAACAGAGCCTTCAACACTGCGAAGCTGCTTTGTTTCAGTGTTGATGTTGATTATCAGTGTATTGTTCTCAGCCGATGATTTGTGGTCGTAATAAAACAACGAAAGTTCCTCTGAAGTTCTGGCATACGCAATGTATTCATAATTGCGGTTAATGGAATGAAAAAATTCCCATTGCAGTTCCATGTCGGTATCATAAAAGCCAAAACCCCATTTCCGGAGATTTTTTTCTTCAATTTCGTTGGTTTTCAGGATTACGAGAAGTCCGTTGCTGCCAAGCGGTATGAACTGAAAAGGTTCGGAGTTGGGATGAGAATCCAGTTCAATTCTAAGAGGTTTTTTATCAGTTTGAGCCTGTATGCCCTGAACCATGATAAGCAGGCAAAATATGAGCAGCTTCAATGGTTCGGAAAACCTGTTGAAATATTTGTTTTCAGGAAAATTAAACCGACTGTGCAAATCACTCCTTATTACAAATTCCACATTCATGCCGGGCAAGTATCAGAAAGATGCCGGCAACAATAAAAACCTGAGCAGCATAGAAATAGTTCGACCAGTAGTGTTCGAACAAAATGCGGTTATTGAAAATTGCAATTATGCCCAGAATCATCATTATGGCACCTACAGCTCCGGAGAGCATAGCCAGAATCTTAAGAATGGTTTTCATTTTGTATGTTTTTAAATTAAGTGGTAAAGTTATTAAAAGATATAAAAACCACGAATGCACAAATATTCTAATTCATGCATTCGTGGCTAAAAACTAACGATCAGTCTATTGTTTTATGATCCTTTGAACTTCTGACTGATTACCATGAATGATACGGACAAGGTACATGCCACTTTGCATTGAGGTCATATCAAGCTGGTAGAGATTTGTTTCTGATAATTCTCTGTATATCAGCCGTTCGCCGATAAGGTTGAAAATTTCAAGGCTTATGTTTTCCTGAACCGCAGCCAAATTTATTCTCAGTGTAAAGTTCCCGTTACCCGGATTTGGATAAACACTGAAGAAAGCTGATGAAGTTTCAGGTATTGGTAAAACAGTTTCAGTTTCTGTAAAGCTGTCAGTATCGGCAAGCATGGTGGCAGCCATTGAACAATAGATGCTGTCAGGATCAATCCATGCTCTCAGATATCCGCCTTCCATTACCACAGTTCCCTGCAACATTCTCACTACTCCACTGCTTACCAGTTGGACTGCGCCTCCGCTTTGTACCACGAAATCAGTGGTTTGAATGGTGTCGTAAGCAGCAAAGCAGGTATCAGTCAATGGAGTTATGGTGATATCGTTCAGAGCAAGGAAAGGCTGAATACCCTGTTCAGTGAGATCAATTACCAGTGGTGTGGTTCCGCTTGCAGGATTTGCGGTATTGGTTGCACCCCAGATCCCATCAGAAGAAGTACGTGTATTTACAATGCTTCCGTCTGTCAGGCTGCGCTCTTCAATATGGCGTACACCATTTTCAATAACGTTGGGTATTATAGTACCCCAGGCTCCATTAATGCCGGAAACTCCTGTTTTATAAAATGCTGCATACTGGTTAATACCCGAAAAATCAACCCCGGTGGTTTCAATACTTGTTCCTGCAATTGGTCTTCCTCTCAGATCCATATTTTCATCATAGAGGAATACAAAATTCTTCGGTGTAAAATCAGATAATCCCTTGAGTGCTGAACCCTCATTTTCATCGTAATTTTCGCCAAACATGATTACGGTTATTTCTTCCTGAAGGGTAAGATAATGTGCTGTTTCTGTTCCGCCGGCACCATCATTGATACGGATTCTCATAAATATCTCATTTCCGGCAGTAAATCTATCATTACCAGTAGTTTCAAGTATGAACCATCCTGTAAAGCTGCCGTTTTCGTCAGTTGTAAATTCACCATAGGCATTGTTAAAACTTGGGCTTGAAGTACGGACAAAATCGCCATCCATTTTTACAAAAATACAATTTCCGGCACCACTTGTTGTTGCTCCATCCGAACTAATAACAGCCTGATTCAGATATCTGTATGTTGTATTTGGCAGCAGATTGTATAATGTAGCCCTGAACGCATAAGGCAGCCTGTTATTCGCTGGTAAATTAGCGTTAATGAATTTTGGTACCAGTACTCCGCTTATAGCAGGTTCAATCAAAGGTATTATCCCTATTTCTTCGCTGGTAGCCTGAGTAAGTCCGTCAGCATCAGCATTAAGGGTGTAGTTTCCTGCTTCGGTGAAAAGTACATTGTTGAAAGCAGCAATACCATTCACTGCTTCAACTACCAGTGTGCCATCCACCTGACCTGTTTTGTCAGCCAGACTTAGTGTGATATCGCCTGTGAAGCCGGGATCAACCGTGTTATCGGGGCGGCGTGCCTCAACGGTGAAAGCTGTAACAGGCTCATTAGCATAGCCCGACTGTGGGAAATCAACAAAAGCAAGATGGGTGGCTGGAGAAATAACATTGAAAGGAGCGCTTATACCAAAGCTAAGAGTCATTCCTCCAGTAACCATTGCCAGCACTGTAACATCATCTTCAGCCTTATTATAGGTAACCTCAGTAAGTTCAAGGGTGTTCTGTCCTTCAGGAATAAGACCTGTAAGTACTCCACCCAGAGTTCCTGTTCCTGCTGCAAGCGACAAGCTTACATAAGTATCCTGATCAACATTGGCAGGGAGATTATCAGCAGTGCGGGATTGGATCTTCACTGAGAATGGCTGGTTCACAGTGGGCGAAACATCATCATTCACATCGGTGATAGCCAATTTTACAGGTGTCAGCAAACTTTCAGTTTCATAACCACTTATGGTAACATTGTCAAAACGCCAGGTACCTGCTGGACCATAATTTCCTGTACCTGTTCCGGTTCCCGGAGGTCCCGACTGAGCATTGGCACGTTGGTAAGCTTCATCTGGTCCATATGTTAATGTTTCATTTTGGTCAAAAGCCTCAGGGCTAAATATTGACAGTATTCTTACTCCGAATCCGGGATTATCGTTGGCATCCTCTATTTCAGTGAAATCAAATTCAAAAGAATGAAAATTGTCGTGGGGGGAAAGCCCGCCTTCGTTATTGTCAAGGATATTCCAGTTATCACCACCATCAGTGGTGTATTCTATCTGCGCCCACCGTGAGGCAGTTCCTGAAGCCCTATGATCAAAATTAAGAACAATATCTTTATAACCAAGTGTACTTACCATGAACTCAACACCGGCAGTACCTGAGTTTGTGCTTTGAGCTGGATAATCTTTTGTATTCCATCCTCTTCCAGGATTTCCGGCAGAAAATTCGCTTGAAGTTCCTCCTACGTTTATTGCTGTTCCTTCTCCGATATCCGGCTCAAGTGTTTCTGAATCAAAATTCCATTGTGTGATAATATCCCTTTGTTCAGGAGCTTCTTCGGTTGTGGCGCTTGCCTGAGGCACTGCGCCGTCAGTTTTGTAATTTACGCCTGCTCCTGTTCCGTTATAGGGGAATATTTTAAAGAAATATTCGGTTTCAGGTTCAAGACCGGTGAACTCATGATCGCTTTTGGCAGAACCAACATTCTTTACCAAAGTTCCATCGGTTTCAGAAACACCATCCACCGGGGATTCAATATCTTCAAAGCTAACATCACTGCCCTTGATGAGATAGGCATCAGCATCGCTTTCAGTCCATGAAAGTGTGATGGAATTATGTGAATTAGCTGTGGCAGTGAAATTTGTAGGATGATTTTCAGGCTCCTGGGCAATGGTCAGAATATTGTAAACAGCATTTACAGTACTGCTGTTGTTATAATCCTCTTTATAGCCATAAGCCCAGATGCTGGTGTTTTCGCTTACGCTGATGGGTGCAGTGTATTCCTGATATGTTCCCTGTTCGCCGTCGAGGCTGTACATGATACCTGCATCTTCAGTAGAAGTGGATATTACTACAATTTGCGGTGTATAGTAATCTCCTGCGGGAGGTGTGAAAACCGGATTTGATACTGTGGGAGTACCGCCAGCCTGCAATTCCCCAACATCTGTTGTTGTATCCCAACTTCCGGTAATTTGTGCAATGTTTTCGTTAAGAACAGTTCTAACTTCAATTTTATCTATTACTATATCCGATGGGCAAACTAAACTGAAAGCACCGGTTTCCAGAGTTGTAGAAGCTGCTGTAATAAGAGTGTTCTCACTAAATCCAAGTACAACATGTTTAACTGTATCGGAAAATCCTCCTGAACTTACAAAAACACCTGTTAGAGTGTAAGATGTTGATATTGAAGTTGCTTCTGGTAATGCTTTTGTTTGATAATTGTTATTATAACCAGGACCCAACCTATCTCTATAACTTGCAACTATTGTATTGTTTGTTCCTCTTTGAAATAAAATCCAGAAAGTTGTTGAAGTAGTTGGTGTTCCTGGAACTCTTGGTCCATTGCCATATGAGTTAACTGTAATGTACTGTTGTTTTTCTTCATCCCAGCAATTATACTGATTTCCTCCATTATATAAGCGGTATCTTGCATCGTCAGATAAATAATTTGAAAGTGTCATTAAAACTGCACTTTCAGCGGTTGTTGAAGTGAGATCAATATGACTTGGTCTCTGGGTAACAACAGCAGTTTGTCCTTTTAAGCCTATGTAAAAGAACATTAGGCTGCTTACAGCCATAATTTTTAAAAAAGTAATTGTTCTCATAATTTTACTGTTTAGTTAATAAATAATTATTTAATTGATGATATTGCTTTTACGCAGGTTCACAGTGGCATTACTTACTTATGCCGGCTTAACCGCCTGAATAACTGAATCATGCATAATAATGCCACTTATTAACAAAATTCACTGCGAATTTACAAAACAATTTGCCGTAATCTGTATTTTAATTTCGGAAAAATAACATCTGGTCCGGTTTTTTTTATCAAACCGGCTAACAATCAGATTCCTCCGTATTTGTTACGGAAATTATGGGTTTTGAAATGGAAATAAGCAGGGTTCCTATATCTTATCTCATCAGGTGCTGGTTCAGGAATTTTTCCATAGTCCTGTAAAAATCAAAACGGTTTTCTTCGTTATGAAATCCGTGTCCTTCGTTATCTTTCACCATATATTCAACTTCTACACCTTTTTCCTTAAGTGCAGCCACCATCTGATCCGATTCGTCAATATTTACGCGTGGGTCGTTTGCACCCTGCGCAATAAACAAAGGCGCCGTCATTTTATCGGCATGAAACACCGGAGAGGCTTTTTTGAGCATTGCACTGTCTTTAACAGGGTCGCCAACCATTTCGTACAACATGTCGAGCATAGGTTTCCAGTAAGGAGGTATGGTGTTCAGAAAGGTAAAAAGATTTGAAACTCCCACATAGTCAATACCGGCGGCATAAAGTTCGGGTGTGAACGCAAGCCCTGCAAGGGTGGTATATCCTCCGTAGCTTCCTCCATAAATTGCAATGCGGTTCTTATCGGCAATTCCCTTGTCAATGAGCCATTTCACACCATCGCTGACATCGTCCTGCATGGTTTGTCCCCATTGTTTGAATGATATTTCCCAGAAGTTTCGTCCATAACCCGTTGATCCTCTGAAATTTACCTGTAAAACAGCAAATCCGCGGTTAGCCATGAACTGTATTTCGGGATTGAAACCCCATGTATCACGTGCCCAGGGTCCTCCGTGAGGGTTCATGACCACAGGCAGATTTTTGGCATTATCCATGGTATAGCCTTTCGGAAGGGTAAGATATCCATGTATGGTAAGTCCGTCACGCGAGGTGTATTGTATTGGCAGCATGGGAGCCATTTCGTTTTCATCAATCCAGGGGCTTACTTCAGTTATCTTTGTAAGCTCATCGCTTTGTTTGTCGTACAGGTAATAAGCACCCAGCGAGCGGTCGCTCCAGGTTCTGATTATGAATTTATCCTCGTTGCGGGTGGCTGAGTTAATGCCAAATTCATAATTACCCAGATCGCGTGAGAGACGGGCGAACAGGTCTTTGCTTTCCTTATCGAAAAAATGTCTTTCACGCTTCCATGAAGTATAGCTGGCAGTGGTGATTACCTTGCGTTTACGCGAATACGACAGGTTTGAGATGTCGTAATCCTCATTTTCGTAAAGCATTTCTGTTTCTTTTCCGGTGTTGGGATCAAATATCACTACAGCAGTCTTATCTCTTCCAAGATTTGAAATGGCATAAAGCAATTTATTATCGAAACTAAAAAATGCAGGTGAAACCGATTCTTTAAAGTTGGTGGTGAGTATGTTACGGAATTCCTCATTTTCTGTATCGCGGTACAGGATACTATTGTTCACCCCATCTTCTATTGCAATGGCAAGCCGTAGTTTTCCATCGTGGTCAGTCATCCATCCCTGGATGGTACCCGGATTTTCGGCAAGCATGGTAAGCTCGCCGGTTTCAACATCGAGGCGGTAAGGGTCAAATACTGTGGGATCGCGTTTGTTAAGCCCTATTATCACTTCATTGGGAATATCTTTAAGATCGTCAATTATCAGTGTTCTCACGCCTTCAAAATCGGTAAGGGCTTTTGGATTGCTGCCATCGGCATTAACGGCAAGCAGTTTAAAATTTTCGTCTCCGCCGGTATCTTTAAGGTAGAGAATACGGTTTTCGTTAGCCCAGAAATAGCCTGCAATATCGCGGGCGGTATCGCTGGTAAGCATTAAGGGTTCGTTTTTGCCTATTTCAACCACAAAAATGTTCATACGGTTTTTATAAGGCGCCATATAAGAGTAATATTTGCCTTCAGGAGAGATCTGATAACCCGATCTTTCGGGATTCCGGAAAAAATCTTCAAGCGGGATTTGTTTTGCACTCATAACAGTTTGTTGATTACAGCCTGTAAGCATTAACACAGCCAGAGCAGGCAATACGATGAATAAATAAAATTTTTTCATGGTTATAGTGGGTTAAATTAAAGTGCAAATATACATATTACTTCAATATCAATAAAAGTATTTTATTTGCAAATGATTGAACAGGCTGCTATTTGGTATGTTTCGCAGTTATGAATTAAAACATTTACTTTATAATAGTTTAGGCGGCAATCAAAACCCAATGCTTTCGTTATTTTTGCAAACGCAATTTTTTCTGAGCAAAACATTTAGTTTTGATAACAAAACAAGGTTCAGGAATATTCACCAACATTAAAATCAGATATAGGTTTTGGATATTTATTACAAAAAAAAGCGCTGGAAGATAATTCTTGGCATTATTGCCCTTGTAATTGTAATGGCATCACTGTGGTATTCCAACATATTAGCCCGTCATATTGCCCTTGACGAGCGCCGGAATGCCACCATCTGGGCTGATGCCATCCGGAATCGTGTGCAGTTGGTACATTATACTCAGGAGTTTTTTGAGCAGATAAAGGCTGATGAGCGTAAGCATGTTGAAATATTAGCTGAAGCTTTTAAACGTCTTGGCGAAACCGAAGAGTCAGAAGCCATGGATTTTTATCTGAAAATAATCTCGGATAACAATACAATTCCTGTTATCATCACCGATTCCAGGGATAAGATTACGCTTTATGCCAACCTCGACATGGAATTAGAATCGGATGAAATACTTGCCGGAGAACTGAAACGTGAATTTTCAGCTTTTGAACCGGTTATTGTCCGCCTTGACCCGAAAAATCATATCCGTGTTTATTATAAAGAGTCGAAGACTTTCACTCAACTGCGTGCCTACCTTGAAGACCTTGAAAAATCATTTATTTCGGAAGTGGTGGCAAATTCGGCATCAGTACCGGTAATAATCACTGATGTGTCGAGAAAACATATTGTGGCAACCGGTAATATTGACCGTTCGATTGCAAGCGACGACAAGGCATTGCTGCAGATGGTACAGGAAATGGCTTCAGTGAACGAACCTATTGAGATACAGTTTTCAGAAGGAAGACAGCGGCTGATATTTTACAAGAACTCGTACCTGCTTACCCAGCTTAAATATTATCCGTTTTTTCAGTTTGGTGTAATTGTAGTGTTCATAACTGTTGCCTATCTGCTTTTCAGTACAGCACGAAAATCGGAGCAGAATCAGGTTTGGGCAGGTCTGGCAAAGGAAACGGCGCATCAGTTGGGTACACCTCTCTCAGCGATCATGGCATGGATTGAAATCCTGAAGCTCAATAGTGTTGATGAGCAGATAACTGACGAAATGGAGAAGGATGTTGCACGGCTTCAGGTAATTACCGAGCGTTTTTCAAAGATTGGCTCGGCAGCAAATCTGAAGCCTGTGGATATTGTTGATGAAATACAGGGAATAGCAGATTATCTTAAGACCCGCACCACAAAAAAGATAAGATCAGAAATACATGCGCCTGATCATGGCTCAGTTATAGTACCTTTGAATCCTCAGCTTTTTGGGTGGGTAATTGAAAATATGTGGAAAAACGCTGCTGATGCCATTAGCGGCGAGGGTATGATAGAAATAGCAATAAGTGAGGACCCTAAATATGTGTATGTTGATTTTTCAGATGATGGCAAGGGGATACAGAAGTCAAAATACAATTCAATTTTTAATCCGGGAGTCACAAGCAAGCATAGGGGCTGGGGGCTTGGGTTGTCGCTGGCACGCCGCATAATCGAAGATTACCATAAAGGGAAAATATTTATAAAATCGTCAGTGGTGGGAAAAGGCACTACTTTCCGTATTGTACTCCGAAAATAAAATATTGCAGGTCATTGGCATCTGGTTTACACCGGTGTTTTTACGAACCAAACATCAAAATTAATTTCCCAGTTTCATGTCCGGAATATATATCCATATCCCTTTTTGCCAAAGCAAATGCGATTATTGCAATTTCTTTTCATTAGCCACTACACGTCATCGCGATAAAATTGCAAAAGCCATCTGCTTAGAAGCCCGGCAGCGTAAAAGGTACCTGGGTGATAGCAAGATAAAAACCGTTTATTTTGGGGGAGGCACGCCATCTTTACTACCGCTTGGGGATATTGAATTGATAATGAATGAATTATCACTCGTTTTCCCGATTGACAGTGATGCTGAGGTCACCCTCGAAGCCAATCCCAACGACCTTACAGAAGAAAAACTCACAGCTCTTAAAAAAGCAGGTGTCAACAGGCTTAGTATTGGTGTGCAGTCGTTTTTAGATGATGATCTGGTCTTTTTGAACCGGACACATGATGGTGCACAGTCGGAGAGATCAATAGAACTGGCATTAAGAGCCGGATTTGACAACATAAGTATTGACCTGATATTTGGCCTGCCCGATCAGGAAATAGCTGCTTTTGTGAAGAATCTTGAAGCTTTTCACAGGTATGGGATCCCGCATCTTTCGGCTTATGCTCTAACGGTGGAGCCTGGAACTGCATTGGCATGGAAAATTGAGAAAAACAGGAAAAAACCGGTCAGCGAGGATATTCAGGCAGATCATTTCCTAATGCTAATGGATTGGATGGAAGAAAAGGGATATGTGCATTATGAAATCTCAAATTTCTGTTTGCCCGGTTTTGAATCAAAACATAATACATCGTACTGGAATAACGAAAAATATCTTGGGCTGGGACCTTCGGCACATTCGTTCGATGGAATTTCGAGGCAGTGGAATATTGCCAATCTGAGCAGATATCTTGAGGCAGTGAACACAGGGCAGCCAGCATTTGAAAAGGAGATCCTGACACCAGAACAACACAGGGAAGAATATCTGATGACAAAAATAAGGACAGATCATGGGATAGATCTGCGTATTTATAAAGAGCGCTTCGGGAGTGACGAGTATAAAAAACTGCTGAAGGCAGCAGAAAGTTTTTTACAAAGAGGATGGCTCATATCAGGAGAAGGAAATTTATATTTAAGTCGTAGGGGGAAGCTTTTCACTGATCATATCACAGCCGCTTTGTTTTGAATTCAGAGCCAGGCACCAGCTAAAGCCGGTGGCAACTGATTATCATGTTGTTATAAATAGAAGCGGGCTTTAGCCCGTTTTTGAAATGAATATTTTGACAGGCTCAATAACAATTTCGACAGGTACAATAATAGGACATTGAGGTTCTCGAAGTGTCCGGGTTTTTAATCAGGCGCTTCGA
>JAAYJT010000065.1 GCA_012522795.1 Bacteroidales bacterium | reverse complement strand
TCGCTTTTTTTGAGAAACCCCGATTTTGAGACTTTATGCTCGTTTTCGGGGTTTTGTTTCCGCAAAGATACAACTTAATTATTTATAAATCAAATATTTAAGCCTTTTCTGAAAGTGCCTAGTTAAGCCAATACGCAATTAATTACTTAGTTACGCTATTTTAGAAATCCGGATAACCGTATAAATAATAAAAACATGCTACTATTATCAGTGTCGGAAACAGTTTCAACACCGGTATTTCTTTATATCCATAATATTTAATGGTGACCCCAAATTAATCTTTTTGTACTTTACACACTTTTGAAGATAGTATCCCTGTGTCATCTGAATCAATTTCATGGCTTAATAAAGAATGATTTTTCGCACAATAACAGTTTCATCAAAAAGCAGGCGCAGATAGTAAAGTCCTCTGGCAAAATCGTCAGTATTAATCTTGTTGTAAAACAAGCCGTTAGAGATAGTTTGTTCGTTGGAATAAATAGTTTGCCCCTGAGGATTCATCAATTCGTAGTAAATCTTTCCTGAATAACCCTCAACACTGATATTCAGCACTGAACCGGCAGGATTGGGATAAATCGCAATTTTGAGATTATTATTTTCATTACCGGCAAAAGTACATGCATCAAAAGCTACCCTTATGGAAGCCTGACTGATACATCCGTTTATGTCAGTGATTGTAACAATAAAAACTCTGGTTCCCAGTCCTATCCCGGTTGAATCAATTAAAATTTGTGGAGTTGTAATATTCCCGGGCGTCCAAAAATAATCAATTCCATCAGGAATAGTAGCATCAAGTGATAGAACGAAATTAGCACAAAGAGTAGTGTCAGCGCTAAAATGAGGCTGTATTTGTGAATTCACAAAAATATTTTGTTCACCTGTCGCAGTATTTTCTCCATCATTCACAATTACCTTATAAATTACAGATTCAAAAGGCATTGCGAGCGGGTTCTCAATTTCAGGATCATCCAGATCTGACGCGGGTGTCCATTGATATGAATATTCACCGGTTCCTCCTGTTGCATTTGCATAAAGCTGTACCGTATTTCCTTCACAAATTGTGTTCTGACCTGATGACGGAAACACAGCCAAAGGACCTAAACAACGGATTTTTGCCTTCCATCCCGGCTTTCCACTACCATGATCTGAAACAAACCTGAAAGTAACTGCACCGCTTGAATCGGATGAAATGATAGTTCCCGGATTGTTTCCACCATGAAAAGGACTTCCCAGGAACATATCAGCTTCAGTATCAGTGCCATTGTAAACATAAAGAAGACCCAAATCAGGCTCAGTTTCAAAATCAATGAAATCAAATCTTAACTGATAATCATTTACAAATGGATAAAACGTTGTTGTAATATCTTCATAACTTCCGTAATCATTGTCAGGACCTCCGGAATCGTAAAAAAATCCGTTGTTCACAATAAAAACAGTATCTGTCATTGTAAACTCCGGCTTACCTGTTGTAAATGACCAGACAGGGCAATTTTGAGCAGTTTCTCCATTATTACGTGGTACAATTTTCCAGTAATAAGTTGTTAACGGGTCCAGAATCTGAGAAAACGAGGTTTTATTAATTGAGGTAACAAACGGTGGATTCATTGTTTTGCCAATAAAAACATCATAGCCGTCAACATCTTCTGATTCCCAGTAAAATAAAGTGTTTACAGATATACCTGTAGCTTTGTTGGCAGGAAAAGGATCATATGCACATAAAGGTACAAGAGCCGGAAAATAACAACTTATCTCTGCATCCCAACCTGAACCGGTATTTACATTATCCGAAACAAATCTGAACGTAATGGCACCTGCAGCATTAGTTGCAAGTAAAGTACCGGGCAGACTTGATCCGTGAAATGGACTGCCCTGAAATTGTGGTGATAATGTATCCGAACCGTTGTAAATGAATAGTTTATCGTAAAATTGTTCAGTTGAAAATTCAAGAAATTTCACCTTTAGGGCAGTACCTGATTCATCAGGTAAGAAAGTCATTACAAAATCCTCACTATTTCCGTAATTTCCATTTTCTCCTCCCGAATCATAGAATTTGGCATTACAGGTGTTTATGATATCATTACTTAGATTGTAAACAGGTATCCGACCCAATATGAGTTCATAACTATTTGAAGCAACATAAGAGCCCTCAGGACCTCCCGAGGCATAAATCTCAAGATTTACAGAATAATCCAATGGTGCTGAAGCATCAGCCAAAACAGTGAAAGCAAATTCAGATGATTCGCCTGGATCAAGTTTATCAATATAAATTTCTTCGCTAATTATTCTCAGAAAACTATCACCGGAAACAGCACTTACAACAATATTATCAATACTACTGTGTCCTGAATTAGTTATACTGAAAATTATCTGTACTGTTTCGCCAGGGTCAATAATACCATTATTATTTCCGGAATTTAAATCATTTATTACATATTTATCAGAAACAACCAGTACCGGCGCCTGAACACAAACAGGCAATGCCGAAGCCCAGAAATGGTTTCCATCTTTTATTTGTAACTCAAATTCAGCTTTATGCTGATCCGGCACAAATCCGGCTATTGAAAAAATGAAAGCATCATTTATTTCCAGATTTTCCAGACTGTTCAATGCCGTGGTATGTAAAACCGGTTCACTGATCAGTGATACATAATTGTCAGTTCCTGATAATGATATGGTTAAATCACCGCTTGGCAATCTTCCAACGTTTTTCAAAGTAAGATCAATTCCAATAATTTCATCATAATCGGCAAGTCCGTTCTGATTTCCATTGTAATCGGTGATTACTTTTTCGAAAATTATGACATAAGGTTCTTCTACCTGATTAACAGGTATTTGAGCATAATAAGGAACGTATTGTGGTTTTGTAACCACAATTTCAACAATTTCATCTGAAAATACAGGTTCTACTTCTACAACAGTCTTTCCTGAAATATCAGCAAGTGACACACCAAGCAAAACACCATCTTTTGAAATGGCAACATATGAACCTGGTTCGGCATTAACCTCAAAAATATTTAAGCCAAAAGGGAAAAAAGATGAATGAACAACATTATTTAAATTGCCCTGAGTATGATAAACAACCAAAGAAGGATCACCCAGAATATTGTATGCCTGCCAGTAGTACTGTGCACTCGACTGCATATTATAACCCTGAACATGAGCTTCGGTAACAGCTAGATTACCGGTAAAAACAATTCCTCCCAACGAAGTAAAATCACTTACAAACGGTGCATCATAAGCTCCATGAGTAGTTTCATCGAATGTTGGTACGTATCCGTTGTTAAATCCCTGAGCAGGAAATGCTCCCACCGACCAGTAAAAGTCTTCAAGCCAATATGAATTTGGAGCTGAGCCAATATATGCCACTGCACCTTTTCCGGGTGTTCTTACCCACGATTCACCCAAACATTCCGGATATCCAAAGTCGGCTGACAGGCAACAATTACCAATAACCAGCGGATATTGCCCATAATTCGCAAAATTACTTACTGACTGGTTAGTTAACAGGGGATTTTCCCATGTTGTCTCATTACAATGAGCAGTGTAATTAACAAAACCTACCCTTATTTTTTCAGTATCATAACATCCATTATAAGGGCTGGTCAGATATGCAAATACATCAGAATATCCCTGGGATTTATTGTAATAATTACCGGTTGCATATTTAATTGTCGGTTGTCCTATCCAGGGATTCCAGTTTGCATCAGCACCAGCTATTAAAGTTGCTCTGTCAAGAAAAGCAGGATCGGTAAACTGATATTGTTCATAATAAAGTGTTTTCTCGATCTGGCTAATCAATTCCGCTGAATTATTAGCTGAAAATCTGCCGTAATACATTTCCGGAAAATAATCTCCGTCAACACTTGCATAATAAAGGTCGGTTGATTTTCCGGTTGACGAACCGGTGGATGAAGGAATCAGGGGTGTATCACCAACCAACAGTAAAAAACTTGGTGCAGGATCATCCGGGGTTGCCGAATTATACTGATCATGAATCCATTGCTGAATTGATTTGAAATCCATTCCTATTTCATCAGTATAAGCCACAATCATTTCAAAACCTTTTTTGGTTTTCCATTCAATGAAGGGCTGTAAATCCGCCTCAAACATACGGGGAGCAACAACAAGATATTTAACAGGATGTTTCGTTAAATCATTGAATGTAAGATCTTTGCTGCCGGGATTATTAAACAGCATATTCTGAACAGGTTCGAACCACAATGAACGCACCGAAGATTTTATATACCTGTTTAGTTCTTCATCAGCAGGCGAAAATGATATTTCAACCTCAATATTATTATAAACCTTTATTGTATTCCGAACCGGATTATAACTCACCGGTGCAATGGTCAGATGAGCCATTCTGGTATTTCTTAAAACTCCAAGAATCTCAACAGTAGCAATATCATATTTGAGATATTTGTCTTTCCCGTAAATTTCATGGTTAAGCTCAAATGGTATCATTTCAGCATCCTGATCTTTTCTTACCGAAGGCTGGACCGGTATTATTTTATTTGTGATACCAAATTTTTCAAGATTATATTCCTTCAAAGTATAACTCAGTACTTTTATTGTAACTTCAGCTCCGAAAGGAATCTCAATAAGTTTACGGCTGGCAGGAAGTTTAGGAAAACCAAGCTCTCCAATGAAAAAAGTATTTGGAATATAAATCTCGCAATACAAACCATTACTGGTTTCTGTATTTGAAGCTATTATCTCATTATAGGTAAATAATGCTGTAAAATATTGCATGTCGTCATTAACGACAGTAGCTGAAGTTTTTGAATTATCAAGATTTAGAATAGTAGTTTGAGAATATGATAATGAGCTGAATACCAATAAAATAAACATTAGTGTATATTTAATTATACCCTTTAATGTTCTCTGTATCCGATAATTACTGCTCATTTGTATTTTCTGTTCTGAATATAGTTATCCGTTAAAATAACCAACAAAAGTAATATTTACTGAGTAAATATTAGCAATCTGTCTAATTATTATCAGAACCGATACCTGAAATTTTTTGATTTTGTCTACTTGAGGAAATTAAAAAACCGAACTTTTGATCCGGTTACTGATATTTACCTTGTTTATTTTATACTTATCACAAGATATTTTGAAGTTTTCCAGAACTCCTGCGGATTAGTAATAACAAGCTTTTCAACAGGTTTTTGACCTATTAGCTGATAACTGCCTGCAGGATGATTTGTAACTATTTCAACATGACCGGCATTCAAGGGAATTTCAGTAAGCTCGCGTTGGTCAGCTTCAATGAACTGCTTGTTCATCAAATCTTCTGATGGCATTGTCACTCTTCCTATGCCGATAAATCCACCGGTACGGCTTATAATACCACCATCACGAAGGTCTTTTCTACTACCTACAATATACCATACTTTGTTTATTTCACTTATCCTTTCGGCAATTATCATGTCTTTTTCAGTACTTTCTTTTTCAAGATCACCAACTTTAATATTCAGGTCATCAATTTTAATATTAAGGCTTTTAATATTTTGTTTCAGTTCAGAAATTTCGATTTCCTTAGCAGCAAGAGTACCATTAATACGCTCAATGGTTTTATCGAGTTCTGATATTTTCAGGTTCGAACTACGAACTTGTGCATTCAGATTCTTAATAAGCTGTTTGTTTTTATCCATCAGATCATTGATGTCAGAAATATTCAGCATAATACGGTTTTGCACATCGGGCTTGATTTCGCGGTTTTCGCCTGTCTGATCAGAAATAATAGATTCTTTCGACCTTATAAGTGCAAGATTTTCTTCTATCTCATTCAGAGTCTTTAAAAGTGAGTTTATTGCATCTTCTTTTTCCTGAACTAACCTTGTGGAGCGTACACTATCAATTTGCAGGGCTAAAATCCTTTCTGACTGTTTTTTGTTTTCACATCCAAAAAACAAAACCAGCATTGGTATTAATAAAATCAGATACTTCTTCATCTTCTTTATTTTTGATTTAATATGAATTTTAAAATATGTTTTAAATAGATTTTATACTAAGTTTTTTTTAAATATTACATAAAAATATGATAAGCAATATTTCTGTATTTTCATAAATACTTTTAAAAGCCCGTACGACTGGGTTTATATCCTGACATACTGAATATTTCCTGTGTGTTCCTGGATATGAGCAATTCCTTAAGCTTTACTGAAGAATTTTTTCTCATATATGAATCAATTATCTGCCAGCCAACCCAGATAGCAGCTTTTGCAGGGGAATCATTACGAAAAGCCGTAGTAAACGGACCGTCGTTAGTAAACTTATTGATAATCATTGGATCAGACGAAAACAATAACTCATTTTCAATGAAATACGCCCACATTTTTGCCTCATTGTCCTTACACCAGCTTAACTGTTTCTTAGTAAATCCAATTTTATACTGATTTTCATCCCAGGGAATAAACTGGTCCAGTAAATAAAGCTGCCTGCCTTCAAACAGCATTTTGTCAATTAAATTTGAAGCAAAATAATCTTCTGTAAAATCAGTCATTATAATTTCTCGAATACAGTCGGCAAGCATGTATTCACGTGTCATCCGGCTGATCTTGAATTTCGGAAAACCCATCATAAGATAAGTCTCAAAATCCTGCCCAAGATACATATCAAGCGCAATGATAAGTTGGTCTCCATTATAACTTACCGGATTTTCATAATCCAGCCCCGAAATATAGGAATAGACTTGAGGAGGTGTCCAATCAGGAAAATGATATTTAATATGTTTAAATGCCAGAGTAAGTTCTTCTTCCAGAAATTGCAAAGATTTAAATTCACTCCGGGATTTTAAAAATATTGATTTAACCAGAGTATCTGATATAAAAGCGCGGATTTGATCAATATTTCTTTTATCCTTTAGATCAACATCAAGGAATGGTATATATTCATTTTGCAATTTCATAAGTTCCTGTTGAAGATAAGTGGTATCAATACTGAACATATCGGCTTCGTAACGCTTTATGCAAATATTATCCAGCTTGATATCTTTCACTTTCTGCAAAGCCTCCTGTTTAGGGTTTTGACACGAAAATATAAACAAAAATATCCAGCTTAAAATTGAAATTTTATTAAGCACAAGCTTTTTCATATCATGTTTCTTTTGAAACTGTGGTGAATTATTGATTTAGTTTAAAAAAGTTTCCAGCCCAGACTTACCTCTATCATTCTGTTTTTCAAACTAACTCCGTTGCATCCTGAGATCAAAAGATTATTGATACCCCATTCATATCTTAAATCCAGGGTTAACACAATCAAATCAAGGCCTATACCTGCCTGAAACCCCCATAATACATTCTCAAACATGCTACTATCCAGTTCGGAGCTATTATCCAGCCTAATGTTCTTTTCAGTAGCAAAAGAAATAGTTTGCCCCGCCATTATATGTAAATTATTGGCTCTGTCGCCCGCTACCCGAATACCTATAAGAATAGGAACTTCAAAGGTAGTCAGGCTTAATTCCTTGATCCCAAGTAATTTATCGCTACTGAACAAACCACCTTTTGTTTTGATATTAAATTCAGGCTGAATATAAAGACGGTGATCGCTTATACGCATAAAAGCACCTAACATAAAATTAGCCTGAAAAGTCTCCAGCATTTCATCCTTATTACTGCTCAGCTTCGTGGCTGTAAAACCTACTTTCGGCCCTAACGTAAAGCCAAGTTGCGCATTCAGCAAAGTGAAAGGCATTAATAAAATAAATAACAGAATTATTTTTTTCATTTCCTTCCCTGATTTAGTTTTCCGGAACTGTCTGGGGATGATATCGTCTGTTTTGTTGAAGCTATACAATTTATAACGTTAATTTAAAACTTATGTTACATCTGAATACTTAAATATACCTTAAAAGAGGAAAAAAATATTTAATTTAGCGCCATGAAATTAACTTAATAATTTAAAGTATGAAAAAAATCAAACCCTTTGTAATAGCCGTTATTGCCATTGCTTTAGTAATATTTACTAACGATCTTGAAGCTCAGGTTTTTAAGAATCCAAAGTTTGGCTTTAGGATTGCGCCTAATATTGGTTGGTTAAAACCTGATGCTAAATCATACGAAAATGATGGGGTAGTGTTTGGATTCTCATGGGGTTTTATATCAGAATTCCCTTTTGAAGAGAATTATTACCTGTCTTCCGGTTTTAACATAATCTTTAATAACGGGAAACTTAAATATCCCCATAAACTGAACGATTCTACCGGAACCCTGTACAGACGATATAACCTGAAGTATCTTGAACTTCCGGTTGTTATGAGATTACGTGCTCCTGATGTTTCCGGATTTACTTTTTATGCTCAGCTTGGATTTGGTGGAAGCATACGTCTTGATGCAAAAGCTGAAGATAAATTTATTCCTATAGATGCTGGTATAGTTAAGCGTTTTGAAAAAGACAAAATAAGTGAAGAAATAAATTTCCTCAGAGCTTCATTAATCCTTGGCGGTGGAGTTGAATATGAGATCGGACAATCCAAACTGATGTTGGGGTTATTGTTTAACAATGGGATTACCAATGTTCTTAAAGGTAATAATACCATGGATGCCAGTATCGAACATGCAGGTAAGTCCAATTTTATAGAACTTAACATAGGCTTCCTGTTTTAATATCATTCTGAAACACATGATTTTTTATGAAAATAGCCCTTGCTCAGCTTAATTATATTATTGGTGACTTTGAATATAATACCAGAAAAATCATTAATCATATAGAAAAAGCCAGGCTTGAGGGTGCTGATCTTGTTGTGTTTTCCGAGCTTTCAGTTTGTGGTTATCCCCCTCAGGATATGCTTGAATATCCTGAATTCATTGATAAATGTACAACAGCGGTAAAAAATATTTCTGAACATTGTAATGAAATTGCCGCTATTGTTGGCTGTCCCACACGAAACCCTTCTAAAAAAGAAGGAAAGCTTCTAAATTCAGCAATTGTCCTGTTTAACGGAGATATTTATTCACAAGTTCATAAAACATTATTACAGGATTCTGATATTTCAGATGAATCCCGTTATTTCGAACCCAATAAGGTATTTGATGTGGTTCGCCTGCCTTTTGGCAGCTTTGCCCTTACTATTGGAAATGATCTGCTGAATATGAGCGCGCTGCCAATGAAAAAGCTTATTGAACAAAGTTCTGATGCGATTATTAATATTTCAGCATTGCCTTTTCAGCATGACACTACCAATATATTCACTGAGCTTGTTAGTAAGAATATTGCTGATCTCAAACTGCCATTGTACTATGTAAATCAGGCTGGAGCGCAAACAGACCTTATTTTTGAAGGTGGTTCAATGTTTATAAATAAGCATGGGAAAATTGTAAACAGATTGGCATATTTTAATGAAGATTTTGTAGTTGCAGATACTAATAAATCCAACACAGAACTAAACATTGATAGTTTTAAAGCTCCTTCAAAAATTGAGCTTGTTCATAATGCTTTGGTTCTTGGAATAAAGGATTATTTTTCAAAGCTGGGGCTTAAAAAAGCAATTCTGGGACTTTCAGGCGGCCTTGATTCGGCTGTAGCACTTGTATTGGCTGTTAAAGCACTTGGAAAAGAAAATGTGATGTCATTGATGTTGCCCTCAGGTTTTTCATCCAGCTATTCAATCAGCGATGCAAAACAATTACTAAATAATCTTAATAGTCCGCATCTAATTATTCCTATTGAAAATCACTATCAGGAATTAATTAAGGATTTGAATTCCCATTTTGACAATAATTCTTTTGGTGTAACTGAAGAAAACCTTCAGGCACGGATAAGAGCAATTATCCTCATGGCATTCTCAAATAAATACGGTTATGTTCTTTTAAATGCTTCAAACAAGAGTGAAGCAGCAGTAGGCTATGGTACACTTTACGGTGATATGTGCGGCGGACTGGCAGTTTTGGGCGATCTGTACAAAACCGAAGTTTATGAACTGGCACATTATATTAATTCCAATGAAAATATAATCCCTGAGAATATACTGACAAAACCACCCTCAGCTGAGCTGCGTCCGGATCAAAAGGATACTGATTCACTTCCTGAATATGAATTGCTTGATAAGATCCTTGATTTATTCATCACAAAACATCATTCTGAAATTGAAATTATAAGAATGGGTTTTGAACCTGAAATTGTCAATAAAGTTCTGAAACTTGTAAAAGCGAATGAATGGAAACGCTGGCAAACGCCTCCTATTCTAAAGGTTTCATCAAAAGCATTTGGTTCCGGTCGTCGGATACCAATTACTGCTAAATATTGATAGTAATAAGGAGTTTTTATGCTTCTTCAACGGCTACTATTTCGGGTAAAGCCCTTCTAACAGCCTCTTCAATACCATTTTTTAGGGTCATACGGCTATACGGACATGAACTACAAGCACCCTTTAATCTTACTTTTACTATATTGTCATTAGTAAGTTCAATGAATTGTATATCGCCACCGTCAACCTGCAAGTAAGGTCTAACCTGCTCAATAATATTCTGTACTTTATTTATCAGTTCAATATTTGTATTCATAATCAATCATTTATTAATTCACAAAACTTAAATTATGCAATGGTTTAATTCTATTAATAAAATTTCGTGTTAATTGTTCATTTTTACCTTTGTAGTAGGTGGCAAATTTGCATTTCGGATTGAAACCTGTTGTGCTACAGCCATTGCCATTTCCATTAATGCCGAAGCTGCCGGCGACTGAGGATTCAACACTGCCGGAGTTCCATTATCTCCTGATTCACGAACACTTTGAACCAATGGAACAGACCCAAGCAATGGTATTCCAGTTTCTTTGGCAAGCCTACTTCCACCTTCCTTACCAAAAATATAATATTTATTTTCAGGAAGTTCAGCAGGAGTAAACCACGACATGTTTTCTACCAGGCCTAGCACAGGCACATTAATGTTTTCCTGCTGAAACATTGCAATGGCCTTACGAGCATCAGCTAAAGCGATTTCTTGTGGGGTAGTGACTATTACAGCTCCGGTAACAGGCAATTGCTGAACAAGAGTAAGATGAATATCTCCGGTACCGGGAGGCATATCAATTACCATATAATCAAGTTCTCCCCAATCGGCTTCAGTAAATAGCTGAGTAAGCGCATTTGAAGCCATAGGTCCACGCCAGATCAATGCTTTTTCAGGATCAACAAAAAAACCTATTGATAATAATCCTATTCCATGCTTTACAAGAGGTATTACTTTCGATTTTCCGTCAACATCCATTGCCACAGGCTTAACATTTATCATGTCAAACATCAAGGGAATTGAAGGACCGTAAATATCGGCATCTACCAGGCCAACTTTTGAACCACTTTCAGCAAGTGCAACAGCCAAATTTACGGCAATTGTTGATTTTCCAACACCACCTTTGCCCGAAGCAACAGCAATGATATTCTTTACACCCTTAAGCATCTCATCAGCCTTATTGCGCCGGCTTGTAACTCTTGATGTTAACTCTACTTCAACTTCAAGCCCGGGATCAACATATTTTTTAATTGCCAGTTCACAATCTTTCTGCATTATGTGTTTCATAGGACATGCAGGAGTGGTAAGAACAAGCTTGAACGAAACTTTGTTTCCTTCAATTTTAATATCTTCAATCATATTAAGTGTTACCAGATCTTTCTTCAGATCAGGATCTTGCACATGACTCAGAGCTTTTAAAATATCTTTTTCAGTATAACTCACGACTATTGATTTTTATATTAATTTAGAATCGGTAAAAATAACAATATTTTATAAAGTAGTATTTTTCGAACTTATCTTTACTATAAACCGTTTCTGATCTAAAAGGTTGAATCGCTCATAAACATTTAATATGCAAACCATTGCAAATAAGTGCATTTAAATAATAAAAGCAATGATAATTTGAATTTGGTGGCTGAACTAACCGAAGTTCAATACCTGAGAAAACTAAAAACGATAAATGTTATAATTTGGTATTGCGTTTTTAATGAGATTAATATCATTAACTCATTGGCTTATAATCCGCCCCAGAATTTTATTAATTTCCATAAGAATCTCTTTAAGATAGCTGTGTTCTTTCAGATATTTCAACTGTTCTTCAACATTATTTGAATTCTTTATCTTCTTAAGTATCAGATTTAAATCCTTTGATATCTTTTTAGCTTTTAATGCCAGAACCGATGAAATAATAACTTCTTTAAGAATATCTTTCTCACAGTTTACATAGATTTTGTTCTTGAGCCAGTTCTCACTCAATTCATGCTGTTTACTTAATAATTCAATAGCCACTTTTGAAATTTGCGGATCGCTGTGAGATGTAAAATACTGAGAACCAATCTTTAAAACATCAACTTCATAGTTTTGTACTATTTCTTCATATATGTGCCTGTAAATAGATGTTTCAAAAACTATTTCGTCATGGCGTAAATCATTAATAATAAATCCTGCAACACTAATAGAAGAGGTTTCAATATGCCCGAATTCATTCTCATTTTCGAAAACCAATTTTTCATTTCCATAATTCAGTATCAGTCTTATTATTTCACTCTCATGATATTCGCTATCATCGGTTTTATATTCTATTTGCTGAACTGTGGTGTATTCATCCTGAACAGGATCATCAATCCGGGCTATTTTGTCGCTACGTTTTTTGAAACGTTTCCTTAATTCACGGTTTAGTTCGTAGATCAAAGCCTGTTCATCAACATCCACAAGCTGAGCACAAACTTTTATATATTCCCCCCGTTTAATCTCGTTAGGGATAAGGCTTATTGAGCTAACTACTTCATGGATCAGAGCAGTTTTTTTTACAGGATCGTTTTTTACTTCCTCAATTAATAATCCGGTTTTAAATCTGATAAAATCCCTGGAATTTTTAACAATAAAATCCTTGATCTCAGCAGTTCTGTATTTTCTGGCAAACGAATCAGGGTCTTCATTTGCAGGTAGCAACACAACATTTACATTCATACCCTGTTCAAGAATAAGATCAATGCCGCGGAACGAAGCTTTCAATCCTGCTTCATCTCCATCAAAAAGAATGGTTATGTGGTTTGTAAAGCGTTTGATAAGCCGTATCTGATCAACCGTAAGAGATGTTCCTGAAGATGCAACCACGTTTTGTATCCCGTTCTGAAAAAGTGAGATAACATCGGTATAGCCTTCAACCAGATAACAATTGTTTTCCTTTACTATGGTGTTCTTTGCGAAAAACAATCCGTACAAAACCTTGCTTTTATTGTAAATATCATTTTCAGGTGAATTGATGTATTTTGGTTTGTTCGGATCCTTTTTCAGAATACGCCCGGCAAAAGCAATAACCTTTCCGCTTAAATTATGAATAGGAAAAATCACTCTGCCACGAAATCGGTCGAAATGATCGCCACCCGGACGTTCAACAGTTAATCCGCTTTTTATAAGATAGTCAATACTATAGCCGTTCTTTAAAGCATTGGTAGTGAATTCATTCCATGAATCAAGGCAATATCCAAGCTGAAATTTCTCGATGCTTTCATCATTTAATTCGCGTTCGATAAAATAGGATAAGCCTACTGCCTTGCCTTCATTATGATTATGAAGACAATCAGAAAAATACTTTTGTGCAAACTGGCTTATGTTATAAAGACTTTCTTTCTCGTTATGCTCAAGGATATGTTCAGCAGTTCCTTCTTCTTCCCGAATTTCAATATTAAATTTTTTAGCAAGATAGCGGAGTGCTTCAACATAGTTATAATGTTCATGCTCCATTATAAAATTAACAACATCGCCTCCTTTTCCACATCCAAAACATTTATAAATTCCTTTACTTGCAGAAACTGAAAATGATGGTGTTTTTTCATTATGAAACGGACACAAACCCACATAGTTACTGCCTCTTTTCTTCAAATTAACAAAATCAGAAATCACTTCCTCGATCCTGGCAGTTTCAATAATTGATTGTATGATATCTTTTGGTATCAGGGTATTATGAATTTATAACTTTCACGGCTAAATTACAAAAATCATATTACTTTTGCTTTCCACATCTAAATTTTTCTTTTTATGACAGAGAAAGAGATTTTTGTTCTTCAAAAACAAATTGAAAAACTGAACGATCCGAAATTTAATCTCAATGTTTGGAAAAACACTACTATCCTGGTTTTAGAGCGTGTTTTCGGACGAGATTCAGAAAAAATAAATCTTATCAAAGATATTAATTACGAATATAGTAGCTGGACAATGAGAGATACATCGGGGATTCCGGCTTCAGAAACTGTAAAGAGGCTTGGCCGTGAAATCCTGGAAACGGCTATACAGGAAATTGAGGTTTTTGGATTACCCGAAATAAAAAGTGATTCAAATATTAATATCTCTGTCATAAGATCAGCTTTAGAAAATACTCTGAGAATTTCGCAATACAGAGAATTAATGGCAATTATCAGCGAAACTAAAGACAGAACGGATAGAAAGAAATTATTGGCAGAGAAATTGCAGGCATTTGGCGACGAATCGGTTCGGAGTATCCTTGCAGATATTTTATCGCATCCTGATATTGAAAATATGGACTAACTTCGTAAGACTCAAATATTTAAGGATATTTTATATTTAATTCATAAACTATTTGTTAACATTTAATCATTAATTAAAACTCAAAATTATGATCAGGAAAGTTCTTTTTATTGTCTCTATTCTGGTTTTCCAGGGATTTACTGTATTCTCGCAGGGATATGTATTAAAAGTAAAAGATGCTGAAGGTAAACCGGGTGAAAATATTACAGTTACCCTTGAAATCATTAACGAATCGCCAATTGTTGCTTTTCAGTTGGACATTCCTTTGCCTATGGGTTTTGAATATGTACAAAATTCATGTGCTTTGGTTAATACACGTAGCCAGGGACATATGATCCAGGCTAACACATTATCGGAAACCAGAATACTGAGAATGATAGCGTTCAGTCTTTCAAATGCGAATTTCACAGAAGATAAAGGTGCCATTGCTACTTTTGTGTTAAAAACACCTGAAATTGAAGGTACTTTTCCGCTGGAACTCAAAGAAGCCATTATTGCTGATATAAGAGCAAAAAATCTTATTACCGGTACAGTTAACGGGAAGGTAAAACTTTCAAAATAAAAAACTTAAATTTTCAATAGGGTAGGGGAGAGGAGTGTTTTGTTTCAAAAATACAATGTATTAGCAGTAAATCATTGCTACTTATTATTTCTTTGTTCTATCCAAAGCTGTTTAAAAGATTTTTGCTGAACCTTAGGTAATTTTCTACGCTTTCCCCAGGATTTTTTAAAGAAATAATTAAGCATTCTGTTTTTTAAACTGGCACTTGCACCATCAAGACGATGTCGTTTTAGCATATAATGCTTCATCATCCTTATACTTGAACGTTCGTAAAACGAAGGAATGTTCTGTTGAACTGCCTTATTACGGTTATGCAAAAGTAACTCGTGCAAATTAATGTTAACAGGACATACTTCAGTACATTTCCCACAAAGTGTGGAAGCAAAACTTAAATGTATATAATTCTCAAAATCAATCATGTATGGTGCAATTACTGCTCCAATGGGTCCGCTGTAAGGAGTATTGTAAGTATGTCCTCCTATATTTTTATAAACAGGACAGGCATTTAAACAGGCACCACAACGAATACAAGATAAAGCACGACGCTGCTCAGTTTGTGACAGTAAATTTGACCTTTTATTATCAATCAGGATCACATACATAAATTCAGGTCCATCATCTTCATTATCTTTTCTTGGTCCGCTAATAATTGAATTGTAAGAACTTAAACGCTGACCAGTTGCATAAGTAGAAAGTAATGGCAAAAAAAGATTCAAATCATTTATTGAAGGAATTATTTTTTCAATTCCTGTAATAACAATATGTACTCTGGGTAATGAAATACTCAATATCCCATTACCTTCATTTTCAGTAAGAACCACAGATCCAGTATCGGCAATAAGAAAATTGGCACCTGTAATTCCTATATCAGCTTTCTGAAATTTTTCTCTTAAAAGATGTCTTACAAAAAGTGTTATATCTTCGGGACTACTGTTTTCTGATATATTGAACTTTTCATGAAACTGTTTTACAACATCGTCTTTTGAAAAATGCATCGCCGGAGTCACAATATGATATGGAGTCTGTCCTGCCAGCTGTACAATAAATTCTCCAAGATCGGTTTCAACAGATTCTATCTTATTTTTTTCAAGATGTTTATTAAGCTCAATCTCTTCTGTAACCATGCTTTTCGATTTCACAACCTTTTTTGCCCGGTGCTTTTTAGCGATACTAAGAACTTCTTTAACAGCATCACGTTCGTCCAAAGCCCATAATACTACTCCGCCTTTTTCTTCAAAGTTCTTTTCAAATTCAGCTAAATAACGCTCCAACTCACTTAAAACCCGATATTTAATAACGGCAGCCTTCTTCTTTGCAATAGCAAGATTTTTAAATTGCTTCTTTCCCTTTACAACCTCCTCATTATATTTCGAAATATTATAATTGATAATCTTCCGGTGTTGCCGGTTGAAAGCAATTTTCTCCGAATTCTTCAAAAATTCAGTCAGAGTTGGATTCTTGCTCATAATATGATATTGGAAATTTTTTTAACTCTTATAGTATGTCTTCCACCTTCAAAATTGGTAGTAAGGAACGTTTCAACGCATTTCAATGCTTCTTCAGTTTTAATAAAACGCCCGGGTAAACAAAGAATATTTGCATCGTTATGTAAACGTGCAAGTCTGGTTAATTCAACATTCCAGCATAATGCAGCTCTTACATGAACATATTTGTTTGCTGTCATACAAACCCCATTACCACTTCCACATATTAAAATTCCTGCATCAAATTTATGATCATTTACATTTTTTGCAACTGTATGAGCAAAATCAGGGTAGTCAGCACGGTCATCAGAAAAGGTTCCGAAATCATAAAATTCAATATCTTTGGCAATCAACCATTTAATAACATCAAGTTTTAAATTGTATCCTGCATGATCAGAACCCAATGCCACTTTTTGCCAGTTTGACTTCATTGTTAATAATATTTTGAAACAAAAGTAAATAATTTATAATTTTAAAATCCTACACGCTTGCTTTATAAGCAATTAATTTAAAATCATAAATTTGAATATGATGTCTATTTTGCAGTAAATCAATTATTTGTAAGATACTAACAAAAACAAAATATAAATTGTTAGAAACATGTTTCATTTCTTTAATAAATAAAACTTATTAACATAATTTATGTTGATTAATCGAAAAAGACAGGAAAGACCCATTTTTATTAAACTTTATTAAGAGCTTACTCAACAAAAAAACATTGCCATTTTGAATTTATTTATAAACACAAATCAAAATCCGGAAATTGTTAATTACTCATATAATACATTATATCAATCACTTACTAAAATACTTTTGTTAATATAATGTTAGTCACTCTTTAAGAACTGAAATTCCAAACAATCATCATAATTTTTACTAACACAACTAACAACCTATAATATTTATACTAATTTTATTTTTAAAATATATTATTATTAATACAATTAAAGCCGCTATTGCCATTAAGCTTTCATGTCGTAACATTGCATAAGAAAAAATCGCCATGAATAAATTTCTTAAAACATTATTAATCAACATATTAATATTTAGCTGCTGGGTTTCCATAGCTCAGGAAAGCATAAATACTGATGGTTTTAATGTTTTTTATCATCCAAACGGAAAAATATCAAGCGAAGGTTATATGAGAAATGGTAAACCTGATGGTTACTGGAAAACATATTATGAAGACGGAATTCTTAAATCAGAAGGGAACCGGGTTGATTATGAACTGGACAGCCTTTGGAAATTTTATAACGAAACAGGGGATCTGATTCTGGAGATAAATTATAAACATGGAAAAAAGCACGGTATCAGAAAAACATACAGAGAAGAAGAAATTATAGTTGAGCCTTTTGCGAATGATCAGAAGGAGGGCTTAACTGAATTTTTGTACCCTGATGGTTCAATAAAACGTACTATTCCATTTGAAAACGGATTGGAAGAGGGTAATGGTTTTAATTATGACAATAACGGAAATATTGTGGTTCATACCGAATACCGTAAGGGTTTTGTAATTTATAGAGAAAATATTAACAGGAGAGACAGGAATGGTTTAAAACAGGGACACTGGAAATATTTTTATGAAGAGGGAATGTTGAAAGAAGAAGGAACTTACAGAAAAGACAAAAGAGATGGTTTTTTTAAAACATATGATAAAACCGGAAATCTGCTGGAACTTAAAAAATTTGCTGACGATGTTGAAGTACTTGATGTTCCTGAAATAACCAAACTTGAAACCGTCACTGAGTATTACGACAATGGTGTTATAAGCAGTGTAACAACATATCGTAATGGTCTTCCTGAAGGTGTTAGCCGTGAATATAACGAAGATGGAAGTATTGAAAAGGCTGTTATTTATGCAAAAGGTAATATTATTGGCAAGGGAATAATGGATGAAAACGGGATTAAGGAAGATGCATGGGAAGAATTTTATTTTGACGGGAAACTTCGCGCAAAAGGCAATTACATATCGGGTTTGAAAACCGGAGAATGGATATTTTATTATGAAAATGGTGTACTGGAACAAAAAGGAGAATATAACAGCGAGGGTAAACCTGTTGGATTATGGGTCTGGTATTACGATAACGGAAATTTATGGAGAGAAGAATTTTTTATCAAAGGATTAAAGGATGGTCTTGTAACTGAATTTGATCCTAATGGAAATATAATTTCAGAGGGTGAGTATTTTGAAGATATGGAAGAAGGAAAATGGATTTATAATATTGAAAATCACCGTATTGAAGGATCTTACAGTAGTGGGCTTAGGAATGGTATTTGGAAACATTTTTATCCGAACGGACAACTTGCTTTTGAAGGGCAGTTTATAAATGATAATCCTAATGGATTGCATGTTTATTACTGGGAAGATGGCAAGAAAAAAGATGAAGAAAATTATATTATGGGTCGGAAAGAAGGTGACTGGATACGATATGATGAAGATGGAGTTCCTTTTATTATAATCACCTACAGCGATAACAGGGAAATTAAATATGACGGGATAAAAATAAAACCACCTTATGATGAGTAAAATCGTTATTTAAGACCCTCATTTTATGAATTTTAGCAGCAGTTTATTTATCCTTTATTTTCTGCCTTCATTTTTGCTGCTTTATTTTATTTCCGCACAAGATGCCAGGAAAATAATTATCTTTCTGGCAATTATTATCTTCTTTTTATGAACAAAATCATCTTTTCTTGTATTGCTGATAATTACTCTTATCATTGAGCATTATCTGGTTTATGTGATTTATGAGTCAAATGGAAAAGTAACGAGAATAATATTGATCTTTTTGCTTTTGATTTCTATTCGGTTATGTTTTCATTCAGTAATGATGGAAGTGAAATTATAGGAAGAATTATAAAATAAAACTGATCGCACCTATCAGGAACACATTGAATATTATAAACTTACCATTAAGAGGGATCCTGAATATCATTCAAAAGTTAAGCTTAAAGCAGAAGAAAACAATGTGAGTATTGAAGAAATGCTTAAATACGATGCAATAAAGACATACGAATATAATATTTTAGGTATGCATCGTTAATAAGTCAATTAATTGATAATCAATGTTATAAACTAAAATTAAAATAATTAGTAACAAATTCATACTTTTGCGGGATTAAAAATCATCAACAAATTAACTATGAAACACCAGTATTTGTACTTACCGGCATTATTGCTGGCATTGTTATTTACCAATGTTGCAATGGCGCAATACCCAGAATGGAACGATCCTAACAGCCTTCCTATCTGGATGACACCTGAGGAAGAATTACGAAGACATGAAATAGGATTGGATTTTATTCCTACTTCCATTCCTCCCGGAGAGATCCGTAATATTGCTGAACACGAAAGAATGCAGGCAGTCCTGATCAGATATCCGCTTGGAATACCCTTAAATTTAGTAGCTGCTATGTCGCAACATGTTAAGGTAATTACACTGGTTTCCAGTACAACAGTACAAAATCAGGCTATTAATTCCTATCAGTCAGCCGGTGTTAATATGGAAAACTGTCAGTTTCTGATAGCTCCTACTGATTCATACTGGACAAGAGATTATGGTCCATGGTTTATTACTACCGGTGAAAATCAGGTTGCTATTGTTGATTTTCCATATGATCGCCCCCGACCTAATGATAATCAGATACCCTCAAAAGTTGCTGCATTTCTGAACGTTCCATTATATGCAATGAATGTTGTACATACCGGCGGAAATTATATGACTGACGGATGGGGAATTTCGGCATCTACTGATTTGGTTTATGAAGAAAACAACAACAATGTTTCTTGGGTTAATCAACAAATGCATGATTATCTGGGTATTGATACTTATCATGTTACTCTGGATCCACTTGGCGATTACATTAAGCATATTGACTGTTGGGGAAAATTTCTTGATGTTGATAAAATCATTATTACAGAAGTACCTGTTTCTAATCCACGTTATCAGTATTTTGAACAGGTAGCCGATTACTTTGCAAACCAGATAAGTGCTTATGGAACACCTTTTCAGGTTTACAGGGTTTATTCACCCAACGGACAACCATATACCAATTCTCTTATAATGAACCACAGGGTTTATGTCCCTATTACTGGTTCATCAAGTGATGCTGCTGCAATTGCTAAATACCAGGAAGCTATGCCCGGTTATGAAGTGCTTGGATTCACAGGAAGCTGGCTTACAACTGATGCCCTACATTGCCGCGTAAAAGATATTGCCGATATTGGATTATTGTATATTAAACATATGCCCATAGTTGGAGAACAGGAATATCAGCCGTTTTTTGAGATCAGTGCTGATATGATACCATATAGCGGCTCTCCCCTGTACACCGATTCTCTTTTTGTGATCTATAAGAAAAACATGGGTTCATTTGATACTATTCCTCTCGTTCATCATCAAAATAATACTTATAAGGCTTTGATACCGGCTTCGCCTGGCGATAACACCATATCTTATTACTTATCGGCTGCTGACCAGTCAGGACGCCGGGAAACATTTCCGTTTATCGGAGCTGCCGGTGCCAGAAGTTTTACAGTGGTTCAAACAATAATGCCAGGCGATGCAAATTGTGATGGAATTATCAATGTGTTTGATGTTATCACTATAAGCAATTATCTTATTGGCTTGAATCCCGAACCATTCTGTTTTGAAAATGCTGATATTAACGGAGATGGTATTATTAATATCCAGGATTTAATTGGCATTGTGAATCTTATTTTATCGAAAACAGATTAAAATATAGTTTATGAAACGATATTTTTTATTTTCTGCAAATCTGCTATTGATTATAATTGTTGTTATTTCACTTCAGGCTCAGAAAATTCAAAGTTTACCTAAAAGGCAGCTTTCATATTCCAGACTTACGAGTGGTTTAAACGTACCTAATTTTGAAAAGGGCAGAAGCGATTTTGTCATGGATGATATAAACAATGATGGACATGTTGATATTCTTTCAATTGGCGATCATGGCAGTCCTTTATTCAATACTGATCAGCATGGAATAATGATATGGTTTAATGATGGGCAGGGTAATTTCAATTTGCATATGAACGGCCATTTTGGCTATGGTGGACTTGCTGTTGGCGATGTTAACAACGATGGCTTTAAAGATTTTGGCATGGGGATGCATCATAATTATTCTCCTACAAATTTTGGTAATCAGCTTATTGAAGTTGCACTTGGCGACGGTACCGGTCTTCAGTGGACTCCTTGGGATCAGGGACTTGCCACCAATGGTGAAACCTATGGAATGTTTGGAACCGATCTGGGCGATGTAAACAATGATGGTTTATTAGATTTGGTAAGCATATCGTTCGGGGCTGGCGCTGGGTTTCATGTGTATCTGAATCAGGGAGACGGATCCTGGATACCTAGTTTTGGTATATTGGGTAATAATTCGGATATGATAATCCAATTTGCTGATCTGAATAATGATGGAAATCTGGATTTTATTGCTGCACATGCAACAGGAACAGCTTATTTTGGCGATGGTAATGGAAATTTTGTTAAAAACGATACAGGTTTGCCATATTATGGAGCATCTGTTTCCCGTAAGGGTATTTCAGTAGGTGATATTAATAATGATGGCAGTTTTGGGCTTGCATTTATAAATAATAATGGTGGGGTTGAGGTATATGAATTTAATGATGTTACCAACTCATGGGTTAGTTATTCGGGTAATCTGCCTGCCAGTGGTTCTTTTCAGCTTACTCAGCTTTATGATATGAATGCCGATGGATATACTGATGTTATGGCTTTTGGTGATCGTACATTTATGCTTTGGTTTGGCGATGGTAATGGTAATTGGACTATTGGTGCAACATTTCAAACTCCTCAAACTCCGGGATATGCACAGGCTTTCAGAGCCGGTGGCGACTTGAATAAAAATGGTTTTGGCGATCTGGTTTTTCTTGTCAGAGAAGGATCGTGGATGGTATATACCAATAAAATGTATGTGTATGCTGAAAATTCAGTTCCTGATGAGTTATGGATCAGATCATTATATCCAAAGGGGAATGAAAAATTCTTTCCAGGTTCCACCAGGTTTATTCAGTGGGCATCAGCAGTTCCGGGTGGATTGCCATCAACTGTAAAAATTGAATTGTCGGCAACAGGAGCTAATGGTCCCTGGGTTACTATCGCCGAAGATATTCCGAATAATGGGAAATATCAGTGGATAACACCGGAAAGTGGTTCGGAAAACTATTATCTGAAACTCACTGTAACTTCTGATAATCAGTCGGCAAGCATGATTACAGCAGCTCCATTTACTGTTTTCGGAGCAGCAATAATTTTAGGCGATGCAAATTGCGATGGAATTGTAAATATGCTGGATGCTATTACAATAGTGAATTATATTACCGGCAATGATCCACAACCATTTTGTTTTGAAAATGCTGATATTGACGGGAATGGTATAGTGAACCTTTTTGATTTTATTTCAGCTATTGAACTAATTAGGCACTTTCAGAAAAGGTTTAAATATTTGATTTATAAATAATTAAGTTGTATCTTTGCAGAAACAAAACCCCGAAAACGAGCATAAAGTCTCAAAATCGGGGTTTCTCAAAAAAAGCGAGATGAAGATACAACCTTTTTCCGAAATCCAGAGAGAATTTCAATTTTCCCTTGTAGATGACCTTGAACTTTTCAAAAATCGCTTTTACCAAAGTGATTTGGGCAAGCTTTATATTGCCATTCCTTGGAAGAAATTAATAAG
>JAAYJT010000008.1 GCA_012522795.1 Bacteroidales bacterium | reverse complement strand
TAAACCAAGATGGAATTATTGATATTACTGATGGAGTTAGCACGGTTAATATTATTATGAACATGAGATAAAAAGGCTGTTTATAAACAACTTTTCCAATCTCCCTGACTTATCCGCCTTATGGAGGCGTAAAACATATTACATTGGTACTCAATTAGTTGTCAGGGGAAAGTATTTAAGTCTGTTGCACTAAGATGGATAGGGTGGAATTTATTTCTACAAGAAATAAGAACCTTTTAGAGTTTGCTTCAACAGGTTTTTAAGCACACAACAAGGACTTATACAACAGGCTTAAAGACAAAATACATTATTTTTGATGCTTTAATTTTTTATTGCATCAATACCTTATGGTTCCACATAATAAACTTACAGAGCTTGGTTCAAAGCTCAGTGGTGATCTGTTTACCGATTATCCAACCCGGCTGCTTTACGCTACGGATGCCAGCGTTTACCGTGAAGTACCACTTGCTGTGGTTCGCCCGGGATCAAAGGACGATATCCTTGCTCTTATAAAATTTGCAAGGGCCTTCCGTGTTTCATTAATACCGCGTACTGCCGGCACTTCGCTTGCCGGGCAGGTAGTTGGAGGCGGGATTGTAGTTGACATTTCCAGATATATGACCAAAGTACTGGAAATAAACAAGGATGAAAGATGGGTAAGAGTTGAACCGGGTGTCATTCTTGATGAACTCAACCTTTTACTTGAACCTTACGGCTTGTTTTTCGGTCCTGAAACTTCCACTTCAAACCGATGTATGATAGGGGGCATGGTCGGTAATAATTCATGTGGCGCTCATTCACTTGTTTATGGCAGCACCCGTGATCATACAATATCAGTAAAGGCTCTGCTCTATGATGGTTCAGAAGCAGAATTCAAACCACTTAACGAAAAGGAATTAAACGAAAAAGCAAGTGGCACAAATCTGGAAAGTGAATTATACCGCCATATACTCGGTATGCTTCATGACCCTGTGAACCAACAGGAAATCAGAAAAGAATATCCGGATCCTGCAATTAAACGCCGTAATACAGGTTATGCCATTGATTTGTTACTGAACTGCAAACCTTTTACCCCAACCGGACCAGATTTTAATTTCAGCCGTCTGTTAGCTGGTTCAGAAGGAACTCTTGCTTTTTTTACCGAAATTAAACTCAACCTTGTTGATCTGCCTCCTAAAGAAAAAGCCCTGGTATGCATGCATTGCAACACCCTTGATGAAGCCTTCAAAGCCAATCTGGTGGCACTTAAGCATAAGCCGGTAGCTGTGGAACTAATGGACGAGGTAATAATTGAGCAAACCGAAAATAATATTGAACAGCGAAAGAACAGGTTCTTTATTCAGGGCAATCCCGCTGCCATCCTTATCATTGAATTTGCCAGTCATGCCATTGAGGAATTAAACGACAGGATCAGGGAGCTGGAACATGCAATGCGTTATGAGAATTATGGCTATCATTTCCCGGTTATTCGCGGAAAGGACATTTCCAGGGTATGGGCATTGCGAAAAGCCGGTCTCGGGTTATTATCAAATATTCCCGGCGATGCAAAACCGGTTGCCGTTATTGAGGATACTGCCGTTAATCCTGCCCTGCTGCCGGATTATATGAATGAATTTCAGCAGATGCTCCAAAGGCTGGATCTTAGCTGCGTGTACTATGCTCATATTGCTACCGGCGAATTGCACCTTCGTCCTGTTTTGAACCTTAAAGACCCGGCAGATGTGGAACTTTTCCGTAAAGTAGCCTACGAAACTGCTCTGTTGGTAAAGAAATACAAAGGTTCGTTAAGCGGCGAACACGGCGATGGCAGATTACGTGGTGAATTCATACGTTTGATGGTTGGAGAGCATAATTACAAACTGATTCAATCAATAAAAGAAACATGGGATCCGTACAATATTTTCAATACCGGAAAAATTGTCAACACTCCTCCTATGAACACTTCGCTCAGATATGAGCCTGGGCAGGCTGTACAGGAACCTGCAACCATATTCGATTTCTCTGAGACCCAAGGCATTCTGCGTGCTGCCGAACAATGTAATGGCTCAGGCGATTGCCGTAAAACAGAACTGGCAGGAGGAACAATGTGCCCCAGTTATATGGCTACCCGCGATGAAAATACAAGTACCCGCGCCCGTGCCAACATTCTTAGGGAATTCCTCACTCACTCATCAAAATCCAACCCTTTTGACCATAAAGAGATTTATGAAATAATGGATCTCTGCCTGTCATGCAAGGGCTGTAAAGCCGAATGCCCCTCAAATGTGGATATTGCGAAATATAAAGCCGAGTTCTTACAACATTATCACGATGCAAATGGAATTCCATTGCGAACACGGGCAATTGCACATATAGCAAGTCTGAACAAGCTGGGCATGATCTTGCCGGGTGTTTATAATTCGCTGATGAAGAATAAATTGTTTTCCAAATTTCTGAAAGCAAGGCTTAAATTTGCTTCTGAAAGGAATTTGCCGCTACTTGCAAAAACTTCACTTCGCCGCTGGGCTAAGCGTAACACACCAAAACCAGAAAACCCGCTTGGAAAAGTTTTTCTTTTTGCCGATGAATTCACTAACTATAACGATGTTGAAGCCGGAAAGGCTGCAATCTGCCTGCTGGCTTTTCTGGGTTATGAAGTTGTGATCCCAAAACATACTGATAGCGGACGCTCTTTCCTGAGTAAAGGAATGCTGAGAAAAGCACGCAGCAAAGCTGCAAAAAATGTTGCGCTGCTAAAACACCTGATCTCAGAATCTACTCCGCTCATAGGTATTGAACCTTCAGCGATATTGACTTTCCGCGATGAATATCCGGACCTGCTTCGTGGTGAAGAAAAAGATGATGCCATTGCCATTGCAAAGCATGCGCTCATGTTTGATGAATTTATTATGCGGGAGGCAGAAAAAGGAAAAATAACTTCCTCTGTTTTCACTGATTCAGAAAAACATATTGTTCTTCATGGTCATTGTCATCAAAAGGCTTTGGCAAGCACCGGACCAACAAAGGCAATGCTTTCGCTGCCGGCAAATTACAAAGTCAGAGAATTAAAAACCGGCTGCTGCGGCATGGCTGGTTCATTTGGTTATGAACAAGAACATTACGAGCTTTCAATGAAGGTTGGCGAACTGGTATTGTTTCCTGAAGTCAGAAAAGCTAAGAACGACACCATTATAGCAGCGCCCGGAACAAGCTGCCGCCACCAGATAAAGGACGGAACAGGGCGCACTGCCTATCATCCTGTGGAAGTTTTATATATGGCATTAAAAACTGATCATTGATTCTCCTGCCCTTTCGTTTCAGAAAAAAATAATTAAACTCCAATTGTTTTTTAAAAAATTGATTATATTGTAATCTTGTTTTTGATTATAATTTAATCATCTGGATATGATTTTCACTGCACATAGTTATTACAGCCTGCGCTATGGCAGCATGTCAGTAGAAAAGATAGTAACTCAGGCCAAAGCCTACGGTTTGCGAACACTTGTACTGGCAGACATTAACAATACTTCAGCAATTACTGATTTTATCCGTGAATGTAAGGCGCATAATATCAAGCCTTTGGCAGGAGTTGCCTGTTATGATGACGAAAAGCTGAAATATCTGTTGTTAGCCGGAAATAATGATGGTTTCCGGGAAATCAATGATTTTTTGAGTGAAATCAATATCAAGGGACTGACATTGCCGGAAAGAGCACCGGAATTTGAAGCAGTATTCGTGATTTATCCTATGGATCTCTTTCACATCACGGATAAAAACTACCAAATACCAAATCCGAAAAAAATCCGGGATTCAGAAGAAACACAAAACCGTTTGGTCAAACACGGGCAGAGTCAGCAATCAGCTTTGAATACAGAGCAGTTCAAAAAACCATCAATGGTATCACAGCTCAGATCCAATGAATTCATTGCCGTTCGTTATCATGAACTCAACAAACTGCTCACCTCTCCCATTCGCCATTATCCCCAAAAACTTCTGGCATGGCATAATGCTACCTTTGCCGATGCAAAAGACTATGAACTGCACCGCCATTTAAGAGCTATTGACAATAATTGTCTGCTCAGTAAACTATCACCTGCACAACTAGCAAATCCAAACGAGATATTTATCACCGAAGCTGAAGCGCAGCAACAGTTTGGGCAATATCCGCAATTAGTGAATAATGCAAAGAAACTGACCAGGCAATGCGAACTTGATTTCGATTTTATAAGTATTAAAAACAAAAAAACCTTTACCAGCAGCCGTTACGATGATCGTATCCTGCTCGAGAAGCTTGCACTTGATGGGCTTGCTTATCGTTATGGTTCGGAACACAAAGAAGCTTTGCGCCGGATAAAACATGAACTTGAGATCATTGACAAGCTGGGCTTTTCGGCTTATTTCCTGATCACATGGGATATTATCCGTTATTCTGTGTCGCGTGGATTTTATCACGTAGGCCGCGGCAGCGGGGCAAACAGCATTGTAGCTTACTGCCTGCGTATTACCGATGTAGACCCTATCGCCCTCGACCTGTATTTTGAGCGATTTATAAACCCTCTGCGTACTTCGCCGCCCGATTTCGACATTGATTATTCCTGGAAAGAACGCGACGAGGTGCTGGATTATATTTTCAAACGCTACGGGCATAAACACACAGCTTTGCTTGGCGCCATGTCCACTTTCAAAGGCAGGTCAATCCTTCGCGAACTGGGCAAGGTGTATGGTTTGCCTAAAAACGAGATTGACGATATGGTAGAGAATCGCCGGAATCCCAAAAGCGAGGGAGAACTAATGAGTAAAATAATGGAAATAGGTACAATGATGGTTGATTTCCCGAATATCCGAAGTATTCATGCCGGAGGGGTACTGATCTCGGAAGAGCCTGTAACTTGTTATACAGCCCTCGACATGCCTCCCAAAGCTTTCCCCACTACCCAATGGGATATGTATGTAGCAGAAGCCATAGGGTTTGAAAAACTGGATATTCTGAGTCAGCGGGGTTTGGGACATATTGACGAATGTGCAAAAATTGTCAGAGAAAACAGAGGAATTACCCTTGATGTGCATAAAGTGGACGATTTTATGAAAGATCCGGAAGTAAAAAAGCAACTGCGCAATGGCGAGACCATAGGTTGTTTTTATATTGAAAGCCCTGCCATGCGCGGACTTCTGAAAAAACTTCACTGCGACACCTACCCTGTTCTGGTTGCTGCAAGCTCCATCATAAGACCGGGAGTGGCACGCTCGGGTATGATGAAAGAATATATATATCGTTTTCACAATCCCAATGGGTTCAAATATATACACCCCGTGATGGAACAGCAGTTAAAAGAAACTTTCGGGGTAATGGTGTATCAGGAGGATGTGCTCAAAGTTTGTCATCATTTTGCAGCCCTCAACCTTGCCGACGCCGATATTCTGCGGCGTGCCATGAGTGGGAAATACCGCTCAAAACAAGAATTTGAACGTATCCGTGATCGTTTCTTTAACAATTGCCGTAAACTTGGTCATACTGAAGCTATTACCAGTGAAGTATGGAGGCAGATAGAATCTTTTGCCGGTTATTCGTTTTCAAAAGCACATTCAGCAAGCTATGCTGTAGAAAGTTTTCAGAGCCTGTACCTTAAGGCTCATTTCCCGAACGAATTCCATGTGGCAGTGATAAATAATTTTGGAGGATTTTATCAAACCTGGGTGTATTTTAATGAAGCCAGACGATGTGGTGCCAGCATTGAGCTTCCGTGTGTGAACCATAGCAGGTATAAAACATCGCTATCAGGGCAGACTATTTACACCGGATTCATTCATATCCAGAACCTGGAAACCGGAATTGCACAGGAAATTGAAACTGAGCGCAACAGAAACGGGTTGTTTAAAAACCTGCAGGACTTTGAGAACCGCATTCCTGTGGGTAAAGAGCAACTACAACTGTTGATACGATGTGGGGCTTTCCGGTTCACAGGAAAAAGAAAACAGGAATTGTTGTGGGAATCTTTTATGGCAGGTGCCGGCACAACTCCCAAATCCAACAACTTCACTCTTTTTGATGAACCCGGCAAAGACTTTATCCTTCCTGAGCTGGAGCACAGCAAACTTGAAGATGCCTATGACGAAATTGAACTTCTTGGCTTCCCTCTTACTCTAAGTTATTTTGACATGCTCAACCGGAACGCTGCGGAGCAGTCCCCCACCCTGCCTGCCGGAAATTCAAGGCTTTCCACATCAGATACTAAACCTAAAATCTCTCAGATCCTTGCTTCCGAAATGTTATCCTGTGCAGGTAAGCGTGTTCAGATGCTCGGCAGCCTTGTTTGCATCAAATATGTAAGTACGGTTCATAAAGAAATAATGCATTTCGGTACTTTTTTCGATTGCACAGGCATTTTTTTTGATACTGTACATTTTCCGCCCGTTGTAAAAAAATATCCTTTTCGTGGTTACGGCACTTACAGACTTACCGGCAAAGTGACGGAAGATTTTGGTTTTGCAAGTCTTGAAATTGAGCAAATGGAAAAACTACCACTAAAAAAAGATCCGAGGTTAATGTGATTTTGCAACACCCTTTTTTTATATTACCCCAAATTACAAAATCACAACTCACAATCTCTTTTAACCTTTTTGGCTAAAGCCAGTTTGTTGCCCCACCTTTATATCCCTCCGGCTTAAGCCGGCGGCAATTCATGAACACATTATTATGACTGGGAACGTAAAAACCGGACACTGAGAAAGCCTCAGCACCCCGGATTAACAGCCCCGTAGGGGCGATATATTGGTAGAAAATCGTAAAAAATTCAATCTCTAAGCCCTGTAGGGGCGGAATAATTGAAAGGGCACATCGAGAGCCTCAGCACCCGGGGTTTATAATCCC
>JAAYJT010000064.1 GCA_012522795.1 Bacteroidales bacterium | reverse complement strand
CGGTAAAGTCGTTCACTAAAGTCACGCTTCCGCAATCATCACTGGCTTGTGGAACTGCAATGCTTACGGTTGCATAAGCCTTGCCTTCATCGGCATTTACGCTGATATTTGCCGGGCAGGTCAATGCTGGCGGGGTGGTGTCTTCAATAGTGAATGTAGCTGTTGTGGTTGTGGAGTTTCCACAATCATCGGTTGCGGTAAAGGTTACTGTTGCCGCGCCTGTTGCTCCGCAAAGGTCACTTAATCCTTCAAAGTTATGTAACCAGGTAACTTCACCGCAGTTATCAGTTGCAGCCGCACCACCATGGGAATTGAGCCATACGGTCAATTCTTCGATGTTGCCTGAGCCGTCACATTCAACGGTAAGGTCTTGGGGAATTATAGTAAATACAGGTACTTCAGTATCCTCAACTACAACTGTAAAACTACAGGTGGTGGTGTTGCCTGAGCCGTCTTTAACAGTCCAAATGACTTCAGTAGCTCCGAGCGGGAAAATGGCATCCTTAAGTGAGTTGGAATTATTGAAGTCATTGGTGACAGATGCTACGGAGCAGTTATCATCGGTTGAGGGATCAAGGCTGGTGTCTGGAACAGTCCATGTGCATTGTCCGTCATCAGTAGCATAGTAGGTCGCTGGTGTTGCACAGGTGATGCTCGGATCTTGCTCGTCTTTAACAGTTACAGTATATGAGCAGGTAGCTGTGTTGCCCGAGCCGTCGGTAACAGTCCATACAACTAAAGTTTCTCCAAGCGGGAAGCTTGCATCCTTAAGTGAGCCGGAATCATTGAAGTCATTGGTGACAGATGCTACAGAGCAGTTGTCTGATGTGTTTAAGGGATCAAGGCTGGTGTCTGGAACAATCCATGTGCATACTCCGACATCAGCAGCATAGTAAGCCGCTGGTGTTGCACAGGTGATGCTCGGAGCCTCTTTATCTTCTACTGTTGTTGTGATTGTTACAGTATTATTTGTCGACACAAGGTCTGTTGTGGTGGATGAAACAGTAGCAGTATTTACCAAACTATCGCAATGATTAATGGCTAAATTAGCCTCAATTTCAATGATAATGGTATTATTACCGGAAGTTGCCGGCAATGCCGAAGGGTGCGTATAGCTGCCGCCCCAACCACTTATCCAACTGCCTCCGTTCACGCGATATCGTATAGCTGCCAAGCCCGTTGGTAATGCATCTGTTATGACAGGTGCATTTGCCATTGTAGGACCATTATTTGTTACAACAATGGAATAAATGAGTTTTTGTCCTGCTATTGCAATGGTAGGAGTACTTGTTTTACTAATTGATAAATCAGCCGAACCACCGTACACAGTTTCATCATCCACTGCGGTTAAGTAACAATCATTAAACAAAGTCTCAGCTCTTGCATTATTTGTTATATATCCATTTGTTATATCATTTTCAACCACGGAATATTCAGCAGTAACTATTAAAGAGTCTCCAGGCGCAATTGGTTCTTCAATTGTAATAAAAGGCTCACCAATTTTATCGTCATAAATATCGAACCAATAAAAAGTAACATTTCCAGTATTTATTATTTTATACTCATATTTTATTATGTCGCCAACTTGCGAGTAGTTTGCACCAGAAATGGCTGTTTTCTTCAAAACAAGACCCGGGTAAGTATGTGCCCCAACAGTTTCGCGATCTTCAACATCATCCAATATACCACAAAACACTGTACCACTCGCAGTAGCCAGATTTACAAAACCAAAGTTATCTAAATCATTCTGAGTTATCTCATAGGAAGCAAAGTATTTCCATTCTTCATCAATATCCAATCTGTTGTTTTCGTTACTATCGCCAGCTACATACAATGGACCGGTATTTACATCATTGTCGGTAACTACAATATTCCCAATACTTACATTACCAGTATTTTTAACAATAATATCATATTCGATAGTTTGACCCACAGAATCAAAAAAAACAGTCCTTGCAGTTTTTCTTATTTCCCATAATGGAGAACATTTGGGTTCAATATTATCTAAAACTGAAGTGTTATTATCCGGGTTCGGGTCCCCAGGAACTGAATTAATGATTTCAGCCTTATTGGAATAATCCACATCCTCACTGGGTTCATTAATCTTAACCACTATATACAGAGTGACTTTTTCGTTAAATTCCAGATCGCCAATTTCCCATTCTCCAGTTGAAGGAGTATAGCTTCCATCACCTGAATGTGAAACATAGGTATAGCCGTTTAGAAGTACATCTTTTGCCGAAACTTCAGTAGCATTACTCGGTCCTTTATTAATAATAGTTATGGTAAATGTTACGGTGCTCCCTACTTCGGGATTGTTGTTATTCACTTTTTTTTCTATTTCCAGATCCGCTGCCCAAAGTGCAAAATTGTTTGAACAACTTCCTATACCACAATCATTATTAAAACTAACATGATGATAATCTGATGCTCCGGGTGAGAAGCTATAACCATCCGGCAAAGGCTCTTTAGCTTTAACTATATAGTCTTTGTGACTAAAAACAATCGTAATGTCATCGAATAATACATATTCATTACTAGTGAAATTAATATTATTAGATTCAAAAATATGTATAGTGGTATTTTCTGAAAAATAAATAGAAGGAATAGGGATAACCTCAGTTCCATTACTGGCAGCGACACCTGAAATTCTTTTCAGTTGCTGTAAATTACTTGTCAAAGGATCAGCTGCCACACATATATTCACCCAATCGTTCGACTCATGACTAAATGAAGATTTGCTATATGTAAATACTAAAGTAGCAAAGGCTGCATTACTTAGATCTACTTCCCGTCTAATTGACCTGCTATTACTAGAACCATCACCCTGGACTCTCAACTTAGTTTCTGGTGTGATAAAGATGCTTCCGTTCGTCGGGTCATTGGCTGGATCATCATTTTCTATCCATTTACCTTTCCAATTAATTGTTCCATGGTTGTTGTCATAAGACTGAACTGAAAAATTATCTTCTACATAAAGTCCATTATTACTGTGAGGAGTATAAATGAAAAAACTAATCTGCAAATCATCAATGGTAAAAGATTTATCAGTTGAAGAAAGTGAAATACTAGACTCTAAAAATCGAATACTGGTAGTAGGTGAAATATATTCGCTAATATCAAATGTTTCTGTTCCACTGGCTTGAGCAGCTCCTGAATATCTCTTTAACTGTGTCCAGTCATAACCATTAGTAGATATCTCAATATCTACAAATTCATAAATATGGTCTATAAATTTGGATTTATCATATGTATATGTAAGAGTGGCACTCACAGACCCACTTAAATCAGCAGTACGACAAATTGATCGGGAGTCTGACACATCCTTTCTTATTATGCATAATTTACCATCTAAAGTTATAAAAATATTTCCGCTCGTTGGTGAACCATCATCGCCTGTTTCTTCCCAGTTACTTATCCAATTATCTGTTCCATCATTCCTGCTATATGAACGAGTGTTGAAATTATCGGCAACCGTGTGTTCAGGAAGAAGATTGCAATTTAATTCAAACTGGTAGCCTCCTGTAGCATCTGTTGTAATTGTTTGTAGCAAAGGCTCACCATTATCCAGTTCTCCATTTCCGTTAAGATCGTTATATAGTTCTATTTCTATTCCTTGTAGGCCATTTTCACCTGTTTCATGCAAGCCATTTCCATTAATATCGCCAAAAGCAATACCGTTAATAACATTTATTCCCGGAATACTAATACAGGTAACATTCAGGTTCACAGTAGCCGTACTGCAGACATCAGGATCATCAGCGCTGCAAACTGTATATTTGAATGAGTCTGGTCCTTCATAATCAGGATCTGGAATATAGGTAATACTACCGTCCGGATTAATTTCTATTTGACCATTTAAAGGTGATGTGTGAATTGAAACTTTAGCTGGATCAGGGTTGCCAATATCATTTGCCAAAACATAAATTACTTTGGGAACCTCAGATATCACTTTTGCCTCATCATCCACAGCAGTGAGTAAAGCTCGCACTCCCAAATAAACATCATCTGAACAATAACCCTGATTGTCAAATGTAATTGTTCCCTCATTCAAAACAGCAGCTTCAAACTTACCATTTGTAATAGAAGTATCCACTTTTACAATATAACAAGCAGGAAAATATATGAGTTCTACATTATCAATAAAAAAATAACTATTGTTGCCAACTGTTCCGTTAGTTTCAAATTTGAGTAAGTTAGGAGCATCAGCATAAATGTTCGAAAGGGATACTACCATATCATGATAAAATAGATCTGTGTTTATGTTTCCAGCATTATCAATCTCAATCTGTGTGTGCCCATTAAAACTCACAATGAGCTTATCATTTGCATTCTTAAGGTCCTCTCTACGATAGCTAAATTTCAATACTGCACTGGTTGCACCTATAAACTCCAGACTTCGTTGAGCATAATTATTATTACCACTAAAACACAACGCTATATTATCAGCATCAGAAGGAATGGGGTCTTCTAGTAAATATACACGATCATTATTATTTATTGACCAGGCACCTGACCAGTTTATTGTTCCCTGATTTGCATCATAATCATGTAATGTTGGGAAAATATCTCTTGCATATTTTGTTCCTGTTTTCACAAAATCAAACCTTCCATTAACATCGCTAACAATGGTTTCAATTAGCTGATCGCCACTATCTATTTCATTATTACAATTGTTGTCGGCATATAATTCAACTGCTACACCACATACAAAATCCTCACCATCATATTGCCCATTGTCCGGTAGTTGTTCTATATACACGCGACCTTTTACAATATTGACTCCTGCCGATGAAGCTTCATTGTCACATGGACGTACAATTACTTTAACCAGAGCTATTTCACATATATGAGGATATTCTTTTGAGCATACCTGATACTCAAACTCATCGGTTCCTGTAAAACCCGGGTTAGGTGTATAAATTATGATGCCATCATCACTAATTACAACATTGCCTCCTGTTGGTTGTAAAAAGCCATCTGTAGTTACAGATCCGGGATCCAAAGTGCACAAAAAACCGGCATCATTGCTTAATACATCAATTATTACCGGAATCTCAGGTTCAGTAACTGCCCTGTCATCATTAGCAAGTATTAAAAAATCCAGACAACGTGGAAGCATCAGGTAACCAACATCAAGCGCTACCCCTGAAATAGGTGTAGGATTCCCTGCATTGGCATCCTGACCCCAAACGGCAGAAAAAGTCGTACCATCACAGGTATATATCGAAGCTCCGGATTGATCATTATCATTGCTGGAATTATCGTATAACTTTAACGATTGTAACCTTCCTACCGGATAATTGGCATCAAACGGAATACCGCACGGACTAATATTTCCTGTATTACTGGTAATATCACCATCCCATTTTACATAAATTGTGGTATTCTTTGTAGGTGTAACCCAGATAGGATTATAATTGGCACTTAAATCATTAGAACCTGGAGCCCATGCAATACTGGCAAAATTAGTAAGTCTTTCTACGGGTACCAATGGATATGCCCAATCATAATCCCTCCCTTCATTATCTGCGTCAACAACTGCAATGGCTGTATAGGTCCTGCCATCCTCACTTTCAAACTCATATCCTGCTGCCTGATTAAGAGTTAAAAAATTAATACCTTTTGCAGGTATTTCTATCGCACCTGATTGACCAGTGCCGGCTTCCCATTTTAAAGTCATCGGTGTGTCCGAACTATTATAAAAATAGGCTACTACAGGTGCAGTTTTGAGTGTTGTATGTACCGGTGTAATATATTTGCTCCCATAAAACTTAGATGGCAATATATATATATTCCGGGTTCCATAGTTATCTATTCCTCCAAAAACAATATCTACTCCTACAGGTTTGTCAGCAATAAGTTGTGCGCCGGTTTTAATATCATTATACTTATTTACGTCATTATTAACGTCTCCGGGTGTAGATGCTGTTCCGTCATATAGCCATACCTCTCCTTCATTCAGGATTTTAGTTACATCAATTATTCCGTCACCATTATAATCCAATTCTACTAAAGTGTTGTCTTCAGAGGCTCTTACAAATAACCCAACATATCTAAAAGCATTATGTGCATTACCTAATTTTGTCAGGTCTTCGCCAAAGCCAATAGTAAACGATTTTCCAAATCGGCTTACATCAATCACATCGGTTTTGACGTTCTGAACATTAAAGTCTGCATTACTTCCTGTTATCTTTGAGATTGTAATATCAGAACTCGAAAAAATCTTGTCCCTGCCATCATACTCTATTTGTAACTGATTTCGGTTATAGGCAAATGTTTTGTCAATAATAATCTGACCGCCCGGAGGAATGATGTCGTCAGGATATCCCGGTGCCACGCCATTTGCAGGATTTCCATCTCCCCAGATTTCAGTGGTAGATTGGGTTGGCTCAGTTATGTCGGCTTCATAACCGTCTTCCCAATGGTCATATATAATAATGGTCTTAGGATAGTTTACTTTAATACTTACAATATTTCTGACAGTTGTTTGATTTGGATTTTGATTCGCAGCACTTCGTAAGGCTTTTAACAAGAAATTGGGATGCTCAGGAAAAGGAAGATAATATATGTGGGATTGTACTGCATCATAACATACATTAAATAAATCAGAGTTTACGGTAACATATACTGTTGCCTCACTACATTGTTCCGGATTGTGAATACTGCAAATTTTATATTTAAACGAGTCGTTACCAATATAATTACCTATAGGTGTGTAAGTTATATCACCTTTGGAGCCAACAACAATATTTCCAAAAATCGGGTTGCTTACTATATTAGAGTCATCAAAGCCTTCAGAGTCTAAATCACCGATATCGTTGGTTAACACATTAAATATAACAGAGTTACCCTGAATTGTTTCAACATAATCATCAATGGCTACTACCGGACAATCTCCGAAAGGCTTAACGTTAGCTGTAGCATTGTTATTTGTTGGATCGTTATCAGGTTGAGCACCCGAAATAGATGCAGTAAAATCATATTCCAGATTACCCGGGCAAGCTACAATTGCTGTAATGCAAAGTTCAGAACTGGCATAATTATTCAAATTACCAATAATCCATATACCTGTTTTAGGATGATAATTTCCTTGAGAAGCACTATGTGACAGATAAACATATCCATTGGGTAGCGGACAGCTTACTTTTACACCGGTAGCACTGTTAAACCAGTTATTATTCGCAGTGATTGTAAAGGAGATTTGGCTACTATATGCAGGAGTTGCATTATCAGGCACATTAGTGATTTCCAGATCAACTGTACTAACATCCGGGTTTATGGCAAACATCAGCCCGGCAGCTTTGGCATAACCAGTCCATGAAAAGGAACGTGTTCCTGTAGCACCGGCTTCTTCAATGGGTTCTATCCCTCCATAAAAAGCGGGAGCATTTGAATTGTTATCTTCGTTACCTGTGCCGTTAAGAAACCAAAGCTCCTTTATGCCATCAGGTGTTTTTTCATTCCTAATCTCCCTTCTAACTGTAACAGCACCAATCAATAGAGAGTTTTGATTAATGGTTGAGAGTGAATGAATATTAAGTGATTGAACCAAAGTATTACCTGAATTGGCACCACTATTTGTTGCAATAGGACTAACAGGGTCATGGCCGGTAACACGCATTGCTACCGCTTTCCAGTTGGGAGTGGTAGTATACTCTGTTACAGTACTAGTATACACTTTTGGTTCATTTTCACCTGCTATTTTGTAAAATGCTACAATCTGTGGTGTTGATGAGCTTGAACTGGCATGCTCAACTCTTATTTGCTTAAAACCATCAGGAGTTGTAAAACCACTATCACCAAATCTGGAGCTTAGTTGTTGGGTGAATAATAATAGTATCAAATCACCTTCAAGTACATTATGAGGCCTTTCAATATTAAGTGAAGTACCACTTCCGGAAGCAGTCTTCGTATCGAGATTGTCCATAACAGGTACATCCTGCCCATATACAGGAATCTGAAATAAAAGCATAAGCAGTAAAAAAATACCGTTTAATAAGATCACTTGCATTTTTGCAAGAACTTCTACTAATTTGGAAATTAAAATGTAAGTTTTACTCATGGCATAAATTTTTTATATTTTATTTTTATTTACTTCTTATATTATCTTAAACATTTATGGTCATATCTTAACCTGTATTGCCCTTTTTACTTTAAATTATAAAGGATATCAGAAATTTATCACATTAGCCCCTGATACAAACAACACAGTAAATTTGTCAGTTCATAAAAATATTTTATCACACTTATCAAAGTCATACTCCCAATTCTTTTTTGATAATTGGATTTAGCCAGTATCGGATAAGGATTGTTATTCTTAGCCTGCGGGATTTGAATCACTGAAGTAGTTTTCCCAATCATAACAAAATCATATTTATTGAAAGAAATCACGTCCAAAACAAATAAAATAATCAATTTAAAAGGTCACTAGTTAAATCTACAAATCAAAATATTCTCAAAGATTCTATATCTTTACACTAGTTGTTAAAGCGACAATCATAAATGAAAATAGCAGAATTAGTTATGCTTTATAATCACTAAAAAGCAATTTAAGCTAAATAGGTGTAGTAATACTCATTTACACATTCTATGTAGCATTAAATATTTATATCCATACATTAGCTATTAAAATATTCATAATAGTGTCAATTTACGACATAGCAAGAAAATTGAATTTCGCAATGGTTCTATGTATTCTAAAATATTATACTTAACTTAATTCATTAACGATTGAAAACAAACGTGCACTTGATTTATACTATAATTAATATCATGTTGGTAGAATTATATTCAAGTTAAAAATTATTCAATATTGAACAATAAGGACTGATTTTTACATAATTACAATAATTTTATAGTTCGTAATAATAACATATATAATAAATTCTATATTTTAATTAATTTGATACAAAACAATATTTTACTATGAACAAATGAAATCATGAATATATTTCTAGTCATTCCCCATACGCAGGATAAGTGACGTTCAAATGTGCGCCACAAAATTAAATCACGAAATAACTGAAAGCAAGTTTTTTTCTCAACTTGATTTAAATTTATACTTAGTCTAATTTAAAATAAGCTGTATATTGTTGACTCTCCAACTTCTATGTTTTGTTGAAAAGCTAAAATATGTAATTATAAGTTAAATTGCAAGGTTTTTATTATGATTTAGTGTTTATGTCAAATATGGATATTATTTTGGCAATACTTATTCATTATTCATATTAATATGCTAAGTAAGGTAGTAAATATTATTAACTCAAACATTGCACTAAATATATAGATATATTAATATTTGTAATCCGTGAGCCATTAAGTAATTCAGAACATTTAGCTGAATTAATATATTAGCAGTTTTATTTGACCAAATTTTAATAATTCATTATATTAAACCAATTTTACCACAAAATAACTGTAGTTATTTTTAATGATATTCATGGCACAAATAATACTTGTAAGATAAAGATGATAGAAGAATCAATATTAAACTGCCACTACTATAAAGTTTCAAATTGCTTAATCTATACTCCCAAGAGCAATTATCCATAACTGCATCTCATGAATATTATATGGTTATCATCAACAGTAATAGGCTTTTTTAATGGATTACCCAAATTAAAATGCTCACATCTAACAAACTATGCATATCTTTTTGGCTAAAGTCAATATATTGATTTAAACCCAAACCCTAATTTTTTAGATAATCGTTATTTTCATTTGCTTTAGTAATGTCTTGTTTGACTTATTCATTTCTGAAATCACGAACTCCCCTGGAGCAAATCTGATTTGCTTGATTGACTTCATTTGTTCTATCGCATCGTTTATCGAATATTTGTGAATCAGCATTTGCTTCTTGTTCAGAGAAATGGCTTTAAGTATACAGCTCATATATGAGCTGTATACTTATGTGGTTGATGAACACCCCCCGAGCGATTCTTCCCTTTGCATATGAAAGCACGAGGCATCTATGTTATTCGATTGCAGTACGATGTCCGTGACATCTATCAGAACGCTCCGTCGCCTATTGTCCAATGGACGCATGAATTCATGGATGGATTGGCGCATCTGCCCAACCTCAAAAAGCATGTCTGATACTTTCTGGTCGTAAATCTTCCCTTTCCATCCAAGAAGATCCAAAATGGCAGAGCGTTCCAGCTCGGTGGGGATGTTTTTCAATGGGGACTTGAAGGCCAGGCGGCAATACACCTTAAAAACGATGAATTGCTAATGCTCAGGGAAGTGTTTTTCAATGAGTTCAGCAATCCGTTGCCTCCCAATTCGTCTAGAAACCACTTGGCAAATCCGTATTCAAACACCATCACTTGCTTATTGAGATAGGTGTTTCTGCTTTTCTTTTTCAGCTCCGCTTTTTCTGACGGGATGAAACCCTTTTCCTAGCTGATGCTGCCCAGAATACAGTGCGAGACTTTTCTTGAGCGTTTGAGCGCTTTATCACAAACGGATTTTTACGCCATAAAGGTAGTATCGTCCGTTTATCAGCTTCAGTTCAATTCCCGGTTTTTTGTGTTTCAAAGCCCAATCGGGGTGGTTTATCTTTGTTTTTATCAGTTTATATTAATTTTGAATATTACCTAATTAGGTAATGTGAAATAACAACAAAAAAACCACATAAACAAAGATTTATGTGGTTTTTGGAATTTTCTATTCCCTATTCTTTAGGGTTTGGGTTTAAACCGTCTTCCTTGCATACGATTTGTTCAATAATTTCACTGGTCTGCGATGATGTAAGGTACATAGATGGTATTTTTTATGCGAAGTAATCAAAATTAAGCTCTTTATACTTTACACACTTTTTTGGAATAGCATTATTGAAATTTGCATTTCAGCGGCTGAAGAATCTAAAAAAAACGGAGGCTGCTTCGATATTGAAGCAGCCTCCGTTTTTTGAATGAAAAATCAAATTCTACAAAAGCAAATTATTCTATTACAATCTTTTGTACTGATACATTATTATCTGTGTGTACTTCAAGAATGTATATTCCTTTATGCAGACCAGAAGTAGTGATAGTCATCATTTCCACCTGTGGTGTTCCCTCTTCAACTACCTGTCCCAGTTGATTAGTCAAACGAATCAGATTAATTGGCTTATTTGACTTAACTGAGATAGATTCTTTTGCAGGATTGGGGAATACTGAAAGAACGAATTCGTTTTCGAAACCATTGATGTATTTGAATACATCAACTTTCTCAGCATTTACATTAGCTGCAAATACATCACCCCACGAAGGATTTACTTCAGAATTAATATTGAACATTGTAACCATTCCTGCAGGTAATGGAGTATTATCAAAGCTAAATACCAATCCCCTGAGGACACCATCTTTTACTGCACCAACAAATTCATAACCTTCAAGTGCAAGTTTAAGCTGATCCATGTGTATTCCAGCAAGTTCAAATTGCAAACCTGTGAGTGTGCCATCACTTTGCAATTCAATGCTATTAGGATTTAGATAAATTGATCCCGGAGCGGAAATAACATTTGAAGATTCATTTTTAGCACCCAGAATAATGTAAATTGTAGCTACAGCATCAACTACGTCAATATTTCCATCTCCGTTTACATCAGCATTTTCAAAGAAGAATGGTTCTGGATTGCCAAACAATATATAGCTGATCATAGCAACTACGTCATTTGCATCAACAATGCCATCTCCATTTGCATCTCCCGGAGTAATAATAACATCAACAACTGACATGTTCACCGGAACAATAGTAGTAGGTGATTCAGGGTCGTTACTTGTAATTACGATATTCGCTGTATAATTACCCAGGGCAAGACCTTCATTATTAAAGTTAACGGTATGTGATGTCTGCCCGTTAGGAGCAATATTACCGGCTTCTGGATCAATGCTCAGCCAATCGTATGAAACTGATAAGCCAATATTGTCAAGGAATATAGCAGCGCCATCGCTATTGTTGTCATCAACAAATTCGCGGAATGCGATATAAAAGCTTTCTCCAGGCTGCAGGAACTTATCCAGATCATAGGTATATAGTTGCCATGTTATTGGGCTGGCTGAAGTAAAGTTAAGGTCATCCACAAGGATTGTAAATGCATTAACATTATTTTGAACAGTCTTGGATATTTTAACTTGTACATGATCTATATATGAATTTGGCCAGTAACGTAACCAGAAAGATAACTCCATTCCTTCAACCATTGTAAACTGTTTGGTAACAAGCCACTGGTCATTGGCAGCATTACCTCCGGTAGTCCACGTACAGAATGCCATTTTATTATCACCATTAGGAGCCGGATCAGCAGAGCCACCTTCCCATCCCGGAAGCGGTGTAGTACCAGCAGAAATATCCGTCCAGCCTGTGCCAGGAATAGGGTTAAGTTTTGTCCAACCTGCAGGTGGAAAAACAGATCCCTCAAAACCTTCAAAATATACAAATGCATCTGAATCGCCGGCTAATAGATATTGTATACTTGTTGTGTATTCAAGATCTGCATCACCAGTGTTCGCAATGGTTAGAGATTTACTTTCTGTAGTTTCAGGAAGCATGTCTACTGACAATTGTTCGGGTGTAACCACTATGTTGGGGAATTCAGGTGTTCCCTCAATAGTCAATTCAACCGGAACAACAATAGATGGATTATTAGCATCATTACTAGTTATAATAATATCAGCATTATAAGAACCAAAAGTAAGATTAGCACCATTGAAATTAACTGTTAATGGCATTGAACCACCTCCAGCAACTGAACCAGCAAGCGGATTAACGGTTATCCAGGGAGCAACTCCTGGATGAATTGTACCACGGATATTCCAGTTATAATCCAAAGTAGGTGCTAATTCAAACAATCTACTCCATGATGTTCCATTTGTTGATATCCATGCTCCGTCAGGATTTGCAGGTCCATTATCGCAGCCAGCACCGAATTCACCAGGTTCATGGGTAAGATTATAGCCAATCCAGATATCATTACCATCAAGAGTTACAGGTGTAGTAAGTGTGATCGTGTTCCAACTATAACCAACAGGTGTAAAATCTTGTTGATGAATTAATGTACCTGGAGAAGTTGATGTACCTGCTGACCATACCCTGACAGTAGTTGCAGTTGGAACATCGTTAATATATACTGATACTGTTTCAAGTGTATAATAAGCATACTGGCTTACCATTTCAGAGGGGAAACGTGCTGCCATATACATAGTACCGCCATTAGTTAATCCAATAGCATCGCTATTCTCGCCATCATAATGCAGAATAACGGGATTATCAGTATAATCAGGTTTTGGACTTCCGCCATTTGTTCCGGCAGAAGTCTTTGCAAGATCAAGTTCAAGATGACTGACTTCTCCAACAGGTACAGTTTTCACCGGTCTTCTTTTTTGATCAGGATAAGCAATACTAACATTAAAATTAAGAGTCTGCATACCAATGTTTCCAACAGTCAGTGTTTCGCTTCCTGACTGACCAAGGGGCAATACTGTACTAATAGATGTTGGATCAACTGTAATAGAAGGCCCTGATGGTGTACCGGTAACATTTAACTGAACCGGAACAGTAACCATTGGTGTTGCAGGGTCGTTGCTGCTGATCTTAAGATTAGCATTGTAAACACCCACATTAGTACTGGTTGAGTTGAAAACAACATTCAGCATATTGGATGAACCTCCCGGTACGGTTCCGGAAGTAGGACTAACACTTAACCAAGGAATTTCCCCGGGAACAAGATTCCCCCGAATGTTCCAGTTGTAATCCAGATCAGCAATTTCGTACAATTTACTCCAAGAAGCACCATCAGTTGATATCCATGATCCGTCTCCGCTTGGATGGTGAGGTCCGGCATCGCAGCCAGCAGGGAATTCGGAAGCAGCATGAGTAACTGTATATCCGATCCAGATATCAGTACCGGTAATTTCAATTGGAGTTGATAAAGTAATAGTATTCCAATTATTAGCAATAGGGGTAACAGTCTGTTGCGACAATAATGTACCGGGACTTGTACTTGTTCCTGGTCCCCAGATTTTAACAATTGTTGTTGAAGGCATGTGATTAATATAAATTTCAACAGATTCAAGCATGTAATACTGATAAGGTGTAGTCATTGCCGACGGGAAACGGGCAGCAACATGGAAAGTACCACCATCTGTTAAACCAATTGCTGAGTTATTTGGTCCATCATAATTTAAAACAACAGGATCGTTATCGGTAAGATTTTCAGGATTTCCACCTGCTGTTGAAGTTGGGGCAAGACTTAAATCCATATCAATTACTTCAGTTTTTCCCTCCGGAACAGGCTGTATTGCAGCGCCATCCATACTTAGAAACTCAATGGCAACATTGTAGTTAAGTGGCAATTGCCCTACGTTAGCAACATTCACCTGTTTAGTAGCTGTTTGACCAACAAGTAATTCCTGGGTCAGTGACATTGGATTCACACTAATAGTTGGTTCCTGTGATGAACCTGATATATTGACGGATACGGGAATGCTTACAACAGGGTTGTTAGCATCATTACTAACAGCTTTAATCACAGCATTGTAGGCACCCTGATTAAGCAGGCTGGCATCAAATGTAACAGTGTGATCAACACTGGCTGAAGGTTCCAGAGTTCCAGCTGTCGGAGTAAGTGATAACCAGCTTGGTCCGGCTGTTCCTTCCAGCACACCTCTGATATTCCAGTTATAATCCAATGAAGCATTGCTTGAAAGATGTCCCCATCCGGCACCGGTTTTGATATAATCTCCGTGAGGATGAGCAGGACCTTCATCAGCTCCGGCAGGATAAGTACTTCCAATAGTTTGATCAATCCAATAGCCTATCCATAATTCTTCGCCTGTTACAATTATAGGATTAGTAAGAGTAATGCTATGCCATTCAGGCATGATAGGATAGAATTCTTGTTCGTGAAGTAAAGCTCCTGGTTCAATAGCTGAGCCTTCGCCATAAATGCGTAATTTAAATGAACATCCATCTGTTTCATTTACATAAACATCAACTTTAGTAAGCATCATACCGGCATGTGGCACAGTCATATCATTGGTAAATTTAGCTGCAACTTCCCATTGATTGGGGTTGTTCAAACCAATTGCGGTATAATTTGGTCCATCATAATTGAGTATTACTTCATCAGTTGGATTAGCAGGATCAGCAGATGGTCTTGGGTTAGGATCAACAACAAAATTGCCTGCAGGGTTCTTAATGGTTGAATTAAATTCAGGGGAATCAAGAACAGGATTACCTTTGTCGAAAACATAATTTATCTGCAAACCATAATCCAATGGCGCAGTTCCTACATTTTGAACATTAAGATTATCGGTAACAACCTGTCCTGCAATCAGATTTTTCTGAAATTGAGTTGGTGTAATAGCAATAGCAGGGTTATTACCAGCGGTAAGTTCAACCCATAGGAAATCATCAAAATAGAATTCTGCAGTCTGCCCTGTCGGAGCTCCGGCATAAATATTTACACAACCTAATTGTGCACCATAAGGACTTACAGCACCCTGTGAGGTATAGCTCCACTGCCATTGATGAACCTCATTCCCGTTGATATAAAACTCAGCCCAATCGCTATCGAGGTCAATAATGGTTTTAACATAAGTCCATGAGTCAAGCTGGAAATTAAAGGTTGCAGCATCCTCGCCACCGGCATGAATGAAACCATTGCCATCATTACCAAAATAAACCTCAATAATCCATTCAACGCCAGGAGACTCATGACGCTGGAAATTGAAATATCCACCGAAACCTGCTGGAACATAATAATAAAAATCTACCTGATATTTTCCACTCACCTTGTTTCCCATAGCATAAATGAGGTCGTTATCACCTGAAACATACACTGATTTTGCACCGCTATGAGCAACGTCAGTGCTTATAACACCTGATGTACCACCCGGCCATACGGCCCAATCAGGATTCTGAGAAACCAGAGTAGCTCCTACTGTATATGCTTCAAAGTCATCTTCGTAAAGAACTACCTGAGCGTTAACGTTTAAAACAAAGGCAAAAAATGCCAAAAGAAATAATAATCTTTTCATTGCAAATTGAATTTAGTTAAACAAAAGATTAGAGACTGCAAATGTAGTTAAAATTTATTAACATTTAGAAAAGCTATTAAAAATAATTAAAAATCATAAGAAGCTGAAAAACAACTAATAAAGGCTCATATAACAATAGATTTCTTACACAAAACATAATTTTTCTTTAAAAATAAAACATTATAATGTGTGTGAAACCAAAATACTCGCTTAAAAGTGTTAAAAACAAAGGTGTATTCAAGCTAGATCACATTGGTTTCAAATGACAAAACGGTATGGCAATAAAGCATCACTCCCGGCATAATCAACACCGATCCTTGGTGTTGATTTTACTGTTTTCGGATCTACCCTGAAGTTATTGTCTTCCAGCCATATATCATTATCCAACAGGTCAGTTCCTGTAAATGACACATTGATACCCAATGCTTTGGAAACCTTACCCGGACCACTAATAACCTCACCAACTGTAATGTTTTTTTTGGTACGTTTCTGAATTATATCAATGCCATGTGTGACTTTTATACCTCTGATAAGAACAGCATGAGGAACTTCAGGTTCACCAGTAACAATATTGAACAAATGATGAATGCCATAGCACAAATATATATAGGCAGTGCCTCCACGCATATACATCACCTCTGTACGTGCAGTACGTCTGCCATTATATGCATGAGAAGCTCTGTCATGAACTCCAGCGTAAGCTTCTGTTTCAGTGATTATACCACCGGTTAAATAACCATCAATATTTGTAAAAAGAGTTTTCCCCAGTAGATCTCTGGCTATTTCTATCACATTGGTCCTGCTGTAAAAAGATAATTGGAGTTTCATAAAAACTTAAAAATCAGTATGCCTTATTATCAAAATATTTCATCATTCCTTTTTCTCTCATTCTTAACATTTCCTGCCTTCCACCTGTATTTATAAAGATCTGTTGATACGATTCTGTCATTTTCAAGTAGCCACCTGAAGGATTTTAATATTTTATCATCATTAAATCCTTTTATCAATCCCACGATCTCTTCCATTGAAAGAGCCTGTTCTGAAAGCAATTGCTTAATCTGTTCAACAATTTTATTAAACTCAAGATTCTTTAACTCCATTCTGTTACGTTCAACACAGACATCACACTTACCACAACGCTTTCCATCTTTCTCACCAAAATAATCCAGTAACAGAATACTTCTGCATGTATCCCTGCTCTGGACATAGCGGATCACACTTTCTAATCTTGTTTTAGCCGTATCAAGCCTGTCCTTATAGTTATATGTTGATATCTGCAAGGAGCTTACATCAAGCCTTTCTGTGAGAAAAATGAGCTGTGGCTTTTCTTTGCGGGGAACGTAAGTTATAAGTCCAAATTTGTTAAGAGCATGAAGATTCCTGATAACATCATTTACCGGCATAGGCATACGTCTTGCAATTTCAGCCTCGCTGATACGTACAAAAGTTGTGAACAAACCAGTGTAAGAACGCAATATTAGCTTGATAAAAAGATCATAATAAGGATTTTCGACCTGAAAACGATATAAATTATCCTTTTTAACCCGGATATTGATAAGTGATGGAGAGCCAACCTCTTCGTTAAGAGAGATATAACCTTCTTTTTCAAGAAATTTAAGTGCATTATAGCTAACAACCGGATTCAGATTATAACGATTACAAAATTCACTAAGTTCAAAGTCATAACTCCGGTCTTTGCCGCTACCCGTGGCTAACTGGTAGTAGTTGCCAAGGGTATGATAAACCTGTTTTATCACATCAACAGCAGGATATTTAAGGTTAAGATTATGTTTTAATTCAATAATATCGGAATTATCGTAAAGGATTACTGCATACGATTGGTTTCCGTCCCTACCTCCACGCCCGGCTTCCTGGAAATATGCTTCAAGACTATCGGGTAGATCGGTATGAACTACAAAACGGACATTTGGCTTATCAATACCCATTCCAAAAGCATTGGTTGACACCATAACACGAACCTCTCCCTTCATCCATGCTGCCTGACGCTTATCGCGGGTTGTAGTATCAAGTCCAGCATGATAAAAATTAGAAGAAATTTTATTATTATTCAGAAATTCAGCTATCTCCCTTGTTTTGCGACGATTTCTCACATATACGATACCTGTACCACTGATACGATTACATATTTTCAACAGCCTTCCCATTTTATCTTCTTCATGTTGAACCACATAAGTAAGATTTGATCTTTCAAAGCTTTTTTGAAAAATATTTTCTTCTTTGAAACTGAGCTTATTCTGTATGTCTTTCACAACCACAGGAGTTGCAGTAGCTGTTAATGCAAGCACCGGCACGTCAGGCAGAAATTCACGTATAGCAGCAATTCTCAGATATGGAGGTCTGAAATCATAACCCCATTGAGAAATACAATGAGCCTCGTCAACTGCGATGAGATTAACCGGTAAACGAGGCAATACAGCAAGGAATTTCTCAGTTTCAAGCCGCTCAGGCGATAAATACAGAAACTTAACATCACCAAACATACAGTTGTCAAGCACAAGCTCAATCTGTCTCTGGTTCATCCCGCTGTATATAGCAGCAGCATTGATATTCCTTCGTTTAAGATTTTCAACCTGATCTTGCATTAAAGCTATCAAAGGTGTAATGACCAGACATAAACCATCCTTTGCAAGAGCAGGAACCTGAAAACATACCGATTTACCCCCGCCTGTTGGTAACAAAGCAAGGGTATCACGCCCATCCATCACTGACTTGATGATGTCCTCCTGCAAGGGGCGAAATTCAGTGTATCCCCAGTATTTTACAAGTATGCTTTTTAAAGGCAATTTATTTTGATTTTAAGGTTCGAAAAAACAAAGACTTGTACTATCTGTTTCAATGTTATAAAAGTACTTGTATTACTATCCTGCGGTACGAATGTATAAAATTTTCTATTTTTACAATCAGAAAGGGGAAAATCTATTATTCACCAAAAATTCTTAAACTATTTTAATTACTGATATTCATTGCATTAAATCAATTAATTTATTTCATGAGAATTTTTTTAACAGGTTATATGGGAAGCGGCAAAACAACTTTGGGAAAGCGTCTTGCCAGGAAGCTGGAGTATGAATTTTATGACCTTGACGATTATTTTGAACAAAAATATAAAACAAGTATTGCCCTGTTTTTTGAACGCTTTAGCGAAGCCCAGTTCCGTAGCCTGGAGCATGAGGTACTCCTCGAACTCATAAATAAATTTGATAGAATGGTTCTTGCAAGCGGTGGAGGAACCCCGTGTTTTTACAATAATATGAATTTGATGAATCAACATGGACTTACAATTTATCTGAAGTTAAGCACTCCGGTATTAGCCTCCCGGTTGAGCAATTCTCCATTCCGTTATAAGAGACCCATGCTAAAAGGATTAAACAAAGAAGAAATGCTGTTAAAAATAACTGACCAACTGATAGAAAGAGAACAATATTATAATCAGGCTCAGTTAATTATTGAAGCATTTGATTTAAGCATTGATTGCATTATTGATCAGATCGTTACCAAAACAAACCAGTAAACTAATCATTTGAGTTACAGCCTGATTATTGTGTTTTTATAACTTGATTGATAACTGCAGTGCAAATACTCTGGGAGGTCTCACATCAGCAGGGCGGGTCATATATTCACGATTGAAAAGGTTGTTTATAATTGCTGACATGCGAATTGCCGGAAACGGTTCCCACGAAAAACGCCAGTTCACAATTACATCACCTTTATTATGTTTTTCCCGGTAGGCTTTCATGCCCGGAAGTATTATACCATAGGGAGCTCCATTCTCAAACCGGAGTGAATCTTCAAAAGCTTTATCAATATTGATCATATAGCTATGATAGTCAATGTTGAATCCGGATGATATCTTGCGATATGAAACATCGAAAGCTGCTTTACTGTTATGATAAAATCTGTATTTCAGAATATTTTTATCTGTAGAGGTATATTTAAGTGCATTTTCCTTGTCAAAATTTTTGTCAACCGGATTGGTATATGTATAACCGAAATTATACTGATAATTCAATACCCCTGCTTTTCCTTCTCCTACGAAGCCAATCTCAAAACCATTGATCCTCACATCGCTAATATTTTCAGCCTTGAACCCTGTGTAATTAAAAAAGTCAAAAAGATCAGGATTTGTTAACGTATCCGGATAATGCTGTCCAAAAGTAAATTCAATCATATCCTTATACTCAGTCCAGAAAACAACAGCATCCATGTAGCCTCTTATTTTGCCAAAAGAATAGCCCTGTTTGATACCAATTTCAGAATTCCATCCATGTTCAGGTTTCAAATTCATATTTGGAAAAATCCTCAACGCTCCCACCATCGTATAGGCATATTTTTCAGCTATTGTCGGATAACGGAACCCCTGACCAAAACTGGCTCTTAAAAACGTGAACTTAGCTGCCTGATAATTAATTCCGGCTCTAAGCAATGGTCCTGACAGTTCAGTATCTTTATTTACTTTCTGGAATTCATAACGACCTCCCAAAGTAAATCTCAAATCCCTGTATTGTTTTTCGGCCTGAAAATAGATTGCTTGAGTTGAAGCAGTATTTTTTTCTCCGCTGAATAGATTGGATTCTGAAACAACTTTGTTTGCATTAACACCGGCAGTAAGTGTAAGATCCCTCTTAAACTGATGAAGATACTGATATTCAGCAAAATATGTATCATCATGATTAGTAAGGCTATCATTATCGTAAGCCACATTAAATATCCTGCCTCGTAATGTATGACGGCTTTGGCCTGAAAAATATGTAATATGCGGGTCAAAATTAAAACGTTTGTTGTCAAACTTCTGGTCAAAAACCGGTGACGAGCGGTAAACGCCTGTGTCGCCATCGAGCCATAAAAGAAAATTCCCGCCTTTATTCATCATATAATTTGTGTTAGCACCATACGACAGACCTTTTATCTTTTGGTTACGATAACGGGTATTCATATTAAATCGGGCATATTGTTCATGTTCATTTTCGCGATAACCAATATCAGAAAACATATTTCCGCCAATAACAATATCGAGATTGCCTGCCTGCCGGCTATGCATGAACCGCAAACCTGAATAAAATGGCTGAGTATTTCCCCACCATGCTATTTCTTTACGCTTTGGCTGTCCGTAAATACCACTGTAAAACGTAAGATTTGTTTCAGGTTTGGTACCAGGCCAGGAGGTTCTGATATTTACAACACCATTCAGAGCCGATGAGCCATAAATAGCTGATGATGCGCCTTTTATGACCTCCACCTGATGCAAATTCTCAATCGGCACAAAATCCCATTTTGCCTCTCCCCCACCTCCGGTAAGTATTGGTAGATCATCGAGAAGCAGCATAACCCTTGAGCCTACTCCATAGCTATAACCATTACCTCCTCTGATGCTGATCTGATCGTCGAGAAGCATAACGCCCTGCACCTGTTGCAAAGCACTTTCAATTGACAACGAATGTGTGTTTTCAATAGTTGCCTTGTTTATAACCTCCATTGATACAATAACATCCGAAAGCTTTTGCTCATACCGTGATGCACTCACTACCAGCTCGCTAAGTAATTGGGTTTCTTCCAATAACTGAACGTCCAATGTAATGGAATCACCATTTTGAACATTAATATTCTTCACAAGTGTATGATATCCTACAAACCTGAATTGTAATCTTATCCTGCCCGGCTCGGTTACAATCCTATAAAAACCTTTAGCATCAGTGGCTGCACCCTGATTATCACCGTAAATCAAATTCACGCCGGCAAGAGGTTCGCCGTTTTTTTCATCAGTAACAACACCACTTATTATCGGCTTTTGTGCCACAGTAATGTAAACACAAAGCAGCAGTATGAGCAGTATCAGATATCTAATAAAATTATAAAGTTTCATTTAACGATTTCAAATATGAACATTAAGCTTTTTTATCAACTATTTCAACTAGCAAGGTATAACACCATGACAATCAATATCGTAGAATTTTGAAAGCTTTTCCAGCAATTCCGTCATTTGATATTAAACGGCAGAAATACAAACCAGGTTTTAAATCGGAACAATTAAATGTAAAATGATTGATCCCAATACCGGTATTAAGTTGTTTAATTGCTACTACCCTGTTGTTAAGATCAAATACACACATATCTAGAAGAACCGGTGTCGTTGCATATAGTTCTATTGTATATTTCTCAGCGAAAGGGTTCGGAAAAACTTTCACAGAGCTAACAGGCACTTCACGATCAGCAATTCCATGCAACACTGAATCATATATTATCAGACTATATGAAGTGAGATCAAAATTGACCGGGAGTGCCCATGAAGCTATATAACCGGCCAGTTTAAAATTCAGCTGATGTTCGCCCACCTGCTGATGGGTGGGTGTGCCGGTAATTAACATGCAACCCCGCTCACCTCCTTTCCAGAAACCGCTGGGGGAATCAGTAGCTGTTGTAAATCCTTCAGGAAGTCCTATGACCTTTGTAACTCCAATAGAGTCAACAGGAACCCTACTTCCAAGAAACAGAGTATCTTCAGGGATTACAGCCGTAATCACAACTTCATACATATATGTGGCATATGCCGGCGGAATTCCGATGGAAGTGTCAGGGTAAATACCTGGTCTGATATATGTAGTGTCGGGAATGCACTGACTTAAAATTTTACTACTGACAATGGCTGCCAGTAGCATCACAAGAAATGCTTTTTTCATTTGGGGTGATTGTATGGTAAATAATCAGCAAATTTAAGCAATGATAAATAATTATCTCTCCGTGTTAAGAGGTTTTTTAATAAATATCTGCAAAAAATAGCGAAGAAAAAGGCTCAAAAAATAAAATGCCGAAAAATGCAGGATGTAAAGAAATTAAAGCAGAGATTAAAATTTAACCAGTTTAATAAATTCGCTTTTGTTTTCAAAGTCAACCCGCAATATGTATAATCCTGAATTAAGCAAATCCACATTTTCAGTAATATATGCTTGTCCTTTGCTATAATGTCGTTTTATAACTATCCTCCCATTCAAGTCGCAGACGTTTATATTCTGTATTAATACACCTGATTTCAAAGTTTCAATAAAAACATGTGATTTTACCGGATTTGGTGAAACCTTAATCATTCCTTTAGAAAGAATGGTGGAATCATCGCGGGTGAGCAGTAAGCGCGCCATTTCAAAATCCGGTATTCCATAGCCTTTGTAAACATCTGGATTTTGATACTGCGAGGCGCTTTGAATGATACACTGATAAATACCTTCAATGTCAGCACTTTTATTTGATTGCCAGAGACAGGCAGCCATTCCGGCTATAACCGGCGAAGAATAAGATGTTCCATTACCAGCTCTAACCTGCCCCGAAGTATTTACATAAGTTGTACTATCACCCCGGGCTGTAATATCAGGTTTCACCCTGCCATCAGCACTCGGACCGATGGAACTGAATGAGGCATAGCTGCCATTACCCTTAACAGCACCTACAGCTAGAAGATTTAAACCATCAGCCGGAGCACTGATATACTTCCAGGGCAAATTGCCACTGTTCCCAGCACTGTTCACAACCAGAATTCCTTTTTCGGAAGCTTTGTTTGCACCAAGAGTTATTGGGGTTGTATTTCCATCCATATCGGCATAGCTATGATTTTGCAATGGATTGTCGAAAGTTGTATAACCCAGTGAAGAATTGATAACGTTTGCACCCACGCTATCGGCAAATTCAGCTCCTGATATCCAGTAATACTCTTCCATCAGATATTCAGTATTATTATACGGGCCATCAGCATCTTCAGTGCGCAACAGCCAATATGAAGCCTCGGGAGCAGTCCCTACCATTTGCCCTGGTATATTGGCAGCCATAATGGAAAGCACATTTGCACCATGAATATGAATACCGGGATTATATATATTATTTCCCGGCACAACAAAATCACGAGTGCCAAGAATACAGTTATTGGTTCTTAGACTATCAAAAGCAGGATTTATGTCTACATTTCTGAAACCGGCATCCAGTACGGCAATTACCATTCCTTCACCACGAAAGCCCAGATTATGAAGATATTTACCATTTATCATTTCTATCTGAGTAGCTGCTTGTCCATAATCATAATAATCGGAATTTATATTTTTTCGACTTAACGGTTGTAATTCAATTTCAATAGTTTCTTCATCGAAAAATGGCTTGGTTTTCCAGTTTGCTTTCTTGAAACCGGAAGGAATTCCATTCATGGGTATTATCTGCAAAACAAACGGCAGAGCTTCAATCTCAGGTATAATACCAGGGTTCAGTATCCACACAGCCGCCATATTGAACCATCTGGAAACCGCTGCAATTTGAGCACCTGTACCAGCCAGCAGTTCCAGATACTCTGAATTTACCGGAATATCATCTTCCTGTACTGGTATATTCTGAATCTGCCTTCGTGAAATTGCCTCGTTTGTAAGAAATTCAGAAGGATTATCAATAGAATAGGGAGAGTTGGCTTTATCTTTGAAATAAACAACGTAAGCAGGTCCTAATGGCTGTGAGTATATATGACTTGTCAGAACAAGCAATAGAAAAAGGAACGTAAAAACTGAATCGTAACCGGGTAATTTATTTGAACTTTCAGGCATGATATTAAAGATTCGTAATAGTAATTGGATTATCAAAGATATAAAATCAAACAGTTGGCAGCACAAAATTAATCATTTATAGTCCGTAGTTTTTATCAAATACCAGAATTTCAGGGTATTTTTGCAAAATAAATCTAAGTTGCTATTACCATGCGTATTGACATCCTTACTTTATTTCCTGAAATGTTTGCCGGTCCTTTCGACCATTCTATAGTTAAACGGGCAATAGAAAACAAACTTGTGGAAATTCATTTTCACAACATACGGGATTTCAGTAAATCCAAACACAGGCATGTAGATGATTACCCGTTTGGAGGAGGCAGTGGTATGGTAATGATGCTGCAACCAATTGCCGATGCAATCGAAAAATTGAGATCAGAACGCAATTACGATGAGGTGATTTTCCTTTCCCCAGATGGCAAACTTTTTGACCAACCCGAAGCCAATCGTTTATCGCTGCTTAACAATATCATTTTGCTTTGCGGACACTATAAAGGTATTGATGAGCGTATACGCGAGCATTTTATAAGCCTTGAGATTTCAATCGGGAACTATGTTCTGTCGGGTGGGGAACTTGCTGCCGCAGTGGTTTGCGACAGTATTATCAGACTCATACCGGGAGCTATGAGTGATGAAACATCAGCTCTTTCTGATTCATTCCAGGATCATTTGCTTTCGGCTCCTGTATACACTCGCCCTGCTAATTATAAAGGCTGGAAAGTTCCGGAAATACTACTTTCTGGTCATGAAGCAAAAATTAAGCAGTGGAGACATGAACAGGCATTGAAACGCACTCAGGAACATCGCCCGGAATTACTCGATAGGATAACAGAGGAATAATCATAATTAATTTCTGTCATATCCTTTTTATAATCCTTTTGCTTCGTGCTTTTCGTATTCCGGCATAAGAAAATCATATAATTTTGCAGATTAATTTACCAGCCAGGCTCATGTCTAATTCAAACAATTTTCGCAACTACATAATTATAAAGGGTGCACGCGTTCACAATCTAAAAAACATAAATGTAAATATTCCGCGTAACAGCCTGACTGTAATTACTGGTTTATCAGGTTCGGGGAAAAGCTCACTTGCTTTTGATACTTTATACGCTGAGGGTCAGCGGCGATATGTGGAAAGCCTTAGTGCCTACGCCCGTCAGTTTCTCGGCAGGATGAGCAAACCTGAAGTGGATCATATAATTGGTATTTCGCCGGCTGTGGCTATCGAACAGCGGGTAAACACACGTAATCCGCGCTCAACTGTTGGTACATCAACTGAAATATATGAGTATCTTAAGCTGTTGTATGCACGTATAGGAACAACATATTCGCCAGTTTCAGGCAATACAGTTAAGCGCCATAGCGTGGACGATGTGGTAAATTATATCCTGAACCTGCCGGACAATACCCGTGTATTGATTCTTTCGCCATTAGTTCAAAAAGAAAAAACAAAACTCAAAGACCAGCTTACAGTCCTGATGCAACAGGGTTTTACAAGGATCAAAAATAATGGTCAGGTATTGAGGATTGAAGAATTGATTAGCGATCCGGTTGCTTTGAAGAGTATAGATTCGCAGTTTCATATATTGATTGACAGGGTTTTAACCCAGACAGGCAACAGTAGTCTTCGCAGCCGCCTGGCTGATTCAGTTGAAACATCATTTTTTGAAAGTCGGGGACAATGTGTTGTTGAGATTGAAATTGACGGAAAGCCTGAAAAACATGATTTTTCAAACCGCTTTAAACTGGATGGTATTAATTTTGAAGAACCCTCGCCAAATCTGTTCAGTTTCAACAACCCTTACGGTGCCTGCAAACGTTGCGAAGGCTTTGGATCTATAATAGGCTTAGACCAGGATCTGGTTGTTCCTGACAAGTCCCTGTCAATTTATGAAGAAGCCATTGCTTGCTGGCGGGGAGATAAAATGAGCGAATGGAAAAACCAACTGGTAAATACAGCAAGATTATTCGGTTTTCCTATTCATAAACCATATTATGAACTAAGTTCTGAACAAAAAGAATTACTTTGGACCGGCAATGAGTATTTTGAGGGTTTGGATGCTTTTTTTAAAATGGTAGAAGCCAATGGATATAAAGTGCAGTACAGAGTACTTATGGCAAGGTACAGAGGTAAAGCCATTTGCCCTGAATGTCGTGGAACCCGCCTGAGAAAAGATGCTAATTATGTAAAAATCAACGAAAAATCAATTTCTGATGTAGTTCTGATGCAGGCTGAAGAAGCCCTAGATTTTTTTAAAAACCTTGAGCTTACTGATAATGAAAGAACTATTGCCAAAAGGTTGCTTACTGAAATTACCAACAGACTTCAATATCTCTGTGATGTAGGATTAGGTTATCTCACTTTAAACCGTCTGTCAAATTCATTATCTGGTGGCGAATCTCAACGTATTAATCTGGCAAATAGTCTGGGTAGCAGTCTTGTAGGATCAATGTATATTCTTGATGAACCAAGTATAGGACTCCATCCCCGTGATACTGAACGTTTAATACAAGTGTTGCAACAACTGCGCGATCTGGGCAATACAGTAATAGTGGTAGAACATGATGAAGATATAATACGCAGTGCCGATCATATTATTGATATTGGTCCTTTGGCTGGAGAATATGGCGGAGAACTTGTGTTTGCAGGTAAATGGAGTGAATTAATGAAAGATGATAAATCCTACACTGCACAATATCTTTCAGGGAAGTTACAAATACCCCTTCCTGAAAGAAGAAGAAAATGGAAAGAATACATTGAAGTGGTCGGAGCTATGGAAAATAATCTTAAAAACATAGATGTAAAATTTCCATTAAAAGTATTCACTGCGGTTACCGGTGTGAGCGGATCAGGGAAAACCACATTGGTAAAAAATATTTTCTACTCTGCTTTGCGCAAAATTATTGGAGGGTATTCCGAAAGAACCGGTCAATATGCAAAATTATCCGGCGATATAAATAATATTGTGCATGTAGAGCTGGTTGATCAGAACCCAATTGGCCGGTCAACCCGTTCAAATCCGGCTACCTACGTAAAAGCATGGGATGATGTACGTGTACTTTTCAGTTTGCAGCCATTAGCCAAAATGAGAGGTTATGCGCCCGGAGTATTTTCTTTTAATATAGAAGGCGGACGCTGCGAAGAGTGCGAAGGCGAAGGTGTTGTACATATCGAAATGCAGTTTATGGCTGATATTGAATTAAAATGTGATGTTTGCCATGGCAAACGCTATAAAAATGAAATTCTTGATATTACATATAATGATAAAAACATTGCTGATATCCTTGATATGTCAGTTACCCAGGCACTTGATTTTTTTAGAAAAGATTCTAAACACGATAATTCATGCAGGCGCATCATTAATAAATTACAACCGTTAGCTGATGTCGGGCTAGGATATCTCCGACTAGGCCAATCGTCGAGTACGCTCAGTGGTGGTGAAGCGCAGCGTATTAAGCTGGCATCTTTTCTTATTAAGGGACAGGCTGTTAATCCTACATTATTTATATTTGATGAGCCAACCACCGGTTTGCATTATCACGATATAAACAAGCTGTTACTTGCTTTTAATGAACTTATCAAACGTAATCACACAATTGTGGTGATCGAGCACAATATGGAAGTAATTAAATGTGCTGACTGGATAATTGATCTTGGACCTGAAGGTGGTGAAGATGGCGGTAATATTGTTGCTGCTGGTACTCCGGAAGAAATTGCATTTGTTGAATCATCATATACCGCAAGGTTTTTGAAAAATAAATTGAAATTGTGAATAGCCACAAAATCAAGCACATATAGCTGATTTGCAATGCTTGCAGCATGGCTGCTCGCGCCTCATACAGGATATATTACAGGGCAAATTTTTAGTGTGGATAGGGGTTTGGTAAAATTTGTGTTTTGATAAAACTAAAAAACAACCATTTTAGGGTCAAACATAACCGACCAATCATATAAACCTCCTTCAAGAATCAACAGATTCTTGAATTTATGCTTTTCGCGTAAATATATGTAAACCTGATCGCTTTTCATACCGTAAGCACACACAATCACCACATTACCAACCCTTTGGATTTGATGAACATTATCAGGGATATCCCTCTGACAAATATTCAGAGAACCTTCGATATGTCCGGCAGAAAAATTAAAGGGCTCACGTATATCAATAACCTGAATATTCTCGCCTTTGTCCATTCGAACCTTAAGTTCAGCAGGGGTAATTATGCGCATAAAGCAACAGTTTTATAGTAAAATATTGATTCCTCCAAAAATCACTTTATTAATCCGCAAAAATAATCACAAAATCTTTACAATACTGAATTAACACAATTAATTGTATTTTTCAAACTGGGCATCAAAAAGGTGTTTTCATTTCCTCCATCAGGCAATATATAATTTTTTGAACTGTATACTATGTTTTACAATTCAACAATATTGCTACCAATTTCATTACATTAACTTTATGGCTAAGGGATAATATTATTTAAAGTGCCTCTATAGACTTCAACAGATGTTACAAATCTGACTCTTTTAACAATATTCCTGAATTAAATATGACAAATCTGCTAATCAGACAATAAGCAACGCCATGAAAAATTTTGTAACTGAGTTGCCTGCTAGGATTGGAAGTTAAGAATGATTCCTATAAGAATTCTTACGATTAGGTTTCACAAATAATATCTATCTGATAATCAACATATAACAAACTGCAATAAAATTTCATGAGTTTTAATATTCTATTTCGCATTAAATAGCAATTCAGGTTTCATACAAGGTTTTAACAGTAATTTAATATAAAAAGACTCGTGTTTCCTAAAAAATTCTTTCCTTTGCACCTTCAAAAATTTTAAAAGTGTATTATTAATCCTTTTAAATTTTGTTAAACCATTAAAAATCAGAAAAATGAGTATTAAAAAGCAATATTTAAAATCCAAGCCTGTTTGTAAAGTAACCTTTAAAGTTGAAAAGGGATTAGCGGCAGGAGCAAAAAAAATTGCCGTTGTAGGTGATTTTAATAAATGGAAAGAAAAAGCCGGACAAATGAATGCACTGAAAGACGGCTCATTTACAATAACATTGGATCTTGACATAGGTCGTGAATATCAGTTCCGTTATTTACTTGATGGCAAAAACTGGCTTAACGATCAGGATGCTGATAAATTCGTTGAAAGCGGTTTCGGCGATGCTGAAAACAGCGTTATAGTTCTGTAATACAACTTGCGGGCAGGCTTTTTAAAATTGCAAAGTCTGAGATTCCAAAAGTATATCTGATATCAATATTGTATTAAAATCTGGGGCTTTATCTAAGGATTAAGCCCTGCAATATTTTTCAGCCTTATCATTACTGACTTTTAACTCTTACAGCCTGATCCATCAAAGGCTTAAGTTGTTTTAAAAGTATTTTAGCAGCTTTATTTACCGGCTGCATATACTTTTGAACTGGCAATATTTGCAACTGTCGGGTTCAGTTGTTTGATTAAAAGGTTCATCTGTATCGAATATTCTCTCAATCAGTTGTTGTAACAATAATTCGATTTGGGATACAGCATCGCTATTGTCAGCCGGTAATTTAACCTTTTTAAAACCATTATTAAGATTTCTGAAGGATATGATCCCTGATTCAGGTAATTCTGTATTGAAAGTTTTTGCATATAAAAAAGCATAAGTTGCCAATTGAAAGGCTTTTTCTTTTTTAGCAGCAGTCAGCAGAATATCCCATGACTTTACACTAAGCTCACTATCAGTCAAAGATCCAGTTTTAAAATCAATGACCCTGACCTTCGAACCAATTTTATCAATACGGTCGGCTTTACCACGAATTCTCACAGGAAAGTTTTTATTCCCCTTATAAGTGATTTTAATAAAAACTGGTTTTACTTTATTAAATTCTACTTCTATCTCTTCAATAACCAGTTGTTTTTTTTCTGACGCCAATTCTGAAATAAACTCTTTTTCAAGGCTCACAAAACGCCGAAGGTATGACTCAGCAACCTTAACCATCAACAGATTTCTGCCATAGTCAATATCATTATTATTATATGCTTTCAAAAAGCATCTGTGCAATGTGTCATTAGCGGAAGAAGCAATTTTATCAAGGATTTTAGCTGTTAGCGGTACTCCTTTATATGGGGAATAGAGTTCCTGAAGTGTATCATGCATTCCTATCCCAAAGGTCAAAGAATCCATACTGTCGTCCACAAGATTCTCCTCGCCCAGTTTAAGTATATAGGTAAAATAAAATTTTAGCGAACAAGCTATAAAATTGCTAAGGGCAGTAGGTGAAAAACCGCTGATAGCCATATTTTCAAGGTCAGCCATTACATCAGTAGTTTTTTCGATGGATATTTCTTTCATTGCCATATCAAATTTTACAGGCGGGCTGTAAAACTTTTCAACGTATGAAATATTTGGATTTACTTTAGTGAGTTCATGTTCGATTTGCAGAATATAACGACTTTTTTCGCCCCCTCCCAAACCATCAGCAGTGGTATTATATACCAGATAAATATTGTTGCAACGCTGTAAAAGCCTGTAGAAGTGATATGCAAATACAGCTTCTTTATCATTGCCCAGCGGAAGTCCGAATTCTCTGCGTATATCAAAAGGCACAAAGGTTTGAAGGTTTTTAACAGCAGGTAAAAGATCATCATTCATTCCCAGAATAATAATATTCTCAAAATCCAGGGTTCTGGTTTCAAGCATCCCCATAATTTGCAAGCCTTTCAGAGGTTCGCCAGTAAAAGGGATTTTTGTGGAAGCTGCAATGATGCGGATAAGCTGCTGCAAACCCTTAAGACTGATATTAAAATTGTCTTTATCGGTTAAGAACTTGAGCCTGTTAATTATCAAAGAAAAATTGCCAAGAAATTCTAAATCAAGAGTTGGAGCTTGATTCGGTTCATTGCTACTGAAAGTAGAAAAAAGAACAGAACTGATTCTCAGCAATTTATCCACTATATCGTCTATCTCTTTCCAATCGCTAAAGATCAGTTTAAACAAAGACAAAACCTCTTCATTACTCTCAAACGCATTAAAAATATCCCCGACTGTAAAATATATCTTACCCTGACTCAATAGCTCCTGAACCACATTAGGTTCCACCATCTGAAGTGAAAGAAATTTAAGTATGAAGGGATGTTTGAGCAATCCGGAAATATCACGGAAATAAAATCTCAGTGATAATTTCTCCGAAGTACTATCATCATCTTTACGACTTCGTTCAATTGCATTTAAATGCAGGCTTAAAAGAATTTCCAACAAACTATAAGCCGGAGTTAGTGAAAATGGGAAGCCCATGGTAATATTGAATTCGCCAATATTATCGGGTATCATATTAAGCATGGGAATAAGCAGGCTTTCGTCATTGAGAATCAAGGCTGTATTTTCGGCCTGGGATATGCCCAGACTTTCAAGAATTGATCCGGCAACCAGGGTCTGACCTATATTATGCGGAGAGCCAATAACTTCAATGCTTTTAGAACCTTCTAACAGGCTATCACCTACCCACTCAAATGCTCCGATTTTAGAATATTTAAGAGTTTCCCGAAGATATTTCCCGGCTTCCTGCTTTGTGTCATTTAAATAATATGAATCAGAATCATAAAGATTAATAACATTTTTTGAACCTGAGATCAGATCTATTATTTTTCTTTCAGCCGGAGTAAGAGCGTTAAAACCAATAAAATAAAAATCATTCCAGCTTAATTCATTAAAAAATGCTGAATTCTTTTCGGATAATTTCCTGAATGCTAATCCGTTATATGCCATTCGCTGCAAAAGAAGATGATTTTTAAAAACCTCGTACAATTCATTTAGTGAACGATAAAAGGTCAAATAACTTTGCTGTCCAGAGGTAAGTGTAGATTTTCCAGGGTTCCACAATTCAATTGCTTTAGCATCCGATAAATAAGTAAATAAAGCCGGAGCATCAATAAGATGCAAATCAATCTCTTCAAAATCCTGCAGTAATATCCTTCCCCATTTCAGAAATTCTTCAAACGAACGAACATCATTCTCACTGGTCCTGAGATAACACTGATAAAGTTCCCAAAGTAGTATCAGTTGATCGGTATGGTTCAACCCAACATGCTCAAAAACAAAATCTTCAATGGAAAAAACTGCGGGTGCAAATACCGGGAGTTCAAAATGAGAGCTTAAACAGCGTTTTAGAAAAACACCTGCCCTGCGGTTAGGCAAAATCACACAAATATTTTGCATTGCTTTACCATGATCCTGCACAATACGGGCAGCAACCTTTCCAAGAAATGTATCATTTGAAGTATTCATGTTCAAAGATGAACATTTTTCAACAATTGTTCGGCTTTTACAATATTTTTTATGCTTCCAGCATCCACCCATATATCCGGTTCATGCTCATAAGCAGCAACTATAGAACTTTTTGAAGCTTTTATAAAAATATCAATAATAGAAAAAGCTCCTTTCTCAGGCATAAAGGAAAATATATTTTTATCCAGAACACAAATTCCACTGTATGCCAGAGCTTTAACGTTATTGTTCATCGCTGGATCAAAGCGGGCAATAAGATTTCCCTGCTGATCAAATGCCAAAAGCCTAGATGTTTTTCTTTTACTCACAGCCAAAGTAGCTATAGCTTTGCGATCAACATGAAATTCAATCATTTTGTCAAGAGAAACATAGGAAATAATATCACAATTATGAACCAGAAAAGGCATTTCATCATTAAAAAACCATTTAGCTTTACTAATAGCGCCACCTGTATCAAGTAACTGTTCGCTTTCGTCAGAAAAAGTAAAAGTCATGCCTTCAAACTTTTCAGAACTCAGGAACTGCTTCAATTTTTCACCATGATAATGCAGATTTACAATAATATCATCAAACCCGAATTGTCTCAGTCGATTAATAACATGAACAATCATAGGCTTACCGGCAACTAAAACCAATGCTTTGGGCTGGTCAAGAGTTAATGGCAGAAGCCGTGTTCCATGACCGGCAGCAAGTATCATGGCTTTTGGCATAGCTTTAATCTTTATTTTTTAGCTCTTTAAAATATTTTACTGTTAACACTTTCAGCATCTCGCGGCGTATGACCAGGTCAGCCAGATTCGCTGCAATGTTTTTAGATGATCCAAGGCATTTATCTACAGCCGTTTGACTAAGATCAATCTGATACATAAGCGCAAACAGTCTTGCACTGTCATGCTGCAATAAGCCCTGAATGCTTTCAACCATTTGCCCCATCAATTCCATATATGCAAATTCAGTGTTGCCCGAAAATTGTATGTCCAGACCAAACATTGCAAAATCCTTGATAATCTGCTTTGCAGTCAAATGCACTATTTCAGCATTGTCATAATATTTTTCAGGCTGTAGCGATGAAAATTGTGAAATAACTTCGTCAATCATTTTAGTGGTATAGAAATAAGTTTTATTAGAAGTTTAGAATTTATTGGTTTCCGGAAAAAGCTGTCAGCAAGGCATATCCATTTACTTTAGAATATTGATCTCTCTGTGTTTTAAAATTATTGAAATATCAGTTTGTTGCTTCAGGATCTCAGCTAATTTCTCAGCGCAATATACTGAACGATGCTGGCCGCCAGTGCATCCAAAATTCACCTGTAAATTGGTGTAACCAGACTTCAGATAATTTCTGGCTGATTGTTTAACAATAGTGGCAGCGTTCTCAATAAAATCTTTAACATCATCTTCTTTTTTAAGAAATAGTATCACTTCGCTGTCAAGACCTGTTAACTTTTTATAAGGTTCAAGCAATCCAGGATTGGGCAGCAATCTGCAATCAAATATAAAACCACCACCATGACCGCTTGAATCATAAGGAATACCACGGCGATAGGAAAAACTATTAATTTCAATTGTAAGTTTTGGAGTCTGAACCAATAAATTATTTTCCATCTTAAACAAAATTTCAGATAATACTCTTTTTAACTCCGGCATATCATCAATAACAAGCTGATTATCAAGCAGCCACTTAATATTAGGCTGTAACAAAGGAATGCTTTCAAGAAAATGAGCTTTTCGTTCGAACCAACCCCTGAAACCATAAGCTCCCATAACCTGCAATAATCGCAACAACACAAAATAGTTGAACCTTACTCTGAATTCCTGCCTGTTAAGCGTAATACGCTTTTCAAGTTCCTGAATATAATAATCAAGCAGTTGTTCTTTCAAATAGTCAGGGATAGCCGCTTTTGCCTGAAAAAGCAATGATACAACATCATATTGCAATGGTCCTTTACGGCCACCCTGATAATCAATATAATAATATTTTTCATTGTGCAACATGATATTACGTGCCTGAAAATCACGGTACATAAAACCTTTAAGCTTCTCCTGTTGCAGAATTAACAATAGTTTTTTAAAATCAAGCTCCAGCAACTTTTCATTAAACACTACTGCTGATGGTTTTAAAAAGTAGTATTTAAAATAATTCAAATCCCAATACATTGCCTGCTCATCAAATTCTGGCGCAGGCAAATTATTATAATTCAAGCCTTTATCTCCATCAAGTTGGAACCGGATCAAATCGGTCAATACCTTTTGATAATGAATAATAAGCAAATCATTAAAATCAGGTAGAGTTCTTTCCTTATTTATACGTTCCAGCAAAGTTACATCTCCCAGATCTTCAATCAGGCAAATACCTGTATCAGGTTCTGAATAAAGTATACGAGGTACAGGAAGTCCGGTATCATGAAAATGATAGCTCAAATCCAGGAATGCTTTATGCTCCTGAATATCAGAATTATTCGAGATAATAACAGAAATATCGCCGGATTTTACTCTGTAATATTTTCTCGGGGAACCTGATAAAGGCAGGGCTTTTATACTGTCAGGAAAGCTTTTGGCGAATTTATGAAACAAGCTGCCAAAGACAATTGCCATATCATTTGTATTGCTTAATTCTCTATAGTTTGCTGACATTGCTCAAATGAATTTTTAACTATATTAACGATATAAACAACTTTTTATTAAGCAAAACACAGGTTTTAACAAACTGATCTTCTCTATTCCTGAAAATAAAGCCCAAACCTACAGCAATTTTCTAATTTACTATCAATGCTAAGTATTAAAACTTGATAAACATGTTCAACACTAAACATAACTATCTTAATAACTGCTATTTACAAAACGAACAAAATGCTTTACTAAAAAGCAATATTTATCATGATTTATTGCTAGTGAACATAAAAAGACTATCTTTGCCGCGTTTTTAAATTAATTTTTTTACAGTTATGAACATTTATGTAGGAAATGTTGACTTCAGAGCAACTGAAGATCAGCTTTCAGAATTATTTGCCAGGTACGGTGAGGTTAACTCAGTGAAAATCATTACTGACAAGCTCTCCGGGAGGAGCAAAGGTTATGCTTTTGTTGAAATGGCTGACGAAGCAGAGGGTAATGCTGCTATTGCAGGATTAAACGGATATGCATTAAACAGCCGTGAACTGAATGTTTCAGTTGCAAGACCGCGTGAAGAGAACAAAAGCTTCGGCAGAGGAAGAGACGACAATAGAGGATACAACAGGAGATATTAAAATCACTTAGTATACGGCTTTTTTTCATCCGATCCTTAAAAAGAAAGTCGGCTTAATTGCCGGCTTTTTTTTATCTTTACGCCCTCGTTCTTTATTTTTGAGTCCAAACATCAATTTATTAATATTTTCTTTCAAAAAAAATCTATTGAATTATGGAAACCAAAACTGCTCTTGACATTCTAAAAACCGCTATTTTACTAGAAAAGCGAGGGAAAGCCTTTTATGAAACTGTTGCTGCCAAAACTGATGATCCTGATGTAAAAAAGATATTCTCTATCATGGCAGAAGAAGAACAGTTGCATATTGAATTTCTTTCAGAGCATTATCTTCAGTATCAGAAAAAAGGGAAATTTGATAAAGTTTCTATAGCAGCAAAAGCTGATGAATCAGTGGCAAATATGGTTCTTGACAAAACCATTACAAAGCGCATTTCAGCTGCTGGATTTGAGGCTGCAGCAATTTCAGCAGCTATTGATATGGAAAACAAGGCTATTGAAGTTTATTCAACTCGCGCAAAAGAATCTACTGACCCTGAGGAAAAGGAATTGTATCAGTTTCTTGCCGACTGGGAAAAAAGTCATCACAAAATCCTCAATGATCTGAATGAAGAGTTGAAGGAAAAAATCTGGTACGATAACCAATTCTGGCCTTTTTAGGCAAATACTTTTTTGCAGATTTAAGAAATATACCGTTTTTTGAATTCCGGAAACCAGTATATTTTATTTACCTATACAAAACTTCGAGAAAACGTTACTTAAAATATCGTCAGTTGTAATCTTCCCTGTTATCTCTCCAAGCTGGTGAAGGGCAATGCGTATGTCAAGTGAGATCAAATCAGTTGAAAGCCCGATAAGAAAGCCTTCCTCTACTGACTGAATAGCTTTAAGTGCCTGTTGCAAAGCTTGTAGATGACGTGCGTTGCTTACCAGAATATCAGTGTCAGTAATACCTTGCTCAACTGATAAGAGTAGCGAATCAATAATAAGATTGATATTTTCCTTTCTTTTTGAACTTATAAAAATGGTTTCATACTCAACCAACTCTTTGAAATCGTGGGGTATCTCTACCAGCAGGTCTGTCTTATTACCAATTAGTATTATTCGCTTATCCAGATTACCTAATTTATTTTTCAGATCCTCAAGATCCTCTTTTAGTTCGCTGATACTAAACTCATTCAGATCGAATATATATAAAATAATGGCAGCCTGCTCAATTTTTTCATGGGTACGTTCAATACCTATTATTTCAATTTCATCATAAGTATCGCGTAAACCGGCAGTATCAATAAACCGGAAGGCAATACCCTTAATACTGATCACATCCTCAATGGTATCGCGTGTTGTACCGGGTATTTCAGAAACAATAGCCCTTTCCTCATTGAGTATTGCATTCAGCAGGGTTGACTTCCCAACATTTGTTTTTCCTATGATAGCAACAGGTATTCCATGTTTAAGGACATTTCCCAGTTTAAAAGAATCAACAAGGTTTTGAAGCTCAGTTCTTAATTCATTAAGAAGTTCATTAAGCTGAGGGCGGCTAGCAAATTCAACATCTTCCTCGCTGAAATCGAGTTCCAGTTCAATCAGTGAAGCAAAATCGAGCAGTTGTTGACGTAAAGCTTCAATTTTTTTTGAGAACCCTCCGCGCATTTGCGATAAAGCCAATTGATGTGATGCTTTGGAAGTTGATGCTATTAGATCGGCAACAGCTTCAGCCTGCGATAAATCGAGGCGACGATTAAGAAAAGCACGCAAGGTAAACTCTCCCGGTTCTGCTACTCTTATGCCACAATCAGTAAGCATATTCATAATACGCTGTTGAATATAAATTGAGCCATGGCATGAAATTTCTACCACATCCTCGCCGGTATAGGAATTTGGTGCTTTGAAAAGCCCGATTACCACAGTGTCAATAAGTCCCTCGTTATCAGAAATATCGCCATAAAACATTGAATATCCTTTTTGGTCTGTTAGCCTGATATTTCGCTGTACCGGTTTAAAAACCTTTTCTATAGCAGTTATCGCATCCGGACCTGACAATCTGATCATTGCAATGGCTGCCATACCAAAAGCTGTACTTATAGCGCAAATTGTATCATTCCTGTTATCATATTTTCTCTGATTCATAATTTAATCCAGATTGATTAAAGGCAAAATTAAGACAAAATATTCAATATGATTCAGTGAAGTTATGATACAGACAAACAGGAACCATAACACCCGATTATTAAAAAATCACAGGTAATTTAAAGGAATTCTAAATGTTGGAGAAAATCTTCTTAATATTTCACATTTAAAGCCTAAAGTCATTGTCATGTCAGCCAATGAGTGAAATATACCGGAAATCAAAGCTATTGCTGTTATAGCCAATGATAAAAAAAACGGGATATCAAACAATTGAGATATCCCTAAGATATCAATCTCTTAATACAATTAGTGCTGGAGAACCGGAAATCTTAGTGTAGCAAAATAAAAACTTCCAAAAAACATGGCATTATAGAAAAGATCACCCAATAATGCATTACGGAAAAAAGGAACAGCTGCAATATAACTTTGCATTAAACCTCCAAAATTCATAGGATAACCAACCATTCCTGAAGCCCACACAGCAAAATTTGTGATCAGGTAAAACACTACAGAAGAAAGCAATGAAGCAACGAATATTCTGTGAACCTTAACATTGCGCTGAAGGTAAAAACCAATCATTACCACTATAGCAAAGCTTGAATAAACCGCAATCATGGAATTATGAAAGCCAAGAAAAATATCACTTATAAGCATAACCACTATCGGGATCGCAAAAGCCAATTCCTTGCGTTTCATATAGGTTCCGGCAAATAATGCCATTGCTGCCAAAGGAGTAAAATTAGGCAAATGAGGTATCAGACGTAAAATTATGGCAAGTATAATAATGCCGCTGACAATAAAAAACCTGGGAGTAAAAATGCTACGGTTCATAAGTTTTAATTCTAAATTATTCTTAACAGTTTGCAAAAATAAAAAATGATTTTGACAATAACCTTTAACTACAGTTAAAAATTAAAAATGTAATTTCGCAACACAACAATTTAATAACGTACACCATTACCGATTGTTCGATAACTGAAATAAACCCACTCTCAATAATAAACCCACGCTCAATTATGAAGAATACATCTTTATTTCTTTCAATTTTAATTGTAATCCTTATGAGTATTGCATGTACTGAAAACCGAAAAGAAGCTGACCTTATAATTTATAACGCTAAAATATATACTATTGACAAATACTTCAGTACTTCTCAGGCAATGGCAGTGAGCAAGGGTATTATTCTTGAAACGGGAACCGACAGTGATATCATGAGAAAATATAATTCAGAAAACATGATAAATGCCGGTACGAAACCAATTTATCCGGGCTTTATTGATGCTCACAGTCATTTTACAGGGTATGCCAGAGGGCTGCAACAGGCTTCATTACGTGAGGCTTTTTCGTTTGAGCATGTTCTGGAAATTATGCAACAACATGCTGCCAATCATAATACTGAATGGTTGCTTGGAAGAGGATGGGATCAGAATAAATGGCAGGATAAAAGCTTTCCGGTTCACCACCAACTTTCAGAAATTTTTCCGGATGTGCCTGTTGTATTAATAAGAATTGATGGTCATGCAGTAATAGTCAATCAGGAAGCAATGAACAGACTTGGAATTGATGATGACACATTGTTCCCCGAAGGAGAAGCGATTTATCATAATGGAAAATTAAGCGGTGTTTTCCTTGAACACAGTGCCGACAGATTTAAAAACGCAGTTCCCCCACTTAATCAAAATGAACTGATAACTGCACTTCAGGAAGCACAAAAAAACTGCTTCGAAGCCGGATTAACATCTGTTTGTGACGCAGGTCTTGATAAAAACACTGTTCTGCTGATTGATTCGTTACAGCAAAAAGGCAAACTCAAGATCAGAATTTATGCTATGCTCAACCCAACTGATGAAAATATAGATTATTTTGTAAAAAACGGTGTTTATAAGACCGGCAGACTTTCAATTCGTTCAATAAAGCTATATGCTGACGGAGCTTTGGGCTCACGAGGAGCGAGATTGCTCGAACCATACTATGACGCACCTGAGCAATTGGGAATCTGGGTTGATGACGCTGATGTTATACGAAAATACAGCGAAATAGCGTATAACAATGGCTATCAGATGAATATTCATGCAATTGGCGATGCAGCAGTAAGAAGAGTGATTGATGTTTACAGTGAATTCCTAAACGAAAAAAACGATCTGCGATGGCGGATAGAGCATGCACAAGTGGTGCATCCTGATGATTTTCAAAGGTTAGGACAGTATTCAATAATACCAAGCATTCAATCTACTCATGCCACTTCCGATATGTATTGGGCAGGGCAGCGATTGGGAAATGAAAGACTTAAATACAGTTATGCGCAAAAAATGCTGTTAAATGAAAATGGCTGGCTGCCCAATGGTACCGATTTCCCGATTGAAGAAATTTATCCCATACATACATTTTATGCAGCCGTATTCCGAAAAGATCACAGCGGCTACCCCGAAGATGGTTTTCAGATGGAAAATGCACTAAGCCGTGAAGAAGCTTTACGCTCAATGACAATATGGGCGGCAAAAGCAACTTTCGAAGAAAAGGAAAAAGGCAGCCTGGAAGCAGGGAAAATAGCAGATTTTATCATGACCGACCTTGATATCATGCAGATCTCGGAAAAAGATATTTTAAATACTAAAATCCTAAGCACCTGGGTTGGAGGCAAAAAAGTTTCGGGCAAAGAAAACTAAAGCCTGAATGCAATGAAGAGGGTAATTATTATACAATAACGCATTTCTAAAAAGATTTTACTTACCTGGTCATCAGGTTTTTACTCAGTAATTTTACACTTATTAACAGGCTGATTATAAATTTATAATGAGCTTGTGTACCAGATTTAAGGTTATGGTTGTAATTTCGCTAATGTACTCTCCATTTCTATCTGGCTAACAAGCTTTTAAAATTAAACGTTTTTCAGTTCTGAGAAATCAGTGTGATAAGTAGTTAGTATGTGAAGCAAAACCAACTAAATAAAAAACCTTGCAGATCATTAACCTGCAAGGTTTTGCGGTCCGGACGGGACTCGAACCCGCGACCCCGTGCGTGACAGGCACGTATTCTAACCAAACTGAACTACCGGACCATACTCTCCTTTAAAAAGTGTGCAAATATACAACTTTTTTGATTCAACAAATATTTTTAAAAAATATTTTTATTATTACTCAACATTAATAACTCCTTCCGCCAATGAAATAATACCGGTTGGCAAAATATAACAGACCAATTATACCGGATGGCAAAATATAACAGACCAATTATCGCTCCGCTCAATTGTTCTGAATGTTTTAACCACTGGCATTAACGATTGTAATTTACAAAACAGCTTGGACTATTTGTAAATACAATTCGTATTATCGCTCCGCTCAATTGTTCTGAATGTTTTAACCACCGGCATTAACGATTGTAATTTACAAAACAGCTTGGACTATTT
>JAAYJT010000063.1 GCA_012522795.1 Bacteroidales bacterium | reverse complement strand
TCAGGTGGATTTATACTAATTGAATTATTCACATATGAAAAGCCGTCAGGTATTGAAATATCAAATCGGAATACAAAATACTGAATTTCACTTTGAATATGTATATCAATTACCATTGTTGAATCTGAAAAGCCAATAGCATTATCTATTATGACGGAACTCTGTTCCTGTGCTTTTACATTAAGCGTAAAAAGGATAAAGCAACCAACAAGCGTTAGTTTTAGGCAAAAAGGGAATATTTTTTTCATAACTTTTAGTTTTTAGATTTATAATAATTTTGAACTAATTTAAATAAATCGCTAGCAAGCACAGCACTGTTAGCTATTGTTTTATTTTGGTTTTCTGAAAGAGAAAGTATCACTTCAGAAGCCTGTTGAGAAGGCAGAGCATCTTTATTGTTTATACTCCATATAGTTTGAAGTGTGAAAGCCTTAATAAAATATGTATTGTCCTCAATGCTTTCAACAGGGTATTTAATATCAGATGTAATATTACTTATTATTTCTTTCCAGTATTGAAATTCATCAGGCTTAAATATAACATTTAAATTATTAATTATCATCAAATACTCAGGCTTAAACATAGGAGCAAGTTGTGATATCATATTATCATCAGCATGATAATAAAAAATTTTATTTTCTTTGAATTCTACTGTTGCAAACGGTGTAATCCAATCATTGTTTTGCTGAGCAAAACTATTAAAGGACAAAACTAAAATTAATATTGTAAGTATTCTCATAATTGAATTTATTAGATTTGTTTATTCATGTTTAATTTATATAATTAAACTACATATTAATATACAATAAATTTTTCTTTTCCAACAGGCTTGCCTTCATTAAATAATACTGCAATATATATGCCTGGTTGCCAGTTCATTATATTTTGAGATATTTCTTGCCGACCCTTTAATGAAATAGTCTCAGATTGTTGCAAACCAAGCATATTGAAACATTTTAATTCTAAATTTTGATATTGCTGAGCGTTTTTAAATGTAAAACTAAGATGATCTTTTGCTGGAGAAGGATAAACAGTAATAATAAGATTTTGATCATTTGACTTTATTTCTGAGAGATTTTCAGTTCCTAAAATAATATCACAATCATTAAGATAAATAAACCCACTTTGCTGGGGACCAGAAGTGCAAAGACTGTCGTAAATGAAATTACCGGTATATGCTGTGTCGTACTCCAGGTTGAGATTGCATCTTGCCAGGTAAATATCATAGCCAATTCGAGAACTTTTATAAGTAAGACTTCTAATGTACTTACCTGAAGGCAGAGGTTTAATTATTCGCGCATTGAACGGGGCTACTTGTTGAACAACGTAATAATCAATTAAATTCAAATCTTTATTAATTTCAAAACCATCAAACAATAATTCGGCTTTAATAAGATCTAATTGAGACCATGATGTATTTCCAAAAACTGACATTATTACTATCATAGAATCCACTGAAGCCATATTGCTGAACCATCCTGCGTTATATTGTTCATTTATATTTTTGAAATCAAATTTAATATACCCCAATTCATTTCCTTCCGTATTGAATTTCATCAATATCCCATAAATTCCTGTTTCAGTTAAAGAATATTTATAACCGGGACACCAGAAGTTACCATCTAAGTCTTCTATCATGCCTTGTCTTGCTTCTCCTATAATTGTATCATTAATTCCATAAGGAAGTACCCATTCTTCGTTTCCATCACTATCTGATAAAGCAAAAAAAGATCTTAACCAATAAACACCATCTGGTTCCCATGGATGTTTCCAGTAGCCATATCCGCTGATTAAGTATTTATTATCGGAAGTAATAATCAAATTTGTTGGATCGTTCTCAGCTGATTCCGGATAATCATGTATGCTAACAAAAGGTTTTATCCATAGTATTTCGCCATTAGCATTGAGCTTAACAATTTGTATGGTTTTTTCATATTGGGTTTGCTCAAAGTTATTAACAAGAACTACTATATCGCCATTATCAAGCTCTTTTAAGACTCCGGCAGAAGGAAGAAATATTTCAGATTGTTTTACAAAACTTTTACACCATTCACTTTCTCCACAAGCATTTAATTTCATTACAAATGCTCCATAACTTTCATTTTGCGCTGTTACGCCACAAATTAAAATACCACCATCACGTGATTGTTCAATAGATAGTGGTGTAACGTAACCCATGTTACCAAGCGAGAGTATTCTATCCCATAAAACTTCACCATTTATATTAGTTTTAATAAGCCAGCCCCATTTTTGATTTTGATTATAATTAGGATAATACCTTCCACAAATTAAATACCCCTTATCATAAGTTTCAATTACATCACTGAGATGAACCCCTATATTATGTAGTCCATAAAACTTAGGCCAGGTTTGTCCGTACAACAATGAAATAGGTAGCAATATAAGACAAAATATTGTATATAAATTTATTTTTTTCATGTTTGTATGAGGTTAAATAAAATTAAATAAAAACATTTCCATTCTTTCTGTAAATTATAATTACACTAAGGAGGAAATAGGTTCTCATACAAAGTGGTTTTACTTGTATGAACAGTAAATATATAGGGGAAGCTACTTTGAAATAACTGCGTAACTGCGTAACTGCGTAACTGCGTAACTGCGTAACTGCGTAACTGCGTAACTGCGTAACTGCGTAACAT